>NZ_JBIWMA010000002.1:721069-817102 GCF_044766465.1 Streptomyces sp. NPDC102259 | reverse complement strand
CGGACCCGTGCCGATCAGTTCGCCGGTGTCCCGCCGGTGCCGGTGCCGGGGTGAGCGGCGTTCAGGTGGTTCAGTTCCTCGGGCGTGAGGCGCAGCGCGCCCGCCGCCACGTTCTCCGTGAGGTGGCCGGGGTCTCCGGTGCCCGGGATGGCCAGTACGTGCGGCCCCCGAGCAAGGGTCCAGGCGAGGCGGACAGCGGCGGGGGACGTGCCGTGGGCGCGGGCGACGGCGAGCACCGCCTCGTCATGGGCGGTGGTCGCGCCCCGGGGTCCGGCGTCGCCGGCGATGGCGTAGAACGGCACGAAGGCGACGCCCTGTTCGCCGCAGACGCGCAGGAGTTCCTCGCTCTCGGGGGCCTGGTGGCCGAGGCCGTAACGGTTCTGCACGCTGACGACGGGGGCGATGGCCTGCGCCTCGGCGAGATGGCGGGGGCCGACGTCGGAGATGCCGAGGTGGCGGATCAGTCCGGCTTCGCGCAGTTCGGCGAGGGCGCCGAAGTGCTCGGCGATCGATTCCTGGCGCATCCGGCGCAGATACACCAGGTCGAGGTGGTCACGGCCGAGCTGGCGCAGGTTCTCCTCGACGTGGCCGCGCAGGTCCTCGGGGCGGGCCGAAGTGCCCCACTCCCCCGAGCAGTCGCGGAAGGGGCCGACCTTGGTGGCGATGAGCAGGTCGTCCGGGTACGGGGAGAGCGCGCTGTTGATGAGCTCGTTGGCGGAGCGCAGGGCGGAGAAGTAGAAGGCGGCGGTGTCGATGTGGTTGACGCCGAGCTCGATCGCTCGGCGCAGGACGGCGATGGACCGGCCGCGGTCGCTCGGCGTGCCGAGGTGGAAGGCCGCGCTGCCGGTCAGCCGCATCGCGCCGAAGCCGATGCGGCCGACCGTCAGGCCGCCGATGTCCCAGGTGCCCGCGGCATCCGCGGTGATCGTTCCGGAGGTCATCCGGGCAGTCTCGCACGCACCCCGGGCACTGGTCCGAGCCGGCGGTACGAGCCTCAACAGGCCACGGTCTCCTCGCACTTGCGCAGCGCCTCCTGGACGTCGCGGCTCCAGGGCCGGGCCGTGCGGGGGGCCGAGGACACGGTGTGCACGGTCGGATCCGTGCGCCGGAGGGCTCGGGCAGGGAGCTGTCGAGGAAGTCGCCGAGGCCCTTCAGCGCCCCGGGACGGGTCAGCAGCGCCTCGCAGAGCGCTCTGAGGTCCGGGCCGCGGGGTGCACCCGAGGGGGCCTGCCGGCCGCCGCGGCGGCGCTGGGGGCCACCCACTCACGTCCGTTTTCGCACGCTCACGCCCGCCGCCCGCCACCCGCGCCGCGCCTCGCCGCTCAGTGCAGCGGCTTCTCCAGCACCGCCTTGCGGTGGCTGAACGTCTCGATGGAGTAGCGGCCGTGGTAGTTGCCCATGCCGCTCTCGCCCACCCCGCCGAACGGCAGGTCGGAGACGGTGAGATGGGCCAGCGGCAGGCCGTAGCCGAGGCCGCCGGAGGACGTTTCGGCGGCGATGCGGCTCCGGGTGTCGCCGGACTCGGTGAAGACGTACAGGGCGAGGGGCTTGTCGCGGTCGTTGATGAAGGCGATCGCCTCGTCCAGGCCGTCGACGGTGACGATCGGCAGGATCGGGCCGAAGATCTCCTCCCGCATGACGGGCGAGCCGGGGTCGACGTCGGCGAGGACGGTGGGCGCGAGGTACTTGTCCGTACGGTCGTTGCCGCCGCCGACCACGATCCGGCCGGAGTCGAGCAGGGCGGCGAGCCGGTCGAAGTGGCGTTCGTTGATGATGCGGCCGTACTCGGCCGAGGTCTGCGGGTCGGCGCCGTAGAGCGTCTCGACCGCGCGCGTCAGCAGGGGTTCGAGGGCGGCGGCCGTCTCCGGGTCGGTGAGGACGTAGTCGGGGGCGACACAGGTCTGGCCTGCGTTGAGGAACTTGCCGCGGGCCAACCGGTCGGCGACGACGGAGAGATCGGCGTCGCGGTCGACGAACGCCGGCGACTTACCACCGAGTTCGAGGGTGACGGGGGTGAGGTGCTCGGCGGCGGCGCGCAGGACGACGCGTCCGACGGCGCCGTTGCCGGTGTAGAAGATGTGGTCGAAGCGCTCGGCCAGCAGGGCCGTGGTCTCCGGGATCCCGCCCTCGACGACGGCGACCGCGTCGGTGTCGAGATACGCCGGCAGCAGGAGGGCCAGCGCGGCGGACGTGGCGGGCGCGAGCTCGCTGGGCTTGACGACCACCGCGTTGCCGGCGGCGAGGGCGCCGACCAGGGGGGCGAGCAGCAGCTGGGCGGGGTAGTTCCAGGGCGCGATGACGAGGACGACGCCGAGCGGGTCGACCTGCGTCCACGCGGTGGCGTCGGCGCCGAGGTGGGCCGGGACCGGGGCGGACTCGGGGCGCAGCCACGCGTCCAGGTGATCGAGGGTGTGGTCGATCTCGCGGACCGTGAAGTCGATCTCGGTGCGGTACGCCTCGGTGGAGCTCTTGCCCAGGTCGGCGCGGAGGGCGTCGGCCAGGTCGGCGCCCCGCTCCGTGAGCAGCCGGCGCAGACGGCTCAGCTGCTCCGTGCGCCAGGCGACGGGCTTGGTACGGCCGGTGCGGAACGTGGCGCGCAGCCTGGCTACGACGTCGGCGGGCTGCTCGGGAGTGGCGACGGTGGTCACGGTGCCTCGCTGGGGTGCGCGGGCCTTGCGGCCCTGGGGTCTCGGTGCGAGCGGTCTGCTCGTCCTGGGGGTGCGAGCCGCCGGCTCGGTGTCGGTGCGAGCGTGCGGCTCGGTGTCGGTGTCGGTGCGAGCGATGAGCTCGATGTATATGCCAACCTTTCAGGCACCAAAATACATTCCCGGGACGCCGGACTACTTCATCGGCCCCTCGCCGGCGCCTCCGGCGAGCGCGCGTCTGCGCCGGTCGAGGAAGGCCCGTTCCGCCGGGCTCTCGCTCAGCGCGCAGGCCGCCTCGTAGGCCTCCGCGGCCTCCGTGACCCGGCCGAGGCGACGCAGCAGGTCGGCGCGGACGGCGTGCCAGACGTGGTAGCCGTCGAGGTCCAGCGCGTCGACGAGGTCGAGGGCGCGGCCCGGGCCCTGCGTCTCCGCCAGGGCGACGGCCCTGTTCAGCGCCACGACCGGCCCCGGCGCGAGCTCCATCAACTGGTCGTACAGGCGCAGGATCTGCCGCCAGTCGGTGTCGGCGGCGGTCGGCGCGTCGCTGTGGACGGCCTGGATCGCGGCCTGGATCTGGTACGGCCCGGGCCGGTTGCGGCGCAGACAGCTGCGGACGAGCGACTGCCCCTCGGTGACCAGGTCCCGGTCCCATCGACCGCGGTCCTGCTCGGGCAGCGGAACGAGCGTGCCGTCGGCGTCCTCCCGCGCGGTCCGGCGGGACTGGACGAGCAGCATCAGTGCCAGCAGCCCGGTGACCTCGGGCTCGTCCGGCATCAGCTCGGTGAGGAGCCGGCCCAGACGCAGGGCCTCGGCACACAGGCCCGGGTCGCCCCCGTACCCTTCGTTGAAGATCAGGTAGACGACGGCGAGCACGCCGTTCAGCCGGTCGGGCAGGTCGGCGTCGCGTGGCACGCGGTACGGGATGCCCGCGTCCCGGATCTTCGCCTTGGCGCGCACCAGCCTCCCCCATAGCCCTGAACGGGCATGGGAGGTACCCCCATGGCCATGGTCGGCTCGGGGACGAGGAAGGCGCGGGCGAGCCGGGCGGTGGTGAGTCCGCCGAGGAGGCGCAGGGTCAGGGCGACCTGCGCCTGGGGCGCCAGCGCGGGGTGGCAGCAGGTGAAGATCAGACGGAGCCGGTCGTCGCGCACGGGGCCCTCCTCCACGGGCGGCTCGGTGGCGTACAGCAGGGAGGCCTCGGCGTGCCGCGCGCCCCGGGTGTACTCGCGCCGCAGCCGGTCGACCGCCCGGTTGCGGGCGGTGGTGATGATCCAGCCGGCCGGGCTCGGCGGCACACCGGTCTGCGGCCAGCGTCCGACGGCCGTGGTGAAGGCGTCCTGGACCGCCTCCTCGGCGAGGTCTATGTCGCCGAGGAGGCGGACCAGGACGGCGACGGCCCGGCCGTACTCCGCGCGGAACACGGCCTCGACGTCGAGGGGCATCAGGCCTCGCCCATGAAGGGCCGCACCTCGATGGGAAGGGTGGTGGCCCAGGTCGCCCGCCGGCCCCAGTGCAGGGCGGCGTCGAGGTCCGGCGCCTTGATCAGGCAGATCCCGCCGAGGTACTCCTTGCCCTCGGCGTACGGCCCGTCGGTGACGAGGACGTCGCCGCCGCCCGGCCGCAGCACGGTGGCGGTCTCCGGTCCGTGCAGGCCCCCGGCGAACACCCAGGCGTCGGCCTCGCGCAGCTCCTGGTGGAACGTCTCGAGGTTGCGGCCGATCTCCGCCATCCCCTCGGCCGACGGCGGCTCGCCCTCGCTGGGCGTGATCACGCTGAGCAGGTAGAACTTCATGACGTCCTCCCGGTCTCGTGCCGTTCTGTCACCTCCTACACGAACGGCGGTCCCCCGGATCGACACCCCGCGCCACGCAACCGGAAGAATCCCGCCCATGACCGCACCGCACCCCCTCGTCGCTTGCGCCCGCAGCCTCGCGGACGACCTCCTCGCCCCGCACGCCGAACAGGTGGACCAGGAAGAGGTTCCCGCGAGCCACCTCGCGCGGATCCGGCGCTCGGGCCTGCTCGGACTGAACGCGCCGAAGGAGTACGGCGGGGCCGCGGCACCCGGCGCGGTGGTGCGCGAGACGGCGGAGATCCTGGCCGGGGCGTGCTGCTCGACCTGGTTCGTGCAGGCGCAGCACCACACCCCGGTACTGACGCTGGCCAGGGGCGAGGGCCCGGTGCGCGAGCGCCTGCTGGGCCCGCTGGCGACCGGCGAGCTGCTGTCGGGGGTCGCGTACGCGCATCTGCGGGCGTATCCGCGCGCCCCCGTCCGGGTCACCCGGGAGCGGGCCGGCTGGCGCTTCGACGGGACCGTCCCCTGGTACACGGGGTGGGGCCTGAACGATCTGCTGCTCCTCGCCGGGGTCACCGACAGCGGCGAGGTCCTGTTCGCCTTCACCGAGGCGCGGGAGCAGCCGGGTCTACGGGCCTCGGCCCCGATGCGCCTCGCCGCCCTCTCCGCGGCCCGCACGGTCTCCCTGGAACTGGACGGCCTGTGGCTGCCGGAGGAGGCGGTCGCGCTGCGCACCCCGCACGAGCGCTGGTCGGCGGCGGACCGCCTCAGGACGGTGAACGCCAACCCCGCCGTCTTCGGTCTCACGGAGGCGGCCCTGACCCTGCTGGACGAGGACACGGCGGAACCACTGCGCGCCCGTCTCACGGAGGTCCGCACCCGGGCCTACGCCCTGGCCGACGGCGCTGCGCCGCAGGAGCACCTGGCGGACCGTCTGGCCCTGCGGACACAGGCCTCCGAGGTGCTGGGGGCGGCGACCACGGCAGCGGTGGTGACCGGCGGCGGCCGCTCCATGCTGCTGACGAACAAGGCCCAACGGCTGGCCAGGGAAGCCCTGTTCCTCATGGTCCAGGCCCAGACGCGGGAGTCACGCGCCGACCACCTGAGGTCACTGGCCGAGTAGCCCCCGGGGTGCGGGGAACCGCGCGGGCAGCCACCCACGACACCCGTGCGCCGGGGCCCCGGACGCCCCCGTCAGCCGGCGAACGGCACCTGCACCGACGCCGTCTGCTTCCCGGCCGGGTGTTCCCACAGCCCCTCCCCGGCCAGCAGGGGCAGCACGCCCTCCCCGAACCAGTACGCCTCTTCCAGGTGCGGGTACCCGGACAGCACGAACTCCTCGATCCCCAGCGCCGCGTACTCCTTGATCAGCGCGGCGACCTCCGCGTGACTGCCCACCAGCGCGGTGCCCGCGCCGCCACGGACCAGTCCGATCCCGGCCCACAGGTGGGGATGAATCTCCAGTCCGTCCCGGCTGCCGCCGCCGTGCAGCGCGAGCATCCGCTGCTGTCCCTCGGACTCACTGCGCGCCAGCCCGGCCTGGACGGACCGCACGGTCTCCGCGTCGAACCCGGCCAGCAGCCGGTCCGCCTCCGCCCAGGCTTCCCGCGAGGTGTCCCGGGTGATGACATGAAGCCGGATGCCGAACCGGAGAGTGCGTCCCTGCTTCGCCGCGAGCCCTCGGATCCAGGCGATCTTCTCCGCGACCTGGGCCGGCGGCTCGCCCCAGGTGAGGTACACGTCGACGTACCTCGCGGCGATCTCGCCGGCGATCGGCGAGGACCCGCCGAAGTACACCTCGGGCACCGGATCCGGCACGCGGGCCAGCTTCGCGTCCTCGACCCGGAGATGCTCGCCCGCCAGGTCGACGGTCTTCCCCTCCCACAACTCCTTGACGATCTGGAGGAATTCACCGGTCCGGCGATAGCGGTCGTCCTTGTCCAGGAAGTCGCCGTAGGCCCGCTGCTCGTGGCTCTCGCCGCCGGTGACGACGTTGAGCAGGAGCCGTCCGCCGGTCTGCCGCTGGAACGTGGACGCCATCTGCGCGGCGAGCGTCGGCGAGACGAAGCCGGGCCGGAACGCGACCAGGAACTTGAGCCGCTCGGTGTGCTGGCTGACCATCGCCGTGGTCAGCCAGGCGTCCTCGCACCAGGCCCCGGTGGGGGTGAGCACGCCCACGAAGCCGAGGTCCTCCGCGGCGCGGGCGATCTGGCTCAGGTAGGCGACCGTCGGCGGCCGGTCCCTTCCGGAGGCGGTGGCGGGGGTGCCGTGGCCGCCGCCGACGACATGGCGGCTGTCGCCGTTGGTGGGGAGGAACCAGTGGAAGGTGAGGGACACGTGGGGTCTCCGATCAGGAATGTCCGTCTTGTGTGCCTGTGCGTCAGTGTGCCCGCCGGGCTGTCGGTCCGCCGGATTGCCGGACTGCCGGTGCGCCGGATTGCCGGACTGCCGGTGCGCCGGGCCGCCCGTCCGAGGCGGTTCGTCGCGCGCTAGAGCAGGCCGTGGCGCGGCGGCCGGGTGCCGTTCAGCACGAACCGTCCGAGGTGCTGGATCTTCCAGCGGGTCGGATCGTGCAGGGTGTGGGTGCGGGCGTCGCGCCAGTGCCGGTGCAGATTGAGCGAGTGGAGGGCGGACCGGGTCCCGGACACCTCGAACAGGGCGCTGGAGACCTCCACCGCCGCCCGTGCCGCCTGCACCTTCGCGGCGGCCACCGCGAGGGACGCCTCGGCGGCCGTGTCGTCGGTGAGGTCGGCGCGCGCCGCGTCGACCGAACGGGCGGCCTCGCGCAGCAGTGCCTCCGACGCCCTTACCTCCAGGGCGAGTTCACCGAACCGCTGGATCAGCAGCGGATCCTCGGCGGCCGTCTCGACGCCGCTCTCGAACCACGGCCGGCTCTTGGTCCGCACGAACTCCGCCGCCTCGGCGAGCGCGCCCGCGGCGATCCCCGCGTCGATCGCGGAGTGCAGCAACTGGGCGATCGCGCCGTGGAGCTGCGGCCCCTCGAAGGTGAGGTGGTGCGGCAGGGCGCGGTCGCCCGGCACCGGCACACCGTCGAGGCGGACGGTGCCGCTGGCCGTCGTCCGCTGCCCGAGACCGTCCCAGTCGTCGATCACGGTGAGGCCGGGCGCGTCGGACGGCACATAGGCGACGTGCAGCCTGTCGTCCTCGGCGCGGGCCAGCACCGGGATCCAGTCGGCGAAGAGGGCGCCGGTGGAGTAGTGCTTGACGCCGGTCAGGACGTACGAGCCGTCCGGCCGAGGCTCCAGACGGGTGCGGATGTCCTGGACGTGCTTGCCGCCGGCCTCCGACTGGGCGTTGCCGAAGCGCCGGCCGGCGAGCAGCTCGGCGAAGAAGAACTTCCGTTGCTCCGGCGTGCCCTGACGGCGGATCACATTGACGTAGGCGAAGTGGCTCTGCGGGATCTGGGCGAGGCTGCCGTCGGCGCTGCCGAGCAGCCGGAAGATCTCCGCGAGCGTCCCGGCGCTCACATCCGCCCCGCCATGGTCGGCGGGGACGGTGACGGCGAGCAGCCCGGACCCGGACAGCCGGTCCAACTCGGCACGGGGCAGACGCCGTTCGGTGTCGCGCGCGGAGGCGCCCGTGCGGAACTCCTCGGCCAGCGAGGCGGCGACGGTCAGGGCCTCGGCGTCGTCGGAGATGACATGGGCCGACATCGTGCGCTCAGCTCGCCGCGGCCAGGTACGGCGTCCGCCCGAGCGCGACCGAGAACTGGTCGAGGACGTGGGTGAGCGCCTCGGTGGCGGTCGGGGCGACCGTGATGGAGCCGTCCTCGTGGGCGGTGATGTCCTTGTCGAGGGTGAACCAGCCCTGCACGATATGGGCCGCGCCCATGGAGTTGAGCACGGGACGCAGGGCGTAGTCGATGGCGAGGACGTGGGCGGTGGAGCCGCCGGTGGCCAGCGGCAGGACCGTCTTGCCGGTGAGCGCGTACTGCGGGAGCAGGTCGAGGAGGGCCTTGAGGACACCGGAGTAGGACGCCTTGTAGACCGGGGTGCCCACCACGACACCGTCGGCGCGGGCGAAGAGCTCGGTGGCCTCGACGATCGCCGGGTGGCGGAAGTCCGCGCCGAGCAGGGCCTCGGCCGGGATCGTACGGACGTCGAGCGGGATCACCTCGTGTCCCTGGGCGGCGAGCCGCTGGTCGAGGTGGCGCAGCAGACGGCCGGTGCGGGAGGAGGTGGAAGGGCTGCCGGAGACGGACAGGACGGTGGCCATGGGTCCTCTTTCGAAGGTGCCCGGGGCGCCCCGGCTGGGCGGGACGCTCCGGTGGGAGCGGTCAGGAGTACCAGGTGGTTGCGGCAGTTCGCCCTGGAGGACCCGGCGGCCGACCTCGCGGCGCCCGCGGGCGGCGGGGTCGTGGAGCGTGTGGGGACGGTCGGACACGCGTGTCCTGCCGGTGACGAGTCCCCCGCCGGCAGGGGAAACCCGTAGGCGAATTTCACGGGCGCGGCAGGCATGCGGAACTCCCGGTGCGGAATTTCTCGGGCCCGCAGAATTCACGGGACGCACCGGCGCCGACGGGGTGCGACGTCAAGAGATGGGCGGGCGCGGTGAATTCAGGCGAGGAAAAGAAAAAGCGCGGCGGATCGCGAGGAGATGATCAGGCCGCGGCGCAACAGGAGGCGCTGGAGACGCGCGCGAGGTCGACATGGCGTCGCCGCGTGAGGTCCAGTCGCATCTTCATGTCCACGATCGTGGCAGCCGCCCGCGACGGCAGTCAAGGCAAACCCGACCGGTCTCGTATCGCGGACCATTGAATTTCACGAAGGTGTGACAGGGAAACCCTTGAACGGGCGCCCGACGAGCACGCATTCTTCCGTCGTGCGTACGGAACAGCTGGAATACATCGCGGCGGTCACCCGGCTCGGTTCGCTGCGTCGCGCCGCGGAGGAACTACGGCTTTCCCAGCCCGCGTTGAGCGAGACCGTGCGGAACCTGGAGCGGGAACTCGGGGTGGATCTCCTGGAGCGCAAGCGGTCCGGCGCCACCATGAGCGCGTCGGGCCGGGAACTCCTGCCGCACATCATCGGGGTGCTGGACGCGGTGGACCGGCTGCGCTCGGCGGCGGGCGAGCAGCACCGGATCAGCCGGATGGTGCGGGTCGGCACGGTGAACGCGGCGACCGTGCCGCTGCTCATCCCGGTGGTCCGGGAGTTCCGCGCCGCGCATCCCGTCACCCAGGTGGAGGTGGTGGGCGCCCAGCAGACCGACATCCACCGGATCCTGCTGGAGGGCGGGTTCGACCTGGGTCTGGTCAACCATCTGGAGGGCGACGACGTGCCCGCCGAGTTCGAGTCGACCGAGCTGCTGCGCGGCCGGCCGGTGGTGTGCCTGCGGCCGGACAGCCCGCTGGCCTCCGCCGCGTCGGTCTCGGTCGACGACCTGCTCGACGTGCCGCTGATCGGGATGCGGTCGGGCTATGTCATGCATCGCTACGTCCATCGGCTGCTCGACGGGCGCGGCCTGTCCTTCGCGTACTCCACCGACGGGGCGGAGATGGGCAAGCTGATGGTGGCCGAGGGGCTGGGCGCGACGGTCCTGCCCGACTTCAGTGTGATCGGCGATCCGCTGGAGCGGTGCGGGGCGCTCACCCACCGGCCGATCAGCGGCGACACGACACGGGTGCTGCTGATGCTGCAGCGGCGGCGGGCGGAATCCGTGCCCCAGGCCGCGCGGGACCTGCACGAGGTCTTCGTACGGACGGCACGGACGCTGAGCGCGACGCCCGAGGCGCCGTAGCGACGGGGCCACCGGGGTGGCCGCCGCGCCGCGCCTGGGTCGCGCCTGCCCGCGGGGGGATCAGTCCTCGTCGCCGAGTGGGACCACGACGAGGAAGGCATCCGACTTCAGGTCCATGACCACGGTCGCGGGCTCCCCCTCGGCCCGCCGCCGCGCCGCGTACTCCTCCGCCGGCCACGATCCTCGCGGGGACCCTGCGGGGAATCGCTCCAACACCTTCGCGCTCATAGCGGCAGACACCTCCCGTGCGAAACGGACAACCTCTCCGGGGTTCTGTTGCCCTGGATCGGCGCGATCATGTTCAGGTCCGTGCCGACGGCCCGTCAGCCGCCTCGGCGCGGCCGTGGCCAAGCCGTCCCGGCCACCAGGCGGGGGCGCCGATGTCCCGCACCAGCGCGGGCACCAGCAGCGAGCGCACGACGAGCGTGTCGAGCAGGACGCCGAAGGCGACGATGAAGGCGATCTGGGCGAGGAAGGCCAGCGGGATCACGCCGAGCGCGGCGAACGTGGCGGCGAGCACCACGCCGGCCGAGGTGATGACGCCGCCGGTGGTGACCAGTCCCCGCAGGACGCCCTCCCGGACGCCGTGCCGCAGGGACTCCTCGCGCACCCGGGACATGAGGAAGATGTTGTAGTCGACGCCCAGCGCCACCAGGAACACGAAGCCGTACAGCGGCACGGACGGATCGGTGCCGCCGAAGCCGAACGCATGCCGGAACACGAGGCTCGAAACGCCCAGGGTGGCGAGGAAGTTCAACGCCACCGTGGCCACCAGCAGGGCGGGCATCAGCAGCGAGCGCAGCAGCGCCGCCAGGATGAGGAAGATGATGGCGAGGACGACGGGGACGATGAGGGTGCGGTCGCGTTCGGCGGTGCGCAGGGTGTCGTACCGCTGGGCCGTGTAGCCGCCGACGAGGGCCTCCGCGCCGGGCACGGCGTGCAGGGAGGTGCGCAGGCGTGACACGGTCCGCAGGGCCGCGTCGCCGTCCGCGGCGGAGGCGAGGGTGACGTCGACCCGGACCCGCCCGTCGACGACCAGGGGTTCGCCGCCGGGCCGGCCGGACGCGGTGGCGCCGGCCGCCGAGGCGACGCCCTCGGTGTCGCGGGCCGCGGCGAGGACCTCGTCCAGCCGGCCGGCGTCCGCGACGACCACGGTGGGGTTGCCGGAGCCTCCGGGGAAGTGCCGGCCGAGGGTCTCCTGCGCGGCGACGGAGGGGGCGTCGTTCACGAAGGTCTCGTCGAGGGGCACGCCCTTCGAGGCGAGCGTGGGGGCGAAGGCGGCCCCGGCCAGCAGGACGGCGAGGGTCACCGCCCACACCCTGCGCGGCGCCCGGTCGACGAGGGCGGCGACGCGCCGCCAGACGCCTTGTCCCGCGCTCGCCGCCGCCGTCGTGCGGGCGGGCCAGTAGGCCGCCTTGCCGAGGAGGACCAGGACGGCGGGCAGGAAGGTCAGCGTGCTGAGCACGGCACAGCCGATGCCGATGGCGCCGACCGGTCCGAGCGCGCGGTTGTTGGTGAGGTCGCTGAGCAGCAGGGCGAGCAGCCCCAGGGCGACGGTCGCGGCGCTGGCCACGACGGCGCCCCAGGACTTGCGCAGCGCGGCCGTGATGGCGGCGAACCGGTCGGCGCGCGCGGCGAGTTCCTCCCGGTAGCGGGCGGTGAGCAGCAGGGCGTAGTCGGTGGCGGCGCCGATCACGAGGATGGAGAGGATGCCCTGGACCTGTCCGTCGACGCGGACCACGTCGTGGTCGGCGAGCGCGTACACGACCGCGCAGGCGAGGCCGAGGGCGAAGACCGCGCCGAGGATGATGACCAGCGGGAGCAGCACGCTGCGGTACACGAGCAGCAGGATGACGAGCACGGTGGCCAGCGCGACGCCGAGCAGCAGTCCGTCGATGCCGGCGAAGGCGTCGGACAGGTCGGCCTGGGTCGCGGCCGGTCCGGCCAGCTGGACCGTCGCGCCGGGGACGCGTTCGGCGGCGGCGCGGATCCGGTCGAGGGTGGGGGCGAGGTCGTCCCCGAGGTCGGGGCGCAGGGGCACCACGCCCTCTATGGCCTCCCCGTCCTCGGAGAGCAGCGCGGGCGACACGTCACCGGACACGCTCCGGTCGTCTGCGAGGGAGGCGAGGGCCCGGCCGGCGGCGTCCAGCCGGCCCTCGATCCCGGTCCCGCCGGCTCCGGCCCGGGCCCCCTCGGTCCAGACGACGATCGCCGGGAGCGTCTCGTTCTGCCGGAAGGCGCGTTGCGCGGCGACGACCTCTGTCGACTCGGCGCTGCGCGGCAGGAAGGCGGCCTGGTCGTTGGTGGCGACCTCGCCCAGCCGTCCGGCGTACGGGCCGAGGACGCCGCCGACGCCGAGCCATACGGCGACGAGGAGGACCGGGACGAGCCAGCGGGCGCGTCGGGGGGTGGTGGGCACTTTTCTCCAGCTCCAATGGGCTCAGCGGGGGGGCTCAGCAGGGGATTCTGAAAGGGCTCGGGCAGCGGCAGGGGCAGCTCGACGACACGGGTATCTCAACAACAAACAATCTCAATGATTGAGTAAGTTGCCGCCGAGTGATCGTAGACGCTGCCTGTCCTTCCGCCCCCGGCCGGTCCCCGGATGCGGCGGACCGCGACTTTCTCAGCGCCCGGGAGCGGTGATCCCGGAGAGTTCCTCACCCATCGCCGTGAGGAAGCGCAGCACCACCGACAGCTCCTCCTCGGTGAACCGCGAGCGCGCGGCCCGGGTCGCCTCGGCCAGCGGCCGGAAGTAGGTGCGGGCCACCGACCGGGCGTCGGCCTCGTAGTAGAGGTGGACCACCCTGCGGTCGGCGCTCTCCCGGACCCGGCGGATGTGCCCCGCGCGCTCCAGCCGGTCCACGCACGCGGTGACGGCGCCGGAGGTGAGCCCGAGATGCTCGCGCAGCCGCTTCGGGGTCATCGGCTCGTCCGCGTCCAGGATCGCGGCGAGCGCCTGGACGTCCGTCGCGTGCAACCCCTGGTCGCCCGCGAACCCGTGCGTCAGCCGGTTGATCTCGCCGTTCATCCGCCGCAGCCGAACGGCGAAGGCCTGCAGGTCGGTCGGCGTCCCGGACGCCTCGGACGGCTGTCCCGGCACCCGCCCCTCACGGTCGTTCGCTGTGGCCACGGGGCCAGCGTAGTCGCCGTCCGCGATCACTCGTTCGTGCGCACAAGCCCCGGACGCATCCGTGACCCTCCCGCGCGTGGAAGCGATCTGCGAGAGGGCCACCGACGCGAAGGAACGAGGACCCATGACCTCAGACGGCCGCGGCACACTGTGCCTGGTGACCGGCGCCACGGGATACATCGGCGGCCGGCTCGTCCCGGAGCTGCTGGCGGCGGGCCACCGGGTGCGCTGTCTGGCCCGCTCCCCCGACCGGCTGCGCGACCACCCGTGGGCCGGGGACGTCGAGCGGGTGCGCGGGGACGTCACGGACGCCACGTCGGTCGCGGCCGCCCTGCGGGGCGTCGACGTCGCGTACTACCTGGTGCACGCGCTGGGCACCGGTGAGGACTTCGAGGAGACCGACCGGCGGGCGGCACGGATCTTCGGCGAACAGGCGCGGGCGGCGGGCGTGCGTCGGATCGTCTACCTCGGCGGCCTCACGCCGGCCGGGGTGCCCGAGCGGGACCTCTCGCCGCATCTGCGCTCACGCGCCGAGGTGGGGCGGATCCTGCTGGACTCGGGCGTCCCCACCACCGTGCTGCGGGCCGCGGTGGTGATCGGCTCGGGCTCGGCCTCCTTCGAGATGCTGCGCTACCTGACCGAGCGGCTCCCGGTGATGGTCACTCCGAGCTGGGTGCACACCCGGATCCAGCCCGTGGCCGTCCGCGACGTGCTGCGCGCCCTCGTCGGCTCCGCCGAAATGCCGGACGACGTCAGCCGGGCCTTCGACATCGGCGGGCCGGACGTCCTGACGTACCGCGAGATGATGATCCGCTACGCCGCCGTCGCCGAACTGCCCCGTCGGCTCATCCTGTCGGTGCCGATCCTCACCCCCGGCCTGTCCAGCCACTGGGTCGGGCTGGTGACCCCCGTGCCGGCCTCGATCGCGCGGCCGCTCACCGAGTCGCTGCGGCACGAGGTGGTCTGCCGCGAGCGCGACATCGCCCGGTACGTACCGGACCCGCCCGGCCATCCGCTCGGCTTCGACGAGGCGGTCCGGCTCGCGCTGCGCAAGGTGCGGGACGCGCGGGTCGCCACCCGGTGGTCCTCCGCGTCCGTCCCGGGCGCCCCCAGCGACCCGCTGCCCACCGACCCCGGCTGGGCCGGCGGCAGCCTCTACACCGACGTCCGCGAACTGGCCGTCGACGCCCCTCGGGAGTCCCTGTGGCGGGTGATCGAGAGCATCGGCGGCGACAACGGCTGGTACTCCTTCCCGCTCGCGTGGGCCGTCCGCGGCCGGCTCGACCGGCTGGTCGGCGGAGTGGGGCTGCGCCGCGGCCGCCGGGACGCCGCCCGGTTGCGGGTGGGCGACTCGCTGGACTTCTGGCGGGTCGAGGAGATCGAGCCCGGACACCTGCTCCGACTGCGCGCCGAGATGCGGCTGCCGGGCCTGGCCTGGCTGGAGATGCACGCGGAGACGGACGCCGGCGGACGCACCCGCTTCCGTCAGCGCGCGCTGTTCCATCCGCACGGGCTGCTCGGCCACGCCTACTGGTGGAGCGTCTCCCCCTTCCACGCCCTCGTGTTCGGCGGCATGGCCCGCAACATCGCCCAGGCGGCGGTGGCGGACGCGACGGCGCGGGCGCGGGAGCCGGTCCGCTGACCGGCCGTGCCAGGAGACCCGCCCGCCGCTCCCCCCCTGCATCCGCCGGGCGCCGCTTCCCGGAAGCAGTTGATCGTCCGAACCCCTGCCCCGGAGCCCTGCCATGAACGTCTCGGTCGTCCTGTTCACCGCGGACCTGCGTCTGCACGACCATCCGCCGCTGCGCGCGGCCCTCGACGGGGCGCGGCAGGTGGTCCCGTTGTTCGTGCGCGACCGGGCCGTGGACGCCGCCGGGTTCGCCGCGCCGAACCGGCTGGCGTTCCTCGCCGACTGTCTGCGCGATCTCGACGCGGGACT
The DNA here is from genome assembly GCF_044766465.1 of Streptomyces sp. NPDC102259. Taxonomy (NCBI): domain Bacteria; kingdom Bacillati; phylum Actinomycetota; class Actinomycetes; order Kitasatosporales; family Streptomycetaceae; genus Streptomyces; species Streptomyces sp. NPDC102259. Next base: position 801,833 of record NZ_JBIWMA010000002.1, on the reverse strand, counting down.
GCGCGAGCGGGGCGGCCGGCTCGTCGTGCGCTCGGGCGACCTGGTCGAGCAGGTGTGCCGGGTGGCCGCCGAGGCGGACGCGGACGAGGTCCATCTGGCCGCCGACGGGAGCGCGCACGCGCGGCGCCGCGAGGAACGGCTGCGGCGCGCCCTGGAGGCGGAGGGCGTGCGGCTGCATGTGCACGACGCGGTGACGACCGCCGTCGGTCCCGGTGCGGTGACCCCGGCCTCCTCGGACCACTTCGCCGTCTTCACCCCGTACTTCCGGCACTGGTCGCAGTGGCGGCTGCGCGAGCCGCTCGACGCGCCGCGGACCGTGCGGGTGCCGGTCGGCGTCGGCTCGGAGGAGCCGCCCACCCGGAAGGGACTGCCGGGACTGTCGCCGGGGCTGGCCGAGGGGGGCGAGGAGGCGGGACGCGAGCGGGCCGCCGCCTGGCTGCGGTCGAGCATCAACGCCTACGAGGACCGGCACGACGACCTGGCGGGCGACGCGACCTCCCGGCTCTCGCCGCATCTGCACTTCGGCACCCTGTCCCCGGTGGAGCTCGTGCACCGCGCGCGCCGCGCGGGCGGGCCGGGAGCCGAGGCGTTCGTGCGGCAGCTGGCCTGGCGCGCCTTCCACCGTCAGGTGCTGGCGGCCCGGCCCGCCGCGGCGAGCGCCGACTACCGCACCAAGCACGACCGCTGGCGTTCGGAGCGGACGGCGGGCGAGGACGTCGAGGCCTGGCGGGACGGCCGCACCGGCTATCCGGTGGTGGACGCGGCGATGCGGCAGCTGCGCCACGAGGGGTGGATGCACAACCGGGGCCGGCTGCTCACCGCGAGCTTCCTCACCAAGACGCTGTACGTCGACTGGCGCGTCGGCGCCCGGCACTTCCTGGACCTGCTGGTCGACGGGGACGTGGCCAACAACCAGCTCAACTGGCAGTGGATGGCGGGCACCGGCACCGACTCACGGCCCAACCGGGTCCTCAACCCCGTCACCCAGGCGAAGCGGTACGACCCCGACGGAGCGTACGTACGGCGCTGGCTGCCGGAGCTCGAGGGCGTGCCGGCGACCGCGGTGCACGAGCCGTGGAAGCTGCCGGGCCCGGACCGGGCGGCGCTCGACTACCCGGATCCGATCGTCGAGCTCTCCGAGGGTCTCGCCCGCTTCAGACGGGCCAGGGAACGCACCTGAGCGTCCGTCACAGTGCCTCACCAGGTGGGGTCTCACCAGGTGGGGTCTCACCAGGTGGGGTCTCACCAGGTGGGGTCTCACCAGGTGGGGGCCGCGCTCAGCAGGAGGTCGCGGACCCGGGTGACGTCCCGGTTCTCCACCGCGCCGGGGCGCTGGACGAGGAACGCCGTGTTGATCGGCGGGTCCACCGGTTCGTGCAGCGGGACGAGGGCGCCGCGGGCCAGCTCGCCGAGGCAGAGGTAGCGGGGCAGCACGGTGATCCCCGCCCCCGCGACGACCGCGGCCAGCACGCCGCGTAGGTCGGGGACGGTCACCGCGGCGGAACCCGACAGGCGCCGTCCGAAGACGTGCCGCCAGTAGCGGCGCGCGATGGGGAGGTCCTCGGCGTAGGTGACCAGCGGGACGGAGTGCAGTGCCGCCGGTCCGTCGGCGGCCAGCGGCCCGCGCAGCCGCTCGGCCCACGCCGGGGCGGCGACCAGCACGAACTCCTCGTCCGTCAGCGGGACCGCAGTCAGGGTACGGCCACGCGGCCGGGTGGTGGCGATGACCAGGTCGTGCCGTCCCGCCCGCAGCTCCTCGAGCAGCGGATCGGTCAGGCCGGTGGCGACACGCAGCCGGACTCCCCCGGCCACCAGCGGCGCCAGCGCCGGGAGCGCGCGGGTGCACAGCAGTTCGGCCGGCCCGGCGAGGTGCACCGGGCCGGCCCGCCCGGCCGCCGGCTGCGGACCGGCCACGGTGGCCAGCTCGTCGAGCGGCGCGGAGACGCGGGCCGCGAGCTCGTCGGCGACGGCGGTCGGCGAGACGCCCCGCGGGCGCCGCTCGAAGAGCTCGCGCCCGGCCTGCCGCTCCAGTGCGCGCATCTGCGTCGTCACGGTCGGCTGGGACAGCCCCAGCAACTGGGCGGCGCCGGTGAACGAACCCGAGCGGTACACGGCGAGGAACGTGCGCAGCAGGTTCAGGTCCAGATGCTCGGGGGTGCGGCCGTCGGTGTGTTCCACCGGGCCAGTATTCCTCCCCCACCCATAGGAAGCCCTATGTCGGGTATGGGAATCCTCATTGGCTCCCTATGCCTCGACCGCCTAGGTTCGACAAGGCACCCCACCCGCCGGCGGTCCGCGAAGCGAACCCCGGCACCGACACCTCCGGAGTTCACCATGGCCAAGATCCTCTTCGTGCTGACCGGCGCCGACCACTGGACGCTCGCCGACGGCACCCTGCACCCCACCGGCTTCTGGGCGGAGGAGGCCGTCGCGCCGCACGAGGCGTTCCGGGCGGCCGGCCACGAGATCGTCGTCGCCACGCCGGGCGGTGTCGTCCCCACCGTGGACCGGGGCAGCCTGGCCGCGCAGGCCAACGGCGGTCAGGAGGCCGCCGACCGGATCGCCGCCGCGCTCGAAGCGATGACGGAGCTGAGTCGGCCGGTCCGGCTGGAAGACGTGGACCTCGACGAGTACGCGGCCGTCTTCTACCCGGGCGGGCACGGCCCGATGGAGGACCTGGCGGTCGACGAGGTCTCCGGCCGGATCCTGGTCGACGCCCTCCGCTCGGGCAGGCCCCTCGGTGTCGTCTGCCACGGGCCCGCCGCGCTGCTCGCCGCGGTGACCGAGGACGGCTCCAACGCCTTCGCCGGCTACCGGGTCGCCGCGTTCACCAACGCGGAGGAGTTCCAGGCCGGTCTGGGCGACAAGGCCAGGTGGCTGCTCCAGGACCGGCTGACCGAGGCGGGCGTCGAGGTTCAGGTCGGCGAGCCGTGGGCGCCGCACGTGGTGGTGGACCGCAACCTGGTCACCGGCCAGAACCCCGCCTCCTCGGCCCCGCTCGCCGCCGAGCTGCTGAAGCACCTGGGCTGACTCGCTCGCCACGGGGGGGGACATGGCTCGTCAGCCGGCGTAGGCCCCGGCCAGGATCGTCAGGGCGTCGCTCAGGCCGGTCGGGCGGGGCAGGCCCGGGGTGGGTCGGCCGGCCCAGCCGGGACCCGCGAGCATCACGGTCGGGGCCCGCCGGGCGCCGGTGACGCCCCAGCGGGTCTCGGCGACGTGCCGGGCGAGGGGCAGGCTCGCGGTGGAGCGGGCCTGGGCCCACAGGACCACGGCGACCGGGCCCAGCCGCCGCACGGCCGCGGTCAGCGCCTCGACGGGCACGGCCGCTCCGAACATCCGGGTGGGGACGTCGAGTCGACCGAGCCCCGCGTTCAGCGCCTCCAGCGGCAGGCTGTGCTGCTCGCCCGGCACGCAGGCCAGCACCACCGGCCCCGGGCCGCCCGCCGCGTCCCCCGACACGACGGCGCGGGTGGCGTGGCGCAGGGCGGTGGAGACGTGCCAGGACAGCAGGTGCTCCACCTCGACGTACCGGTCGCCGGACGAGGCCCACTTGCGTCCCACCGCGTGCAGCGTCGGGACCATCACCTCCTGCCAGGCGACGGCGAGTCCATGCCGTTCGACGGCCGTGGTGAGCTGCTCCGCGACGGCCGGCGCGTCCAGCCGCACGGCGGCGCGGGCCAGCCCCCGGCACTCCTGGCGGACGTCGCCGCCGAACGGGAGGGCGCCGGCCGCGGCCCGTCGTCCGCCGACCGCGGCCACCGCCTCGGCGGACGGCGGGAGCACGCCGTCCTTCGCCGCCCGGGCCGCGTCCGCGGGCGGCACACCGGACGAGGTGAGCCGGCACATCGTCTCCAGTACGGCCACGTCGCCCGGCCGCCAGCGCCGGTGCCGCCCGTCGGCGCGGACGGCGGGCCCGATGCCGTACCTGCGGTCCCAGGAACGCAGGGTGGTGGGCGCCACGCCCAGTCGGCGGGCCAGCGCCCCGGTCGTCAGGCCGGCGTCCTCGGGGCTCGGGAATGTGCTCATAGGGCGACGATACGACGCAGAATCGACGCATGTTGAGGCGCCTGGTGCGCGGCTCGCAGGATGAGGTCACCGGGGCACGCCCCGGAGGACGTACCGGAACGGCCTGAGCGCAGGCCGCCCGACGCGAGGAGCCGTCGTCATGAGCCCGCAGCCGACCGCCGTACCCTGTCCCGTCCCCACGCAGGAGTCGCTCGCCGAGGAGGAACTCGCCCGGGGCCTGGCGTCGGGGGACGAGGAGTCCCTGGCCGCCGTGTACCACCGCTGGCGCACCCTGGTGCACTCGCTCGCCCGGCGTTCCCTGGGCGACGCCAGGGAGGCCGAGGACGTCACGCAGCAGGTGTTCCTCGGGGTGTGGAGCGGTCGCGCCGGCTACCGGCCCGAGCGGGGCGCGCTCGGCGGCTGGATCGTGGGCATCACCCGTCGCAAGATCGCCGACGCGCTGGCCGCCCGGACCCGCCGCCAGGAACTCGTCGCCTCGGCCGGCTCCTGGCTGACCCTGCGCGACCCCGGCCGCGGTCGCCCCGAGGAGGCCCTCGACCGCGTCCTGGTGCGCGGCGAGCTCGCCCGGCTCCCGGCGCCCCAGCGGCAGGTGCTGCGGCTGACCTTCTACGAGGACCTGACGCAGACGCAGATCGCCGAGCGTACGGGCTGGCCGCTGGGCACGGTCAAGAGCCACGCCCGGCGCGGTCTGCTGCGGTTGCGCGGCCGCCTGGAGCCGGGTCCGCACGGCTGAGACACCCCTCCGCACGCGCGTTCCCCGGGCGAACCGGATTTCGACGCACAAACGCTGCGTTCGAGTCGGCCGAGAAAACGCGGGCGCGGACCAATCCCCCGCCCCTCGTGCGCCGGATTACGCCCGGACATGTCGCACTCCCGAAGGATCCCCCGTGAAAGAAGCCGTCCACACCGGCCGGAACCCGGCCTCCCAGCCGGATCCCCAGGAACTGCTGGGCGCGGTGGCCCTGGGTGACCAGGAGGCCTTCGCCGGTCTCTACGACATCGTCGCGGGGCCGGTGCTGGGGGTGGTGCGCGCGGTGCTGCGCGACCGGGCGCAGTCGGAGGAGGTGGCCCAGGAGGTGCTGGTGGAGGTGTGGCGCTCGGCTCCCCGGTACCGGCCCGAGCGCGGCTCGGCCGTCAACTGGGTGCTGACCATGGCGCACCAGCGGGCCGTCGACCGGGTCCGTTCGGTGCAGGCCGCGGCGGCGCGCGAGCACCGGGCCGCCCTGCTCGACCACGCGCCCGAGTACGACGAGGTCATCGAACAGGTGGAGGCCCGGCTCGAACGGGAGCAGGTACGGCGCTGCCTGCGCACGCTGACCGAGCTCCAGCGGCAGGCGGTGGAGCTCGCCTACTACCGGGGGCTGACCTACCGCCAGGTCGCCGAAGCGCTGACGGTGCCCCTCGGCACGGTCAAGACCCGGCTCCGCGACGGGCTGATCCGGTTGCGCGACTGCCTGGGGGTGAGCGCGTGATCACGTCGGATCTGCACACGCTGTCGGGCGCGTACGCCCTGCACGCCCTGGAGGACGACGAACGCGCCGCCTTCGAACGCCATCTCGCGGACTGCGAGGCCTGCGCCCGTGAGGTCGGGGAGTTCACCGCGACGGCCGCCCGGCTGGGGCTGGCGGTGTCGCTGCGCCCCACGCCCGGCGGCCGGGACCAGGTGCTGCGGCGGATCGCCGAGGTGCGGCAGGCCACCCCGGCCCGGGCGCCCTGGGACCGCTCGGAACGCAGGTCACGAAGGGCATGGTGGGCGTCCCGCTGGGTGCTGGCCGCCTGTCTGGCGGCGACGGCGGCGCTGGGCGGCACGACGGTGTGGCAGTACCAGCGCGCCGAGGACGCCCGGGCCGAGGCCGGCCGCTCCGAGCGCGCGTCCGCGGAGCTGTCCGCGGTGCTCGCGGCGCCCGACGCCCGCTCGCGCACGATCCGGCTGGCGGACGGGGCCGAGGGCACGGTGGTGGTGTCCGCGAGCCGCGACCGCGCCGTGTTCCTCGCCGCCGGGATGGCGGAGCCGCCCGGCGGCAAGGTCTACCAGCTGTGGTTCGACGAGCACGGCGTCATGCGCGACGCGGGGCTGATGGACCCGCGGCGCACGAGTCAGGCGGTGGTCCTGCGGGGGGCGGTGGACGACGCGTCCGCGATGGGCATCACGGTCGAGCCGGCGGGCGGCTCGGCGCAGCCCACCTCGCCGCCCGTCGCACTGCTGCCGTTCCCCACCTGATCCGGACGGCCGCCCGGGCCGGGTCAGCGCCCGGGCGGCCACGGGAAGAAGCCGCTCGTCCGCGAGACGTACTCGGCGTAGCCGGGCCGATCGGCCATGTGCCGTTCCAGGAGCGGCTTTCCGCTGCCCCTGATCAGCAGGAAGCTCATCACGACCGGGGAGACGAAGCCGACCAGGGCCGAGGCGGCACCGTCGCACGCGACGAGGAAGAGACCCCACCAGACGCAGAAGTCACCGAAGTAGTTCGGGTGCCGGGTGAAGCGCCACAGGCCGCGGTCCATGACCCGGCCCCGGTTGGCCGGATCCGCCTTGAAGCGGGCCAGCTGGGCGTCGCCCACCGCCTCGAAGAACATCCCCACCGCCCACAGCGCGGCACCGGCCCAGGCGAACGCGGTCATCGGCGCCGACACGTACTGCGCGGACTGGACCGGCAGCGACACCAGCCACACCAGGGCGCCCTGAAGCAGGTACACCATGCGCAGCGCGTACAGGTTCCGGCTGCCGGGAGCCTTCGCCAGCATCGCCTCGTAGCGGGGGTCCTCTCCATGGCCGCGGCCCCTGCGCGCGATGTGCGCGGCCAGCCGCAGTCCCCACGCGGCCGTCAGGACGGTCACCAGGACACGACGCCCGGTGTCGCCGTGCCCGGCGGAGAGCACGCAGGTCACGAGGGCGACGGCGGTGAAGGCGACTCCCCAGGCGACGTCCACGAGACGGTGTACGCCCTTGCGTGCGGCCAGGGCGAAGGTGGCGAGCAGCACGGCGAGGACGGCCGCGGCGGCCCACGCGAGGTTGAGCGCGAACGCGCCCCAGGGATACCCGCTCATGACTGCTCCAGCCCTCGGTACCAGCGCGCCGGGCTGCCGGGCATCCCGCTGTCCCCCAGCGAGGTCGGCCGCACGCAGAGGATCTGGTCGACGCCCATGCGCCCCTCCTCGAAGGCGAGCGCCCCGCCGACCAGATAGAGCCGCCACACCCGGGCCGTCTCCTCGCCGACGAGCCGCACCACGTCGGCCCAGCGGTCCTCCAGCGTGCGGTGCCAGGCGGCGACGGTGCGCACGTAGTGCTCGCGCAGCGACTCGGCGGACCGCACCTCGAGACCGGCGCCCTCCAGGAGCGTGACGGTCTCGCCGAGCGGCCGCATGTGCATGTCGGGAGCGATGTACGCCTCGATGAACGGACCGCCGCCGGGCGCGTTCCGCCCCCGTGACATCTGCTGGACGAGCACCCGGCCGCGCGGGCGGACCAGCCGGCGCAGCGCGGCGGCGAAGGCGGGGTACTCGGCGTCCCCGACGTGTTCGCCCATCTCGATGGTGGCGACGGCGTCGTAGGCCCCGCCGTCGATGTCCCGGTAGTCCTGGCACACCACCTCGACCCGGTGCTCCAGGCCCCGTTCGCGCACCTCGCGCCGTACGTACGCGGCCTGTTCGTGCGCCAGGGTGACGGCGGTGACCTGGGCCTTGTGCTGCTCGGCGGCGTACAGGGTGAGCGAGCCCCAGCCGCACCCGATGTCGAGCAGCCGCGCGCCGGGGACGACGGCGAGCTTGCGGCAGACCAGCTCCAGCTTGGCGTACTGGGCCTCGGCGGGGGTGCGGTCGGGCTCCTCGTCCGCCCAGTAGCCGCAGGAGTAGGCCATCGGCTCGCCGAGGAGGAGGCGGTAGAAGTCGTTGGACAGGTCGTAGTGGTGGCTGATCGCGGCCCGGTCGCGGGCCCGGCTGTGCAGACCGCCGCGCAGCCGGGCCTGGGCGGCGGGCGGGGCCGGACGCGGTCCGACGGCGCCGAGCCGCAGCGCCTCGGCCGCGGCGCGGGTGCGGTCGGCGAGGGCGGCCCGCGGGGCGTGCGGGCCCCGTTCCCGGGCGGCCGCCCAGAGGGTGCGCAGCGCGTGCGCGAGATCGCCCTCGATGTCGAGTTCACCGGTCACGTAGGCCTGGGCGAGGCCGAGTTCGCCGGGTTCCCAGAGCAGACGGCGCAGGGCGCGGCGGGAGCGTACGACCACGACGGGGCCGTCGGCCGGGCCCGCCTCGCTGCCGTCCCAGGCACGCAGCCGGACGGGCAGGGCAGCGCCGAGCGCGTCCTCGACGAGAGCGCTGAGCCGTTGGGCGGCGCCGGGCCGCGCGGTGCGGGTGGTGCGCACGTCGGTCATCGGGTCGGGTCCTCCTTGGCGAACAGGTACTGCTGGACGTCGAGGTAGCCGGAGCGGAAGCCGGCCTCGGAGTAGGCGAGGTAGAGGGTCCACATCCGGCGGAAGGTGGCGTCGAAGCCGAGGGCGGCGACCTCGTCGGCGCGCTCGGTGAACCGCTCGCGCCACAGCCGCAGCGTCTCGGCGTAGTGCGCGCCGAAGCCGTCGCGGCGGGCGACGGTCAGCCGGGTGTGGTCGCGGACCGTGCGCTCGACGGCCTCGACGGAGGGCAGCAGGCCGCCGGGGAAGATGTACTTCTGGATCCAGGTGTGGGTGTCCCGGCTGGCCAGCATCCGCTCGTGCGGCATCGTGATGGCCTGGAGGGCGGCCCGGCCGCCGGGGGCGAGGCGGTCGTCGAGGGTGCGGAAGTAGACCGGCCAGAACTCCTCGCCGACGGCTTCGATCATCTCGACGCTCACGACGGCGTCGTAGCTGCCGCGTGCCTCGCGGTAGTCGCACAGCTCGACCGCGACCCCGTCGGCGAGACCGGCGTCCCGGACCCGGGCGAGGGCGAGGTCGCGCTGTTCGCCGGAGAGGGTGAGCGAGGTGACGTGGGCGCCGCGCGCCGCGGCCCGGAGCGCCAGTTCGCCCCAGCCGGTGCCGATCTCCAGCAGCCGCGTGCCGCGCCGGACGCGGGCGAGGTCGAGCAGCCGGTCGATCTTGCGGTGCTGGGCGGCGGCGAGCAGGTCCCAGTGGGCGGGGAAGCCGCGGAAGAGCGCCGAGGAGTAGGTGAGTGTCTCGTCCAGGAACAGGGTGAAGAGGTCGTTGGACAGGTCGTAGTGGCGGCTGATGTTGGCGCGGGCGTTGTCCGGGGTGTTGCGCCGGTGGTGCGGCTGCCGCTGCGCCCACCGGCCGCGCAGGCGCTGGAGCGGGGCCGGGATCAGGTCGGCGGCGTGGGCGGCGAGGACGGTGAGCGGGGCGACCAGGTCGGGCGCGTCCCACTCGCCGGCCATGTAGGACTCGCCGAAGCCGATCAGGCCCTGGGCGCCGATCCGGGCGTGGAAGGCGCGCGGGTCCCGGATCTCCAACAGCGGCCCGCCCCGGCCCACGAGGGTGCCGTCCGCGTAGCGTGCCCGCAGCGGCAGCCGGTCCAGCGCCCGGCGGACGACGGCGCCGGTCACGGCGGTCCGGACGGGGGCGGCGGCCGGCGGCACGGCCACGCCGGGCCAGTGTGCGGCGTCCGCGTGCGGGACGGCGTGGCAGTCACCCCGCCGCACGGTGGCGGGGCGGGGCTCTACGTACGTCATGGGTTGTTCTCTCCGGTGCGGTGGTCGGGACGGGGTCGGACGGGCAGGCCGCGCAGATAGAGGCGGATGCCGTGCAGTCGGATGGCGGCGGAGACGGCGACGGTGGACCAGGGGCGGCGCAGCGCCAGGCGCAGCAGCCGCCCGTTCGTCGCTTCCCGTCGCGTGCCCCGCACGGTTGCGGTGAAGGGGCGGCCGCCCGCGCGGTCGAGGTGCACGGTGAGGTCGAGCCGCTCTTCCGGCCTGGGCAGCCGCATGCGGTAGTGGCCGTCGACGGGGAAGAACGGCGAGACGTAGAACTCCTTGTCGGTGTGTGCCCTGCCGTCGGCGTCCGTGTCGAGCAGGTAGCAGTGGCGTTCGCCGTAGGTGTTGTGCACCTCGGCGACCACGCAGCGCGGCTCGCCGCCGGGGCCGTGGCACCAGTAGAGGGTGAGCGGGTTGAAGACGTGTCCGAACATGCGGGCCTGGGTGAGCATGAGCACCGGGCCGCCCGCCAGGTCGACGCCGCGCGTCGCCAGGAAGGCGTCCAGGCCGGCCCGGATGCCGGGCTCGTCGCCGGTGAAGTGGTCGCGCGCGTCGAAGCGCGCCAACGCCCGCAGTGGACGCGGGAGTTCGGGCGGACGGTCGACGTCGATCAGCCACAGGTGGGTGCGGTGGCGCAGCACGTACCGCATGGGTGCGGTGCGCACGTGGGTGATCGTGCAGGGGTACAGGGCGGGCGCCACGCCGACCCGCTCCGTCCCCTCGGTCCGCTCGGCCCCCTCGGTCCGCTCCGTCCGCGCGGTCCTGGGCGTCACCACCGCACCCCCAGCGCGGCGGCCGCCGCCACGCCGGAGCGGCAGCCGTCCTCGTGGAACCCCCAGCCGTGGTAGGCGCCCGCGAACGCGGTGACGGTGGTGTTCAGACCGGAGAGTTCCCGCTGGGCGGCGACCGATTCCGGGGTGTAGACGGGGTGTTCGTAGGCCATGCGGGCGAGGATCCGGCCGGGATCGACGCGGTCCTCGCCGCCGAGGGTGACCACGTACGGCTCGGCCGCGTCGAGCCGCTGGAGCCGGTTCATGTCGTAGCTGACCCGGACGTGGTCGGCGCCGGCGTCGCAGGACGGCATCAGGTAGTTCCAGGAGGCCCGGGCCCGACGGGCGCGTGGGAGGACCGCGGTGTCGGTGTGCAGGAGGGTGACGTTGCGCGCGTAACGGAACGCGCCGAGCACCTCCTTCTCCCGCGGGGTGGCGTCGGCGAGCATCCGCAGGCCCTGGTCGGGGTGGACCGCGATCACCACCGCGTCGTAGGCCTCGGTCGCCCCGTCCTCGGTGGTGATCACGGCGCCGTCCGGGGTGCGCCGCACGGCCCGTACGGGGGTGCCGGCGCGGACGGCGTCCAGCTGCTCGGCGACCCGATCGACGTACGCGCGCGAGCCTCCGGTCACCGTGCGCCACAGCGGGGAGCCGCCGATCCCGAGCATCCCGTGGTGCTCCAGGAACCGGAACAGGTAGGCGGCCGGGTAGCGCTGGGCGGTGACGGCGTCGCAGGACCAGACCGCCGCGACGACCGGCGTCATGAAATGCGCGCGGAAATAGGCGGAGAAACCCTCGCGGTCGAGGAACTCCCCCAGGGTGAAGGTGTCCTCGGCTCCGTGGGCGAGCAGTCGGCGGGCCGCGCGGTGGAAGGCGGGGACCTCGGCGAGCATGCGCAGATAGGGGAGGCGCACGGCGTTGCGGGGCCGGGCCAGGAGGCCGGCGGGGCCGCGGGCTCCGGCGTACTCGAGTCCGCAGCCGTCGCACCGTACGGACATGCTCATCTCCGACTCCTGGGTGGAGACGCCGAGATCGTCGAAGAGCCGCAGCAGGTGGGGGTAGGTCCGGCGGTTGTGCACGATGAACCCGGAGTCGACGCGGTGGGTCCGGCCGTCGGGTGCGGTGAGGTCGTGGGTGTGGGCGTGTCCGCCGAGCCGGTCGTCGGCCTCGTAGAGGGTGACCCGGCGGTTTCCGCGACGCAGCACGTGCGCGGCGGTCAGCCCGGCCACCCCGCTGCCCACGACCGCCGTCCGCCGTCGCCCGTCGGACCCGGCTCCGGGTCCCCCGCGCGGCTCGCCGCCGTCCGCCGCTGTCGTCCGCACCATCGTCCGCTCCTCCCGCCAGGCCCCGGTCCGGGCCCGTCGCGGGTAATCCGAGACCGCGGCGGACGCGGATTGGCGGAAGGACGGGATTGTTTACCGCGAGGGACGAATGATCAGATATGCGAACAGTACGTTCGACCTCTACACATAAAGACCGAATAAGCGCAGAATGAAGAGGCGCGGCACTTACCGCACACCGCTCGAAGCGGTCGGGCCTGCAAGTCGAAGGAGACGAATCATGGCCAACGTCTCGCCCACCAGAGGTGACATGTCGACGCACCCCGATGTTCCCGAGATGCAGGCGAGGTACGCCCGCATGCTCGGTGGTCGTGATGTGGCGCTCGTGGACGGACCGGTGTTCCTGCTCGGTCTGTACTGCGCCGTGTCCCCGTGGATCCTCCACTACACCGCAAGCCAGCCCGCGCTCATGACCCACAACCTGATCGTCGGGATCGCGATCGGCCTGCTGGCGCTCGGCTTCACCGCGGCCCCCGCGCGGATGTACGGCCTGAGCTGGGCCATGTGCGCGCTGGGCATCTGGATGATCATCGCGCCGTGGGTCGTCGGCGACAGCCCGGACGCCGGCGTCGCGGTCAACAACATCATCATCGGCGCCCTGGCCCTGATCCTGGGGCTGATGTGCACCGCCACGGTGGCGAGGAGCACCCCGCAGTCCTAGAGACCCCGTCGCACCCCGGACGACGGCCGGGTCGATCCGCCCACGCGGACCGACCCGGCCGTCGTGCCGTGCGTCGCCCGGCGGTGTCAGGTGATGTTGAGCGCGGTGTCGTCGATGACGAACGAGGTCTGGAGCTTGGAGCCTTCGGTGCTGGTGAACTTGAGCGTGACCGTCTGTCCGGCGTACCCGCTCAGGCTGAAGGTGCGCTGGGCGTAACCGGAGGCCGCGTTGAGGTTGGAGTACGAGGCCAGGGTGCCCAGGACGGTGCCCGAACTGTTGAGGACCTGGACCTGAAGCGTGTCGTAGGCGGTGCTGGTGGTCGTCTCGGCGGTGTCGATGTGCAGATAGAGACTGAGCGTGGCGGAGCAGCCGGACGGGATGGCCGCCGCCTGGGAGAGGGTCTCGGTACCGGCGGTGCCGTTCCCGCCGAGCCAGGCGTAGTAGGAGCCCGTACGGGCGGCCTCGCTGCTGGAGTTGGTGATGACGCCGCTGGTGGCGCTCCAGGTCGTGGCGCCGGACTCGAAGCCGGCGTTGCCGAGCACCTGGGTGTCGGTGCAGTCGGTGCCGCCGTCGTCGCCGCCCCCGCTGCCGCTCGCGCCGGAGAGCCACTCGGTGGCGTTCAGGGCGAGGGCGGCGTTGGTGGCGCCGGTGTCGTTCCAGCCGTCGTAGAGGGTGTTGCCGGACTGGCCGGTACCGTCGTCGATCGGTGAGCTGTCGCCCCAGAAGGCGACGCGACCGCTGCCGAAGGTGCTGGTGGCGAAGAAGGCGCCGGTGTTCCCGGAGTAGCCGCTGCGGTACAGCAGGCCCTTGACCGAGGAGTTGTCGGCCGGCTTGAGCGTGGCCGTGGTGCCGGAGGCGATCAGGCTCTTGGTGACGGTGCCGAAGGAGCCGTGCAGGACGGGGTCGCTGCTGTCGCTGATCGCGGCCGGGTAGCCGGAGCTGATGGAGAGGGTGTCGACGGAGAAGCCGAACGGGTCGGTGGAGTCGACGCTGTTGTTGGTCATCAGATCGTTGAGGATCTCGACCGCGTCCTCGCCGTCGCTGTCGCGGTCGGCGCCCGTGTGGTCGGAGACCATGAACAGGCCGCCGCCGTTCTTCACGAAGTTCATGATCGCCGTCTTCTCGGCGGTGGTGAACAGCGTGTTGGGCTCCGGCAGGACGAGCGTGTCGAAGTTCGACAGGTCGGTGGTGGCCGAGCCGCCGTAGGTGAGGGCGCTCGTGGCGGTCTTGAGGCTGTAGTCGCCGGTCTTCTGGAGGGCGACGCCCCACGACGACAGCGCGCCGGTCCAGTCCGTCTCCGAGGACGGGGAGGAGTCCTGGGAGAGCGGGTCGGGCTTGCTGGTCGAGACGATCCAGTCGGCGTTGCCGGCCTCCTCCGCGTGGCCGTCGTCGAACAGGATGCGGTGGGGGGTGGCCGCGTGGGCGGGTGTGGCGCTGGTGCTGACCTGAAGGGCGGCTCCGGTGACGAGCAGCCCCAGACCGGCCAGGACGGTGGTGACCTTACGGCGGGATCTCTGTGATCCGAGCATCCGGCGAACCTCCGTGAGATGGGGGGACACGAGGCGGGTGCGGGCGCCAAATCTGCGCGCGTAGATACCGCATTCGAGGGTTCTACCCGCGTGGAACGATTGAAAGGTACATGGCATGACGGAGCGGTGAACATCAAACGCAGGCAATAACGTGAGCGAAAACGTCAACATCCCGGACGGCGCGCGCCGCCCGGTCGTGGACCCTGCCGGACGGCGCGCGCCGCCCAATCGTCGACCCTGCCGCCCTACCGCGCGTACACGTACGGCGTCGTCGTGCTCAGGGGCGCGAATCCCAGGCGTTCGAGGATGGGACGGCTCTGGTCGGAGGCGTCGACCTGGAGATAGCGGTAGCCGCGCTCGGCGGCGATGCGGGCGCGGTGGGCGATCAGCGCGCGGTAGACGCCTCGGCCGCGCCAGCCCTCGACGGTGCCGCCGCCCCACAGGCCGGCGAACGGCGCTCCCGGGATGAGTTCCATCCGCGCCGAGCTCACCGGAACGTCCCCGGCCATCGCGAGAAGCGCCACGATCGCGTCCGGGTCGGCGGCGAGACGCCCGAGCAGGAGGTCCCGCAGCCAGGCGCCGTCGTGACCGAACGCCTTCTCGTTGGCCTCGACCATGAGCTCGACGCCCGCCCGGTCGGTGACGGGAACGATGCGGACGCCCTCCGGCGGTTCGGCGTCGACCAGCTGGTCGCCGGTCTCGCCGATCATCAGGGTCTCCTCCGGATCGGCGGTGAAACCGGCCGCCTCCAGACGTTGCCCGAGGTCGGCGGGACGGTCGTGCCCGTGCAGCTTCCACTCGAACTCGTGGCCGAGCCCCGTGAAGTAGGCGACCTGCTCCGCGATCACCGCGTCGGCGTCGGCGGAGTCCAGGTCCGACCAGAGCACCCCGCTCCAGCCGCCCTCGCCACCGACATGGCGGACCACGCCCCCGACCCGTTCGACGCGCGCGTCGGAGCTCTCGGGGCGCGCGCCTTCGCGCATGTCCCGGTCGTACAGGGCTAGTACCGCGGCGTGATCCATAGGCCCACTCCAGCACCCCCGCGCGGCCGCGACAACGCAATTACCGGTGCGGGATCGAGCCGGACGCCGCCACCCCGTTCGGCCGGACCGCCGCCAGATACGCGCTCAGCCGGTCGCGGTTGCGGGCCAGACAGTCGATCCGGGCCTGGATACGGTCGATGTGCCCCTGGAGCAGGGCGGCGGTCTCCGGGGTGAGGTGCTCGGCGGGCAGGATGATCTCGTCGGGTCCGGACAGATACGGCAGGATCGCGCGGATCATCTCGGTGGTGAGGCCCGAGTCGAGCAGGCCCCGGATCTGCTGGACGTCCCGGACGGCCGCCTCCCCGTACGAGCGGTAGCCGTTCTCACCGCGGTCGGGGTGCAGCAGCTCCTGCTCCTCGTAGTAGCGCAGCAGCCGGGTCGGGACGCCGGTACGCCCGGAGAGGTCGCCGATCTTCATGCCGCGCTCCGATCGTCGCTCCCCGTCGTGGCTCCTCGTCGTCGCTCCGTGAGCGGCTCCCGGGGCCACGCCTGCCTTCACGCTTGCCTTCACACTGATGTGAATGTTCGACCATGGTCGCATGTCCACCACCTCCATGGTCAAGGGCACCGCCCTGCCCGCACCCCTGCCCTGGCCGGGCCTGCTCGCCCTGTCCACGGCCGCCTTCACCGCCGTGGTGACCGAGTTGCTGCCCGCCGGGCTGCTGCCGCGCATGGCCCCGGCCCTCGGCGTCCCCGAGGCCCGGGTGGGCTTCCTGGTCACCGGGTACGCGGTGGCGTCGTTCGTGGCGGCGATCCCGGTGACCGCGCTGCTGCGCGGTCTGCCGCGTCGGCCGGTCCTCGTCGGCGCCCTGCTGGGCTTCGCGCTGAGCAACGCGGTGGTCGCGCTGTCGTCGTCGTACGGCCTCACCTTCGCCGCGCGCCTGGTCGCCGGCGTCATGGGCGGCACGCTGTGGGCGATGCTCGCCGGGTACGCGGCCCGGATGGTGCCGGCCGAGCGACGCGGCCGGGCGATCGCGGTCGTGCTCGCCGGCATCACGCTCGCGCTGTCGCTGGGGGTGCCCGCCGGGACGGCGCTGGCCGAGGAGGTGGGCTGGCGGGCCGCGTTCGGAGTACTGTCCGGGCTCGCGGTGCTGCTCGTGGGCTGGGTGCGGTGGCGGGTCCCGGGCTTCCCTGGTGAGGCACGGGGCGAGCGGGTGCCGCTCGCCCGGGTCGCCCTCCTGCCGGGGCTCCCGGTGATCCTTTCCGTCACCCTGTTCCTGCTGCTGGGCCACCAGGTGCTGTACACGTACGTCGCGCCCTTCGCCGAGCACGCCGGATTCGGACGTCCGGATGTGGTGCTGCTGGTGTTCGGGACGTCCACGGTCGCCGGGATCTGGGGGACGGGCCTGCTGGTGGACCGGCGCCCGCGGGCCACACTGCTCGGCGCGCTCGCCCTCTGCGCGGCGGTCATGCTCGCCCTCGGCCGGTACGCCGACGCGCCCGCCGTGCTGCTGGCCTCCGTCGCCCTGTGGGGAGTGGCCTTCGGCGGGGCGCCGACCCTCATCCAGACGGCACTGGTGAACGCCTCGGGGCCCGCCGCCTCGGACGTGGCGACGTCGCTCCAGACCACGGTGTACAACGCCGGCATCGCGGGCGGTTCGCTGACCGGGGGCGTGGTCCTGGAGACGCTGGGCGCGGGGGCCCTGCCGTGGACGGCGCTGCCGCTGATCGCACTGGCCCTCACCGCGGTCGCGCTGGGCCGGCGGCACGCGTTTCCGATGGCGCGGAGCCGAGCCTAGGCCCGGGCCTGTCCGACGTGCGCGGCCGCCCGCGCGTGGGAGTGGGCGTCGGCCGGATCGCGCACATCGCCTCATCCGAGCAACTCGCCATCTGGCCCCTGCGGGTCCGGCCCGGTGGGCGGCTTCGACGGCCGTGGCCGCGGAAGCCGCCGGGCCGCCACAGGCCCCCTGTCCACCTGGCCACCTGGCCGGTGCCACCGCGGGGGCCTGTACGCCGGCCGCTGCGAGGCGGCGGCTAGCGCTCCGCGTGCGGGCGGAAGCGCCGTTGGAGGGCCACACCGCCGAGCAGCAGGGCCGCGCTGCCGGCGAGGGCGGGCAGGGTGGCGTCGGCTCCCGTGTGGGCGAGCGACGCCGCGGCCTCGGGCACCCCGCCCTGGGGGGCCGGAGCAGGGGCCGGGGCCGGCGCCTGCGGTACGGCCCGCGGGCCCGGCTGCTGGCGCTCCGAGGGCGGATCGTGCCGCGTCGGCGGCTGCGGCGCGGGCTCGGCGGGCGGCTCGGGCTCGTCATCGGAAACGTTGACGGACTCGTTGCCGAACGCCGGGTTCGCGATGCCGACGACGTTCACGCTGTTGCCGCTGACGTTCACCGGGAGGTGGACCGGCAGCTGGACGCCGTTGCCGGAGACGACGCCCGGGGAGTCCTGCGTGGCGCCGTGCGCCGTGGCGCCACCGCCGGACGAAGCGCCGTGCTTGCCGGGAGCGGCCGCTGCACCCTTGTTGGCGCAGGTGTTGCCCGCGGCGGGGTTCAGCACGCCCACCACGTTCACCGTGTTCCCGCACAGGTTCACCGGGAGGTGCACCGGCAGCTGGATGCCGTTGCCGGAGATCAGTCCGGGCGAGCCGGCCGCGGCGCCGTCCGCCGCGGAGTCGGCGTGTGCGGGCAGTGTCACAGCCATCGCGCCGGAGACTGCGGCGACGGCCATCACACCGGTTCGGGTAACCCGTCTCATGGGTCCCTGCCTTCCAGACATGAATCGCGGGCACTCGCCCGCACCCGGTAGAACGCCGCCGCACCATCCGGGTTATGCCTGAACACCCTTTCACCCCATTGGGTCCCTCTTTCCGATCCCTCTTCGGTCCTCTCGTCGAACTGGTGTCAGCCCCGTCGCGCGGGCCCCGCAGGGCGCTTGGGGCGCGGTCCGTGAACGGCGCGGGTGGCGCACGGGGCGCGGTCCGTGAACGGCGCGGGGCGGCCTCCGCCCGCCCGGAGGCGGGTCGTCGGCAGGCCGCCTATCGTGAGCGAGGGCGCCGTTCCCGGACCGCTGCGGGCGTCCCTGGAGGCACTGATGCTGGCCAAGCTGCCGACGCCGCCCGGGCTGCGACGCTGCGCGCTCGCCGCGACCGCCGCACTGACCCTGCTGGGCGCGGGCCTGCCGACGGCGACCGCGAACCGCAACGCCGCCGGGGACGGCGGTCCCGACCTCTCCCGGTTCTACGGCCAGAAGGTCACCTGGTCGGCGTGCGAGGGCGACGGCATGCCCGACGACCTCCAGTGCGCCGACCTGACCGTCCCCGTCGACTACCGGCGCCCGACGGCCGGCACGCTCGACCTCGCGCTCGCCCGCTACCGGGCCACGGGCGACAAGCACGGCTCGGTGGTGCTCAACTTCGGCGGCCCCGGAGGCCCCGGGGTCCCTGAACTCGCCTATGGCGGCAAGGAGTTCATGGACCTCACCGACAGCTACGACGTGGTCGCCCTCGACCCCCGGGGGGTCGGCCGCTCCTCCCCCGTCAGCTGCGGGGACGGTGAGGACAGCGGCCTGGCCACCCTGGACGAGGACTCGGCCCTCGCCGATCCCCAGGCACT
This sequence comes from Streptomyces sp. NPDC102259, assembly GCF_044766465.1. NCBI lineage: Bacteria > Bacillati > Actinomycetota > Actinomycetes > Kitasatosporales > Streptomycetaceae > Streptomyces > Streptomyces sp. NPDC102259. Next base: position 783,254 of record NZ_JBIWMA010000002.1, on the reverse strand, counting down.
CCTCACCCGGTTGAAGCAGGTCGCCGCCGACTGCGCCGAGCACTCCGGACCGGTGCTGCCGCACATAGGCACCGTCGACGCGGCTCAGGACCTGGACGTGCTGCGCGCGGCGCTCGGCGACAAGAAGCTCAACTACCTGGGGTTCTCGTACGGCACCCGGCTCGGCGCGGTCTACGCCGCCCGGTTCCCCGACAAGGTGGGCCGGCTGGTCCTCGACGGCGTCGACACCCTGACCGAGCCGCTCACCGAGCAGGGCCTCGCGGGCGCCCGGGGGCAGCAGGTGGCGCTGGACGACTTCGTCGGCTGGTGCACGAAGGACATCGCCTGTCCGTTCGGGCAGGATCCGCGCGTGGCCCGCGGGGAGGTCGTCCGGCTCGTGCGCTCGCTGGACGACGATCCGCTGCCGACCGACTTCGGCGCGGACTTCACCGGCCAGGACCTCGTCGCCGCCCTCGGACAGGGGCTGTACAGCAAGGAGCTGTGGCCCCTGCTGGAACGGGCGCTGGCGCAGCTCATCGAGAGCGGCGACGCCAGTGGGGTGCTCGGCTTCGCTTCCGGCGGCTTCGCCCTTCCGCTGCCGTTCCCGCTGCGCGCCGCGGACCGCGGCGAGCCCTCCCCCGGGGCGCTCGTCGACGAGGAGGACGTCCCGCTCGACAACCTGCCCGCGGCGCTGATGGCGATCAACTGCGCCGACGACCCCGACCGGCCCACGGCCGCCCAGATCACCGCGGACCTCAAGCGGCTGCGCGCCGCCTACGAGAAGGCCTCACCGGTCTTCGGTCAGTACCGCCTCACCGAGGTCCTGATGTGCTACGGCCGCCCCAGGGGAACCGACTTCATCCGCGACGAGGTGAAGAACCTGAGCACCCCGGACCTGCTGCTGGTCGGCACACGCGGCGACCCGGCGACGCCGTACCGCTGGACCGTGGAGACGGCGAAGCGTCTCGGCACCCCGGCCGTGGTGCTCGACAACAAGGGCGACGGCCACACCGGGTACGGCTCGTCCAAGTGCGTGCACCGCAAGGTCGACGACTTCCTGCTGTACGGCTCCCTCCCGCCCAGCGGCAGTTCCTGCGGGCCCGACGAAGGCGACGACTGAGTGCGCCGGCTCCTGCCGCTGCTGCTCGTCTGTCTCCTCGCGACCGGGGCGGCGGTCGCCGCGTCCGCCCGGTCGGCCTGGTGGTGGCTCGCGGCCGGCCCGCTGCTGGCGTCGGCCTGTCTGGGCGGCTGGGACCTGCTCCAGCGCCGGCGCCCCGTGCTGCGCAACCACCCGCTGGTCGGGCGGCTGCGCTATCCGACGGAGCGGGCACTCGCGCGTCCCGGGAGCGGCGCCGCGCGCGAGCCGTTCGGTGGCGACCGGGACGTGTACGAGTATCTGGTGCCGTCGCTGCGGCCGGTGGAGCCGGCCGAGGACCCGCCGGTGGTGCGGGTGGGCGGGCCGCACTGCTCCCAGCCCTACGACATGGCGCTGCTGAACGTGTCCGCGATGAGCTTCGGAGCGCTGTCGTCGCGCGCGGTCCTCGCCCTCAACAGAGGTGCGGCGCTGGGGCGTTTCGCGCAGGACACCGGGGAGGGCGGACTGTCGGAGCACCATCTGCGCGGCGGCGGCGACCTGGTCTGGGAGATCGGGACGGGGTATTTCGGCTGCCGCGACGCCGACGGCGGCTTCGACGCGCGGGAGTTCGCGGACAAGGCGGCGCTGCCCGAGGTCAAGTGCGTGTCCTTGAAGCTGTCCCAGGGGGCGGCGCCGGGCAGCGGCGGCGTGCTGCCCGGGGTGAAGGTGAGCGCCGAGATCGCCCGGGAGCGGAAGGTCCCGGTGGGCGAGACGGTGGTGTCGCCGCCCTTCCACCGGGTGTTCTCGACGCCGCGTGAACTGGTGCTGTTCCTGGCCCGGCTGCGCGAGCTGGCGGGTGGCAAACCGACCGGGTTCAAGCTGTGCGTGGGCTCCCGACGGGAGTTCCTCGCGGTGTGCCGGGCGATGGTGGCGGAAGGGGTGACGCCCGACTTCGTGGTGGTGGACGGGTCGGAGGGCGGCACCGGCGCCGGGCCGGCCGGGTTCGCCGGGCACCTCGGCATGCCGCTCACCCAGGGGTTGATCACCGTGCACAACGCCCTGGTCGGCGTCGGGCTCCGGGACCGGGTGCGGATCGGGGCGAGCGGTCGGGTGACCACCGGCTCGGACATCGTCACCCGGCTCGCGCAGGGCGCCGACTACACCAACGCGGCGCGGGCGATGATGCGCGCGGTCGGCTGTGTCGGCGCTCTGCGCTGCCATACGGGGACCTGCCCGGCCGGCGTCGCGACCCAGGATCCGCTGCGGGCACACGCCCTGAACGTGGCCGACAAGGCCCGGCGGGTCCGGCGCTACCAGCGCGAGACGGTCCGCGACGCCGTCCGGATCATGGCGGCGATGGGCGTCCGCGAGCCGGCCGAGCTCACCCCCGGCCATCTGGTCCGGCGGACGCGGCCGGGCACGGTCCGTTCGTACGCGGAGCTGTACGAGTGGCTGGCGCCGGGCGAACTGCTCGCCGGCCCCCCGGAGTCCTGGGAGACGGACTGGAAGGCCGCGGACCCGGACAGCTTCGGCTAGCGCCCCCGCGCCGACGGCTACGAGGGCGATACCAGGCCCACGAGAGCTACCAGGGCTACCAGGGCCCACGAGGTCCATGTGGGCTTGGTGGGCTATGCGGGCTATGCGGGCTATGCGGGCTATGCGGGCTTGACGGTGACGAAGGCGTCGATCGCCGCCGTCAGCTCGGCCGGCTTCTCGACGGGGAGTTCGTGGCCCGCGTCGAGGACGCGGACGGTGGCGTCCGGGTAGGCCTTGGCCATGCGCAGCATCTGCCGCACCGGAAGCTGGATGTCGTGGTAGCCGTGGATCATCAGGGTCGGGGCCTGGATCTCGCCGACCCTGTCCAGCACGTCGAAGGCGCGCATGGCGCCGTACAGCGTCATGACCACCTCGCGCGGGGTGTCCGCCGAGGACTTGACGTACGCGCGGATCTCGTCGCGGGGGTAGCCGGGGGCGAAGGCCCGCTGGATGTTGGCGGCGACGAACAGCTTGAAGGGGACGAGGGTGGAGACGCCCATCAGCAGGCCCCTGCCCCGGCTGTAGGTCATCTTGCCGATGGAGTTCACCAGCACCATCCGCTCCACCCGTGCGGGGTGGGAGAGGGCGACGGTCTGCGAGATCATCCCGCCCATCGAGTGACCGACCAGCACGAACCGATCGATCTCCAGGTGGTCGAGGAGGGCCAGGAGGTCCGTCGCCAGCTCGGCGACCGTCTTCACGCCCGCGCCGCTGCTCTCGCCGTGCCCGCGCAGGTCGAACCGGATCACCCGGCGCCGCTCGGCGAAGTGCGCCACCTGGTGGTCCCAGCGGTGCCGGTTCGCCGTCCAGCCGTGCACGAACACCAGGGGCACCCCGTCGCCGTCGCGCGGGCCCTCGTCGTCGTACGTCAGTGCTGCGCCGTCGACTTCGAGCTGCGGCATGGGTGCCTCCTGCGGTGCGATCCCGGTTACTGACGCGTACGGTAACCGGCCGAGGGGGTCGCCGTCACCGTCCGGCGCCCACGGGATCGCGCTCAGAACTCCACGGGATCGCACATCAGGGGGCAGGTCATGCGGTCCGCCGCCGCGTCCGCGCCCGAGCGCGGCGCCCACGACGTCGCCGCCGCCGCGACCTTGACCACACATACACCCGAATGCATAACGTTATTGCTCCAAATGCCCGAAAGGCGATGGGGACCTATCGTGCTGATATGGAGCACGCACTGAGCCCAGCGACCCTCTCCGAACTGCGCCGCCCGCGCCCCTATCCCGCGGTGTCCGTGCTGACGCCGACGCACCGGCGGGAACCCGAGAACACCCAGGACCGGGTCCGGCTGCGCAATGTCGTGGCCGAGGCGAAGAAACAGCTGGACACCGACCCGGCGATCAGCCGCGAGCGACGCGCCGACGTCGCCGACCAGATCGACCTGGCCCTGGCCGAGGTCGACCTGGCGCACACCGAGGACGGCCTGGTCATCTACGCCGCCCCGGGCGAGCACCAGGTGTGGTCCCTGGCCCGTGCCGTCCCGGAGCGCGTCGTGCTCTCCGACACCTTCCTGACCCGCAACCTCGTCTCGGCCCAGGCCGCCGATCGGCCGTTCTGGGTGCTGTCCGTCTCCGCCGACCGCGTCACCCTGTGGAACGGCGGCGCCGACCGGGTCACCGAGGAACACGCCGGCGGCTTCCCGCTGGTCAGGAGTCAGCCGAACTTCGACGCCGAGCGCATGGAGCGGATCGGCGACTCGCCCAGCACGTTCCGCGACGAGGGCACCCGCCACTTCCTGCGCGACGCCGACACCGCGATGGGCAGGCTGCTGCGCGCGGACCCGAGGCCGCTGTACGTCACCGGCGAGCAGGCGGCGCTGTCGCTCCTCGACGAGTTGGGCGGGGTCGCCCGGGACGCGACGCACATCGCGCACGGCGGCCTCTCCCACGGCACACCCGACGCCGTGTGGCAGGCGGTGCGTCCCCTGCACGACGCGGAGGGCCGCCGCAACACCGCGGCCGTCGCCCGGGAGCTCGACTCGGCCCGTGGACACAAGACGTTCGCGGCCGGCGTCGACGAGCTCTGGCAGAGCGCGCGGGAGGGCCGGATCCGGCTGCTGGCCGTCGAGGAGAACTACCGGGTCACGGTCCGCGACGGTGGCGACCATCTCGTCCCGGCCGTGAGCGGCGACCTCGACGCCCGCGAGGACATCGTGGACGAGATCGTCGAGCAGTGCCTGGAGACGGGCGCCGAGGTGCGCTTCGTACCGGACGGCGCACTCGGCGACGCGGACGGGATGGCGGGCGTGCTGCGCTACTGACCCGCACCGCGGCGGCTCGGCCGGTCGCCCCGGTCGGCCGGTCGCCCCGGTCGCCCCGGTCAGCCGGTCGCCCTGATGGGCCGGTTGCCCTGGTCGGGGCCCGTTCGACGCCTTTCACCGGCGGCGTACGCTACGGCGTGATCGTCGACCGGGAGGGTGAGTACGCGTGGGTGACCTGCTGGGCGTGGCCGTACTGGGTGCCGGGCACATGGGGGCCGACCACATACGCCGCCTCGATCGCGTGGTGAGCGGAGCCCGGGTCGCGGCCGTGGCCGATCCCGACGCCGCGCGCGCGAAGGAGGCCGTGGCCGGTATCGAGGGCGTGACGGTCCACTCGGAGGTCGAGGCCGCGCTCGACGCGCCCGGCGTCGAGGCCGTGCTGATCGCCTCGCCCGGCACCGCGCACCAGGAGGCGTTGCTCGCGGCCTTCGCCCGCGGGCTCCCGGTGCTGTGCGAGAAGCCGATGGTGCCGGACTCGGCCGGGGCGCTGCGCGTGCTGGAGGCGGAGGCCCGGCTGGGGCGGCGGCTGACGCAGATCGGGTTCATGCGGCGCTACGACGCCGGGTACCGCAGGCTCAAGGCGCTGCTGGACGACGGGCGGCTCGGTCGGCCGCTGATGCTGCACTGCGTGCACCGCAACGTCTCCTCGCCGCCGGGCTTCACCAGCGCGATGCTGATCGACAGCTCGGTGTCGCACGAGATCGACGCGGCCCGCTGGCTGCTCGGCCAGGAGCTGACCGCGGTCACCGTACGGCGCCCGCGACCCTCCTCCGGCGCCCCGCAGGGCCTGCTCGACCCGCAGTTCGTGCTCTTCGAGACCGACGGGGGCGCCCTGGTCGACGTGGAGGTCTTCGTCAACTGCGGTTTCGGTTACCAGGTGCGCTGCGAGGCCGTGTGCGAGGCGGGCAGCGCGCGGATCGGCGACGACCAGGGAATGCTCGTCACCACGGGCGGCACCGCCGGCGCGGACGTGCCCCAGGACTACCTCGTGCGGTTCGTGGACGCCTACGACCGCGAGGTGCAGGCCTGGGTCGACGCCACCCGGCGCGGGCTGGTCACCGGCCCGACCGTCTGGGACGGCTACGCGGCCTCCGTCGTCGCCGAGGCCGGGATCCGGGCTCTGGAGAGCGACACGCGCGTCGCGGTCGAACTCGCCCCGCGCCCCGGCCTGTACACCGCGGGCGGTCACTGAGCCCCGAGGTTCAGACATTGCCGAGCAGAGCCTCCAGTCCCTGGTCGACGGCGGCGCCGACATCCTCCCGGCCCGCCGCGACCACGGCGTAACTGCGCAGCAGGAACCGGCGCAGGGCGCCCGTCTCGAACTGGAGCAGGGCCAGGCCGAGCGGGGAGTGGAACTCCACCACCGTACGGACCGGCCCGCAGGGCCAGATGTGCACGTCCCCGCTCCCGGCCGGACCGTTCACGCCCTGCTCCAGCAGGCTCCGGCCGAAGGTCCAGGTGACCGCCTCGCCCGCGAGGGAGACCTCCGGCGGGAAATCGACGTGCACGGCGAACGGGTCGGTGGAGTCGTAGCGGAGCGTGGCGGGCACGGGCAGCTCCTGGTCCTCCGCGGTGATCAAGCGGGCGCGGACGGGTTGTTCCAGAGTGATGTCCATGCAAGTACGACCTCGCAGGGGCCACTTGCATTACGCGAAAGCGGTGTCCAATTCATGTGACCTGCGTCACAACGGCCAGTGCCTGGAACATCAGCCCGCCGAACACTCGAACGATGGTCACCTCAACCCCCTCAGGAGTCCCCCAAGTCACGTACGTCACCTACGACTTGAGGCACTTCCAAAGCCCGCCGACCACCTCCCGCCACCCCACCCGGAAGACACTGGCATATGCCAGAAGCACCACCGAATCGTGTGTTGCCAAATCCCTTACACACCGTCGCGGGCTGTGCAACAGTCGTAACGGCCCTTGTGCCAGCCTTCGCCGTACCGTCCCGCATCGGAGTGCGTCATGCCGCCCCATGTCTCCGCGGACCGCTCAGCCGCCCAGCCGCCGGGGCGCGGCTCGGTCGACGCGCTGATCACGCAGACACGGCGGCTCAAGGGCGACATGGACGCCGTACGGCAGGACGCCCGCGGCGACACGGCGGACCCGCAGGGCCGCTGGCAGCGCGCGCTCTACGACCTGGCGCTGCACCAACTCGACGACCTCGACACGCACCTGGCCCAGTTGCGGGACGGTCCGCCGCCCGTGCCGGCCGCCGAGCGCCCGCCCGCCGCACCCGCCGCGCCCCGGCGCGAGTCGCTGCTCAGCCGGGTCGGCAGCGCCGAGTGGAACCTGCTGACGGACGAGGCGGTCTGGTCCGAGGAGCTCTACGGGATCCTCGGCCGCGACCCCGCCGCTCCCCCGCTCACCCTCGACGAACTACCCGCGCTCGTTCTCGACGAGGACCGGCCCAGGCTGACGGCCATGGTCACGGACTGTCTGATCGACGCCCGGCCCATCGACGGCGAGTTCCGCGTCGTGCGCCCGGACGGCGAGCACCGCACCGTGCACATGATGGGCGAGCCCGTGCTCGACGCAGAGGGCGGCACCACCTCGATGTGGGCCGTGCTGCGGGACGTCAGCGAACTGCGCCGCAGCCAGCGGGCGGTGCACGAGAGCCGTGACTCGCTCCAGCGGCAGCGGCACCGGGCCCAGACCGAACACCGGCTCGCGGTGGAACTCCAGGAGGCCGTGCTGCCGCCCTGGCGTGGCTCCCCGCGCCTGCCGCACCAGGGCCCCCGCTCCCTCGACCTCGCCGCCCACTACCTGCCCGCCGCGACGACCTCGCAGATCGGCGGCGACTGGTACGACGCGCTCGAACTCTCCGACGGACAGACGCTGCTCAGCGTCGGTGATCTCACCGGCCACGGCCCGACCGTAACGTCGACCACGGCGATGCTGCTGGGCGCCCTGCGCGGCATGGCCATGGCGGGCACCCAGCCCGCCCAACTGGTGTCCTGGCTCAACCAGTTACTGGACGCCACGGTCCAACCGGCCCTGGGCAGCGCGGTCTGCTGCCGCTACTGGCCGGACACCCGCACCCTGACGTGGGCACAGGCCGGACACCCCGTCCCGTTGCTGTTCCGCGACGGGACGGGACGCCGGCTGGACGCACCGCAGGGCGTGCTCCTCGGAGCCACCGCACACGCCGCCTACGGGCAGGCCGAGGAGACCCTCGAAGAAGGCGACCTGCTGCTGCTGCACACCGACGGACTGGCGCCCGCCGACCGCCTCCTCGGCCTGGCCCCTCGTCTGGACAGGGCGCGCACCGCACAGGAGTGTGTGCGGATGGTCGTGGAGGAGTGCGGCGAGAGCGAACGCGCCGACGACGCCTGCGTGCTCGTCGCCCGGGTCACCCGGTGAGTGGACCGGACCGACGACGTCCCGCTCACACCTGAGCGCCGTTGCCCCCCTTGCTCCCCCTGCTGCCCTTCTGCTTGGGCAACGCCAGCCTGATCTCCTCACGCAGCTCGCTGATCCTCGGGTAGGTGGCGTACTCCGCGGTGAGCCGGTACATCTGGCTCAGCCGGTCCCAGGTGCGCCGGGAGGAGTTCGACCCCATCGACATCAGGGCCAGCCGCGCGAACCGGTCCGCCTGCTCGGGGTCGTCGGCGATGAAACAGGCGGACGCCATGGACAGATGGTCGAAGATCTTCGACCGCTCCCGCCCGTCGACGCGCAGCGCCAGCGCCCGCTCCGCGTAGTACTGGGCGTGCGCGGCCGCCTGCGGCTCGAACTCGGCCAGCGTGCGGTAGGCCAGCGCCTGCATGCCGTACAGATCCTCGTCCTTGAAGGTCTGCATCCAGGACGGCGGTGCGACGTCCCCCTTGTCGGAGACGAAGAGGTCCTCCGCGAGACCGAGGGTACGGCGCATGGCCTGGCCCTTGCCCATCGACGCCTGCGCCCAGGCCTCGACGGTGTGGAACATCGCCCGGGTGCGCGGCGTCACGTCGTCGCCGGATCCGGACTGGGCGAGCTTCATCAGGTCGAGGGCCTCGTCGGGCCGCCCGAGGTGGACCATCTGACGGGCCGCCCGGGAGAGCGCCTCGCCGGCCCGCGGCCGGTCACCGCCCTCTCGTGCGGCATGGGCGGCGATGACGAAGTACTTCTGGGCCGTGGGCTCCAGACCGATGTCGTGCGACATCCAGCCCGCGAGGACGGCGAGGTTGGCCGCGACGCCCCACAGGCGCCGCTGGAGATGGGCGGGATGGTGGTAGGCGAGGATGCCGCCCACCTCGTTGAGCTGTCCCACGACGGCCTTGCGTTGCAGCCCGCCTCCGCGGGCCGCGTCCCAGGCCCGGAACACCTCCACCGAACGCTCGAGTTCGTCCACCTCCTCCTTTCCGATGGGGGCGGCCTCGTAGCGGTCGAACCCGGCGGGGTCGGCATGGTGGAGGAGGGGATGGTCGATGACAGGAGCGTCGGAGGAGAGGGTGGGGTCGGTGTGCAGCCACTCGTACATGGCACTGCTGAGAGCTGATCCCGCGGCGAGCGCGGCACCCGCACCCACCAAGCCGCGTCGGTTGAGCATGAGGTCCATTCCCGTGAATTCGGTGAGGACCGCAGCAGTCCGTTCGGGCGCCCACGGCACATCGTCGGGGTGTTCCTCATTCCCGCCGCCGGGCCGTTTCCCTGTACGCCCGTGCCGGACCAGACCGAGGTCCTCGATGGTCACGACACGGCCGAGACGCTCGGTGAACAGAGCCGCCAGCACCCTCGGCACCGGATCGCGCGGGATCTCTCCCATGTCGATCCAGCGCCGCACCCGGGAGGTGTCGGTCGACAGCTGGGGGTGGCCCATGGCCGCCGCCTGCCGGTTGACCAGCCTCGCGAGTTCCCCCTTGGACCAGCCGGCCAGGCCGAACAGGTCCGAGAGGCGGGTGTTGGGTTGTCCGCTCACGTCAAGCCCCCAGGTTCTCGGCTGGAGTTGACAGTAGCCCGGTGAAAGTTGCCGGGCGACTATTCGCCAGGGTTCGCCAGGGTTCGCCAGATGGTGTGCCACTGGGCGATGGGTGTCAGGTAGGAAAGCGCCACCCCGACCCGGTCGCCGAGGGACATTCCCCAGGGTGTACCCGAAAGGGCCGGTCGGGGCAGCGTTCTGACGTCCGGCACACGAAGGGATCTGTTTCTCCCATGTACGCAGCATCGTCCTCCGTGTCCGCCCCGCCCCGGTCGCTGCACACCCGCCCGGGCGGCGGCGGCCCCTATCTCGACCCCGCCGCGCGGTCGGCGGGCCCCGCGCTCGGCGCCGGTCTCGCCCGGCGACCCGCGGGGCTGGGCACTCAACCGCTCAGCGGGAGACTCGACCTGTCCGGCCCCCAGGGCGCCCAGCTGCGCACGGCGATCGCGTCCGTGCACCGGATCTGCCCGGAGTTCGCCCCGGTCCAGGTGCTGCGCCGCAGCGGACGCTCGGTGTTGCTGGTCGGCACGACCGGCCGCAGCACGGCGGTCGCCAAGTGTTTACTCGACCACTCCCCCGTGTGGGCCGAGCAGATCAGGCACGAAATAGCCGCGTACCGCACGTTCGTCCGGCACCGCCCTCCGGTGCGGGCGCCGAGACTGATCGCGGCGGACCCGGACAACTGCACCCTGGTGATCGAGCGGATGCCGGGCCGGGTGGCGGCACTCCAGCGGCACCCCACCGAGGCCCCGCCGCGCGCGGACGTCCGGGCGGCACTCGGCGCGGTCTGCCGGCTCAACGCCTGGCGGCCCCCTGCCGGGACGTTCGACGCCCCGCTGGACTACGCCGCCCGTATCTCCCGCTACCACGAGCTGGGTCTGCTCACCGACCGGGACATGGGCGACCTCCAGAAGCTGCTGCACGGCATCGCGGCCACCGCGGGCCGGCAGGGCATGGGCCAGTTCTGTCACGGCGACGCCCTCCTGTCGAACATCCTTCTCTCACCGGCCGGTCCAGTGCTGGTGGACTGGGAGCACGCGGGGTGGTATCTGCCGGGCTACGACCTGGCGACGCTGTGGTCGGCGCTGGGCGACGCGCCGGTGGCGCGCCGTCAGATCAGCCAGATCGCCCAGTCGGCGGGCCCGGCCTCCCGGGACGCCTTCCTGGTGAACCTGATGCTGGTCCTGACCCGCGAGATCCGTACCTACGAGACGGCCGTGCAGCGTTCGATGCACGACGTCACCCCGACGGCCCCGGGCGCCCATCCAGGTGGCGGGCCGTCCGGCGAGGAACAGCGACTGCTGCTGCGACGACTGCACGACGACTGCCAGCTGGCCCGCCGGGCCGTGCGCGCGGCGGTCGGCACCCGCTGAGGGGACAGGGGTCCGCGGTCGCCTGAACGGCGGCGCACCGCGGGCGCCCGCGGTGCGCCAGCGGTGTCTTGACGGGGGAAATCTCCTGTGTGTGGGCATGATTGACGGGTTGTCGGCAAGCCGGTGACAGATGGTTCATGCCCGGCCCCGCACCCCCCGCCCGCCCGTCCCAGGAGGCCGTCTTGCGAAAACCCGTCACTCGCCCCGGACCTGGCAGACACACCCGTAGAGCCGCAGGCGCCATGGCGTCGGCGGCTCTGCTGCTCCCGCTGCTCGGCGCGGCCTCGCCGGCCGAGGCCACGGATCCCTCGGTCACCCCGGCCGGCACGGCTGCCGGAGCGAGCAGCCTTCAGCGGGCCTTCGGCGTCGCGGCCGCCGAGTACCACGTGCCGCGCAGCCTGCTGCTGGGCGTCTCCTACCTCCAGTCCCGCTGGGACACGCACGCCGGAGCGCCGAGCGTGACCGGCGGCTACGGACCGATGCACCTCACCGACGCCCGTACGGCGCTCGCCGCGGCCCCGCACCACAGCCAGGGCGCGGAGGACGCCCGCGGCGACTCCGCCCGCCCGGCCCGTGTCCCGCGGACGCGGCTCCCGGCCGTCGACGAGCTCCCGGCCCGGCTGCGGACGCTGCCGAGGGCGGCGGAGCTGACCGGCCTGAGCGCCGAGGAGCTGCGCACGGATCCCTCGGCCAACATCGCGGGCGGCGCGGCGCTCCTCGCCGCCGCGCAGCGGAGCCTGGGCGAGCCGCTGAGCGCCGACCCGGCGGACTGGTACGGCGCGGTGGCGCGCTTCTCGGGCGCGGACGACAGCGCGACGGCCGGCGCCTACGCCGACGACGTCTTCGACGTGCTCCGCACCGGCGCGGAGCGCATGACGGACGCCGGTGGGCCGGTCGCCCTGGCCGCCGTGCCGGGCCTGGCCCCGCGGACCGCCCAGCTACGGGAGACCGGCCTGCGCACGGCCTCCACGGCCGGCACCGAGTGCCCGACGACGGTGTCCTGCGAGTGGATCCCCGCGCCCTACGAGCAGTTCGGCGACAACGACTACGGCAACCACGACCTCGGGGACCGGCCGACCGCGCCGAGCATCAAGTACATCGTCGTGCACGACACCGAGGGCGGCTGGGAGGGGGTGCTGAACATGGTCCAGGACCCCACCTATGTGTCCTGGAACTACACCCTGCGCTCGACCGACGGCCATGTCGCCCAGCATGTGAAGGCCAAGGACGTGGCCTGGCACGCGGGCAACTGGTACATCAACGCCAAGTCGATCGGCCTGGAGCACGAGGGCTTCCTCGCCCAGCCGGACTCCTGGTACACGGAGGCGATGTACCGGTCGTCGGCGCGGCTGGTGAAGTACCTGGCCGGGCGGTACGGCATCCCGCTGGACCGGCAGCACGTCCTGGGCCACGACAACGTGCCCGGGCCGACCACCGCGACCGTCTCCGGGATGCACACCGACCCGGGCCCGTACTGGGACTGGCGGCACTACTTCGAGCTGCTGGACCGGCCCTTCGCGGCGACGGCCCGCAGGAGCGGCGGTCTGGTGACGATCCGGCCGGACTACCTCGCCAACCAGCCCGTGTACACGGACTGTGTCACCAAGGGTGAGCCGTGCGCCGCGCACGGCTCCGGCGCGGTGCGGCTGTACTCCGACCACGACGAGAAGTCGGCCCTGATCAAGGACATCGGCCAGGGGTCGGCCCCGACCACGGGCGTGAACGACACCTCCTCGCGGGTGTCCACCGGCCAGCAGTACGCGGTCGCCGACCAGTGGGGTGACTGGACGGCGATCTGGTACCTGGGTCAGAAGGCGTGGTTCCACAACCCGAAGGACCGGCCGACGGCGGTACCCGCGGCGGGCCAGGTGATCACTCCCAAGGACGGCCCCGACAGCGTTCCGGTCTACGGCCGCGCCTACCCGGAGGCGTCGGCCTACCCGGCGGGCGTCCCGGCCCAGGCGGTGTCGCCGCTCCCGTACACCCTGCCGAAGGGCCAGAAGTACGTGGTCGGCGACAAGGTGCCGGGCGAGTACTACTACGCGGTCAGTTTCGCCACCGGCTCGCACCAGGTCGTGATCGGCGAGGACCAGTACTACGAGATCCAGTACGGCCACCGGGTGGCGTTCGTGCGGGCCGCGGACGTGAAGCTGATGTCGTCGATGTCGTAGTCGCGCCTCAGCCCTGCTGGAACAGCTCCGCCGGGAGCGGTTTCAGCAGGGCGTACAGGTCGTCGGTGATGGGGCGGTCCCAGGCGGCGATGGTCACCAGGACGTTGTCGCTGCGGTCGAACTGCACGCAGGAGATCCGGCCCTCGGAGAGCTTGAGGCGGCGCACGATCAGGAGGTTGTCGCCCTGCATCACCGGCATGTCCTCGGTGCCGACGACGGTCACCTCCTCGTCGTTCTCCAGCGCGAGCAGCAGCTGGGCGACCTCGAAGGGAACCTCTCCCTCCTCCACCTCACGGGCCGGGGAGCCCTCGGGCAGGTTGCCGATGATCATCGCGGGGCCGCGGCCGCCGAAGAGGTCGTAGCGCAGGAAGACGCCCTGGCAGCTGCCGTCGGGGGCGGGCAGCAGTCCGGCGCCCAGGTTGCCGGGCCAGTCGCCCGGATCCATGGCCAGGACGTCGAAGTCGGGCCCGGCGGGAGTGGCGCTGCGGCGGCGGAGGAACGACATGCCGCCATGGTACGTGGACAGCGCCGTCCGGCGACCGCCGGGAGGGACACGGTTCGTCGTCCCGGGGTGCCGTCGCTCCTCGGGTGGTGGCGGCTCACGACGCCTGCCCGCCCGGGTCCCCGCCCGGGCAGGCGCACCGTGCCGGCCGGACGCCCGGCACCGGTCTCAGGTCAGGTCGAACTCCCCCTCCCGCGCCCCCGACACGAACGCGCCCCACTCCGCGGGCGTGAAGATCAGGGAAGGGCTCGCTGGGCGACCACTGTTGCGCATCGCGATGAATCCCTCGACGAAGGCGATCTGGACATCCCCCCGCCCCCGGCTGCTGGACTGCCACTCGGCGCTGCTGAGGTCCAGCTCCGGCTTGTCCCAGCCCGTGAGCGGCTGCTGCTGGATGGTGCTCTCGGCCACGTCCGTGCTCCTCCCGGTTCGTCGTCCGCGGGTCAGCCTAGCGATCGGTTCCGAACCCCGACAGAGCACGTGAGGGGGACCTTTCAGGACTCCGGTGGCCGCGCTCCCACGAGCCACATGGAGAAGAACTGCGAGCCGCCGCCATACGCGTGCCCGAGGACCTTCCCGGCCCGCTCCACCTGGTGTTCCCCGGCCTGGCCGCGCACCTGGAGCGCCGCCTCCGCGAAGCGGATCATGCCGGAGGCGCCGATCGGGTTGGTGGACAGGACGCCGCCCGACATGTTGACGGGCAGGTCGCCGTCGAGCTCGGTCACCCCGGCCTCGGTCAGCTTCCAGCCCTCGCCCTCGTCGGCGAAACCGAGGTTCTCCAGCCACATGGGCTCGTACCAGGAGAACGGCACGTACATCTCGACGGCGTCGATGTCCCGGCGCGGGTCGGTGACCCCGGCCTGCCGGTAGACGTCGGCGGCACAGTCCTGGCCGGCCCGCGGCGACACGGCGTCCTTGCCGGCGAACAGGGTCGGTTCGCTGCGCATCGCGCCGCCGAGCATCCAGGCGGGCCGGCGGGGCGCGCGGGCGGCTCCGGCCCGGTCGGTGAGGATCATCGCGCAGGCGCCGTCGGAGGAGGGGCAGGTCTCCGAGTAGCGGATCGGGTCCCAGAGCATGGGCGAGGCCTGGACCTTCGCCAGCGTGATGTCGTGCTCGTGCAGGTGTGCGTAGGGGTTCTTCAGCGCGTTGCGCCGGTCCTTGTACGCCACCAGGGAGCCGACGGTGTCGGGGGCGCCGCTGCGCCGCATGTACGCGCGCACGTGCGGGGCGAAGAATCCGCCCGCCCCGGCGAGCAGGGGCTGCTGGAAGGGGATCGGCAGGGACAGTCCCCACATGGCGTTGGACTCGGACTGTTTCTCGAAGGCGAGGGTCAGCACGGTGCCGTGCACGCGGGCCGCGACGAGGCCGGCGGCGACGAGGGCGGTGGACCCGCCGACGGAGCCGGCCGTGTGCACCCGCAGCATCGGCTTGCCGACGGCGCCGAGCGCGTCGGCGAGGTAGAGCTCGGGCATCATGACGCCCTCGAAGAAGTCGGGGGCCTTGCCGATGACGACGGCGTCGATGTCGGCCCACGTCAGCTCGGCGTCGTCGAGGGCGCGTCGGGCGGCCTCGCGGACGAGCCCCGCGATCGACACGTCCCGGCGTGCCGCGACGTGCTTGGTCTGGCCGATCCCGACGACGGCCACGGGCTCCTTGCTCATCGCGGTTCCCCTTCGAGTACGGCGACCAGGTTCTGCTGCAGACACGGTCCTGAGGTGGCGTGGGCGAGGGCGCGGTCGGACTCGCCCCGGTGGATCCGGGCGGCGGCCTCGCCGACGCGGATGAGGCCGGCGGCCATCATCGGGTTGGCGGCGAGGGCGCCGCCGGACAGGTTCACCCGCACGCTGTCGTCGAGCCGCAGCGCCTTGCGCAGGACGACCTCCTGCGCGCTGAACGGGGCGTGCAGTTCCGCGGTGTCGACGGGCCGCTCGAAGGCGCCGGCACGTTCGGCGGCCAGGCGGGTGGAGGGCGAGTCGGTGAGGTCGCGCACGCCGAGCGAGTGGGCCTCGATCCGGTGGTCGATGCCCCGGATCCAGGCGGGCCGGGAGCACAGTTCGCGGGCCCGCTCGCCGGCCGCGAGGATCACGGCGGCCGCGCCGTCGCCGACGGGTGGGCAGTCGCCGGTGCGCAGCGGCCGTACGACGTAGTCCCCCTGAGGGACGGAACCACGGAGCTGAGCACGGGAGTTGAGGGTCGCGACGCGGCGGCTGCGGGCGCCGATCGCGGCGAGTTCGCTCTCGTCGGTGTCGCCCGCGTCGATCAGGGCCTGCGCCTGGAGGGCGGCGAGGGCGACGGAGTCGGGCCACAGCGGGGCGACGTAGTACGGGTCGAGCTGACGGGTGAGCACGTCGCGCAGGGAGCCGGGCGAGGACTTGCCGTAGGAGTAGACGAGCGCGGTGTCGGCGTCGCCGGTGAGCAGCTTGGTCCACGCCTCGTACAGCGCCCAGGCGCCGTCCGTCTCGACATGGGACTCCGAGATGGGCGGCCAGGCGCCGACGCCGTCGAGGGCGAGGGTGAAGGAGAAGGCCCGGCCGGCGAGGTAGTCGCTGGAGCCGGAGCAGGTGAAGCCGATGTCGGCGGTCTTGAGACCGGTCCGGTCCAGGACGCTGTGCAGGACCGGCATGAGCATCTCGACCTCGGAGAGCTCGTCGGTGGTGCGCCGGACGTCGGTCTGCGCGAAGGCCACCACCGCGATGTCCCGGTTCACAGCAGCTCCTTGTACGTGTCGTAGTCCGCGTCGGGTTCGCCGGTCGGCCGGTAGTGGTCGGGGTAGCGGGCCCCGTCCGTCCACACCGGTTCGACGCGCAGGCCCATGCGTACCTGGTCGTAGGGGATGCCGCCGATGCGGGCGTGCAGCGCGAGGTCGGCGCCGTCGAGGGCGATGTGGGCGTAGACGTAGGGCACCTCGATGTCGAGGTTCTTCGCCTTGATGTTGACGATGCAGAAGGTGGTGACGGTCCCGCGCGGTCCGACCTCGACCTGCTCGTCGGTCGGGACGCCGCAGGTGGGGCAGGCCCCGCGCGGCGGGACGTACACCTTGCGGCAGGACGGGCAGCGTTCGCCGACGGTCCTGCGGTCGGCGAGGGAGTTGATGTAGGCGGTCTGGGCCCGGCCGGGCGAATAGGTGTAGTCGAGCCGGGCGGCGGCGACGATGCCGGCGACCGGGTCCGCGAACTCGCCGGTGCTGCCGGTGAGTTCGGCCGGTCCGCCCTCGTACGGCTCGAAGCAGGCGATGTCGGTGATGGCGCCGGTGCGTTCCTCGGCCCAGCGGATCCGGACGCGCGTCCCGGTGTGGACGGCGTCGGGGCCGGGGGCGTCGAGAGCGTGCAGCAGGGCGGTGTCGGCGCCGTCGAGGCGGACCAGGACCCAGGCGAAGGGGGTGGTGAGGGGCTGCCCGCGGCGGGGCGCGTGGTTCCAGGCCCAGGTGGTGACCGTGCCGGTGGGGGCGACCTCGACCAGGTCGTGGATCTCGTCGGCGGTGACCGGGTCGTACTCGACGGGCGGGACGAGGGTCCGGCCGTCGGAGGCCCGTACACCGAGGACGACCCGCTCACGCAGGCCGGTGAGAAAGGCGCTCTGCACGGGACCGAGGGAACGGGTGAACGGAAACTCGACGACGAGCGGTGCTTTGAGGACTTCGGGCATCGGAGCTGCCTCCTTGGGAGTTCGGCGTGCTGGGGCCGGGCCCCGTGAGGGGCGCGGGGAACTGCGCGACCAGCCCACGGCGGCCCGCAGTCGGCGAACGGCGTCACGCCCGTCCGCTCAACCCGCGGAGCGTCACGCCCGCTTGTAGACCGGCGCCCGCTTCTCCGCGAAGGCACGCGCGCCTTCCTTCGCGTCGTCGGTGTCGAACACCGGCCAACCGCGTGCGAGTTCGGCGGCCAGCCCGTCGGCCTCGGTCAACTCGGCGGCCTCGTAGACGGACGCCTTCACGGCCTCCACGGCAAGGGGCGCGCAGGCATTGACGCGTTCGGCGATCTCCAGGGCCTTCTCCAGGGCGGTGCCGTCGGGGACCACATGGCCGATCAGGCCGATGTCGGCGGCCTCGCGGGCGGTGTAGGGCCGGCCGGTGAGCAGCATCTCCAGGGCGTGGGTGCGCGGGATCTGGCGTGGCAGGCGGACCGTCGAGCCGCCGATCGGGAAGAGGCCGCGTTTGACCTCGAAGAGACCGAAGGTGGCGGACTCGCCCGCGACGCGGATGTCGGTGCCCTGGAGCATCTCGGTGCCGCCCGCGACGCAGTACCCCTCGACGGCGGCGATCACCGGCTTGCGGGGGCGGTGGTGGCGCAGCATCGCCTTCCAGTGCAGGTCGGGGTCGGCCTTGAGCCGGTCGCGGTGCCGCTCGCCCTCCATGCCGCGGCCGGCCAGGGCCTTGAGGTCCATGCCGGCGCAGAAGGAGCCGCCCGCGCCGGTGAAGACGATCGAGCGGATCGAGTCGTCAGCGTCGGCCTCGAGCCAGCCGTCGTACAGGCCTACGAGCATGGCGATCGAGAGCGCGTTCTTGGCCTCCGGCCTGTCGAGCGTGAGCACGAGTGTGGCGCCTTCGCGGCGCACGGTGAGGTGTTCGGTGCCGCTCATCGCAGATCTCCCCTCGGAAAGAACGAGAACAGGTTGCAGGAGGCGTGATGGCAGTTCAAGGGTTTTCTGACAGTCAGTCAGATTTATTGGCGCGGGCCCTTCCCACTTACGGCCCGCTTTGCTCAGATGACCGACGAACCGTCGGAGAACCAGGCCCCAGAACCGGCCCCCGGTCAGGAGGAGCGGTGGAGTACAACCTTGCCGACCTGTTCGAGTCGGTCGTCGACGTGGCGGCGGACCGTGAGGCGCTCGTGTACGTCGACCACCCCGGCACGGGCGCGGAGCGCCGGCTGACGTACGCGGAGCTCGACGCCGCGGCCAATCGCGTCGGCCATCACCTCCTCGACAGCGGGATCCGCCCCGGAGAGCATCTCGGCCTGCATCTGTACAACGGCGTCGAGTACCTCCAGACGGTGCTGGGCTGCCTCAAGGCGCGGATCGTGCCGGTCAACGTCAACTACCGCTATGTGGAAGAGGAGTTGGTCTACCTCTACCGGGACGCGGATCTGGTGGCGCTGGTATACGACGCGGAGTTCACGGACCGGGTGGCGGCGGCGCTGCCGCAGACCCCGGGGCTACGGCACCTGATACGGGTGGGCCCGCCGGGCGAGGGCGTCATCTCCTTCGCGGACGCGGAGGCGAGCGGCTCTCCCGGGCGCGGGTTCCCCGACCGCTCGGGCGACGACCAGTTCATCATCTACACCGGCGGCACGACCGGCCTGCCCAAGGGGGTGATGTGGCGTCAGGAGGACCTGTTCTTCTCGGGGTTGGGCGGCGGCTCGCCGACCGGCGAACCGGTGAAGAAGCCGGAGGAGATCGCCGAGCGGGTCGCGGCCGGCGGAACCGGGATCACCTTCTTCCCCACCCCGCCGCTGATGCACGGCACCTCCACCCTCACCGCCTTCATCGGCTTCAACTTCGGTCAACGTGTCGTGATCCACCGCAAGTTCGTTCCCGAGGAAGTGCTGAGGACGATCGAGAAGGAGAAGGTCACCAGCATCTCCCTGGTGGGCGACGCGATGCTGCGGCCGTTGATCGACGCGCTCGACGGCCCGCTGAGGGGCACGGACTGCTCGTCGGTGTTCAGCGTGTCCTCGTCCGGCGCGATCATGTCGGACACGGTCCGCCGCCAGTTCCGGGCGCTGATGCCCAACGCGATGCTGCTGAACAACTTCGGCTCCTCGGAGTCCGGGTTCAACGGCACCGCGACGGAGGACTCGGGGCCCGAGCGCGGCTTCCGGGTCCGCGTCAACTCCCGTACCCGGGTGGTCGATCCGGCCACCCATGAACCGGTCGCGGCGGGCGAGGTCGGGCGGGTCGCCCAGCGCGGTCACGTCCCGCTCGGCTACTACAACGACCCGGCGAAGACGGCCGAGACCTTCTTCCGCAAGGACGGCGAACGCTGGGTACTGCTCGGCGACATGGCGACCGTCGACGAGGAGGGCGTGGTCGTGGTCCTCGGGCGCGGCTCGCAGTGCATCAACACCGGGGGCGAGAAGGTGTACCCCGAGGAGGTCGAGCAGGCGCTGAAGTCTCATCCGGACGTGTACGACGCCCTGGTGGCCGGGGTGCCGGACCCGACGTGGGGCAGCCATGTGGCGGCGGTCGTGCAGGTGCGCAGCGGTGCCGCGCAGCCCTCGCTGGAGGACATCCAGCACCATTGCCGCACCCGGCTGGCCGGCTACAAGATCCCGCGTCAGCTGGTGGTCACGGAGTCCATCCGGCGCTCGCCGAGCGGGAAGGCGGACTACCGGTGGGCGCGAGAGGTGGCGGTCGCCGAGGACCGGTGACGCGGCCGGGCGTCAGCCCCAGGGGGTGACGGTCAGCCGGATGCTCGCCTCCTCCCCCAGGATCGGCTTCGCCGTAGCGGGGAGGGGGATGTGGGCCAGCCAGACGCCGCTGCGGGGGTCTTCGTCGCCGCACGGTGTGCCGGTGGGCCGGTGCTCCCAAATGGCGCCGGGCAGGTCCGAGTTCCAGACGGCCCAGACGCCCGGACCCTGCTGTCCGGAGCCGACGTCGACGACGAGGATGTCGGCGAAGTCCGCGGTCTGTTCGAGGTGGTCGGTGAAGCGCAGGATTCCGTCCCGCTCCCGCAGCGACAGGATCCGCAGATGCAGCGCGTACCGCAGCGTGGGAGTCTCCGGGGGCCGGGGCGCCTTGCTGTTGAGGAACGTCGTCGCCAGCGGGACGGGCTCGGCGGCCGTGCCGTCGGCGTGCGGCTCCGGCAGCTGGATCGGACACCAGTGGGCGGCCAGCTGTTCGTGCATCACGCTGGGCAGCCCGCGCACGGCCAGCCGCACCTCGGCCTGCCAGCTGGTGCCGCCGGCCTCGCGGGGCAGTCGGAGGCCGACCAGTTCGGCCTGTACCCGCAGGTCGCCGAAGAGGAAGCGCTGGAGGTTCTGGTAGCCCTCCTCGGAGTTGACGAGTCCGTAGCGCCCGCTGTGGCTGCGGTGCACGAACGCCCGGTGCGCGTGGGGAACCTGGGCGTTGTCGATCTGCACGAGCCCGTCGCTGCGAGCGCCGACGGCACGCGCGGACAGGCCGCGGGCGACGTCGTAGTCGGTGGGATCCGTGCCCACCAGGCAGAAGATCCGGTGCGACGGGAATCCGCCCTCGGGAATCTCCCGCGGGTCCCAGTTCTTCGGCGGGCCGCCGTCCTCTCGCAGGGAGTCGGGCGTGAGGTACTCGTACATGCGCCGGGGGGCGAAGACGTCGGCGCCGGCGATGCCGGTGGCGCCCATCAGCCGCTCGACCAGCCCGAACCCGACGTCGAAGGCGATGCCTCCGTGCGGGGTGCCGTAGGTGAAGAACCTGTCCACGTGGTCCGCCGGATCCTCGCCCAGCTCGGGGAGGATCTTCTGGATGAGGCAGCGGCAGACGAGGCCGCCCATGGAGTGGGCCACCAGGTGGACGCGCGGCGCGCCGCTCTTCTCCTTGAGCGTCCTGACGAGGCGGAGCAGGTCCTGGGCCGCGTCCTCGAGGCGGAACTTCCTGGGGCTCGTGCTCCAGGTGCTCGCCGAGGCGTCGTAGAAGCGGTGGATCCAGATGCTGTCGGACGGGATCTCGTCATGGGTGTCCAGATACGTCTCCTGGCCGCCCCGCACCAGGATCTGGTACCCCTCGTCGAGATGCAGCCGCAGCAACGGGCTCTCGAACTGGTGGAACGCGGGCTTGTCGTCCGGTCCGACGCGCACATGCGTCGATCCCTCGTTGAAGCCGTAGAAGGGATCCTGGACGGCACTGTTGATTCCCGAGGTGTCGCCCGCGAATCCCCTCGCGTACACGATGGGGAGCTTCGGCTGGTCGGGCATGGCCCACTCCACGGATCGAGTTCGCTGGTGGAGGCACCCTCAGTTTAGGCGGGCGGCACCGATCCGGCGACCGGTGTGCCGTCGAGGAAGGCTCCGGTGCGTGCGGCGAACCACTCCGAGTCGTCCAGCCACGGGTAGTGGCCGGCGCCGGGCTGTACGGCGAACTCGGCGTTCGGGAAGGCGTCGGCGAGGAGCCGGGCGAGTTCGGGCCGGGGTCCGCCGTCCACCTCGCCGGCGAGTACCAGGACCGGGGCGGTCAGGTCCGCGAGGGCGGCCCGCAGGGCGGGCGGGTCGAAGGCCTCCGGTGCCAGGAACGCGTCCTCCGCCTCGGAGTTGGTCTGCTCGTCCGCGGCGGCGTCATGGGCGCGGGCATCGTCGTCCCACCGGCCGTAGAAGAAGGCGCCGACGACCGCCCAGTCCGGATCGGCGCCGCCCCCGAGCCAGGCCTCGAACGCCGGGTACGCCGTGGCGAACCAGGGTTCGGCCGTGCGCAGCCGAGCCGCCGTCAGCCGGTCCTCGGCCGTGGCCGGCCGGCCCAGCGCCCACGGCGTGGCGGTGATCAGCGCGAGCCGGGACACCCGGTGCGGGTACCGGGCCGCGTACAGCAGCGCGAGGCTGGCGCCCGCCGAGTGGGCGAGCACGTCGATCCGCTCGTGACCGAGGCGGACCCGCAGCGCCTCGACGTCGTCGACCTGCCGGTCGCAGCGGTACGTGGCCGGGTCCGCGGGGACGGCGGAGTCGCCGGTGCCGCGCAGGTCGAGGAGGATCAGCCGGCGGCGGGCGGCGAGACCGCCGAGGTCGCCGAGGTAGGCGGAGGCGCGCAGGGGGCCGCCGGGCAGTACGACGAGCGGCGCGCCCTGGCCCCGCAGGTGGTAGGCGAGCTCGGTCCCGTCCGGGGCGGTGAAGGTCGGCATGCCCCGATCCTCGACGGGGGCCGGACCGGTCCGCAACGGAGTTCTCCCGGGCGAAAGTCACGGCCGCCCTCTTGCCTGTGGCCGGCCGGCCTGGATTACTGATCCCGAGGAAGATCGACCGAATGATCGGTCGCCCGTATTGGCAGGGTTCGACGGCCGGATCGACCTGGTTCGACGAGGGCGACGAGGGAGACGAGGGAGAGAGCCCCATGGCGGACGCGAGGAACCTGCTGGACGAGGGCGAGCGCCTCGGCGAGGGCGCCCTGCGCGCCCTGCAACGGGAGCGGCTGCGGGCCTCGCTGCGCCACGCGTACGCCCACGTGCCGTTCTACCGCGAGTCCTTCGACAGGGCGGGCGTCCACCCCGACGACTGCCGCGACCTCGGCGACCTGCCCCGCTTCCCCTTCACCACCAAGGCCGACCTGCGCGAGCACTACCCGTACGGGATGTTCGCCGTGCCCCGGGACCGGGTCCGCCGCATCCACGCCTCCAGCGGCACCACCGGCCGCCCCACGATCGTCGGCTACACCGAGGCGGACCTGTCCCTGTGGGCGGACCTGGTGGCCCGTTCAATCCGCGCGGCGGGCGGCCGGCCCGGTGACACGGTCCATGTGGCGTACGGCTACGGGCTGTTCACCGGCGGCCTCGGCGCCCACTACGGCGCCGAACGCCTCGGCTGTACGGTGATCCCCGCGTCCGGCGGCATGACGTCCCGTCAGGTCCGGCTGATCCAGGACCTCGAGCCCCGGATCATCATGGTGACCCCCTCCTACATGCTCACGCTGCTCGACGAGTTCGAACGCCAGGGCGTCGACCCGCGCTCCACCTCGCTGCGCGTCGGCGTGTTCGGCGCCGAGCCGTGGACGGAACGGATGCGCCAGGAGATCGAGGGCCGGTTCGCGATCGACGCCGTCGACATATACGGACTGTCGGAGGTGATCGGCCCCGGGGTCGCGCAGGAGTGCGTGGAGACGAAGGACGGCCTGCACATCTGGGAGGACCACTTCTATCCCGAGGTGGTCGACCCGATCACCGGTGAGGTCCTGCCGGAGGGCGAGGAGGGCGAGCTGGTCTTCACCTCGCTCACCAAGGAGGCGATGCCGGTCGTCCGTTACCGCACCCGGGACCTGACCCGGCTGCTGCCGGGCACGGCACGCGTCTTCCGGCGGATGCGGAAGGTGACCGGGCGCAGCGACGACATGGTGATCCTGCGCGGGGTGAACCTCTTCCCCACCCAGATCGAGGAGATCGTGCTGCGCACGCCGGGCGTGGCGCCCCATTTCCAGCTCCGGCTGACCCGTGAGGGCCGCCTCGACGCCCTCACGGTCCGCGCGGAGGCCCGCCCCGACGCGACCCCCGAGGACCGCGACACGGCCGCGCGGGCCGTCGCGGCGGCCGTGAAGGACGGGATCGGCGTGTCGGTCGCCGTCGAGATCGTCGATCCGGAGTCGCTGGAGCGGTCGGTGGGCAAGATCAGGCGGATCGTGGACCTGCGGGAGTCATGAGGCGAACCGTTCGCGCAGCTCCCGCTTGAGGATCTTGCCGCTGGCGTTGCGCGGCAGCTCGTCCACGAACAGCACCCGCTTCGGCGCCTTGAAGTGGGGGAGGTTCTCGCGGGCGTGGGCGACGAGTTCCTCCTCGGTGACCTCGCCGCGCGGGACGACCACAGCCGTGATCACCTCGATCCACTTCTCGTCGGGCAGGCCGATCACGGCCGCCTCGGCGACGGCGTCATGGGTGTACAGCGCGTCCTCGACCTGGCGGGAAGCGACCAGGACGCCACCGGAGTTGATGACGTCCTTCACCCGGTCGACGATCGTGAAGTAGCCGTGGGCGTCGCGCACGGCGAGGTCGCCGGAGTGGAACCAGCCGTCGCGGAAGGCCGCGGCGGTCTCCTCCGGCTTGTCCCAGTAGCCCTCGCACAACTGCGGGGACCGGTAGACGATCTCGCCGGCCGTGCCGTCGGGGACGTCGTCGCCGTTCTCGTCGACGACCCGGGCGTCCACGAACAGGACCTGGCGTCCGCAGGAGTCCAGTCGGCCCTTGTGCTCGTCGGGGGCGAGGACGGTGGCGAGCGGACCGATCTCGCTCTGCCCGAAGCAGTTGTAGAAGCCCAGCCCGGGCAGGCGTTCGCGCAGCCGCTCCAGGACGGGCACCGGCATGATCGACGCCCCGTAGTACGCCTTGCGCAGCCCGCTCAGGTCACGGGTCGCGAAGTCGGGGCGGTTGGCCAGGCCGATCCAGACGGTCGGCGGGGCGAACAGGCTGTCGACGCGGTCCGCCTCGATCAGGTCGAAGAGACGGTCGCCGTCGGGCGCGTCCAGAATGATGTTCGTGGCGCCGACCGCGAGGTACGGCAGCAGGAACACGTGCAGTTGCGCCGAGTGGTACAGCGGGAGGGAGTGCGCGGGACGGTCGCCGGCGCTCAGGTCGAGGGCGGTGATCGCGCTCAGGTACTCGTGCACCAGCGCGCGGTGGGTCATCATCGCGCCCTTGGGCAGCGCCGTGGTGCCCGAGGTGTAGAGCAGCTGCACCAGGTCCTCGGAGCGCGGCTCGGGACCGTCGTACGCGGGGGTCGCGGGCAGCCGGGCGAGGAGTGAGTCGTCGGCGTCCCGCAGGGCGAGGTGCCGTGTGCCGGCCGGGAGCCGGTCGGCCAGGTCCGGGTCGGTGAGGACCAGCGTGCTGCCCGACTGGCGGACGATGTACGCCAGGTCCTCGCCGGTCAGGTTCTGGTTGACGGGGACGTGCACCAGGCCCGCGCGGGCACAGGCGAGGAACGCGACCAGGTAGGCGTCGGAGTTGTGGCCGTAGGCGCCGACCCGGTCGCCGGGCACGAGACCCTCGCCGAGCAGGACGCTCGCCGCGCGCGAGACGGCCTCGTCGAGTTCCTCGTAGGTCCAGGTGCGGTCGCGGTACTCGACCGCGACGCGTGCCGGGGTGCGGCGGGTGCTGCGCCGCAGCACCCCGTCGACCGTGCTGCCATGTCCGGGCGTCATGACTCATGATCCTCGGGCGGCGGCCGGGGCGGGTCAAGTCGCCGGCGGCCCGGGATGCCGGTCGGACCGCCGTGGCGCCGCCCCCGCCGGGGGAAGGAGCGGCACACGCGTCTGGCGGGCCCCGCTCACACGGGCCGCGTCCGCCCCTCCCAGTACGGCTCCCGCAGCCGCCGCTTGTAGAGCTTGCCGTTGGGGTCGCGGGGCATCTCGGCGATGAAGTCGATGCTCTTGGGGCGCTTGTAGCCGGCCAGCCGTTCGGCGCAGTGGTCGAGGAGAGCGGCGGCGAGGTCGGGTCCGGGCTCGCGGCCTGGGGCCGGTTCGACCACGGCCTTCACCTCCTCGCCCCAGTCGTCGTGCGGGATGCCGAAGGCGGCGGCGTCGGCGACGGCCGGGTGGGCGAGCAGCGCGGACTCGATCTCGGCGGGGTAGATGTTGACGCCGCCCGAGATGATCAGGTCGATCTTGCGGTCGCGGAGGAAGAGGTAGCCGTCCTCGTCGAGCACGCCGAGGTCGCCGACGGTGAAGAAGTCGCCGATGCGGTTCTTCCTCGTCTTGTCGTCGTCCTTGTGGTAGGCGAAGCCTCCGGTCGTCATCTTCATGTACACGGTGCCGAGTTCGCCGGGCGGCAGCCGGTCGCCCTCGTCGTCGAAGATCGCCAGCTCGCTGATGGGCCAGGCCTTTCCGACCGTGCCGGGCTTCTTGAGCCAGTCCTCGGCCGTGGCGAAGGCGCCGCCGCCCTCACTGGCCGCGTAGTACTCCTCCACACAGGTGCCCCACCAGTCGATCATCGCCCGCTTCACATGGTCGGGGCAGGGCGCGGCGCCGTGGATGGCGTGCCGCATGGACGACACGTCGTAGCGCGCCCGGACGTCCGCCGGGAGGGCCAGCAGCCGGTGGAACTGGGTCGGGACCATATGGGTGTGCGTGCACCGGTGGGCGTCGATGAGGCGGAGCATCTCCTCGGGCGTCCACTTGTCCATCAGGACCAGGGGGTGGCCGATGTGCAGGGACGCGCCCGCGAACTGGAGCACCGCCGTGTGGTAGAGCGGCGAGCAGACGAGATGCACGTTGTCGTCGAACGGCCGGACGCCGAAGATTCCGAGGAATCCGCCGAGGTACGCCTCTTCGGGCAGCTTGCCGGGCAGCGGGCGCCGGATGCCGCGCGGGCGGCCCGTCGTGCCCGAGGTGTAGTTCATGACCCAGCCCAGGGTGCGGTCGGCCGGCGGCGACTCCGGCTGTCCGTCGAGGAGTTCGGCGTACGGACGGAAGCCCTCGACCTCGCCGACGGCGTACCGGTGGGTGCCGGGGAGCCCTGCCTCGTCGGCGGCCCGGCGTGCCTGGTCGGCGAACCGCTCATGGGCGAGGAGGACCTTGGCGCCGGAGTCGGAGACGATCCAGGCGATCTCGGGGCCCACCAGGTGGTGGTTGACCGGGACGAGGTAGAAGCCGGCCTGGGTGGCGGCGAGATGGGCGGTGAAGAACTCGACCGAGTTGGGCAGCACGACGGCGAAGGCGTCGCCGCGCTCCAGGCCGGCGGCACGCAGTCCGTGCACGAGCCGGTTGGCGGCGGCGTGCAGACGTCCGGCGCTCCACCGCGCTCCGTCCGGCGCGATCAGGACGGTGCGGTCGGGATCCTCGGTCGCCTGGGCCCAGAAGCCCGCGGGGGGTGTGCTGGTCATGTGCCGCTCCTTCCGGCGATGCGGTTGACGCGGTCCACGGCCCGTTCGAAGCCGCGGGTGAGGTCGTCGAAGACGGCCTGGACGCTGCGGACGTCGTTCATCCGGCCGACGATCTGGCCGACGGGCGTGCCGAGCAGGGGGTCGACCTCGTACTTCTGGATGCGCGAGACGGCCTCGGCGACGAGCAGCCCCTGGAGCGGCATGGGGAGGGTGCCGGGCCCGTCGTCGGCGTCCCAGGCGTCGGTCCATTCGGTACGCAGTTGGCGTGCCGGTTTCCCGGTGAGGGCGCGGGAGCGGACCGTGTCCCCGGAGCCGGCCGCGAGGAGTTTGCGGGTGAGGGCGGCCGAGTGCAGGTCGGCCTCGGCGGTGGTCAGCCAGACCGACCCGAGCCACACCCCCTGCGCGCCGAGCGCGAGGGCGGCGGCGACCTGCTGTCCGCTGCCGATGCCGCCGGCGGCGAGGACCGGCAGCGGGTCGACGGCCTCGACGACCTCGGGGGTGAGCACCATCGAGGCGATCTCGCCGGTGTGGCCGCCCGCCTCGTAGCCCTGGGCGACGACGATGTCGATGCCGCCTTCCCGGTGTTTGCGGGCGTGCCGGGCGCTGCCGGCGAGGGCGGCGACGAGCACGCCCTGTTCATGGGCGCGGGCGACGATGTCGGCGGGCGGGGATCCGAGGGCGTTGGCCAGCAGCCGGATCGGGTAGTCGAAGGCGACGTCGAGCTGACCGCGGGCGACCTGTTCCATCCAGCCGGTGATCCGCCATCCGGACGCCTCGCCCTCGGCCAGCTCGGGCACTCCGTACTTGGCGAGGGTGTCCTGCACGAACTGCCGGTGCGCTGCCGGGATCATCGCTTCGACGTCGGCCTCGGTGACGCCTTCGACCTTCTTCGCGGGCATGACGACGTCGAGGCCGTACGGTTTCCCGTCGACGTGCGACTCGATCCAGTCGAGGTCGCGTTTGAGGTCGTCGGGCGCGGTGTAGCGGACCGCGCCGAGCACACCGAAGCCGCCGGCACGGCTGATGGCCGCGGCGACGGCGGGAAACGGCGTGAAGCCGAAGACGGCGTGCTCGACTCCCAGTTGTTTGCTCAGCTCCGTCTGCATGGGCGCAGGATGCCGCAGCCGGTGCGACGACGGAAGCCTCTTTCTGATACTCCGTCAGATTTGCTGTCTCAGCCGGGCACGTTCATCCGCTGGGTGCCCACGACCGACAGCAGCCCCGGCGCTCCCCGTGTACGGCGCGACGAAGCGGGCGCTGAACAGCCTGACCGCGTCGGCCGCCGCCGCCTACGGCCCCGAGGGCATCCGCGTCAACGCCATCGCGCCCGGTACGACGCTGACGGAGATGATCGACGCCTGGGAGGCGGACACCCCGGGAATCGTCGGCCACCTCAACGCCCTCACCCCGCTGGGCCGCGCCGCCGACCCGGACGAGATCGCCCAGGCCGCGGCCTGGCTGCTGAGCGACCGGGCGTCCTACGTCACGGGCACGGTCCTGCGGGTCGACGGGGGCATGCGGGCCTGATCCCGGGGCCGCTCAGCCGCCGGCCGGCTCCTCCAGCACCGCCATCGCCGCGTTGTGTCCCGGCACCCCGCTGACCCCTCCCCCGCGCACCGCGCCCGCGCCGCACAGCAGCACGTTGGCGTGCCGGGTCTCCACGCCCCAGCGGCCGACGCCCTCCTGGGCGTACGGCCAGGCCAGGTCGCGGTGGAAGATGTTGCCGCCGGGCAGCCCGAGGTCGCGCTCCAGGTCCAGCGGGGTCCTCGCCTCGATGCAGGGGCGGCCGTCGGCGTCGATGGCCAGACAGTCGGCGAGGGGCTCGGCGAGGTGGGCCTCCAGCTGGGCGAGGGTCGCCGCCAGGAGCTCCTCGCGCACGGCGTCGTTGTCCCGTTCGAAGAGCCGGGCGGGCGTGTGCAGGCCGAACAGGGTCAGCGTCTGGTAGCCCCGCGCCACGAGGTCCGGACCGAGGATGGTGGGGTCGGTCAGGGAGTGGCAGTAGATCTCCGAGGGCGGGGCGGCGGGCAGTTCACCCGCGGCCGCCTGGGCGTGCGCGGTGGCGAGCTGCTCGTATCCCTCGGCGATGTGGAAGGTGCCGGCGAACGCCTCGCGCGGGTCGACGGAGCTGTCCCGCAGCCTGGGCAGGCGCTTGAGCAGCATGTTCACCTTGAGCTGGGCGCCCTCGGCGGGGGTGGGCGGCTCGTCGCCGGTGAGGGCCGCGAGCGCCTGCGGGGAGGCGTTCACCAGGACATGCCGGGCGGCGGCGACGCCCTCGCCGTCGGCGGTGCGGTAGGTGACCTCCGCCGTACGGCCGTCCGTGTCGATGCGTACGGCCTCGTGCCCGGTGGCCAGGACGGCGCCCGCCTCCCGGGCGGCGCCGGCGAGGGCGTCGGTCAGGGCGCCCATCCCGCCCACGGGTACGTCCCAGGCGCCGGTGCCGCCACCGATCACGTGGTAGAGGAAGCAGCGGTTCTGCTTCAGGGAGGGGTCGTGGGCGTCGGCGAAGGTCCCGATGAGCGCGTCGGTCAGGACCACACCCCGTACCAGGTCGTCCGTGAAGCGCTCCTCGACGGCGACGCCGACGGGCTCCTCGAACAGGGTGCGCCAGGCCTCCTCGTCGTCGACGCGCCGACGCAGCTCGTCCCGGGTGGGCAGCGGTTCGGTCAGGGTGGGGAAGACCTGCCGGGCGACGCGCCCGGTCATGCCGTAGAAGCGCTCCCAGGCCGCGTACTCGCGCTCGCCGCCGGTCAGCCGTGCGAACGCCTCGCGGGTGCGTTCCTCGCCGCCGCCGACGAGCAGGCCGGTGGGCTGCCCGCCGCGCTCCACGGGGGTGTACGAGGAGATGGTGCGGCCCTGGACGCGGAAGTCCAGCCCCAGGTCCCGCACGATCTTCCGGGGCAGCAGGCTGACCAGGTACGAGTAGCGGGACAGCCGGGCGTCCACGCCGCTGAACGGGCGGGTGGAGACGGCGGCGCCGCCGGTGTGGTCCAGCCGTTCCAGCACCAGCACGGACCGGCCGGCCCGGGCCAGATAGGCGGCGGCGACCAGGCCGTTGTGGCCGCCGCCGACGATGACGACGTCGTAGGCCCGGTGTCCCCGGTGATCCTCGTGTCCCGCGGGTCCCGCGTGTCCCTCGTGTTCAGGCATGGTTCTTCGTAACACGAGCGGATCAAGATCGGCCAGAGGTGGTCGCAGGTCGCTCACGGCCGCCGCAGCCGGACCGCGAGGAAGGTCGGCGTGCGGTGGGTCTCCTCGTGCCGGCGGGAGTCGACCGCCCGCGCCTCCTCCGTGGCCCGCGGCTCCACCGGCTGCGCCGGCACCCACCCGGCCCGGAGCAGCTTCCCGAGCGAACCTCTCCAGGGTCGTCCGCCGGTAGCCGAGGGCGTGCCGGTGCAGTTCGGCCCCGTCACCGAGCCGTTCCCTTACCGCGCGCGACAAGTACGTTGCAAGGCAGACGTGTTGCATGCGTGGGAACCCGCATGACCACCGAGCCGGACCCTGCGCCCGAGCCTCCTCGGACGCGTCACGACGACGCCCTGGACGCGGCGATCGGCGGCCGCCTCATCGCTCGTGCGGACGCTTGCCGGGTCGCCGGCCAGAACATGCGGCCGCAGCGTCGCCCGGTGCGGGGGGCGGTCGCGGTGGACGGCGAATCTCTGCGGCCTCACGGGTACGTACCGGCAGCGCACCGCGGGTCATGGCCTCCCTGCGGAACCTCGCCATCGGCGCATTCCGCCTGGCGGGACGGGACATCATCGCCGAGGGCCTGCGCCGCTAGGGACGCGAACCGAGTCGGCAAGCGACCGCCCTCGGGCTCGCGTGATCACTTCCGGCCCCTCGCGAGGACGACTGAGCTCCGGGCCTTCGGGTGCGACTCCGTGGGCAGTGAGGCACGATGATGTGAGTGCCCCTTTCGGGGCTGCGGCCGTTGAGTCACGGGCCGGCGAAAGCGAACATTCCCGTGCGCATGGAACGCCGAGCCGCGACTGCGACGCCGATCCCATTTCCTTTCCGTGACATCAGATGGCGGGTCACTGCCTGAATCCTGCGGTGATGCACCTTCGTAGAGTTAGGGGAATCTCATGACAGACGTCGTCTACTTCGAGGGTATGGACAACCAGCTCTGGGCCATCGACACCAACGGCAAGAACCAGCACAACCTCGGCAACAACGAGACCGCGTCGATGCCTTTCGCGTACGACGGCGTCGTCTACTTCGAAGGCACCGACAACCAGCTCTGGGCCATCAACACCGACGGCACCGGCCAGCACAACCTCGGCAACAACAAGACCGCCTCAACACCCTTCGCATCCGACGGCGTCGTCTACTTCCAAGGCATGGACAACCAACTCTGGGCCATCAACACCGACGGCACCGGCCAGCACAACCTCGGCAACAACAAGACCGCCTCAACACCCTTCGCATCCGACGGCGTCGTCTACTTCCAAGGCATGGACAACCAACTCTGGGCCATCAACACCGACGGCACCGGCCAGCACAACCTCGGCAACAACAAGACCGCCTCAACACCCTTCGCATCCGACGGCGTCGTCTACTTCCAAGGCATGGACAACCAACTCTGGGCCATCAACACCGACGGCACCGGCCAGCACAACCTCGGCAACAACAAAACCGCCTCAACACCCTTCGCATCCGACGGCGTCGTCTACTTCCAAGGCATGGACAACCAACTCTGGGCCATCAACACCGACGGCACCGGCCAGCACAACCTCGGCAACAACAAAACCGCCTCAACACCCTTCGCATCCGACGGCGTCGTCTACTTCCAAGGCATGGACAACCAACTCTGGGCCATCAACACCGACGGCACCGGCCAGCACAACCTCGGCAACAACAAAACCGCGGCGATGCCGTTCGCATCCGACGGCGTCGTCTACTTCGAAGGCACCGACAACCAGCTCTGGGCCATCGACACCAACGGCAAGAACCAGCACAACCTCGGCAACAACAAGACCGCGTCGACACCCTTCGCGACCATCTGATCCATCGCCGTCAGGCAGACGCGGACGGCGGTGAGGCGCCTGATCGGCCCGTGCCGTGGAGTGCGGGCCGTGTCCGTGTCTGTCGCAGGGCTCGATCACCCGGGACAGCTCAGCGGGTTGCGACAGCGCCCGTCGTCAGCGCGCCGGAGCCGGGCTGGAACCGAGGAGACCTACGCTCCGCCGGCCGCCCGCTGCTGCTGCAGCACCGCCACCCTCCGGTACAGCTCGACCGCCTCCTGGCCCCGGCCGAGCCGTTCCAGGCAGTGGGCCTCGTCGTTGCGGCCGGCGAGGGTATCGGGGTGGTCGGCGCCCAGCACGTGCTCGCGGGCCGCGGCCACCCGCCGGTACTCGGTCAGCGCGTCGGTCCAGCGGCCCAGCCAGCCGAGGCCGACGGCGACCTCGCGACGGCTGACCAGCGTGTCGGGATGGTCGGCGCCGAGCACCCGCTCACGGATGGCGCACACGTCCCGGGACTCGGCGAGAGCCTCCTCCCAGCGGCCCAGCCTGCCGAGGTTGACGCCGAGGCCGTGGCGGGCCCGCAGGGTCTCGGGGTGCGTCGGGCCGTGGATGCGGGTGCGGTCGTCCACGAGGTCGCGGTAGAGCTGGAGCGCCTCCGTGCTGCGGCCGAGGCGGCCCAGGCTGATGCCGGTCTCGTAGCGGGCGGCGAGGGTGTCGGGGTGGTCGGGGCCGAGGGCCTGCGCGCGGGCCGCGGCGACCTCGCGGTAGGTCTGGAGGGCTTCCGGCCAGCGACCCAACTGCCCCAGGGCGTAAGCGACTTCGTACCGGGTGACCAAGGTGTCCGGATGGGCGGCGCCCAGCACGCGGGCGCGGGCGACGGCCACCTCGCTCGCCATCCGGTGGGACTCCTCCAGCCGCCCGAGCCTGCTGAGGTTGAAGGCGAGGTTGTGGCGGCAGCGCAGGGTGTCGGGGTGGTCGGGGCCCGCCGTGCGTATTCGGACGGCGAGGACCGAGGTGTACACCTGGTGGGCGTCGAAGTGACGGCCCAGCCGGCCGAGCACGTAGGCCATCTCCTGCCGGGTGGCGAGCGTGTCGGCGTGGTCGGCGCCGAGCACCCGGGTACGGGCGGCGGCCACGTCCTGGTACTCGCGCAGCGCGTCGGCCGCGCGGCCGGTGCGGCTCAGGGTGAAGGCGACCTCGTAGCGGCTGGCGAGCGTCTCGGGGTGGTCCGCGCCGAGCAGGTGCGCACGTTCGGCGGCGACGGCGCGGTGCACCTCCCCCGCCTCCGCCCAGCGGCCGAGCCGCCCCAGGCTGAGGCCCGCGCCGTGCCGTCCGGCGAGCGCGGTGAGCGCCTGCGGGGACGGCGCGTCCGGGGCCGGCGGGGCGGGGACCGCGCCGAGCACCGGCCGGGGGATCCACTCGCCGGTCAGGGCCGCCCCGGCGTCCGGCGGCCTGACCTGCGGTCCGGCGCCGGTCGCCTTGTGACCGGTGGTCATGCCCTTCGTCCAGGACGGCAGCCGCGGCTCGCGGCCGGCGGGCCCGGGCGGCCGCGGCTCGGGCCGGGGGGTCACCAGGGTCGGCACGTACGCCGGTGCGGTGCGGCCCGCGGCGATGCGCCGGACGATCTCACGGGCGTCCTGGGGGCGCTGGTCGGGCCGTTTCGCCAGCAGGTCCAGGATGATCCGGTCAAGGTGGTCGGGCAGGTCCGGGCGGAGTTCGCGGGGCGGCCGGGGCGGGGTGTCCCGGTGGCCGACGAGGATCGCCCAGGGGTCTTCCAGGTCGAACGGCGGGGCCCCGGTGGCCATCTCGTACAGCACGCAGCCCAGCGAGTAGAGGTCGCTGCGCTGGTCGACCTCCTCTCCGCCGATCTGCTCCGGCGACATGTAGTGCGGGGTGCCCATGGCGATGCCGGTGCCGGTGAGACGGGAGGTGAAGCCGACGTCGTGGCCGAGGCGTGCGATGCCGAAGTCGCAGATCTTCACCGTGCCGTCGGCGAGCCGCACGATGTTCGCGGGTTTCAGGTCGCGGTGCACGATGCCCTGCCGGTGCGTGTAGGCGAGGGCCGCGGCGACCTGGTCGGCGATCTCCAGGACGTCCGGGACCGGCAGCGGCCGGCGCTCGTTGTCGTCCAGCAGCTGGCACAGATCGCTGCCGTCGAGGAGCTCCATGACCAGGAACAGGACGCCGTCGCTGTCGCCGAAGTCGTGGACGACCGTCACCCCGCGGTGCTGGAGCCCGGCCGCGACGCGACCCTCACGCCGGAACCGTTCCCGCAGGACGCGCCCGGAGGACGGGTCGTGGTGCGGGGCGATCGGTTTGAGGCACTTCACGGCCACCTGCCGGCCCAGGGACTCGTCACGGGCCCGCCACACCTCGCCCATGCCACCGCGCCCGATCCGGTCCAGCAGCCGGTACCGGCCCTGGATCAGCTTGCTCTCCGCCATAGCGCGCCGCCGCCCCCGTCGCTTTCCGGCCCTTCCCTGGCCGGTCCAGTATGGCGGCCTATCGCCCGACTTTGAACGGGGCCGGGCGAGCTTCGGGCCCGAGCCTCGCCATGGCCCGCAGGATGTGTTTGGGCGGGAGTTGCCACCGCAGACGTGCGGGAACGCAGCGCAGCAGGGTACCTGTGGCGCGCAACTGCCTGGTGACGGTGGCGGGTTCCGGGGCCCGTCTGCCGTACAGCTCGTGGGCGTACGGCGGCAGGGAGGCGTACGCCAGGTGCGCCACCCGCCGCCACAGCAGGGCGCGCGCCGGGACGAGCAGGGGGTGGACCGGCGGCCGCAGCAGGAAGTCGTCCACCTCGTGCGCCTCCGCCCCGGCGGCGAGTTCGGGGCGCACCTTCTCGAAGTACGCCTCCAGGCCGGCCCGGTCGGCGGGTACGGCGTCGGGGTCGAGCCCCACCAGGCGGGCGCTGACGCGGTGTTCGGCGAGGTAGCGGTCGGCGGCGGCGTCGGTGAGCGGACAGCCGGAGCGACGCAGGACGTGCAGATAGGAGTCGATCTCCGCGCAGTGCACCCACAGCAGCAGCTCGGGTTCGTCGACGCCGTACCGCTCCCCGGTGTCCGGATCGGTCGCGGACAGCATGCGATGGATCCTGCGGACGCGGGCGCCGGCCTTCTCGGCGGCCTCGGTGGTGCCGTACGTCGTGGTGCCGACGAAGTCGGCGATGCGCATCAACCGGCCCCAGGCGTCGCGCCGGAAGTCGGAGTTCTGCATGACCCCGCGTACGGCACGCGGGTGGAGGGCCTGGAGGTAGAGCGCACGGACCCCGGCGACCCACATCATCGGGTCGCCGTGCAGCTGCCAGGCCACACTGGTCGGGCGGAACAGCCCCGGGTCGGCGTCCAGGTTCATAGACCTTCCTGCCCGGCACCGCGGGAGCCACTCCTGCCTCCTACGGCGGCCTGTGTCCGCACATCCCCGACGCGATGTCGCCGTGGATCCTTCCCGAAACGCCCCCCGATCAGTCCTCCGGGCGGATCCACGGTCACCTGTACACAGTCACCTCGTCACGGCAAGGAGGTGTCGCCATGGGGGTTGCCCGGGTCACCGAAGGGCCGCTGCGACTCACCGAGCACATCGGTCGCCGCGACTGCTCGCAAACGCGATGCGTCAGCGCATGCCCGCCGCATCGAGCAGGACGGTCACAGTGGGTGCGATGAGCCCTGCCGGCGTGTCGGCTTTGATTCCCGCACGGGCACTGGCGCCGTCGAAGACCAGGATCAGCTGACGGGCCAGCAGATCCGGGTCGCTCGCATCGCCCCGTTCGGCCTCGGCGCGGAAGAACGCCGTCAGGTTCGCCTTGACCCGGTGGGCCACCCGGCTCGCAGGGTGGTTCTGGTCCTTGAGCTCGATCTGCACGGCGAGGTACCGACAGCCCTGGAAGTCGGGCGCACCCGCCTGCGACGCCAGCTGGTCGAAGACGTGCATGATCCGCTCGCGGGGTGGACGGCCGTCGTCCGCCGCGGGCAGGAGCGTCGCCACGAAGGCGGCGGCGCGTTCCTCCAGGCTCGCCGCCAGCAGTTCGCCCTTGCTCTCGAACAGCTGATACATGGAGCGCTTCGACACCCCCGCCGCCTTGCACAGCGCGTCGACGCCGATGCTGACACCGTCTCGGTAGGTAAGCGTGGCCGCTGCCTCCAGCAGCCGCTCTCGGGCACTTGACTTCACGTCGGTGGTCATATTGCGAGGTTAACTCGATTTCGGCCAATTGAAAACCGATCGGTTTCCAACGCTTGCTCGGATCGCGCGGGGAGAGGTGGGCACCCTCTCGGAGACGCCCTGCCTCACCCCGCCGACTTGTGCCTCGTGCACACCGATCAGCGCAGGCGGCAGGGCATTCCCCACTCTCCACGCGTGGTGACGGCCCGCGTGTCCTCGGTGGATCAGTCTCAGTGGCCGCGTGTCCTCGGTGGATTCAGGCTCAGTGGGCGATCACGGGCTCGCCCTCCGACGGCGCCAGAGGCGCATTCGGTACGAGGATCGCCGCGAGCACCGCACCGACCACGAAGAACCCGGCGCCCCACGCCAGGGTGGCCGTGTAGCCCTCGACCCCCGCCTGCGCCACGGTCAGCGCGCCGGGCTTGTGCGAGGACAGGTAGTCGGTCGCGGCCGATGAGGCAACGGTGGTCAGCAGCGCCGTGCTGATCGAGCCACCCACCTGCTGGCCGGTGTTGATCAGGGCCGAGGCGACGCCCGTGTCCTCGTGGTGCACGCCTGCGGTCGCCCCCTGGAACGCGGTGGTCATCACCCCGCCGAGGCCGAGACCCAGCAGGATCAGACCGGGCATGATGTCGGCCACGTAGGTGCTGTCCAGCTCGAGCCGGGTCAGCAGGGCCATACCGGATGCGGCGACCAGGAAGCTGACGCTGATCACGATCTTCGGTCCGACCCTGGGCAGCAGCAGCGAAGGCGCCGTGGTCGACGCGGCGACGATGCCCGCGACCATCGGCAGGAACGCCAGGCCGGTCTTGATCGGCGAGTAGCCGATGCCGGCCTCCAGGTAGTACGTCAGGAACAGGAAGATCGAGAACATTCCCATGCCGATGACGAACACCGCCAGGAACGAACCACCGCGGGTCCGGTCCAGCACGAGTCGCAGTGGCAGCAGCGGATGCGCGACCTTGGACTCCAGCCATACGAACACCGCGAGCAGCACCACGCCGGCGATCATGGAGGCGAGGGTGACCGGGTCCGTCCAACTGGTGGATTCGACGTGCGCGAACCCGTAGACGATGGCGAACAGCGCGGCGCTCGCCACGACGGTGCCGGGAATGTCGAGCTTGGGTCGCTGGGTGATGGCAGGTTTGGCCAGCAGCAGCACCGCACCGAGCAGCGCTACGGCCGCGAAGAGGACGTTCACGTACATCACCCAGCGCCACGACGCCCATTCGGTGAGCATGCCGCCGAGCAGCAGCCCGACCGCGCCGCCCGCACCGGCCAACGCACTGAAGATGCCGAACGCCTTCGGCCTCTCGGTCGGGTCGGTGAAGGTCACGCTGAGCAGTGAGAGTGCCGCGGGCGCGAGCAGCGCGGCGAAGAGTCCTTGGGCCACACGTGCCGTGACGAGGATGTCGAAGCTGGTGGCCGCGCCGCCCAGGACGGAGGCGCCCGCGAAACCGATCAGGCCGGTCACAAAGGTGGTGCGTCGGCCGAACAGGTCGCCGAGCCGGCCACCGAGCAGCAGCAGGCTGCCGAACGCCAGGGCGTAACCCGTGATGACCCATTGCCGGCTGCCGTCCCTGAAACCGAGGTCGTGCTGCGCCGCCGGCAGCGCGATGTTCACGACGGTCGCATCGAGCGTGACCATGAGCTGCGCCGTGCCCAGCACGACAAGCACCCACCAGCGCACGGCATGTGAGCCGCGGCGGCCCGAATCTGTTTTCCCGGAGGCGGACGCCCCACGATCGAAGGTGGTACTCACTTTTCCCCTTAGTTGCTGAGCATGGACCGAAGTTGCCGGGCATAGACCGACCGCCAGTCGGAAACCGATCTGTTTCCACTCAGAAAAACAGATCGGTTTCCACAGCGCAAGCGAACGGCTCGCCTCCGACCCGGGGGCGACCCGAGAAGATCGAGGCCCGCACAGGCCGGCAGCACCTCCTCGACGAGCGACGGGTTGCCCGACGTCGCAGCACGGCCGCTCCGCCGACGGGGGGTCCGCATCGGCGTCGACGCCGTGCGCCACGCGCCACACCGCCGGGACCGCGGGACACCCGCATCCCCTGCCCCGGACCCTCCACAGGCGCCTCACCCCCGGCAGCACGCCGGGGCGTCTCCACGACAGGGCCGGGGAAGCGGGCCCGGAGCCCCGCCCCGGCCGTCCGGCACGGCTGATTCCTTCTTGGCCTTGCATCGAGAAACCGATCGGTTTACGGTGGTGGAAACCGATCGGTTTCTCACTCTGTGGAGGCAGTCATGACCGCTTTGAAGGGCGCCAACGTCTTCGTCACCGGCGGCAGCCGAGGCATAGGCAAGGCCCTGGTGGAGGAGCTCTACCTGCGTGGCGCCGGCAAGGTCTACGCCACGGCCCGGGATCCGCGCGGTGTCACGCACCCCGATGCCGTCCCGGTGGCGCTGGAGGTCACCGACCCGGCATCCGTGGCGGCCGCCGCGGCGCAGGCGGAAGACGTCACCGTACTGATCAACAACGCGGGCGCCTCGGTCGGCGCGTCCTTCCTCGACTCCCCGGTCGACGACGTACGCCGGGAGTTCGAGACCAACTTCTACGGCCCGCTGCTGCTCACCCGCGCCTTCGTGCCGGTCATCGAACGCAACGGCGGCGGCCACCTCCTCAACGTGCACTCCGCGCTGTCCTGGATCGCCCTCGGCGGCTCGTACAGCGCCTCCAAGGCCGCCCTGTGGTCGCAGACGAATTCCCTGCGCCTGGAGCTGCTGCCGCGCGGAATCGCCGTCACCGGACTACACGTGGGATACGTGGACACGGACCTGACGGCCGGCGTCGACGCACCGAAGTCCGACCCTCGTGACGTCGCCGCACTCGCCCTCGACGGCATCGAGACGGGGGCGTACGAGGTGCTCGCCGACGACATCTCGCGCCAGGTCAAGGCGGGTCTCGCCGGCGACCTCAAGGGCCTGTACGCCCAGCTGGCCGAGTAAGACCGAGTGGGACAGGAAGCCGACGCATGCCGATCCACGAGTCACGTCCCACGATTCGCATCCCCGGGACCACCAGTCACACCATCGCCCCGCGCGCGGGCCACCACAGACACGAGGGAACGCTGCGCTACCTCAAGGCGGGCGCCGGCGCTCCCCTCGTCCTGCTGCACACCGTGCGCACGCAGGCCGAGCACTACCGTCTCCTCATCCCGCTCCTCGCGGACCACTACACCGTGTACGCCCTCGATCTGCCGGGGATGGGCCACTCAGAGATCGTCCCCGGCGCCTCGTACGACGAGCCTGCGATGCGCACGGGCGTCGAACGACTCCTCACCGAACTCGACCTCCATGACGTGACACTGGTCGGAGAGTCCATAGGGGCGGTGCTCGCCCTGACCACCGCGGCCGATCTACCGGAGCGGGTACGGCGCGTCGTGGCGGTGAACACGTACGACTTCCGCGACGGAATCGCCCGCTCCGGTCTCCTCGCCCGCGTGGTGGTCGGCGGGGTCCTAGCGCCGGGGGTGGGGCCGGTGATCGCCGGGGTGGAGCCCAAGCCGGCCCTTCGCAGAATCCTTCGGGGCGGCCTCGTCGACAAGAGCGCGCTGCGGGCCGACTACGTGGACGAGCTGCTCCGGGTGGGCCGCCGTCCCGGCTATCCGACCGTCGCCCGAGCCGTGTACCAGAGTCTGCCCAGCCTCATCGCAGCGCGCTCGCGCTACCCCGAAGTCAAGGCCCCCGTCCACCTCGTCTACGGCGAGAAGGACTGGTCCCGGCCCTCGGACCGGGAAGCCAACAGGAAGCTGCTGCCGGCCGCCGACTTCACACAGGTACCGAAGGCCGGTCACTTCATCGCCCTGGAACGGCCCGACGTGCTCGCCGACCTGCTGAACACGGCGGCGTGACCGCCCCTGGCGACAACCGGCGTCTGGGCACTTTGGTACAGGTTCGTAGACCTTCGTGCCGTGCACCGCACGAGCACCCTTGCCTCCTGCGGCTGCCTGCGGCTGCCTGCGTCTGCACATCCCCAACCGCGATGTCGTCCAGGATCCTTCCAGAACGCGCCTGGATCAGTCCCTCCAGGCGCACCCACAGCCTCCTGTCATGTCGTCGCGTCGTTCCCAGCGGATGCGCAGGCGGCGGACGCCGCGCAGCCAGGAGATGGTGCGTTCGACGACCCAGCGGAAGGTGCCCAGGCCGGTGCCGTGCGGCTGGCCGCGCTCGGGCGATCGCCGGGCGGATGCCTCGCTCGCGCAGGAGCCGACGGTACTCGTCGTGGTCGTAGCCGCGGTCCGCGAACAGCATGTCGAGCCGTCGACGGGGCCTGGTGAGGGACCCGGCAACGGCCGGAACCTCGTCGAGCAGGGGCAGGAGTTGAGTGACGTCACGCTTTCGCACGTCCTTGTGGACGGGCCGGGGTCATCGGGCCCGCAATTGCCGAGGACAGCCGCCTCCCAGGGCTGACACGATGTCCGCATGAACAGAGCGATGACGGCAAAGGAAGACCTCGCGTCCCGCCGTCGGTATGCGGCTCTCCATCGGGAGTCCTTCGACGGTGGTGATCTCACGTCGGTGTGCCTACAGCAGTTGTGGTTCACCCGGTGCTCGTTTCGCGGTGCCGATCTGCGTCACGCCAACCTGGACGGCTGCCGCTTCAAGCTGTGCGATCTTCGCGGGGCCAACCTCAGCGGCGCCTCCCTGCGCGGAGTCTCCCTGGCGGGTTGCGATCTGACCGGCGCCGACCTGCGGGCGGCGGACCTGACCAGCGCGCGATTCGGTCGGGTCCTCACCGGCACCCCGCCTCATGGACTGACCACTGCCACCGGCATCAAGCTGGACAACGCCGTCCTTCGCGATCTGCAGCTCGACCAGGTCATTGGCTGGCCCCTCACCAGATGATCAGCCGATGCACGAGGCGCATGGACCCCCCTCGACTCATCGGGCCGCCACCCCTTGGAAGCGATCATCCAGGCCGTCACACACTTCCCCCCGGCTGCACGGGACCGACGATGACTATCCCCGGTATGTGACAACCAGCGTCGGTGGTCGCGGCAGTGCGACCAGGACCGGTAGTTGGCACCAGGCAACGTTCGTGACCTGCAGTGATGCCAAGTAGCTTCCACGCTCTCGAACGCGAAATCAGAGAGATACCTGGCACATTGGTACCGGCATCATGGGCCTGCATCCCTCGCAGTGCCGGAATCCAGCCCCTGGCGAGCCCACAGGCTCCGGGTTCCGACCACGCCCCTGCGGGGCACGGCTCGACAAGGCGGCCGCAGCCGGTGGCGTCGTCCTTTCCCCACGTGATCTCGATCGGCTACTCGCCCTGCAGGAGCGCGCGGATCGAGGGCTGACGGGCAGCCCGTCAGGCCCAGTGGACGGGGAAGAGCTCGAGGGCTCCTCCCTGCCGGACCTCGTCGCCGCGGCGCAGTTGATCCTCATGAGTTGGCCCGTCGGCGCTTCTCTGGCAGGTTCGCAGACGCTGGCCGACCTGATAGATGTCCAGGCCCGGCCCCTGACACAGCGCCGGTTCCCGGGCATGCTGGCACGCTCCGCACCGATCGATGCGGTGCACTTCTTCAGGCAGCAGAGTCCCTGCTCGGCGTTCGCGATCTCGCCTCGCTCCACGAGCGTGTGCGCCCGTTGTCCCGCGAGACCCAGCGTCGGGCACCGGGGTTCGTCAGGAGTCATCCACCGCTCTGGCGAGCGGCTTTGCGAAGCGAGTCCCACAGGGTGTCGATGTGGTCGGGCAGCGTCGTCGTCGCGCCGATGGCGACGCGAATCGCGAAGTGACCGTTGACCGATGTGTGCGTGAGGAAGGAATGCCCTTCGGCGTTGACCGCCTCCATTGCTGCCTTGGTAGCGGCGTCGTCGGGGCGTCCTTCCCGGTCGACGAGGTACAGACATACGAGTGCCAGTGATGGCGGGGTGGCCAGGGCGAAGCCCGACTCGTTCTCGATCCGGTCGGCCAAGGAGTCGGCCATAGCGACGTGGCCGCGGATGCTTTCGCGCAGGCCTTCCAGTCCGGCGCCGTGCACCACCGACCAGATCTTCAACGCACGCATACGACGGCCCAACGGGACCTGCCAGTCGCGGTAATCGATGACTTCGCCCGATTCGGTCGCAGCGTTACGCAGGTACTCCGGCGTGATGGAAAGCGCCGTGGGCAGCGCTCGGGCATCCCTCACCCACATGAACGAGGCGTCGAAGGCGGTGTAGAACCACTTGTGTGCGTCGGTGCAGAACGAGTCGACAAGGTTCACGCCGTCCAGGAGCCAGCGGAACTCGGGACACAACGCCGCGACTCCTGCCCACGCGGCGTCGACGTGCACCCACGCCTCGTACGCACGCGCTGCCAGTGCGACGTCTCTCACGGGGTCGATGGCACCCGTGCCGGTTGTTCCCACGGTCGGACAGACCATGACCGGCCTCTTTCCGGCGGCCGCGTCCTTGGCCAGCATGTCTGCCAGGGCATCCGCCGACATGGACAGCGTGCCCTGGGTGAAGGGGACGATCCGCAATGCTCGCGCGCCGAGCCCGGCCACACGCACGGCCTTGGCCAGTGACGAGTGGGTCTCGGCAGTGACGTACACCGTCTCGGTGCCGTCCACGCCGTGTTCGCGCCAGTCCGGGTTGCTGCGCTGCAGCGCAGCAAGCAGGGCAGCCAACGATGCCGACGAAGCCGAATCCTGCAGCGAACCGCCTCCGCCTCCGGC
Organism: Streptomyces sp. NPDC102259; assembly: GCF_044766465.1. Classification (NCBI taxonomy): domain Bacteria; kingdom Bacillati; phylum Actinomycetota; class Actinomycetes; order Kitasatosporales; family Streptomycetaceae; genus Streptomyces; species Streptomyces sp. NPDC102259. The sequence goes on along the minus strand of NZ_JBIWMA010000002.1, from coordinate 740,178 downwards.
GAAAGTGAACTCGCGGCCGAGGCCCAGGGCATCCGCCAGGCCGTCGAGCAGGACCTGCTCGATCTCCGTTCCGGCCGGCGATGTCGACCAGAGCATTCCCTGCGCTCCGATCCCGCCCGATGCGATGTCACCGAGGAGCGACAGCAGGGACGCGTTCGCTGGGAAGTAGCCGAAGAAGCCCGGGTGCTGCCAGTGGAGCGACGAGGGGACGACCACGTCGTTGAGCAAGGCGATGAGATCATCGCCCAGCGCCTGGGACGGCTGCTCGGGCAGTTCACGAGGAAGCTGCGCCTTCACGGAGCCCGGTGAGACCTTCGGCCGCACGTGCAGGGAAGGGAGCGAGGTGCGGTATTGGGCGACCCAGTCGACCAACTGGTGGCCCTGGCGGCGGAATTCATCTGGCTCAAGATCAGGCATGCTCTGTCCTAAGAGGTGGTGTCGGTCATGACGAGGGCTGAGCGCCTACCTGAGCACCGGGGATGATCAGGTGCCCGGGGCGAGCCGGCCGCTACGGGATTCAGAGGGCCTCGATGCCGCGTACCGACTGGTGCCGCACCAGAGCCTGTCGTCTACAGTTGTAGATTAATAGCTTCAATGTAATCCCTTATGGGGTCGCTGGGAAGGGGGCGCCAGGGGGACCCCTCTCACGGCCACCGGGCATGACAGCTCTTCGCCCTCGCTCCGTGCGCCCCTGCCGCGACGTGGCGTAAGAGGTTCACCAGGTCACAGCGTTGGGTCTGCGGGTCACACGACCCCTCGGACTCATCCGCCGTGAGGCCCGCGAGTGCGACCACAGTCCTCGGCATTCGGGCGTCTACCCGTTGGTAAGGTGTCACCATGCCCAAGATCGTGGACCACGACGCGCGGCGTGAAGAGATCATCGAAGCCGTATGGCGCCTTGTCGCGCGGCGAGGATTCGCGGCGCTGAACATGCGGGATCTCGCCGCCGAAGCTGGATTCACCAACGGTGCGCTCGCACGATACTTTCCCACCAAAGCAGCGATTCTGCGGGCCGCGCTGGAGCGCGCCAATGCGGCCACCGAGCAGCGGGCCGCCCGCACCATCGCCGGCGCCAACGGCCTGAACGCGTTCCGCAAGTTCTGCGTCGAGATCATGCCCCTGGACGACGAGCGTCTCAATGAGGCCCGCGTGGTCATCGGCTTCTGGAATTACGCGGTAGCCGATCAGGAACTGATCGGCGTCTACGACCAGGCGATATCGCGCTGGCGCGATCAGATGCTCTCGTATCTGCACACTGCGGCTGAAGCGGGAGAGATCAACCCATCCTGCGATCTCGATGCGTTCTTGGACCTTGCGATGGCCACGCTGATGGGACTCCAGATCAACGCGATCTTCGCGGCTCGCCTGACCACACCCTCCCGCCAGTTGCGGATACTCGACGGACTCGTCGCGGGGTTGCAGACCGGCACCTCATGATGTGAGCACGCAGGCGCAGAAGTACTCACCTGTGGATCAGTTGCATCTGATCCGCCCCTTGTGTCACAACCACCGGTGCCCATGGACCCGCGACACCACCGTCGGCAGCGGAAAACTCCGGCAGCCGGGAACGCCTCAGCAACTCGTTCGTGCGGTGGTCCGGGTGGCGTGGACCACCGCCGTCCCGGCTTCGCGCCGTCTTCCGCCCTGCAGACATACGAAGGGGCGAGAATCGAATGCGCCGGGCTTCTCGGCAGCGGCGGCGTAGGCAGGTGCCGTGCACATCGGCGGCCGATGGCCGAGCGCTCCCTCACTCGAGCTTCGTACAATTTGGGTCCGAACGGTAATGTCGATCCAGTGCGTCGCAGAGACGTCGAAGGGGTGTGCCCGTGCCCGGCCATCGATCCATCACGGAAGCCGAGAAGCTGGCCGCTGCGAAGCTCGGCGGCATCCCGATCCGCCATGAGCAGATGGCTGTGGTGGCCAATATCCACCGGGCGGCCTCGGCGGTACGGCAGCATCTGGAGAACTCGGTACTCCGCGGATCCGATCTCACCTGGACGGCGTTCGTCGTGCTCTGGGTGGTCTGGATCTGGGGCGAGTCGGAGACCCGGCACGTGGCTGAGGAAGCGGGGATCTCCAAGGGCACACTCACTGGGGTCGCGCGCACGCTGGAGGCTCGGGGGCTAATGCGGCGGGGCGGTCATCCCACCGACGGGAGGCTGGTTCTGCTCAGCCTCACGGACGAGGGTGAGGAACTGATGCGGCGGGTGTTTCCGCAGTTCAACGAGGAGGAGGCATTCGTGGCCGAGCAGCTGGACGACGACGAGTGCCGCAGCGTCGCGGACGGACTGCGGCGAGTTGTGCTCCAGGTCGAGGAGCACGGCGAGGAGCGTCGGCGCGCCCTGCTGAACGGTGCCGAGCCCGCCCTGCGTCGCAGTGGTCGCCGTCCGAAGCCGAAGGCGTGAAGGGGAGCCCGCGCAGCGGGGCAGGACTCAGAGGGACAACGCCTCCGCCGCGATGACGGCCGGCGGCGCTCGGAGACCCCGCGTTACCGGTGACGCGGTGGCAGCGATCCCACTCCCCGCCGGTGGACCGCGGCAGCTGATCGCATCGGGCGATGGCGATGTCCTGCGGTCCCAGCCCTCGGGCGGCGGTGATGCGCCGCAGAGCTATGCCGGGAGCGAGGTAGCCGCGGGGGCAGGACTTGTGCGGCGTCAGACGAGGAAGACGGCGGTGAGTTCTCGTGCTGTCAATGGCGGTCGCGTGCGGCGCCTACAAGGCCGTCGAACAGTCCCTGCTGGGCGGGGTCTTCGAGGGCGGTGTCCTCGGGGTGCCACTGGACCGCGGCGAACCAGCCGGGAACTCCGGGCAGTTCGAGCCCTTCGACCGTGTCGTCGGCGGCCCGGGCGGTGATCGTGAGGCCGGCGCCCGTACGGTCGACCCGCTGGTGGTGGTAGCAGGATGCCTCCACCTTCTCGGCGCCGGTGACCTGTTCCAGCAGCGAGCCGCGCCGGATCGCCATCGGGTGCACGACATGTCGGTGCTCGCGGTCCGGACCGCCCATGTCCTGGTGGAGGGTGCCGCCGAGGGCGGTGTTGACGACCTGGAGGCCGCGGCAGATCGCGAGCAGGGGCAGGCCCAGGTCGATGGACTGGCGGGCGACTTCCAGGTCGAAGGCGTCCTGGAGGTCGTCGACGTCGTACACGCTGTCGTGGGTGTCGGTCGCGCCGTAGCGGTGCGGGGCGAGATCGCCGCCGCCGGGGAGGAGCACGCCGTCGAAGCGAGCGAGGCGGGCGGCCACCTCGGCGGCGGTGGGCTCGGCGGGGTGGATGGTGGCCGGTTCGCCGCCGGCCCGCCAGACCGCCTCGACCAGCGCGCGGGCGTTGACCTCGGCGGCGTGGCGCAGGGCGGAGGTGGAGGCGGCGAAGCGGGCGGGGATCGCGATCAGCGGTCGCGCGGGCGTCGTCACAGCTGGATCCAGGTGGTCTTGAGTTCGGTGTACTTCTCGATGGCGTGGGCGGACTTGTCGCGTCCGTTGCCGGACTGCTTCACGCCGCCGAAGGGCACGGTGAGGTCGCCCTCCTCGTAGCAGTTGACCCAGACCGTACCGGCCTTCAGCGCGCGCGAGACCTGGTGGGCGGTGGACAGGTCGGAGGTCCACAGCCCGGCGGCCAGGCCGTACTCGGTGGCGTTGGCGAGCGCGACGGCCTCGTCGAGGTCGTCGAAGGTGAGCACGGACAGGACGGGGCCGAAGATCTCCTCACGGGCCAGCCGCATGCCCGGATCCACGTGGTCGAAGACGGTGGGCTGAAGGTAGCTGCCGCCGGTGTCGGCGAGTGTGCGGCCGCCCCCGGCACGCAGCCGAGCGCCCTCGTCGAGGCCGGTGCCGATGTGCTCCAGTACGCGCTCCAGGTGGCGCTCACCGACCAGCGCCCCCATCTCGGTAGCCGGGTCGAGCGGGTCACCGATCCGTAGTTCCCGGGCCCGCGCCACGATGGTGTCCGTCACGCGCTCGGCAATAGAGGAGTGGACGAGCAGCCGCGAAGGGGCCGTGCACATCTCGCCCTGGTTGAAGAAGATGCCCCAGGCGGCGGTTTCGGCGGCCTTCTCCAGGTCGGGTGCGTCCGGGAGGATGATGTTGGGTGACTTGCCGCCCAGCTCCAGCCAGACGCGCTTGAGGTTGGAGTCGGCCGCGTACCGCAGGAAGTGCCGCCCGACGGCGGTGGATCCGGTGAAGGCCAGCACGTCGACGTCCGGGTGGAGGCCGATCGCCCGTCCGGCGGTGGGCCCGTCGCCGGTGACGACGTTGAGCACGCCCGGCGGCAGCCCGGCCTCGGTCGCCAGCCGACCGAGCAGCAACGCGGACAACGGGGAGTTCTCCGACGGCTTGAGCACGACGGTGCAGCCGGCCGCGAGCGCCGGAGCGACCTTCCAACTCGCCAGTGTGAGAGGGAAGTTCCAGGGGACGACCGCGCCGACGACACCCGCCGCTTCGCGGGTGACCAGGGCGAGCGCGTCGGGCGCGGTGTGCGGCGACTCGTCGGTGACCTTGTCGGCCAGTTGCCCGTACCACCGGAAGGTGTTGATCGCGGCGCGCAGCTCGATGTCGTACGCGTCCGTGATCGGCTTGCCCATCTCCAGGCTGACCGTCAGCGCCAGCCGGTGACGCCGCTCCTCCAGCAGATCGGCGATCCGCAACAGGACCCGGCCCCGGTCGGCAGGTGCGAGGCGTGGCCACGGCCCCGAGTCGAAGGCCCGGCGCGCGGCAGCCACGGCGGCGTCCACCTCGGCAGTCCCGGCATCGGCCACGTGTGCCAGCACCTGCCCGTCGCGGGGCGAGAGGGCCGGGTAGGACTGCCCGCCGCCGGGTTCGTCCGCGCCGTCGATGTGGTGCGCACCGGACAGGTCCAGTGCCTTGGCCCGGCGCAGCCAGTCGTCGTGGGTGATGTCCAGCATGCGTAGCCTCCAGGTCATGGCATTACGTTTGAATCCAAACGATATGCCACGGGCAGTCCCCGCAGGGAAGGTCGCGGTCTCGACCGGCTTGTCGTTCGGTCGTACGGTCAACGGGTTATGGACATGCACGGGCGAACTCGCGCCCCTGCGCATGGATCACCACCTCGGCGTACCGGTGCTTGGTGTCTGCTTCGGCGGCCGGGGGCCGACCACCGCGCTCGGTGGATCGGTCAATGCGTCATCGCGCCCGGAGATCGGCCGGCGTTCCAGGTGGGGCGCTTTCTGGGGATGCGGATCCGGAGATCACCAGGGCTATGACGCGCGACTGCCTCGGCGGCGCGGAGCGGTGCGTACGGCCGGCACGTCGGCCACCTGGCGTAGCGGCCGGCTGAGGGCTTCTTCACGCACCCCGGACTCAGGGCAAGCCCTCCCCCGCCCGGAGAGGTCGGCGTGGCCGGTCCGGGCCCGAGGGGGAGGACGAGGACCGGGCCGGCCACACCGCGGGGCAGGCTCAGACGTCGGCCATCGCCCTGCCACGAGTCAGTCGCGCGGCGATGACGCCCAGGACCAGGACCGCCGGGACGGTGAGCTCCAGCCACGTCGCCGTGTCCTGGTCCCCGCCGATGAGGGTGGTGAAGTTGGCCAGGATCAGCCAGATGGCACCGACGATGCCGAGCGCGCCCAGGACGGGGGCGATCAGGGTGTTCCAGGGCCGCGTGTCCAGCCGTTCCCGGCGGAAGAAGACGACCACCGAGACGGAGGTCAGGAAGTACAGAAGCATGACTCCCAGCACGGCGACCCCGCTGAACCAGGAGAAGAGGCTCAGCACCGGGTCCTTGCCCAGCAGCGCGAAGGGGATGACCAGCGCGAGCGAGATCACGGTCTGCACGCCGCCCGCCGCCCAGGGCGAGTGGCGTCGGTTGATCGCGGTCAGCCCGTGCGGCAGCAGGCCGTCGCGGCCGAGCGAGAACAGGTAGCGGTTCGCGGAGTTGTGGAAGGCGAGGACGCCGGCGAAGAGGGAGGTGGCCAGCAGGATCGGCAGCGCGTCGCCCACCCAGCCGCCGAACTGCGCGGTGATAGGTGCGAAGACCCAGGACGTGGCGTCGCCGCTCTCCAGTGCCTTCCCGGCGGCCGCGGTGGCGTTCGAGGCGCCATGGGCGGAGACCAGCATCCACGAGGTGAAGGCGAAGAAGACGGTGACGACCACGACGGACAGGTACGTGGCCCGGGGGACGGTCCTGCGGGGCTCCCGTGCCTCCTCGCCGTAGATCGCGGTGGCCTCGAAGCCGAACATCGACGCCACAGCGAACATCAGCGCCACACCCGGCGCCCCCTGCAGGGCAGCATGGGGCGAGAAGCTGTGGGCGAAGCCCAGCCCCTCGGGACCGCCGCCCTTGAAGAAGGTCACCAGGGCGAAGACGAACAGGATGCTGAACTCGGCCAGCACGAAGACGGCGAGGATCTTGGCGCCCATCTCGATCCCGGCGGCGCCGAGGATCTGGACGATCACCATGGTGACCAGGACCCAGACCCACCACGGCGCGTTCAGCCCCGTGTACTGCGCGACCAGGCCGCTGACGATGAAGCCGTACAGGCCGTACATGGCGGCCTGGACCGCACAGTAGGCGAACAGCGCGACGCCTGCGCTCCCGGAGCCGATGGGGCGACCGAGCCCCTTGCCGACGTAGGTGTAGAAGGCGCCCGCGTCCACGACATGACGCCCCATGGCGACGAAGCCGACGGAGAACAGCAGGATGACGGCGCCGACCGCGGCATACGCGGCGGGCGCGCCCGCGCCGTTGCCGATGGCGACGGCGATGGGCACGGCACCGGCTATACCGGTCAGCGGCGCCTGCGCGGAGAGGACGAAGAAGAGGATTCCCAGAACACCGAGGGAGTTGGGCTTGAGCCGGCCTGCAGCGGAGGGGCTCTGCACGGTCTGTGGTGGTTCGACCGTCTGACTGTCCACGCGGATCACCTGCCTGGAAGGGGAGAGGTTTCGTTTCGAGCCAAACGAGTTTCCTCATAGTGGGCTGAAACTATCCAGATGACAAGGGGGTGTGTGGTGATTTTTAGGCCGCCGCATCGCATGTTGCGAGGCCGTGACCGAGGTGACATCCGCGCCGAACGAGGCCCCGGGCGCCAAGCGCCCGGGGCCTCACAACAGGCAGGTCGGCGAGTCAGTCGCCGCTGTCGCCCGCACTCTCGCCGTCTGCGTCGGCGTCCAGCAACCGCAGCAGGGAGCGGAGCTCCTCGATGGCCGCGTCGGTGACCTCGGGTCCGCCGCCCAGGACGAGCTGGTGCAGGACGAGACCATCCAGGGCGGCGAACACCAGCCGCGTCATCGCACGGTTCGCGCCCTCGGGGAGTATCCGGGACAGCTCGCGCTCGGTGGCGTCGAAGTACTCGTCGTACAGCCCGCGAATCAGCGGCAGCAGCTCCGGCCTGCGCCGGGATTCGAGCAGCAGCTCGTACTGGAAGACCTGGGTGTCGGGGTCGGCCGTGACCATCTCGGACACTCCGGCGGAGAAGTCCGACACCTTGCCGGTCCCCGGCTCGACCGCGCTGACGCTCAGGCTGGTGCGTACGGTATGGGCGAGCGCCTCCTCGATCAGCGCGTCGCGGGAGCCGAAGTGGTGGACGACCAGACCGTGGGTGACCCCTGCCTCCTCCGCCACCGCGCGATAGGTGAGCTTGCGCAGACCGCCCCGGGCCACCACCCGCACGGCCGCGTTGAGCAGGGCCTCCCGGCCCTGCCCGTAGTTCACCCGCTTGCGCGGCCTGCGGCCCTCAGGGGTCCCGGCGGCTTCGGTCATGGGTGCGACCCTACCGGCCCGTACGCGTACGGCGGCGTCGTCCGCGCCCGGCCGCCCGGCACCGGCAGGCGAAGCACGGCACCGGGCGCGGCGCGGCAGCCCCGGTGCGGTTCCGTCCGCGGGGGGGGGCATCAGCGCTTGGGGGCCCGGATACCGCGGAACTCCCAGTCGCCGCCGAGCGCGGTGGACAGGACCTCTTCCGATTCGGTGGGCTGGGCCCCGACGTCCGTACGGATCGAGGTGGGGCCGGTGACAATGTGGTTGGTGAGCCGCCCCAGGCCCTCGACCTCTACCTCGACGACGTCACCGGGCTGGACAGGGCGGGAGTTGGCCGGGGTGCCGGAGAGCAGTACATCCCCGGGGTAGAGGGTGATGGTGCGGGCGATGTCGGCGACGAGGTAGTGCATGTCCCACTCCATCTCATCCGTCGAACCGTCCTGTACGAGCTCGCCGTTGACGTACGTGCGCAGGTACTTGCCGTGGAAGTCCCAGTCGGTGACCAGGCCCGGTCCGAGCGGACACAGGGTGTCGGAGCCCTTCACCCGCAGCATCGAACCGGCGTCGGTGTCGCGGAAGTCGTGCAGGCCGTAGTCGTTGGCGACGGTGTAGCCGGCGATGTACTCACCCGCCTCGGCAGGTGAGATGTTGCGCGCGGTCCGGCCGATGACGATCGCCACCTCGCCCTCGTAGTTGAGCCACTTGCAGCCCTCTGGGCGGACGACGGCGCCCTTGTGGGAGTTGAGGGCCGAGGTCGGCTTGTGGAAGTAGGTCGGCGTCGGGGTCAGCTGTATCTGGAACTCGTCGACCCGGCTGCGGTGGTTGAGGTGAACGGCGACGACCTTGGACGGCACGACCGGCGGCAGGTGCTGGGCGTCCTCGATCTTGACCCGGCGGCCGTCCCCGGCGACGAGTTCGTCACCGTCACGGACGGTCTCGACGGCGGCTCCGTCGAGGAGGACACGGCGGTATTCGGGCATGGCGGGGCCTTTCTAGGAGCGGCTGTGCGGGGTGCGCGGGGAGGCGGACGCGGGCGCGCCGGTGCCGGTCCAGCCCTCGGCCGGGCGGTCGAACCAGAGGTGGGCCTGGCCGGTGCCGATGGAGTTCTCGTACTCGCCGTACTGACGGGCCTTGGCGACGCATGCCTGCTCGCCGAGGGCACCGGCCATCATCAGGTAGTGGTAGAAGCGGGCCTCGGGCTTGTACTTCCAGAACTCGTCCATGGTGTCGAGGACCTTGTCGTGGCGGCCCTCCTTGAACCAGGCGATGCGCTCGTAGTCGGCCTCGCGGGCCTCGGGCGTGAAGATGTGGCCGGGGTCGCTCGACTCGTGGTCGCGAAGCTCGCGCAGCGGCCAGAAGGTGTGCGACAGCGCTCCGGATGCGATCACCAGCACGCGGCGGCCAGGGGTGGCGGCGATACCGTCCGCCAGGGCGCGGCCGAGCCGCAGGTGGTCCTCCATGTCACCGGTCTGGCAGACGCCGATGGTCACCCATCGCTTGTCGGGCAGCCCCTCGCCGAGGAACTTCCACAGGTTGATGGTGGCGTAGTAGATCGGCAGGTACTCGTCGTCGATCGCGGTGACCCAGGTGCCGTGCTTGTCGGCGAACCGGGCGATGTTGTGGGCCAGTTCGGGATCACCCGGGAAGTCGTACGGCATCCGGCACATGCCGCGCGGCAGTTCCTCGGAAGTGAACAGTCCGGCTCTGCGCTGCTGGGCGGTGACGACGAACTCGACGGTGGTGGCCCAGTGCGAGTCCAGCACCACGACGGTGTCGTAGTCGTCACTGTCGAAGACGTCCTCGCGGAGCTGGCGCAAGCCGGTGACGAGGGTGATCTCCTTGCCCTGGTTCAGCTCGAGCCGGTCCCCCTCCGGCAGCACGATGGTGGGGACGTGGGCGAGCAGACCCGCCCCGACGATTTCACCCATGGTCTTGCCATCCGTTCGGCGCGGTGACGGTGTTCTTGACGTCGCAGTAGAAGTCGAAGCTCCATGTGCCGCCCTCCCGGCCGACGCCCGAGTGGCGGGAGCCGCCGAAGGGAGCCTGGAGGTCGCGTACGAAGAAGCAGTTGACCCAGACCGTGCCCGCGACGAGCCGCGCGGTGACCCGCTCGGCGCGCTCGTGGTCGCCGGTGACGAGGGTGGCGGCCAGACCGAAGCGGGTGTCGTTGGCGCGGCGCACGGCCTCGTCCTCGTCGCCGAAGGTCTGGAGCGTCAGGACAGGCCCGAAGACCTCCTCCTGAACGATCTCCGAGTCCTGGGCGACGTCGGTGAGGAGGGTCGGCTCGTAGTACAGACCGTCCTTGGGCTTGCCGCCGATGACCGCGCGAGCCCCGTCGTCGAGCGCGCGGCGCACGAAGCCGTCGATCTTCTCCAGCTGGCGCGGGTGGATGGTGGGGCCGAGGTCGGTGCCCTCGTCACGCGGGTCACCCTGCCTGAGCCGGCTCGCCTTTTCCACGAACCGGCGGGTGAACTCGTCCGAGACCGTCTCCTCGACAAGGATGCGGGTCGCGGCCAGGCATACCTGTCCGGCGTTGTCGTACTGTTCCACCGCCAGGTCCACGGCGAGGTCGAGATCCGCGTCGGCGAAGACCAACAGCGGTGACTTGCCGCCGAGTTCGAGGCTGAGGGGGGTGAGGTTTGCGGCGGCCGCGCGGGCGATGTGCTGGGCGGTGGGCACGGAACCGGTGAAGCTGATCCGGCGGACGTCCGGGTGCGAGACAAGGGGGTTGCCGACCTCGTCGCCGTATCCCTGCACGACGTTGAGGACACCGGCCGGCAGCCCTGCCTCTGCCGCGATGTCGGCGAGCAGCGAAGCAGTGAGCGGGGACCACTCGGCGGGCTTGAGGATCACGGTGTTCCCGGCGGCCAGCGCCGGGGCGACCTTCCAGGTGGCCAGCATCAGCGGCGCGTTCCACGGCGTGATCAGCACGCACGGGCCCGCCGGGTCCCAACTCACGTGGTTGGTGTGGCCGCGGGTGTCGAAGTCCTCGTGCTCCAGCTTCAGCAGCCAGTCGGCGAAGAAGCGGAAGTTGTGCGCCACGCGCGGCATCACACCGCGGCGGTGCGAACGCAGGAGGGCGCCGTTGTCGAGCGTCTCGACATTGGCGAGGTCCTCGATGCGCTTCTCGACTCCGTCGGCGATGGCGTGCAGGATGCGGGCGCGCTCGGCGCGCGATGTGGCGGCCCAGGTGGGAAAGGCGGCGCGAGCGGCGGCGACGGAGGCCGCGGCCTCCGTCGCCGTGCCCCGGGAGATCTCCCCGAGGGTGCTTCCGTCGATCGGCGACACGTCGGTGAACGTCTCGACGGACGCCACGCGTTCGCCGCCGATCCAGTGCCGGGTGTCGACGGCGACCCCGGCCACCGTGGTGATGTGCTCGGTCATGTCCGGTCTCCAGGTCTTCTGATGCGTAAGGGGGGTTACTCGGCCTCGGAGGTGCCGGATTCCAGCAGTCGGCCGCCGTCCCAGACGACGCCCACCTGCCGGTAGTACGCGGCGATCGGCTCCCGGATCTCCAGCCGGGCCAGCTCCTCGGTCGGCGCCTCGAACAGCTCCAGTTCCGCGTCGCCGACCCACGGCTGTCCGGCCTCGAAGGACGCGGCGCAGGTCTCGATCAACTCGTCGAGCGCGAGGCCCTTGCCGTTCTCGATGGAAGGCAGCCAACGGTGGTGGGCCATCGGGTGGCCGTTGACGAAGCCGTTGGTCTCGGACGGCTGGCGCAGGGTCACCACCGTCTGGGCCAGGCGTCGGTCGGCTGCGGCGAGGGTCGCGCCGAAGCGGGCCCCGGCCTCGATGCGCGGGGCCGGACCGTAGGGGTGCGGGCGCGTCTGGTGGATCGAACCGAGCTTCTTCGGGTAGCCCTGGTGCAGCCCGCGGGCGATCGCGAAGTCCTTGTCCACCCAGATGTACACGCAGCGCGAGTACGTCCGCCCCTGGTACGAGCAGCGGACGACGGCGAAGGCCTCCTTGTACTGGGCGCGCACCGGGTCCAGCAGCTCCTCCTTCGTACCGGAACAGGACTGCCAGTCGGCCCAGATCAGCGCGACCGCGCCCGGGTCCTCCTCGGCGAGTTCCAGCGGTGCGGGCAGCAACTCCCGTACACGTGCGGGATCGGTGCGGTACTCGATCGTGAGCAGGTCGCCGGAGTAGTGCCAGGGGGGCGAGGGGATCAGGGACGACGAACCGGTCGCCGTCTTGGGGTGGAAGTAACCACGGACGCTGGCCATGACGTTGGTTCCTTACGCGGTGAGGGCGGGCTGCTTGAGCAGCTGGGCGCGGTAGCGGGCGGCGCGGGTGGCGACGGCGTGGCCGCCGAGGGCGACGACGCCGACGAGCTGCCCGCCCTCGGTGTGGTAGCCGACGAGCATGTCGCCGCCCGGATCGCCGTCCAGGACACGGATGTCGGCGAGGCCGAGCACGGGGGAACCGAAGGACTGCAGCCGGAAGTCGTGCTGGTCGCTCCAGAAGGTGGGCAGCGGCGCGAACGGCGCCAAGCCGGCTTCCGCACCCGCGAGATGAGCCACCAGCGCCTTGGCCGCATGCTTCGCCGTGTCGCTGGGGATCGACCAGTGCTCGACCCGGCGCGGTACGCCGTCGTAGCGGGCGTTGGGGAAGCGGGCGACGTCGCCGACCGCGACGACGTACGGCAGTCCGCCGACCCGCAGCTGCTCGTCCGTGAGCACGCCGTCGGTCAGGTCGAGACCGTTGCCGTCGAGCCACTCGGTGTTGGCGACGGAGCCGACCGACTCCACGACCACATCGGCCGGAAGCACCGTCCCGTCGCTCAGTACGACACCGGTGACATGCTCCTCGCCCTCGAAACCGGCGACGCCCGCACCGAGAGCGAAGCGCACGCCGCGTTCCTCGTGCCGCCCCAGCAGGGCGCGGGCCGGCAGCTCGCCGAGCGGTCCGACCATGGGCAGCGGCAACGGGTCGACCACGGTGACGTCCGTGACGCCGAGACCGACGGCGGTGGCGGCCACCTCGCAGCCGATGAACCCGGCACCGATGACGACGACCCGGGCGCCCGGCCGGACCAGCTCCGCCCGCAGGGCCTGAGCGTCACCGAAAGTCCGTACGGTGTGACGGCCGACCGCGGGGCCCTCGCAGCGCAGGCGCCGGGGACGCATACCCGTGGCGACGACCAGTCCGTCGAAAGGCAGCTCCTCGCCGCTGTCGAGCACGACGACCCGCTCGGCGAGACGGGCGCTCGTGACGCTCGTACCGAGCCGCCACTCCACGTCGGCCGCGCTCGCCTTGGGAGTGAAGGCCAGGGACTCGAACGACGCCTTTCCGGCCAGCGCTTCCTTGGAGAGAGGCGGCCGGTTGTACGGCATGTGGGGCTCGTCACCGATCACGGTGATCGCGCCGGTCCACCCGGCGCCGCGGAGTTGTTCGGCCGCGCGCAGGCCGCCCATGGAGGCCCCGGCGACGAGGATGCGCTGCGTCGTCATGCCGCTCAGTCCTCGATCCGGATGGCCTGCAGCGGACAGACGTCCGCGGCCTCCTCGACCTCGTCGCGCAGGGTGTCGTCCGGGTCGCTGACGTAGGCCAGCCGTCCGTTGTCGTCCAGCTGGAAGACGTCGGGGGCCGCGAAGACGCACTGTCCGTGGTCCTTGCACTTGTTCATGTCGACGACGACCTTCATGGCCGGTCCTCCTGGAAGGTGGGTGCGCCGGAGCGGGCGGGAGAGCGGGGCAGGGGCGGGATGGAAGGGCCCGGCCTGTGGCCGGGCCCCCAGCCACAGGGGTACGGGAAGCCGAACCCCTGACTCGTTTGGCTTCAAACAACATAGGAAGCCGCCGCGCTCTGGTCAATACCTATCCGGATGGATAAATTCTTTGGCGCGCCCCCTTGCGGGAAGGTGGACACCTCCATACCGTTTGGCTTCAAATGATTGACCGGAGCTTCACGACCGCGGCATCGCCCGGCACCCCGACCAGTCTTCGCTCCGCCACCCTCCCCCCGGGCTCGACGCCCGAGAGGTGCCCCGAATCCGCCGAGGAGACATCGGTGAGCGCTCACGACACCCCATCCGTCCGCCGGCACCAGGACCGGCTCGCCGCCGAGGGCATCGACGTGGTCCGGGTGACCTACCCCGACCTCATCGGCACCGACCGCGCCCGCGACGTGCTGCTCGACCACCTACCGTCGGCCTGCGAGCACGGCCTGGCCTTCTGCCGCGCCGTCTACCACACCACCCCGCGCGGCGACGTCGTCGCGATCCAGGGCGGCATCGATGCCGGCCTGCCCGACATCTCCGTGCGACCGGACCTGAGCACCCTCGCGCGCGTGCCCTGGGAGCCCGGCGTCGCGTGGTGTCTCGGTGACACGACCGACCCGGCGACCGGCGACCCGGCCGCGGAGTCGCCGCGCGATCTGCTGCGCTCGGTGCTGGCCCGATGCACGGACGCGGGCCTGAGCCCGGTCGTCGGACCGGAGCTGGAGTACTTCCTCCTCGAAGAGGACGCCACCGCGCCGAACGGCTGGCGGCGCAGCCCCGCCGTCACCGGGTCCGTCTACACTGCCGGCCTGCGTGCCGATCCCGACAACCACCTGCTGCGTACCCTGCGGCAGCTGCGCGACCTCGGTATCGGCGTCATCACCGGCAACCACGAGTTCGACGGCGGCCAGTACGAGATCAACCTGACCCACTCCGACGCCCTGGACGCCGCCGACCGGGCGTTCCGCTTCAAGGCCGCTGTCAAGGAACTGGCGCGTACGGAAGGCAAGTTGGCCACCTTCATGGCCAAGCCCTTCAACGATTCGGGCGGCTCCGGCTTCCACCTGCACTTCTCCTGCGTCGACGCCGACGACCGCAACGTCTTCGATGACCCGGCCGGCGCCTTCGGTCTCTCCGGCAACGCCCGGCACGCCATAGCCGGCCTCCTCACCCACGCCCCGGCGCTCGCCACGCTGCTCAACCCGACCGTCAACTCGTACAAGCGCTTCGGGCCCGACACCCTCGCGCCCTGGCTGATCAACTGGGGCCTGGACAACCGAAGCGCCATGGTCCGCATCCCGCCCGAGCGCGGCTCCGGCGCCCGCCTGGAGCTACGGCTCGGAGACGCCGGCGCCAACCCGTATCTCGCGATCGCCGCGCTCACCGCCGCCGCCCTGCTCGGCGTCCAGGAGGGCAAGGAGCCGCCCGCGCCGCTGGAGGGCTACGGCTACGACCTGGAGAAGTCCCAGGTCCTGCCAATGAACCTGACCGCCGCGCTCGACGCCCTCGAAGCCGACGAAGCGCTCGTCGAACTGCTGGGCAAGGACTTCACCGCGTCCTTCCTCGCCTACAAGCGCGACGAGGCCGAACGCTTCCAACGGCACGTCACCGACTGGGAGTTCGCCGAGTATTCCTACCACCTCTGAGCACCCCGCCAGGAGCACACCATGACGAGCACCCTGAACACCACCGACACCCGCCACGCGCCCGACGACCCGATGCCGCTGGACGAGGTCGACCTCGCCGACAACGACAAGTTCCTCGACGGCGTCACCCCCTGGCGCATGTTCCACACCCTGCGCCACCAGGACCCGGTCCACTGGCAGCCGGAGCCCGAGCCCAACCACGGCTTCTGGGCCGTCACCCGGCACGAGGACATCGCCCGCGTGGGACGCGCCCCGCAGACCTTCACCTCCACCAAGTTCGCCAACCTCGAAGAACTCGACGACGACCAGATCAAGAAGCGCGCCTCCATCCTGGAACTGGACGGCGTACGCCACCGAGCGATGCGCAGCCTGCTGCAGCGTCAGTTCGGCCAGGGCGTCATCAACGAGTACGCCGACTTCCTGCGCGGCCTGACCGCCAGGACGCTGGACACGGCCCTCGCCAAGGGCACGTTCGACTTCGTCGCCGACGTCGCCGCCGACTTCCCCATCAACGTCCTCGCCCGGCTCCTCGACGTCCCCCCGGAGGACAACCAGCAGCTCATCGACTGGGGCAACCGGATCATGGGCAACACGGACCCCGACTACGCCGATGTCCTCCTCCACAGCGAGGAGAGCGAGCAGTACAAGGATCTGCCCTTCCGTAGCCCGGCCTCGCTGGAGGTCTTCGAGTACGGACGGGAGCTGGTCCGCCAGCGGCGGGGCGGCACCGGCACCGACCTGGTCTCCAGACTCGTCAACCAGACCCCGCGCGACGGCGTCCCGCTCTCCGCGCAGGACTTCGACAACTACTTCCTGCTGCTGGTCGTGGCCGGCAACGAGACCACCCGGCACACCATCTCGCACTCCATGCTGGCCCTCATCCAGCACCCCGAGCAGCTGACCAGGCTCCAGGAAGACCCCGCTCTCATCCCGGTCGCCGTCGAGGAGTTCCTGCGCTGGGCCACGCCCGTCTACCACTTCCGCCGCACCGCGACACGCGACGTCGAACTCGGCGGCAAGCAGGTGAAGGAGGGCGACAAGGTCGTCATGTGGTACGCCTCCGGCAACCGCGACGAAGAGGTCTTCGGCAACCCGTACGACTTCGACGTCACCCGCCAGGACAACGACCACCTCACCTTCGGCAAGGGCGGCCCCCACCTGTGCCTGGGCAACCTGCTCGCCCGCACCGAGATCCGCATCATGTTCGAGGAACTGATCCCGCGCCTGGCCGGCATCCGCCTCGCCGGCGACGTCCCCCGGGTCCGCTCCAACTTCGTCAACGGCATCAAGAAGCTCCCGGTCGAGGTCACCCTCGCCTGACCGCCTGTACAGGGCACGGTCACACCAAATGCCGTACCGCATACGGCGCCGACCGGAGTCCTCGTCCGCCGCACGGCAACAGCTCACCGACGAGGTCAGCAGCCTGCCGGCACGAATGGCCTTCCACCAGGCGTGGCTCCAGATCGAGGCCACGACCGTCGCGGGCCCCTACGCAAGCCTCGTGGCCACGGCGCGCGGAAGCCGGCGCACAGATGAGCCTCGCCTGGCAGCAGCCACCGATCACCAGCGACAGCGGCATGAACCTCGGGATCCCGTATCCCCGGGACCGATCGAACGCCACTATCCCTCTTTCGTGCCAACTAAAAATCCTCGTCACAGCAGGCTAACGCCGTACCCGCGGCATCCCCAGGCCGATCCACGAGATGATCTCCCGCTGGATCTCGTTGTTGCCGCCGCCGAAGGTGAAGATCACGGCGGAGCGGTAGCCGCGTTCGAGCTCGCCGTGCAGCACGGCGCCCGCCGAGCCCTCCTGGAGTGCGCCGGGGGCGGCGACGACCTCCATCAGCCAGGCGTAGGCGTCCCGGCGGGCCTCCGAGCCGTAGACCTTGACGGCGGAGGCGTCCTGCGGGGTGAGGGTGCCGTTCTGGAGGGCGCCGACCATCTGCCAGTTGAGGAGCTTGAGCGCGTCGAGTTTCACATGGGTCTGGGCGAGCCGCCGACGCACCCAGGGCAGGTCGATGACCCGGCGGCCGTCGGCGAGCTTGGTCTCCGTGGCCCAGCGCTGCACGTCGTGCAGGGCGCGGATCGCCATGGTGCCGTGCGCGGCGAGGGTCACCCGCTCGTGGTTGAGCTGGTTGGTGATCAGCCGCCAGCCCTGGTTCTCGGCGCCGACGCGTCGGGAGACGGGCACGCGCACGTTCTCGTAGTAGCTCGCGGTGGTGTCGTGGGAGGCGAGGGTGCGGATCACGGTGCAGGAGTATCCGGGGTCGCTGGTCGGCACGAGGAGCATGGTGATGCCCTTGTGCGGCGGGGCCTCGGGGTCGGTGCGCACCGCGAGCCACACCCAGTCGGCGGTGTCGCCGTTGGTCGTCCAGATCTTCTGCCCGTTGACGACGTAGGTGTCGCCGTCGCGCACCGCGCGCGTCTTCAGCGCGGCGAGGTCGGTGCCCGCGTCCGGTTCGCTGTAGCCGATCGCGAAGTCGATCTCACCAGCGAGGATCTTCGGCAGGAAGTACGCCTTCTGCTCGTCGGTGCCGTACCGCATGATCGTCGGTCCGACCGTGTTGAGCGCCATCAGGGGCAGCGGCACGCCCGCCTGGGCGGCCTCGTCGAAGAAGACGAACTGTTCGATCGGGGTGAGGCCGCGACCGCCGTACTCCTCGGGCCAGCCGACGCCGAGCCAGCCGTCCGTGCCGAGCCGGCGGATCGTCCTGCGGTAGAAGCGCTTCGCGGCGACCGGGTCGATGTGCCGGGCGTAGGCGTTGTGCGGCACCAACTCGGCGAAGTAGGCACGCAGTTCGGTGCGCAGCCGTAGCTGCTCGGGCGTGTGGTCGAGGTGCACGGCGCCTCCTGGCTCCCCAAGGCCGGTCCTGACGGCGCACACGGTAGAACGTGTTTCAGAAATTGGGAATGGCGGGGGCTCTTTTCCCTCGGGCCGCAGGCCTCAGGCCCCGGGGCCGCTCAGCCATCAGGTCTCAGTCCTCGGGTCTCCTGCCTCAGGTCTCACGTCTCAGGCGAGCGTTCCTATGAACTCCGTGCAGGCCGCGGCGCAGGCGCGGCAGGCGGCGGCGCCTTCCTCGGCTCCCGGGTGTTTGTCGAAGACGTGGGCGGTCTCCAGGCAGACGGTCCGGCACCACTCCAGTTGGGCGCGGATGCCGGCCTCGTCCAGGCGGTTGTCCTCGGACAGCACGCGACAGGTCGCGTCGCACACCTCCGCGCACATGATGCCCTTGCGGCGCAGCAGCGCCTGCTCGTCGGTCCCGTCCGGCTCCACGAGGCTCGCGCGCAGCGCACTGGCCCGCGCACACTCCGTGCACGCCTGGGCGCAGGCGAAGCGGTCCTCCAGGAATCGGAAGAGCTCCTGTTGCGATGTCTGGTACGTCTGAGATGTCGTCGAAGTCACCCCTGACGGGTAGCCGGGCGAGGCGGGGCGAAACCCCTGGAGCGGCCCGGCGGCGGTACCGACCACCGTGCGCGAGGGGTTGCCGACGGAGAGCCACAGAGGCGGAATGGCGGGTTCATGCCCCTTTTGGTGGGTATTCGCCTGATATGACTAACGCAAGCGTTCAGCTGGCCGCCGCGAGCGGCCTGCTCAGCCTCGTGATGTTCGTGGTCGGGCTGGCCCTGCTGGCCGTGCTGGGCGGCAGCTTCTGGCTGGGCACGCGAGTGAAGTCGCGCGAGCCGGCCAGGCCGCGCCCCGACGAGCAGCCGCACCTCCCGCCGGACGGCGCGGTGCACGAGATACGCGAGAACCGGGAACCCGACGAGGTGCCCCGGATGCCGGAGGGCGGCCGTCCTCTCACGCCGTACGAGCTGACCAACATGCAGACCCGGTCGAGCGGGGACAAGACACGGCCGCGCTGGAGCCGCGGCAGCAGTGGCTCGTTCGGCGGGGGCGGCCTCGGCTCCCACTGACGCAAGGCCCCACGGGAGGAGTCGAGCGGGGGGGGGGGGGCCCGGGGGGGGGGGCCCCCCCCCCCGGGCCCCCCCCCCCCCGGGCCCCCCCCCCCCCCCGCCCCCCCCCCGCGGCCC
>NZ_JBIWMA010000002.1:40456-721060 GCF_044766465.1 Streptomyces sp. NPDC102259 | reverse complement strand
ACGCGCGCCGGGGGGGGGGGGGGGGGGGGGGGCCCCCCCCCCCCCCCCCCCCCCCCCCCCCCCGGGGGGGGGGGGGGGGGGGGGCGGCCCCCCCCCCCCCCCCCCCCCCCCCCCGCTGTGCCCCCGGGCGCCTCGGTCAGGCGCCGACGTAGTCCGCGAGGTGCTCGCCGGTGAGGGTGGAGCGGGCGGCGACGAGATCGGCCGGGGTGCCCTCGAAGACGATCCGGCCGCCGTCGTGACCGGCGCCCGGACCGAGGTCGATGATCCAGTCGGCGTGCGCCATCACCGCCGGGTGGTGCTCGACGACGATGACCGACTTGCCGGCGTCGACGAGCCGGTCGAGCAGGCCGAGCAACTGCTCGACGTCGGCGAGGTGCAGGCCGGTGGTCGGCTCGTCGAGCACGTAGAGACCGCCCTTCTCGCCCAGGTGCGTGGCCAGCTTGAGCCGCTGCCGCTCGCCGCCGGACAGCGTGGTGAGCGGCTGGCCGAGGCTGAGGTAGCCGAGCCCGACATCGGCGAGCCGGCCCAGGACGCGGTGCGCGGCCGGCGTGCTCGCCTCACCGGCGCCGAAGAACTCCTCGGCCTCGGTCACCGACATCGCGAGCACCTCGCTGATGTCGCGGCCACCGAGGTGGTACTCGAGGACCGCGGCCTGGTACCGCTTCCCCTCGCACTCCTCGCAGGTGGTGGCCACGCCCGCCATCATCGCCAGGTCGGTGTAGACGACGCCGGCGCCGTTGCACGTCGGACAGGCGCCCTCGGAGTTGGCGCTGAACAGCGCCGGCTTCACGCCGTTGACCTTGGCGAACGCCTTGCGGATCGGGTCGAGCAGGCCGGTGTACGTCGCCGGATTGCTGCGTCGGGAACCGCGGATCGCGCCCTGGTCCACCGACACCACGCCCTCGCCGGCCGGGATCGACCCGTGGACCAGCGAGCTCTTGCCGGAGCCCGCGACACCGGTGACGACGGTCAGCACCCCGAGCGGGATGTCCACGTCGACGTTGCGCAGGTTGTGCGCCGTCGCGTCGCGGACCTCCAGCGTGCCGGTGGGCTTGCGCACGGTCTCCTTGACGGCGGCCCGGTCGTCGAGATGGCGGCCGGTGATGGTGTCGCCGGACCGCAGCCCCTCGACGGTGCCCTCGAAGCAGACGGTGCCGCCCGCCGTGCCGGCCCCGGGGCCGAGATCGACGACGTGGTCGGCGATCGCGATGGTCTGCGGCTTGTGCTCCACGACGAGCACCGTGTTGCCCTTGTCCCGCAGCCGCAGCAGCAGGTCGTTCATCCGGCTGATGTCGTGCGGGTGCAAGCCCGTGGTCGGCTCGTCGAAGACGTAGGTGACATCGGTGAGCGAGGAGCCGAGGTGGCGGATCATCTTGACGCGCTGTGCCTCGCCGCCGGACAGCGTGCCCGACGGCCGGTCGAGCGAGAGGTAGCCGAGACCGATCTCCACGAACGACTCGAGGGTGTGCTGGAGCGCGGTGAGCAGCGGCGCCACCGACGGTTCGTCGAGGCCGCGCACCCATGCGGCCAGGTCGCTGATCTGCATCGCGCAGGCGTCGGCGATGCTGACCTTCTCGATCTTCGACGACCGGGCGCCTTCGCTGAGCCGGGTGCCGTCGCACTCCGGGCAGACGGTGAACGTCATCGCCCGCTCCACGAACGCCCGGATGTGCGGCTGGAGCGCCTCGATGTCCTTGGCCAGCATCGACTTCTGGATCTTCGGGATCAGGCCCTCGTACGTCAGGTTGATGCCGTCGACCTTGATCTTCGTCGGCTCCTTGTGCAGGAGGTCGTGCAGCTCCTTCTTGGTGAACCTGCGGATCGGCTTGTCCGGGTCGAAGAACCCGCAGCCGCCGAAGATGCGGCCGTACCAGCCGTCCATGCTGTAGCCGGGGATGGTGAGCGCGCCCTCGTTGAGCGACTTGCTGTCGTCGTAGAGCTGGGTGAGATCGATGTCGGAGACCGTGCCGCGGCCCTCGCAGCGGACACACATGCCGCCGGTGCGGGAGTAGGTCGCCTTCACCGTCTTCTTGGCGCCGCGCTCGACGGTGATGCCGCCGCTCGCCCGGACCGAGGCGGTGTTGAAGGAGTACGCGGTGGGCGGGCCGATGTGCGGCTGCCCGAGCCTGCTGAAGAGGATGCGCAGCATCGCGTTGGCGTCGGTGGCGGTGCCGACGGTGGAGCGGGGGTCGGAACCCATCCGCTGCTGGTCGACGATGATCGCCGTCGTCAGCCCCTCGAGCACGTCGACCTCGGGCCGCGCCAGCGTCGGCATGAAGCCCTGGACGAACGCGCTGTAGGTCTCGTTGATCAGCCGCTGCGACTCCGCGGCGATCGTGTCGAACACCAGTGAGCTCTTGCCCGAGCCGGAGACGCCGGTGAACACCGTCAGACGACGCTTCGGGATCACGATGCTGACGTCCTTGAGGTTGTTCTCGCGGGCGCCGTGCACGCGGATCAGACCGTGGCTGTCGGCGACGTGCCGCGCAGGCGGCGGATCCGTCTTCTTGGCCATGCTCATCGTCACTCCATCTGCTGTCCGGGACCGCCGTCGCGGGCCCGAGCGTCGCCTGCCTCGCTCTGACCGACGCCACGCTAGCCGTGACCCGATGACCGGCGCTTCTCGAATCCTGATCGGTTCGGTCGCGTTCAGGTTCGGACAGGGGAGGGACAGTAAGCGACAACGCGGAGCGCGGGCGGGCCGGAGGCGCTGAGATGGCCTGATTCGTCGTGCGGGATGAGGTGGATGATGACCGACGCGATACGGGCGCAACCAGCGCGGCGCGTGGGCACGGGGACGGGGACGGGGACGGGAGCGGGCACCGCGAAACGGAGCGCACAGCAGAAGACTGAGCAGAAGGCTCAGCAGAAACGGTGCGGCTGCGGAGCGCCCGCGTCGCAGGGCGTGGTCGGCGGGGCCGAGGAACGATTCCGGGGGTTGCTGGAGGCGGCGCCCGACGCCATGGTCATCGTCGACGACTCCGGCATCATCAGGCTCGTCAACGCCCAGACCGAGGCCCTGTTCGGGCACGGCCGGGAGGAACTGCTCGGCCAGCCGGTCGAGCTGCTCATCCCGCACCGGTTCCACGGGCAGCACACCGCGCACCGCAGCGGGTACACGGCCAACCGCCAGGTGCGTCCGATGGGCGCCGGGCTCGAACTGCACGGGCTGCGCAAGGACGGTACGGAGTTCCCCGTCGAGATCAGCCTGAGCCCCCTGGAGACGACGGACGGACTCCTGGTGTCGGCGGCCGTGCGCGACGTCAGCGACCGCAAGGCGGCCGAGGCGCGCATCAACGAGCTCGCCGCCCTCGTGGAGTCGTCGCAGGACGCGATCCTCGCCCACACCCTCGACGGGTACATCACGTACTGGAACGCGGCCGCGCAGCGCCTGTACGGCTACACGGCCGAGGAGGCCATCGGCCGGCACGTCTCGCGGCTGGCCCCGCCGGAGCTGCGGAGCGAGATCCGCGAGCTGCTCCAGCGGCTGCGGCACGCCGAGAAGGTCGAGCACTACGAGACGCTGCGGATGACCAGCACCGGAGTGCTGCGCGACGTTGACGTCACGCTGTGGCCGACCCGGGACACCCACGGCACCGTGGTCGGGGCGTGCGCGATCGTGCGGGACATCAGCGACCGCAAGCGGGCGGAGGCCGAGCTCACGGCCCTGTACGAGCAGCAGCGGCACATCGCCCTGACGCTCCAGCGCAGTCTGATGGGCACGCCGCCCGCCCTGCCCGGCCTGGCCACCGCGAGCCGCTACCGGCCCGCCACCCAGGGCGCCGGCGTGGGCGGCGACTGGTTCGACCTGATTCCGCTGGGCGCCGACCGGGTGGGGGTCCTGATAGGCGATGTGATGGGCCGCGGGCTGGAAGCGGCCGCCGTGATGGGCCAGTTGCGGTCGGCCGCGCACGCGCTGGCCAAGACCGGTATGCAGCCCCGGCAGTTGATGCAGGCGCTGGACACCTGCGTCGCCGACCTCGACGTGCCCGACCAGCTCGTCACCTGCTGCTACCTGGTGATCGCCCCGGACGCGGGCACGGTCACGGTGTGTTCAGCGGGACATCTGCCGGTACTGGTCGCCGGGGTGGGCGAGGGCATCAACGCCCTGTCCTGTCCGGTCAACGCTCCGCTCGGCGTGGGCGACATCCTGTACGAGCAGTCCAGTTCGGAGATACCGCCCGGCGCCACGCTGGTGCTCTACACCGACGGCCTGATCGAGACGCCGGGCAGCGACATCGAGGTGCGGATCGGTGAACTGACCGTGCTGCTGGACGAGTTGTTCGTCGGAACGCCTTGTCTTGAGGCCGCCGCGGACCATGTCCTCGCGGGTCTGCTGCCGGACGCCGACGGCCACAACGACGACGTGACCCTGCTGCTCGCGCAACTGCCGGCCGCCCCGCTGGCCGCCGTCACCACCCAATTCCCGGCCGCCCCGGCCTCGGTGCCGCAGGGGAGGGCCTTTCTGCACAAGGCGTTGACCTCGTGGAACTGCATGGACCGGGCCGATGACGCGCTCCTGCTGCTGTCGGAGACGCTGACGAACGCCGTCCAGCACTCCGAGGGCCCGATCGGCCTGCATCTGCACCGCACCGTCACCGACCTCACGGTCGAGGTCAGCGACCCCAGCCCGCAGCTCCCCCAGCCGCGGGTGGCGGTCGAGGACGCGGAGTCGGGCCGCGGCCTGATCCTGGTCCGTGCCCTCGCCGCCGGCTGGGGGGTGCGGCCGACGGACGAGGGCAAGACCACCTGGTTCACGCTGAAGCTGTGAGCCCCCGGGGCGGGCCGCCGAAGGCCGGCGCGAAGGCGTCCAGGTGCGCCTGCACGTACGGCACGGCCACCGCCCGGAGTTCGAGCTCGCCGTCGACGAAGGCGGGCTGGACGTTGACCTCGAAGACGACCCCGCCGTTCTCCACGGCCAGGTCGACACCGGCGAAGGGGAGCCCGACCGACGCGGTGGCCGCGACGGCGAGTTCGGCGAGCCGGGGCTGGAGGTCCCCCGGGGCGATGTGGACGGCGGTGGCGCCCTGGCAGGTGTTGCAGGGGGTGTCCATCGCCGGCTGGAGGTGCTCGCGGGCGTGCACGACGCGGTCGCCCAGGACGAAGACCCGGAACTGGTGACGCCGGCCGTCGGCGGTGATGTTGCCGGCGTCTCGGGAGAGCAGCCAGTCGGTGCCGCGCTCGGCGTAGTAGGCGGCGGCCTGCTCCAGTTGGGCGGGGGTGGTGACATGGAAGGTGTCGTTGCCGCCGGTGCCGACGACGGGCCGGGCCCAGGTGTCGCGGCCGAGCCGGTCGAACGTGTCGGCCGCCTCCCGCGGCGAGGGCCGGGACAGCACGGCGGTCTCCATCTGGGCGACCCCGTCCCGGACGAAGCGTTCGACGGTGAGGTTCTTCTCGGTCGCGGTCCGCCAGGCGTCGGGGTCGGCGGCCAGGGTCACCACGTCGTGGCTCTCCAGGAGCTCCTGGAAGCCGGCGAGGGCCCGCCGGTGGTGCGGCGGGATCTCGTAGAGCAGCACGACGTCGGGGACGAAGTCCAGCCGCTCCTCGGGGACCTGGAGCCGTAACCGGCCTCCGTCGCGGACGCCCCGGCCGGTTCCCCCGGTCGCGAAGTGCCGGGAGTCGACCCGGACGGGCGGGGCGCCGGTGAGCAGTTCCACGGCGTCGGCGAGGTACTCACGGCAGCCTTCGGGCGAGGTGGGGTCGGCGATCAGGGCGATGCACGGTCGGGACACAACGGCCTCCAGTGGCTCTCGACGCGCGCTCGTACCGCGGACAGCCCTCACACGGCCCGAGCGGTGTCACGGATGGTGCCTGTCGCGCGGGTGGTCGTCGCAACCGTCGCCCTGGGAGCCGCTCCGGTGCGCGGAGCCGTGCCCGGGTCCGGACGCGTGCCGGTCGGGGGCGAGGACGACTGGTGACCACGGGGGGTGGGACTCGCCCCGCCGGATCCGCGCGCAGGGCTGGCCGACCACTGTAAGCACCGGGCGGGACGCCGTACCAGGGCGCACGACGGGCTGTCCGCTGCCCCTCCCCCTGCGCCGTCCGCCCCGGTCCGTGCGCCCTGTCCGGTCGCCGGTGAGCTGCCGTCTCACCCGTCCCAGGTCCAGTCGGCGACCTCGGGGAGGTCGATGCCGTGGACGCGGATCCAGTCGTGGTGGCGCAGTCGCGCGTCCTCCATCCGCTGCCGTACGGCCGCGGCGCGCACGGCGAGGCCGGGGACGCGGTCGATGACGTCCATGACGAGGCGGTAGCGGTCGAGGTCGTTGCGGACGAGCATGTCGAACGGTGTGGTCGTGGTGCCGAACTCCTTGTAGCCGCGCACATGCAGGTGCTGGTGGCCGGTGCGGCGGTAGGCCAGGCGGTGGATCAGCCAGGGGTAGCCGTGGTAGGCGAAGACGACGGGCTTGTCGGTGGTGAACAGGCCGTCGTACTCGAAGTCGCCCATGCCGTGCGGATGTTCGCCGCTCGGCAGCAGCCGGGCGATGTCGACGACGTTGACGACCCGGACGGCGAGCTCCGGCAGTTCGCGGCGCAGCAACTGGGCGGCGGCCAGCACCTCCTGGGTGGGGACGTCGCCCGCGCAGGCGAGGACCACGTCGGGTTCGCGGGTGCCGTCGTCGGTGCCGGCCCAGTCCCAGACGCCGGCTCCGCGCGCGCAGTGGGCGCGGGCCTCGTCCATGCTGAGCCAGTCGAAACAGGGCTGTTTCCCGGCCACGATCACATTGACGTAGTCGCGGCTGCGCAGGGCGTGGTCGGCCACGGACAGCAGGGTGTTGGCGTCCGGCGGCAGATAGACCCGTACGACTTCGGGGCTCTTGTTGAGGATGTGGTCGACGAAGCCGGGGTCCTGGTGGGAGAAGCCGTTGTGGTCCTGGCGCCAGACGTGCGAGGTGAGCAGGTAGTTGAGGGAGGCGACGGGTGCGCGCCAGGGCAGTTTCCGGGTGACGCGCAGCCACTTGACGTGCTGGTTGACCATGGAGTCGACGATGTGCGCGAACGCTTCGTAGCAGGAGAACAGGCCGTGCCGGCCGGTCAGCAGATATCCCTCCAGCCAGCCCTGGCAGGTGTGTTCGGAGAGGATCTCCATCACCCGGCCGTGCCGGTCGAGGTTCTCGTCCACCTGGAGGGTCTGTGCCTGCCAGGCCTTCCCGCTGGCGGCGTAGACGGCCTGGAGGCGGTTGGAGGCGGTTTCGTCGGGGCCGACGAGACGGAAGTCGCGCCGGCCGGCGGTGGCGCGCATCACGTCCTTGAGCAACCCGCCCAGCACCGCGGTGGGTTCGTGCCGGGTGCCGCCGGGCCGGTCGACCGGGACGGCGTGCGACTCCAGGTCGGGCAGGGGGAGTTCGCGCAGCAGCAGCCCGCCGTTGGCGTGCGGGGTGGCGCCGAGGCGACGGGTCCCGTCGGGGATCCAGGCG
The DNA here is from genome assembly GCF_044766465.1 of Streptomyces sp. NPDC102259. Classification (NCBI taxonomy): domain Bacteria; kingdom Bacillati; phylum Actinomycetota; class Actinomycetes; order Kitasatosporales; family Streptomycetaceae; genus Streptomyces; species Streptomyces sp. NPDC102259. Next base: position 713,645 of record NZ_JBIWMA010000002.1, on the reverse strand, counting down.
AGGACGCCCGGGCGGGGGCCGCCGTGGGCGTCGAAGAGTTCCTCGGGCCGGTAGGAGCGCAGCCAGGCCTCCAGCTGACGCAGGTGCTCGGGGTTGTCGCGGACGGCGGACAGCGGCACCTGGTGGGCGCGCCAGGTGCCCTCGACGGGCAGTCCGTCGACGTGGGCGGGGCCGGTCCAGCCCTTCGGGGTGCGCAGCACGATCACCGGCCAGCGGGGGCGCTCCCCGGAGCCGTCCTCGCGGGCGGCGTGCTGGAGGGCGGCGATGCGGTCCAGGGCGGTGTCCATGGCCTGCGCCATCGCGCGGTGGACCGCGTTGGGCTCGTCGCCGGTGACATGGATCGGATCGTGGCCGTAGCCGCGCAGCAGCTCGTCGAGCTCTGGTTCGGGGATCCGGGCCGGCACCGTGGGGTTGGCGATCTTGTATCCGTTGAGGTGCAGGATCGGCAGGACCGCTCCGTCGTGCACGGGGTCGAGGAACTTGTTGGAGTGCCAGGAGGCGGCCAGCGGTCCGGTCTCGGACTCGCCGTCGCCGATCACGCAGGCGACGAGGAGATCCGGGTTGTCGAAGGCGGCGCCGTAGGCGTGCGAGAGCGAGTAGCCGAGTTCGCCGCCCTCGTGGATCGAGCCGGGCGTCTCCGGGGCGACATGGCTGGGGATGCCGCCGGGGAAGGAGAACTGCCGGAACAGCCGGGCCATGCCGTCCGCGTCGCGGGTGACGTCCGGGTACGTCTCGGTGTAGGTGCCCTCCAGCCAGGAGTTGGCGACGACCGCGGGACCGCCGTGGCCGGGCCCCCAGACGCACAGGGCACGCAGGTCACGGGTGCGGATGACGCGGTTGAGGTGGGTGTAGACGAGGTTGAGCCCAGGTGAGGTTCCCCAGTGGCCCAGCAGCCTCGGCTTCACGTGCTCCGGCCGCAGCGGCTCGGTGAGCAGCGGGTTGGCCATCAGGTAGATCTGTCCGACGGAGAGGTAGTTCGCGGCGCGCCAGTGGGCGTGCAGCGTCCTGAGCTCGTCGTCGGTGAGCCGGGCGGACGTCGCTCGCGGTTCGACGGACATCTCGGGTTCCCTTCCGGATCGGGTCGCTCGCAGGTACGTACCGGTCCGTGCCTGCCCACCCTCTCCGGCCGCCGGGTACCCGGCAGGGCCGAACGACCCGTACGGAGGAGCGAAGCCGTCCGTACGAGGGGCGGCCTAGGCTCCGGAACGCTCCCGGGCGGCGTCGAGGCCGTCGACATGGGCCACGTTCCACCGGTCCTCGGCGTCACCGCCGGGCTCGGCGGCGAACCAGGCGTCGAGGATCTCCTTCAGCAGCGGCTGCGAGGTCAGGCGGAGGCTGAGGGCGAGGACGTTGGCGTCGTTCCAGCGGCGGGCGCCGTCGGCGGTGTAGGCGTCGGCGCACAGGGCGGCGCGGACGCCGGGCACCTTGTTGGCGGCGATCGACGCGCCGGTGCCGGTCCAGCAGCACACCACCGCCTGCTCGGAGGTCCCGTCGGCCACGTCCTGGGCCGCCACGGCCGAGCACACCGCCCACCGGGGGTCGTCGCCGGGCCGCAGCGCGCCGTGCGGCACCACGTCGTGCCCCCGGCCGCGCAGCTCGGCGACGAGGGCGCGGGCCACTGGTTCGTCCATGTCCGAGGAGACGGAGATCCGCATGCCGCAGAGCCTACTGAGGAAAGGGCGCGGCGGCACGTCCCGCGGGTGGCCGGGCCGCCCGGCGAGCGCGCGACCGGCCATCACGCACCCGGCCATCACCCGGCCGTCACGCACCGGGCCATCACGCCCTGGTGAGGGCGAGGGACGCCCCGCGCGGCGATGGGGGCCGAGCCGGGCCCGTGGCACACCCGCCGTGCCGCCCCGCGTGCGACGCCGTGCGGAGCGGACCGGCGCCGGCCCTGCACGGATATGGACGCCGCCGCCGACGCTGACCTAGGGTGCGAGGGAAAGCGCTTTCTAGCATGGTCATGCCACCGCCGTAGCTGTCACCGCCCAGCCCAGGAGCGTCGATGCCGACCACCGCACCGCAGGACCCCTCGCAGCCGTGGAGCCGAAAGGCGTTCCTGCGGGGCATGACGGCCGCCGGGCTGACCCCGCTGCTGCCCGCGGTGCTCCCGACGGCCGCGCACGCGGCGTCGGCGTCCGCCCGGCCCGGCTTCGACCTGGCGCGGGACGGCGTCGCGGTCGACGTGTTCGTGGACGCGGCCGACGACCCCGCCGTGATCCGCGCGGCCGGCGACCTCCAGGCCGACGTGGAGCGGGTCTGCGGGGTACGACCCGGGTTACGGCACACCCTGCCGCAACGGTCCACGGCACTGGTCCTGATCGGCACCCTCGGCTCGAGTCCGGTCATCGACCGGCTCGCGGCACAGGGCCGGCTGGACGTCCAGCGGGTGAAGGGGCGCTGGGAGGCCTCGGTGACCCAGGTGGTGGAGCGCCCGGCCCCCGGCGTCGACCGCGCGCTGGTGATCGCGGGGAGCGACCGGCGCGGCACGGTCTACGGGATCTACGACACGTCGGAACGCGTCGGCGTCTCACCCTGGTACTGGTGGGCCGACGTACCCGTCGAGCGGCGTGCCGTCGTCTCCGTGCCCGCGAGCCCCTTCGAACGGGCGCAACCGTCGGTCCGCTACCGGGGCGTCTTCATCAACGACGAGCAGAACCTGACCACTTGGTCGCAGCGCACCCAGGAGCCGGACAAGAACATCGGCCCGAAGACGTACCAGCGCCTCTTCGAACTGCTGCTGCGGCTGAAGGCCAACTACCTGTGGCCGGCCATGCACCCGTACTCCGACTTCTTCAACAAGTACCGGGAGAACCCCGAACTCGCCGACCGCTACGGCATCGTCGTCGGCTCCAGCCACCCCGAGGCCCTGCTGCGCAACGGTGTCCACGAGTGGGCGCCGTGGGCCGAGGAGCACCCCGGCGCCGACGGCGGCCCGCCGGTGTACGACTACACGGTGAACCCCGCCGTCATCTCCGACTACTGGAGGGCACGGGCACGGGAGAACGCGGCGTACGAGAGCAGTTGGACGCTCGGCATGCGCGGCCTGCACGACACCGCGCTGGAGACGAAGTACGCGACCACGATCGCGGAGAAGGTCGTGGTGATGAACGACATCATCGCCGACCAGCGCCGGATCCTGGCCGAGGAGGTCGGCGCGGCGGCTCAGCCGCAGATCTTCATCCCGTACAAGGAGGTCCTGGACCTGTACAACGCGGGCGTCCAAGTACCCGACGACGTCACGCTGATCTGGCCCGACGACAACCACGGCAACATGCGCCAGTTGCCGGACGACGCGGAGCGCGCCCGAGCCGGCGGCAACGGGATCTACTACCACCTCTCCTACTGGGGCCGCCCGCGCAGCTACCTGTGGCTGGACACCACGCAGCTCGCCAAGGTCTGGCAGGAGCTGCGCCGGGTGTACGAGCACGGCGTGGACCGGATGTGGATCTTCAACGTCGGTGACCTCAAGTCGATCGAGACCGGACTGTCCTTCTCCATGGACATGGCCTGGGACGTCGACCGTTGGCACGCCGACGACGTCGGGGATTTCCTCGCGGAGTGGTACGGACGGCAGTTCGGGCTCCGCCACGCCCAGGAGATCGCCTCGATCCGCACCGAGTACTACCGGCTGGCGGCGGAGCGACGCCCGGAGTTCATCGACCGGAACATGTTCTCCGTGGTGCACCACGGGGACGAGGCGGGACGCCGCCTGGCCGCGTACGACCGTCTGCTGGAGCGGACCGTGGCACTGGGGGCCGAACTCCCCGCGGCCTACCGGGACGCCTACTACGAGCTCGTCCACTATCCCGTGCACGGGGCGTACGTCATGAACCTCAAGTACTACTGGGCGGACCGCAACGCCCTCGCGGTGCGTCAGGGCCGCGGCGCGGGAGCCAACGTCTTCGCGGACCTCGCCGAAGCGGCGCACACCCTGGAGGCGGCGCTCACCAAGCGGTACAACACCGAGGTGGCGGGCGGGAAGTGGGACGGCTACGTCAACCCCTACCCCTCGCAGATCCCGAAGGCGCCGGGCCGACCTGCCGTCACCAGGGTCGCCCGGCGGGAGACCTCCGGGCTCGGCGTCGCCTCCGAGGGGAACGAGCTCGGCACCCAACGGCCACTGGCCTTCTCCGCCGCCACCCGGGACCGGCGTTTCGTCGATGTCTTCAATACCGGTTTCCTCGCGGTCGACTGGGTCGCGGAGGCCGGTCACCCCTGGGTCCGCCTGAGTGCGGCGGGCGGCACGCTCACCGAACAGACCCGGGTGTGGGTCGAGATCGACTGGGCGCGGGCGCCCTTGGGCACGCACGACGTCACGGTCGCCTTCACGAGCGGCGCGCAGCGTTTCGAGGTGCCCCTGAGGGTCGTCAACGACGGGGAGCGGGCGCGCCGGCGCGCCCGCGGGTTCGTCGAGGCCAACGGCTATGTCTCGATCGACGCCGTGCACACCGAGCGCCGGGTGGCGCACGGCCGGTCCCGCTGGCGGACCGTGCGCGGGCTCGGACGCCGTACCGGCGCCGTGGAGGCGGTGCCGTCCACGGCGGCCCCGGTCACCGCCGACTTCGCGGCCCGCGCACCGGAGTTGCGGTACCGGGTGCGGTTCAGCAGCACCGGCGCCTTCCCCGTGACCGTCTTCCGGCTGCCCTCGCTCGACGAGCGCGGCGCGCGGCGGCTGGCCCTCGCCCTCGACGACCAGCCGCCCACCGTGCTCTCGGGGCAGGCCGTCGCCACCGGCAACCGCGGCGACGCCTGGGCGCGCAACGTGGAGGAGGGCGTCGAGAAGCTGACCGCGACCGTCACGGTGACCGAGCCCGGCGAGCATGTCCTGCGGGTGTTCATGGTCGACCCGGGGATCGCCGTGGACCAGATCGTCGTCGACACCGGCGGACTGCCGGCCGCCGCCTATCTCGCACCCCCGGAGAGCTACCACCCGGTGTTCAACCCCGAGCCGGACACCGGGACGGGCCTGGACGCGCCGAGCCGGTAGTCGCGCCCGGAGTCGCGCCGGTGGTCCGACCCGCACGGGCGGAGCGACCGTTCCGGACCCCGGCCGCCGCGCCCGTGTTCCCGCTCAGGCCCCGCCGCGCAGGATCCGGGACAGTCCCAGGCGCAGACCTCGCCCTGATCCCGCCGCCCCGGGACCCGCTATCCCCGTGCAATCTGCCCGTCCCCCGCACCACCCTTGCCGTATCGAACGCTACAATTGGAGTAGCCGCTACGGTGGGACAGGTGCTGGGGACGAGGGAAGGGCACATGCGATGACCGAGGCGCAGGCGACGACGCGCAGGAAGCGTGCGAACGGGGTGGAGTCGCGGCAGCGCATCCTGGACGCCACCGTCGAGATCGCGGGCGAGCGCGGCTACGAGGGCACGTCCATCGCCGCGGTGAGCGCCAAGTGCGGGCTGCCGGCCAGTTCCATCTACTGGCACTTCAAGGACAAGGACGACCTGATCGCCGCGGTCATCGAGCGCAGCTTCGAGACCTGGCTCGCGGCCGTCGAACTGCCCGGCGAGGAGTCCGGCACACCGCTGGAGCGGGTCGTCGCCATGGCGGGCAACGTGGCACGGTCCCTCGTCGCCGCGCCCGACTTCCTGCGGCTCGGGCTGATGCTCGCCCTGGAGCGACGGCCCACCGAGCCCCGGGGCAGGACCGTGTTCCTCCAGGTCCGCGAGATCGCCGGCCAGAAGATCACCGAGGTGTTCCGGGCGCTCCTGCCGGACCTGGACGAGACCGTCGTGCACACCCTCACCACCTACGCCGTCGCCGGCGCCGACGGCCTGTTCGTGCAGCGGGAGATCAACGGCGACGCCGTCGACCTGGTGGCGTTGTTCGAGCTGCACGCGCGCCTGGTCTACGAGGCGGCGGTACGGACGGCCGCGGCGGACGGGAGCGACCGGGGCGCCGTGGGATGACGTCGACGTCCGGACAGCGCGCGCACGCCGCGCGGTTGCTGCGCGAGGCCGAGCACCATGTGGCCCCGATCGAACCGCTGTCCACCCTGCTGCCCGGTCTCGACCTGGCCGACGCCTACGCCGTCCAGCGGGAGAACATCGCACGCCGGCTGGCCGACGGCGCCTCCGTCGTCGGCCACAAGGTGGGCCTGACGGCCAGCGCGATGCAGCGGCTGCTCGGCGTCGACGAACCCGACTTCGGCCATCTGCTGGACGACATGGTCCACCTCGACGGCGCGCCCGTCCTCGCCGCCCGCTACTGCCGGCCGCGCATCGAGCCGGAGATCTGCTTCCGCCTCGCCCGCCCGTTGCGGGGGCCCGGCGTGACCGTCGAGGACGTGCTCGCGGCAACCGAGGCGGTCGCCCCGACCCTGGAGATCGTCGACAGCCGCATCCGCGACTGGCGGATCACCCTGGTGGACACGGTCGCCGACAACGCCAGCTCCGCCGGCCTGGTCTGCGGCCCCTGGACACCCCTCGACAAGGCCCCCGACCTCGCGTCCGTGACCGCCGAGCTGCTGATCGACGGCCGGAGCGTGGCGGTGGGCACCGGCAGGGAGGTGCTGGGGCACCCGGCCGCCGCGGTCGCCTGGCTGGCCGACACCCTCGCCGCCTTCGGCACCGCGCTGGAACCGGGCCATCTGGTCCTGCCCGGCACGATGACCGGGGCGCCCTTCGTCGAGGCCGGCCGCCAGGTCGAGGCGCGCTTCGGCGGACTCGGCACGGTGTCGGTGACGTTCGTCTGATTCGCGGCACACCGGGCTCGGGAGCGAGCGGGCTGGTGCGGTCAGGGGGTCGGGATACCTGCCGGGCGGTGGGGTGGACGGGCCGGGCGGTCGAAGCGGGCCGGGACGCCCGGCGAGTACAGGACGCTCACCGGCTCCGCCATAGGCTCCGGCAGGCCCGCCGCCGTCACCAGGTCCTCCTCGCACTCCACGAGCTCGGCCCGGTGCAGCGGCCAGCGCGGATGGGCGTTCGGCAGGTACATCGACCGGCCGAAGAAGGCGCTGTGCATGCCCCAGCGCGCGGTCAGGAAGTGCTCCAACGCGGTGGGTTCCCCGATCCGTTCACCCACCCGCACGGTGAGCCGGCTGCTCGCCCCGCGCGGGCCGGGCCACCGGCGGCGACTGGTGTACGTGACGGTGTCGGCACCTTCGTCGATCGCCATGCGGGACCACACGTAAGGCAGCCGGAAGCCGATCCGCGCCACGGCCACCGGCAGCAGCCGGGAGGCGTCGAGCGACCGGAAGACCACGCCCCGCCGACCGTGCGCGTCGACCGAGTAGAGACGGACGTTCGTCTCGGGGAACGTCCCCAGGTAGGGCACGCCCGGAAGCCGGAACCAGCCGACGCGATGCATCCGGAACGCGACCAGACCGACGTAGGTCACCCCGTCCAGGGTGTCCGGGACGGTCCCCGGCGGCAGCAGACCGGCCACGTCGGCCGGGTCCGCGGCCCAGTGCACGAAGGTGAGATCGAGCCAGGACTGGGTGAGCAGGGGCCGCGCTATCGCGTCCGGCGCATCGGGCGTTACGGGAAGCGGGGGAACCGGGGCCTGCGGCTGCGGATGCGGTGTCGACGGCACAACGCCAGTATCGCGACGCGCGGTCGAAAGTGGCGTGCCGGGGTGGTGTTGTGGTCGAGGCCACGTCCCGGGTGCGGGCTCGGGCATGTCGCCGGACGGGGGCCGCGGGCTACGGTTTGCGGAGCTCCCCGTTCTCCTCGCGCACACCTCGGACGGCTCCGTGCTCGCAGATCTCTCCCCCGTCATCGCCGCCACCACCGAGTGGCTGACCCGCGCCTACCCGGCGAGCGGGGGCGCGCTCGCCGCCGCCCTGTGCGAGGCGCAGGCCCGGCAGGCGGTGACCGTCGCGGCCTGGCTGCGCTATCCGACCGCCACGGACGCGGCGCTGCTCGGCGTCGTGGGCCCCGGCGGCTCGGCCCGGCTGGACCGGATCGGCGGCGCGGACGCCGACCCGGACGCGGACGAACCGGCCTGGCGGAGCTGGGTGGACGAGGTCGTGGCGAGCTGGGCGGCCTGTCTGCTCGCCGATCCCGCCCTGGCCGCCGGCGCGGTGGCCGGGCTCGCCGGGGGCGACCACACCCGGGGGACGGCGCCGGACTTCCGGCGTCTGACCGCACCCGACCACCGCGACCGCCAGGCGGCGGCGCTGCTGCGCCACCCCGACCTCCTCGCCTCCGTGGCCGGCCTCCACCACACGCAGCTCCTCGGCCGCCTCGGCCGGGGCCGGGCTCTCATCGCCTGACGACCGCCCGGAGCCGGTTCAGTCGGCCTTGCCGCGCCCGGTCAGCGCGTCACGCATACGGTCGATCATCCCGACGCCCGGGGCCAGCATCTTGTTCGCCGGGGGCTTGTCCGGGGCGGACGGGTGCGGCCGGGTCGGGGCCGTCTTCTTCGCCTTGCGGACCTTGTCGCCCAGGTCGTCGAGGGCGTCCGCCGGACACACCGCGCGCAGCCTCGGGAACAGGTTCTGCTCCTCGTCGGCCACATGCTCGCGGATCTCGCGCATGAGCATGCCGATGAGCCGGTCGAACTCCGGGTCGTCCGCCTGACAGCCCTCCAGGTCCTTCATCATCTGTTCGGCCCGCGCGTGGTCCTCGAGTTCCTTGTCGGCCAGGGCATCACCGCCGGGGACGTGTTCACGCACCGCCGGGTAGAGGTACGCCTCCTCGGCCACCGAATGCCGGACCAGCTCCATCGTGGCCTGGTCCGCGTACAGCTTGCGGTCCTTGGCACCGGACGGCAGTGCCTCGATCCGGCCGAAGAACTCCTCGACCTCGTGGTGATCGGTCACCAGCTCGTCGATCACGTTCCCACCATGACCCATGTCCCACACCTCCAGCCTGCGCGTGGCGGGTCCGGTCCGGAGCCGCCACGCCCCGAGTGCCCGCCGTCGACCGATCGACACGGCACCCGTACGGCCGGGCCGCCCTCCCCGCCCGGCGAGCGACCGGCCGGCCTCGCGTGCCCGGTCCGGGCGCGGCCCGTCAGCGGGATCGGCGGGCGTTGAGCCGGGCGGCCTGGCGGGTCAGGTGGTCGCGCTCGGCGAGGTCGTGCGCCTTCCGGGCCGCCTCGACGTACAGCCCTGCCGCCCTCGGCAGGTCGCCGTCGCGTTCGTGGAGGTACGCCGCCACCGCGGTGTGGCGGGGCAGCGAGTCGTCCAGCGCGGCCAGCGCCGCCAGGCCGGCGCGCGGTCCGTCGGCCTCACCGACGGCCACCGCGCGGTTGAGCCGGACGATCGGGTTGTCGGTCAGGCGCGCCAGCTCGTCGTACCACTCGACGATCTGCACCCAGTCGGTCTCCTCGGCGGTGCGGGCGTCGGCGTGGAGTGCCGCGATCGCGGCCTGGGCCTGGAACTCGCCCAGCCGGTCGCGGGCGAGGGCCGCCTGGAGGATCTCGACGCCCTCGGTGATCGCCCGGGTGTCCCACCGGCCGCGGTCCTGCTCGGCGAGCGGCACCAGACTGCCGTCGGGCGCGGTACGGGCGGCGCGCCGGGCGTGGTGGAGCAGCATGAGGGCGAGCAGCCCCGCCACCTCGGGGTGGTCGATCGCCGCCGCGAGCTGCCGGGTGAGCCGGATGGCCTCGGCCGCGAGGTCGACGTCGCCGGAGTAGCCCTCGTTGAAGACCAGGTAGAGGACGCGCAGCACGGTGGCGACGTCGCCGGGCCGGTCGAACCGCACGCCGGAGACGGTGCGCTTGGCCCGGCTGATGCGTTGCGCCATGGTCGCCTCGGGCACCAGGTAGGCCTGGGCGATCTGGCGGGTGGTCAGCCCGCCGACGGCGCGCAGCGTGAGCGCGACCGCCGACGACGGCGTCAGCGACGGGTGGGCGCACAGGAAGTAGAGCTGGAGCGTGTCGTCCGCCGTCGGCGCGGGCCCGGGCGTCGGCTCCTCGTCGACGGCGTCCTCACGCCGGCGCCGGGCGGTGTCCGCCCGGGTCGCGTCGAGGAAGCGGCGCCAGGCCACGGCGACCAGCCAGCCCTTCGCATCCCGCGGCGGGTCGTCCGGCCAGACGCGGACCGCCTCGACCAGTGCGTCCTGCACGGCGTCCTCGGCCGCCGCGAAGTCGGCTCCGCGGCGGACGAGGATCCCGAGGACGCTCGGGGTGAGGCTCCTGAGCAGGGCCTCGTCCATCGTCGAGGTCACTCCGTGATGGTGGGATGCGCGGCCAGGAACGGGCGCAGCTCGAGCCACTCGTGGATCGGCTTCCCACCCGCCCCGGGGGCGGCCGACAGTTCCCCGGCGAGTTCGACGGCGCGCTCGTAGCTGTCGACGTCGATCACCATCCAGCCGGCGATGAGGTCCTTGGTCTCGGCGAACGGGCCGTCGGTGACCGGCGGGCGGCCCTCGCCGTCGTACCGGACGAACGTGCCCTCGGGGGCGAGCGCCTGGCCGTCCACGAACTCGCCGGTCTCTTCGAGCCGGGCCGCGAAGTCGTTCATGTACTGCACGTGGTCCGAGATCTCCTGCGGCGTCCACTGGTCCATGGGCACGTCGTTGACCGCCGCCGGGGCGCCGCGGTAGTGCTTGAGCAGCAGGTACTTCGCCATGGTCGTTCTCCTCGGTGCTGGTGCGGCCCATTGTGGTCGCGTTCACCACGGGGACGGAGCCGAACACGGGATCTCGACATCGGCGACGAAGGTTTTCCTGTTTTCGTGGAAGAGCCTGGTGGGGACCGTCCGGCGGTGACCCGGTCCCCCGGCGGGACGGTCCCCCCGGCCCCCTCCGCCGGCATCTGGTAGCCGCGCGGGATTTCGGGGATGCTCGAAGGGAACGCGGAACACGCCGGATCCTGGGATCGAGACACTGACCTGCGAAAACAGGGGTCAGAGGCTTCTTTGTCCTCATCAGGAGGTACCCATGAAGATGTTGATCAACGTTGCGGAGACCGTGGTCGCGGACGCGCTGCGTGGAATGGCGGCCGCCCATCCCGAGCTGACCGTCGACGTCGAGAACCGGGTGGTCGTGCGACGGGACGCTCCGGTGGCGGGCAAGGTGGGGCTGGTGTCCGGCGGCGGCTCGGGGCACGAGCCGCTGCACGGTGGGTTCGTGGGGCAGGGGATGCTCTCGGCCGCCTGCCCGGGCGAGGTGTTCACCTCGCCGGTGCCGGATCAGATGCTGCGCGCCGCGGCGGCCGTGGACAGCGGGGCGGGTGTGCTGTTCATCGTCAAGAACTACACGGGCGATGTGCTCAACTTCGACATGGCGGCCGAGCTGGCCGAGGACGAGGGCATCCAGATCGCCAAGGTCCTGGTCGACGACGACGTCGCCGTGACCGACAGCCTCTACACGGCCGGACGGCGCGGCACGGGCGCGACGCTGTTCGTGGAGAAGATCGCGGGGGCGGCGGCCGAGGAGGGGCAGCCGCTGGAGCGGGTCGAGGCGGTCGCCCGGCAGGTGAACGAGAACTCCCGCAGTTTCGGCGTGGCGCTCAGCGCGTGCACCACACCGGCCAAGGGCAGCCCGACGTTCGATCTGCCGGCCGGTGAGCTGGAGCTGGGCGTCGGCATCCACGGGGAGCCCGGGCGGGAGCGGCGGGCGATGATGACCTCCGGCGAGATCGCCGACTTCGCGATCCACGCGATCCTGGACGACATGACGCCCCGCAGTCCCGTCCTCCTCCTGGTCAACGGCATGGGCGCGACGCCCCTGCTGGAGCTGTACGGCTTCAACGCCGAGGTGCACCGCCTGCTGGCCCAGCGCGGGGTGGCGGTCGCCCGTACGCTCGTGGGCAACTACGTGACGTCCCTCGACATGGCCGGCGCCTCGGTGACCCTGTGCCAGGTGGACGAGGAACTGCTGCGGCTGTGGGACGCGCCGGTGAAGACCGCCGGGCTGCGCTGGGGGGTGTGAGGCAGGGACAGGGACAGGCGCTCCGACCGTACCGACCATGCAAGGAGATCCCGTGCTCGACGCCGATTTCTTCCGCCGTTGGATGACCGCGACCGCCGCGTCCGTCGACCGCGAGGCGGACCGGCTCACGGCCCTCGACTCACCCATCGGGGACGCGGATCACGGCAGCAACCTCCGGCGCGGCTTCACCGCGGTGAACGCGGCGCTGGAGAAGGAGGCGCCCGAAACGCCGGGCGCCGTCCTGGTGCTCGCGGGACGCTCGCTGATCTCGACGGTCGGCGGGGCCTCGGGGCCCCTGTACGGCACGCTGCTGCGCCGGACCGGGAAGGCGCTCGGGGACGCGGCCGAGGTGGACGAGGAGCGGTTCGCCGAGGCGCTGCGCGCCGGGGTGGACGCGGTGATGCAGCTCGGCGGCGCCGCGCCCGGCGACAAGACCATGATCGACGCGCTGGTGCCGGCCGTCGACGCCCTCCCCGACGGGTTCGGCGCCGCCCGGACCGCCGCCGAGCAGGGCGCCGAGGCGACCACGCCGCTCCAGGCCCGCAAGGGCCGGGCCAGCTATCTCGGCGAGCGCAGCATCGGGCACCAGGATCCGGGCGCCACCTCGGCGGCGCTGCTCATCGCGGCCCTCGCCGACACCGACACCGACGCGGGCTCGGGCACGGGCACGGGCACGGGCGGGGAGTGAGGCACCGATGAGCGACGAGAAACTGGTGGGCGTCGTGCTCGTGTCGCACAGCGCGGCGGTCGCGTCGGCGGTGGCCGAACTGGCGCTGGGCCTGGTGGGCGGCGGTCCGGCCGTGCCGGTCGCCGCGGCGGGCGGGACGGAGGGCGGCGGCCTGGGCACGAGCGCCGAGCTGATCGCCGCCGCTGCCGCCTCGGTGGACCGGGGCGCCGGGGTCGCGGTCCTCGCCGATCTGGGCAGCGCCGTCCTCACGGTCAAGGCACTGCTCGCGGAGGGCGACGAACTGCCCGACACCGCACGGCTGGTGGACGCCCCGTTCGTGGAGGGCGCGGTCGCCGCGGTGGTGACGGCGGCGACCGGGGCCGACCTCGACTCGGTGGAGGCGGCGGCCGGGGAGGCGTACAGCTACCGGAAGGTGTGACGCGGCGCGGAGAGGCTGCGCCACGGGGGCAGGGTGTGACAGGGCTCAAGGTGTGACACGGGGCCAGGTCAGCCCCTCCGACGCCACGGTGAGGGCCGAGCCCTAGTCCTCTTCGTCCACCTCGGTCGCCTCTGCTGCCTCGGTGTCCAGACTCTCCTGAGCCTCCGATTCGTCCGCCTCGTCCGACGACGATTCCTGAGCCTCGTCGTCCTCCGACGCCGCCAGGTCCTCCTGGTCCTCCCGGCCCGCTCGGCCCTTCGGCTTTTCGGTGTTGGCCCGGCGGTCGCCCTTGGCTGCTGCGCGGCCTTCGCCGCCGGCCCCCGTGCGCCGTGCCGCGCCGCCCTCGCCCTGCGGCGGCTCCGCGAGCCCGCCCGGCGCCCATTCGTCCGCCGGCTCCTCCGGCTCGACCGGCGCCGCCGACGGGCGGGGCTGGTCCTTCGGCGTGCCGCCCACGAAGAGCCGCGCCAGTCGCTCCCCCACCTCCACGGCCGAGGCGTGACTCTCGATGGGGGTCGCCCGGGAGTCCTTGAAGACGATGTACGTGACGCCGGAGGGGGTGCCGCCGCCGCGCGGGTCGGGGCGGATGCCGAGCGCCTTGGCGGTGGCGTACGACGCCTCGCCGATGATCTCGCTCGGTCCCGTGTCGCCGACGACCGCGTACTGCACCCGGTCCTGGTAGACGACGGCCGCGACCGATCCCCCGCGCACCCCGTGGTCTCGGTGGTCCCAGATGTCGCTCACCCCAGGCACCACGATGTAGGGCAGTGTCTCGGCGCTCAGATAGCGCCCGTCGGACTGCTGATACGCCGTCGTGTCGGAGAACAGCGGGTCGGTGCCGCTGTTGCACTCGGGGCCCGGACGGCCGTCGCAGTCGATGTCCATGTCGGCCGTCCAGAACACCGCCTCGTCGGTGCCGCAGACCGGGATCGTGGCCGGCGCGCCGTCGTCCGCGCGGTAGCGGCCGCGCGAGACGGGGGTGCAGTCGCGGACCCGGGACAGCAGGTCGGCGGCGCGGACCGAGCCTTCTTGCCGGGGCGCCGAAGCCCCGAGGGCGCCCGAGGACGGGTGCGGGGCGGCGGGTGAGGTGGTCGGGGCCAGCAGGGCAAGGCCGGCCGCGGCCAGCGTCAGCGACTGGACGCGCACGATACGGAGCCTCTCGTGGGGCATTGACGGACACTCGGAACAATCTGGTGTCGGTCACGCCCCGGGGCCACCCCGAGGGGGCCGTACGGAGCACGGAAAGCGTCCTCGGGGGCCGGACCGTGCGACAGAGGGCCCGGGACCCGGACGCCGTTTCGGCTCCGGGCCCCGGGCCGCTCCGCCGGCGCGGGATCAGCGACGACAGCGGTCCGCGCGACCGGCCTGAACTCACGAGCGCTCAGGGTGAGTTCAGCCGTGAGGAACTTCAGCATACGTAACCCCCGGAAGCGGTCGCCGACGGCGGCCCCTCCCCACCGCTCTCTTGCCCACCGCCCTCTTGATGTGTGCGCACCACCACGTCATATTGGTCCGGACCATTGCCGCCGTGCCGGGCCGGGAGGCGAAGCCGTGCGACGCGTTGTGCTGTGGGTGGTGCTGTGCGGCCTGGTGACGGCTCTGTGCTGCGGGTGCGCGGGCGGAGGCGGGGACGACGGACGGGCGCCGGGCGCCCCGACCGGGGTCACCGCGCAGGCCGGGAGCGCGACCAGCGTGCACGTCATGTGGAACGCGGTCGCTGCCGACCCCGCGGTCAGCGTCTACGAGGTGTACCGCGGTACCGAGAAGGTCCAGGAGGTGCCCGGCTCCGCGCACATGCTGGACGTCGTCCGCCTCGCGCCGTCGACCGCGTACGTCTTCACCGTCCGGGCCCGCGACGGCGACGGGCGGCTCGGTCCGCGCAGCAGGGAGGCGCGGGCCACGACACCGGCGGCCGTCGCGGCGGACCGCTCGCCCCCGACCCCGCCGGGCGCGGTGACCGGCCAGGCCGCCGGGAGCCGGGCCGTCCAGCTGTCCTGGACGGCGTCCACGGACGACCGGAAGGTGGTCTCCTACGACGTCTACCAGGGCGGCGTGCGGATCCACAGCGTCGGCGGGGGCCAGACGGCGACGGTCGTCACGGGACTGCGTCCCGGCGCGCGCTACTCGTTCACCGTCCGGGCCCGGGATGCGGCCGACAACGTCTCGCCCGCCGGTGCCGTCGTGCGCCTGACCACCGCGCCGGGTGCCGACGAGGGGGCGGAGACCGCGCCGTCCGACTTCCGGGCGAGCGCCCACCTCGCCGACGGGTCGTACTACCTCGACCTGTCGTGGGTGCCGCCCCGGGTGGACGGCGTGGTCACGGAGTACCAGATCCAGCTCGACGGGCGGCCGGCCACCTCGCTGGTGTGGGGCGGGACCCCGCCACCGGGGAGGGCGACGTACAGCTTCTACGTGGGACGGGAGGAAGGGGCCGGACACCGGGTGCGGCTACGGGCCCGGCTGCCGGACGGCACCTGGGGCGCGTTCTCGGTGGAACGCACGGTGACGACCGGCGCCCGGCGATAGGAGGCCGCGCCGACGGCAGGGCCGCCGACCGGGCCGCCGACCGAGGCGCCGGCTGGTGCGCCGGTCGGGGCCACGGCCCCGCCGCCCATCGGTCCCTTCGCTCGCCCCCGCGGGTCGCACCGCCGCTCGTGCCGCGGGTCGTGCCGCGGCCGGGGCGCCGGTCGGGTGCCTCTCGGGCCGTGGGTCGGCCGCGGGGACGGGGAGGGCGGTCGGCATGGGCCGTCCGAAGGAATCCGTCACCTGGCCGGTGGCCGTCCGCATGCGGGGCGGGGCCGGGGCGCGTTGGCTGCCCGTGAGGCAGCACGGGCGTACCCGACCTTCGGCGGCGCAAGGGATGTACCGCCAACCGTGCCGCCGCCGGAGGACATCCGATGCGCACTTCCCGTTTCCTCGTCCACTCAGGTCTGACCGTGGCAGCCGCCGCCGCGCTGCCGCTCGCCCTCACCGCTCAGCCGGCCGTGGCCCGGACCTCGGGCATCTCCGTGAGCACGACCGGCTCCACCGTGTCGGTCGTGACCAGCGCCTGCACCCAGATCAACGGCAGCTGGGGCACGGCGGCACTGCTCGGCAGCGCCCAGGCGAGTTTCGCCCAGGGGCGCCAGGTCGCCCTGTCCGGAACGGCCGCCGGCCAGTCCGCCGCCTGGTCCGGCGTCTCCCCGGGCACGTACACCGTGGTCGTCATGTGCTCCAACGGCACCACGGCGGGCACCCAGTCGGTGATCGTCTCGACGCCGGCCACGGCCTCCCCGAGGGTCACGGTGACGCCCACGCCCTCGCGGGGCGTCATGGGGGGCCTCGGTGGCGCGGCTCGCGACTTCGGCCCCGTCGCCATGGGGGTGGGCGGGGCGCTGGTGGGGACGGGGGTCATCGCGGCGGCCTGGTTCCTGCGCCGCCGCTCGAAGCCGTACCGGCTCTGAGTGGTATCGGCTCTGGGCGTACCGGCCCTGGGCGGTATCAGCCCTGGGCGATACCGACGCTAAGCGGTGCCGTCGCCCGCCGCGGGCACGGTGCCGTCGCCCGCCGCGGGCAGCTCCTCGATGGCCTCGGTGAGCCACTGCGTCCAGAAGGTCTCCAGCTCGATGCCCGCGCGCAGGACCAGGTGCTGAAGCCTGGCCTGCGCGCTGTCGTCGCCGGGCGGGAAGTCGCGCTTCTCGATCTCCTCGTACTCGGCCAGCTGCCGCCGGTGCAGGTCGAGATGGCGGCGCAGGTCGGCCTCGAGGCCGGCGGTGCCGACGACCGCCGCGGCGCGCAGCCGCAGCAGCATGGCGTCGCGGTGCGGCTTCGGGTCCTGGGCGGCCGCCGTCCACCGGGCGAGTTCGGCGCGTCCCGCGGGCAGCACCTCGTAGGCCTTCTTCTGCCCGCGGGCCGGCGCCTGTGTCGGCAGCGCCCGGATGTGTCCCTCGGACTCCAGCTTTCCCAGCTCGCGATAGATCTGCTGGTGCGTGGCCGACCAGAAGTAGCCGATCGAGCGGTCGAACCGGCGGGTCAGATCCAGCCCCGACGAGGGCCGCTCGAGCAGGGCGGTGAGGATCGCGTGCGGGAGTGACATGCGGTCATCCTAGGGAGGCGCCGGTACGGTCCTACAGCGCCGCCGCCAGTTCCGTGCCCTGCTGGATCGCGCGCTTGGCGTCCAGTTCGGCGGCGACGTCGGCACCCCCGATGAGGTGCGCCTTCGCGCCGTCGGCGAGCAGCGCCTCGTACAGGTCCCGGCGCGGGTCCTGACCCGTGCACAGCACGATGGTGTCGACCTCCAGGAGCGTGCTCTGCTCGCCGACGGTGAGGTGCAGCCCTGCGTCGTCGATCCGGTCGTAGCGCACGCCGGGAACCATGGTGACGCCCCGGTGCTTGAGCTCGGTGCGGTGGATCCAGCCGGTGGTCTTGCCGAGGCCCGCGCCGACCTTGCCGGTCTTGCGCTGGAGGAGGTGGACCTGGCGCGGCGGGGCGGGGCGCTCGGGGGCGGTGAGACCGCCGGGGCCCTGGTAGTCCATGTCGACGCCCCACTGGCGGAAGTAGGCCGCCGGGTCCTCGCTCGCCTTGTCGCCGCCGTCGGTGAGGAACTCGGCGACGTCGAAGCCGATGCCGCCCGCGCCGAGGATCGCGACGCGGTCGCCGACGGGCGCGCCGTCGCGCAGGACGTCGAGGTAGCCGACGACGCTCGGGTGGTCGACGCCGGGGATGTCGGGGGTGCGGGGGCTGACGCCGGTGGCGACGACGACCTCGTCGTACTCGGTCAGGTCCCCGGCGGCGACGCGGGTGTCGAGCCGTACGTCCACGCCGTGCGCGTCGAGCTGGTGGCGGAAGTAGCGCAGCGTCTCGTCGAACTCCTGCTTGCCGGGGACCTTGCGGGCCACGTTGAGCTGGCCGCCTATCTCGCTCGCCGCGTCGAAGAGGGTGACGTCATGGCCGCGTTCGGCGGCGCTCACGGCGCAGGCCAGGCCCGCCGGGCCGGCGCCCACCACCGCGACCCGCTTGCGCAGCCGGGTCGGGGCGAGGATCAGCTCGGTCTCGTGGCAGGCGCGCGGATTGACCAGGCAGGAGGTGATCTTCCCGCTGAAGGTGTGGTCGAGGCAGGCCTGGTTGCAGCCGATGCAGGTGTTGATGGCCTCGGGACGGCCGGCCGCCGCCTTGGCCACGAACTCGGGGTCGGCGAGCATCGGACGGGCCATCGACACCATGTCCGCGCAGCCGTCGGCGAGCAGTTCCTCGGCGAGTTCGGGGGTGTTGATGCGGTTGGTGGTGACGAGCGGCACGGAGACCGCGCCCATGAGCTTCTTCGTCACCCAGGTGTAGGCGCCGCGCGGCACGGAGGTGGCGATGGTGGGGATGCGCGCCTCGTGCCAGCCGATGCCGGTGTTGATGATGGTGGCGCCGGCCGCCTCGACGGCCTTCGCGAGGGTGACGACCTCGTCGAGGGTCGAGCCGCCCGGCACGAGGTCCAGCATGGACAGCCGGTAGATGACGATGAAGTCCTCGCCGACGGCCTCGCGCACCCGCCGCACGATCTCGAGGGGGAAGCGCGTGCGGTTCTCGTACGAGCCGCCCCAGCGGTCGGTGCGGTGGTTGGTCGGGGCCGCGATGAACTCGTTGACGAGGTAGCCCTCGGAGCCCATGATCTCGACGCCGTCGTAGCCGGCCTGCCGGGCGAGGCGGGCGGCGCGGGCGTAGTCGTCGATCGTGCGCTCGATGTCGGCGTCGGTGAGCTCGCGGGGCGGGAAGGGGCTGATCGGCGCCTGGAGGGGGCTGGGGGCGACCAGGTCCCGGTGGTAGGCGTACCGGCCGAAGTGCAGGATCTGCATCGCGATGCGGCCGCCCTCGCGGTGCACGGCGTCGGTGATCTCCCGGTGCTGCTCGGCCTCCGCGTCCGTGGTGAGCTTGGCGCCGCCCTCGTAGGGCCGGCCCTCGTCGTTGGGGGCGATGCCGCCGGTGACGATGAGGCCCACTCCCCCGCGTGCCCGGGCGGCGTAGAACGCGGCCATGCGCTCGAAGCCGCGCTCGGCCTCTTCGAGGCCGACGTGCATCGAGCCCATCAGGACGCGGTTGGGCAGCGTGGTGAAGCCCAGGTCGAGCGGGCTCAGCAGGTGCGGGTAACGGCTCATGACAGCCCTCCGTGCGCGGTGTCTTCCCTCCATTTCTAGAGGACCGCGCACGGTTTATGCAACTAGTTGCACAATGGGATCGGGGTCATGTGCCGCAGGTCACCGACGCCGCCGCCTCACCGGCTCCGGCGCCGCCGCCTCACCGGCTCTCCAGCATGACGTGCAGCTCCCGCTCCTGGTCTCCGGAGGCCGAGGAGAGGTCGCGCACCGCGAAGGCCGAGTCCAGCGTCGTGCGCAGCCGCTCGATCGCCCAGTAGCTGCCCTGCGCGTCGGCCTCGACGGACGACGAGAGCCGGGCCGGCCGGGCGCAGTCGCGCGTCTCGGTGACCTCGAAGGTGCCGAGCCACACCATCGGGCGGCTCTCGTGGAGCTGTTGCGGCGCCTCGTCGGTGCCGCGGTCCGACTCGAAGCACTGGTTCAGCGTGTCGAACACGATCCGGGCGTCCTCCTTGCTGCATCCGCTGATCTCGACGGAGACGGACTCCTCGTGCGGTCGTTCGCGATCCATCGTGATCGCTCCTCTCGTGGGATGTGACGCGGAAGTGCGGGTTCCCCGCGCACCGCGCCACATCCCCAGAAAAGCACCACTTTCCGAGTGGGACCAGCGACAGGAGGGGCGCCGGAGGTCAGGCCGGCCCCGGTCAGCTCCGGGTGAAGCGGTACGTCTTGCTGTCGGTCAGCACACAGAACCCGGGCGACACGACGATCACCCGCAGGGTGCCGGAACGGCGGTCGTAGTCGATGCCCTCCGCTTCGAACGTGCCCGAGCAGGAGCTGCGCAGCGGAAGCTGACGCAGGGCCGTGACATGCCCGGTGACGTCGGAGCTGCCGTTCGGTTCGGCGGACAGGTCGATCTGGAGGAGGGGCTTGGTGATGCCGAAGAGGGTGCCCGCCGGGTCGTCCGAGGCGCACAGCAGGGTGGTCGGGCCGGTGAAGTCGCAGCCCTGGACATCGCGCACGGCATGGTCGAGGCGGACGGTCGACGCCTGCGGCAGGTTCGCGGAGGGCGAGGTGGCGGAGTTGGCGCCGGGGGTCGGGAAGACGAGGAACCGGGTCATGGTGCCCCACTCGCCGGACAGCATCCACTGACTGTTCGGGGTGATCGCCGCCCAGGAGTTGTTCAGGGCCTCACCGGAGCCGAGCGCGTGGACGTATTCCGACCAGGCGCCGCCGGGCGCCTGCACGCGGAACATCTTCGCGTTGTTCGAGTCGCTCTGGTACGGCTCGACGTAGTAGCCGTCGTAGGAGGCGTCGGGGTCGCCGACGTGGTTCCAGCCCCGGGTGGAGACGGAGAACGGGATCGTGCCGATGCCGGTGTAACGGTTGGCGCTGTTCGCCGGAACCTCGACCGACGCCAGGCCCTGGCTCTCGGTCAGCGGGTCGGCACGGTCGGAGCCGACCTCGGTCCAGGTGTCGGCGGCAGCGGCGGGCGGGGCCGCGGAGAGGACGGTGACCGTTGCCACGGCCAGCGCCAGGAAGCCGGCGCGGGCGGTGCCGGCCGTGATGCGACGGCGGCGGGCAGGACGCAGGGGCATGGGACTCCTCGTCGAGGGGGGTGGGCGAGCTCGGCGGACAGTCTGGCCCGGCCTGATGGTCATGTACAGACCAATCCCATGGACAGGTGCGGGCCTTGAGGAGAACGGCGCGCGACGCCGTACTGGAGGAGCATGAAGAAGGGCGCCCAAGGCGTGGGAGAAAAGGGTTGAGCACGGTAGAACAGGGGAGTCGGCACGGGGGACGGCGTGCCGCGTCGATATGCGGAGGCGGTGCGTGGCATGAACGAAGCCGGATCGTCCGCGGCTGAGGGCGGTGGCCCCACCGGGCCCAGCGGCCTGCTGGACGTGCTCAACGTGGCCTCCGTGGTGCTCGACACCCAGGGGCGCATCGCCCTGTGGAGCCCCCAGGCCGAGGAACTGTTCGGGTACTCGGCCAACGAGGCGCTGGGCCGGTACGCGGCCCATGTGATGGTCCACGAACGGCACGTCGACCTGGTCGTGCAGCTGTTCGCCGACGTCATGGCCACCGGCGAGAGCTGGGCGGGGGCGTTCCCGATCCTGCGCAAGGACGGCACCACCCGGCTGGTGGAGTTCCGCAACATGCGGCTCATGGACGACCGGGGCGACGTCTACGCCCTGGGTCTCGCCACCGACCGGACGACGGTGCGCCGGCTGGAGCGGGACCTGGCGCTGTCGACGCGGATGGTCGCGCAGTCCCCCAACGGCCTCGCCGTCCTGGACACCGACCTGCGCTACGTCTCGGTCAACCCGGCGTTGGAGCGGATCAACGGCGTTCCGGCCGCCGATCACCTGGGCCGGACCATCCACGAGGTGTTGCCCCGGCTGGACGCGGAGGCCCTGGAGGCCGCGGCGCGCCAGGTGCTGCGGACCGGGGAGCCGCTCCTCGACCGGTCCACGGTCGGCCGCACCCCCGCCGACCCGGACGAGGACCACGCCTGGTCCCTGTCCCTGTACCGACTGGAGGACGCCCGCGGCACCGTGCTGGGCGTGGCCGTCTCGGTCGTCGACGTCACCGACCGGCACCGGGCGGCCGTCGAGGCCGAGGCGGCGCGCCGTCGGCTGGCGGTCATCGCGGACGCCTCCACGCGGATAGGCACCACCCTGGACCTGGAGCGCACCGCCTTCGAACTGGCCGACGTGGCCGTGCCGGAACTGGCGGACGTCGCCGCGGTGGATCTGCTCGACGCGGTGATGGCGGGACGCCGCACCAGCCTCGGGCCCGCCGAATCGGCCGTGATCCGCGCCCTCGCGGTGCGCGCCGCCGACGAGCCGGACGCGCTGCGGGCGGCCGACCAACCAGGCCAGGTGGCCCGCTACGCGCCCGACCGGCTCGTCACCGAGTGCGTACGCTCGGGTCGGCCGGTCATGGTGGCCCAGGTCAAGGACGAGGACCTCGGGCGCATCGCGCACTCCCCGGAGGCGGCCGCCCTGCTGGCGCGGGCCGGGGTGCACTCCTATCTGGCCGTGCCGCTCATCGCGCGGGGCGAGGTGCTGGGCGCCCTCGACCTCAAACGGACCCGCAATCCGCTGCCGTTCGGCCGTGACGACCTGCTGCTCGCGCGCGAGCTGGCGGCCAGGGCGGCCATCCAGATCGACAACGCCCGCTGGTACCAGAGCGCCCGGACCACCGCGCTCACCCTCCAGCGCAGCCTGCTGCCGAGCCATCCGCCCGTCACCGGCGGCCTCGAGGTCGCCTCCCGCTACCAGCCCGCGGGCGCCACCACCGAGGTCGGCGGCGACTGGTTCGACGTCATCCCGCTCCCGGACGGCAAGACGGCGCTCGTCGTCGGTGACGTGATGGGCAGCGGGATCGACGCCGCCGCCACGATGGGCCGGCTGCGCACCGCGACGACCACGCTGGCCTCCCTCGACCTCGACCCGGCGGTCCTCCTGGAACACCTGGACCGGATCACGCAGGGCCTGGACCACTCCATCGCCACCTGCGTGTACGCCGTCCACGACCCCCGGCTGGGGAGATGCCGGATCGCCAACGCCGGACATCTGCCGCCGGTGCGCGTCCGCCCGGGCCGTCCGCCGGAGCTGCTCGACCTGCCCACCGGCGCGCCGCTCGGCGTGGGCGGGGTGCCGTTCTCCACGACCGACGTCGACTTCGCCCCCGGCGAGCAGCTCGTGCTGTACACGGACGGCCTGGTCGAGACCCGCACGCACTCGCTCGACGAACGTCTGGAGGCGCTGCTGGCGCTGCTCGACGATCCCGCGCGGCCGCTGGAGGAGGTGTGCGACCTGCTGCTGAGCGCGTTGCACCACCCCGACAACCACGACGACGTGGCGCTGCTCGTGGCGCGTGCGCGCGTCGAGGAGTGAGCGTCCGAGCGACGGCGCCCGTCCGATTCACAGGCTTTTGTTATCGCTTCCTTACCCGGCACCTCGGACAATCACAGTGAGGCGTGGCATCCGTGCCCCCGTCGTGACCGAGGAGAGTGAGCCGTGATGCAGGAGCCGGACAGGCCCGCAGGGCCACCAGAGGTCGAACTGCTCTCGGGACCGGTCGACGGGGAACGGGTCCGCGCGGATCCGCGCACGCCGTGGCGACGCCGGTCGGCCCGCGGGCGGGCGGTGATCGCGGCCACCGCCGTCGCCGTCCTGGCGCTCGGCGGCACCGTCGCGTACGCGGCGACCTCGGGCGACTCCGGGGGCGGCGCGCCGTCCGCGTCCCCGTCCGCGTCCTCCTCCGAGGGGCCGGGCGGACGGCACGGCCACGGCGGCCCGTGGTTCGGCCTCGGCAAGGGCGCGGCGCACGGTGAGGCGACCGTCAAGGATCCCGACACCGGCGACTGGGTCGTCCGCGTCTGGCAGCGGGGCACCGTGACGAAGGTGGCCGACGACCAGGTCACCGTAAAGAGCGAGGACGGCGCCTCGTGGACGTGGACGGTGGGCGCGGACGCGACCGTGTCCGCCGACGGACCGTCCGGCTCCTCCGGCTCCTCCGGGGCGGACGCGCTGAAGAAGGGCGACACCGTCTTCGTCGTCGGCTCCCGTTCCGGCGACACCGACACCGCCGACCGCGTCCTGTCCGGCACCTTCGAGGGCCGTGACGGCGGCGACCGGCGCGGCGACGGCCGGGGACACGGCCCGTGGGACCGGGAGGACGACCAGAGCTCCCCCGGCCAGCGCTCCCCCGGCCCGCACTCCCCCGGGCCCACGGGCAGCGGAGCCGCTACCTGACCCTGGTGCCGACGACCACGTGGGCGTACAGCTCCTCGTCGTCCGCCAGACGCACCGTCAGACCGCTGCGGGTGAACGCCTCGACGGCGGCCGGAGCCTGGCGCTCGCTGGTCTCGACGAGGAGACAGCCGCCGGGGGCGAGCCAGTACGGCGCCTCGGCGGCGACCCGGCGCAGCACGTCCAGCCCGTCGCCGCCGCCGTCGAGGGCGGTGAGCGGCTCGTGGTCGCGGGCCTCCGCGGGCAGCAGGGGGACCTCGCCGGTGGGGACGTAGGGCACGTTCGCCGCCAGGATGTCCACTCGCCCGCGCAGTCGTCCGGGAAGCGCCGCGAACAGGTCGCCGGCATGGGCGTGTCCGCCGTGGTCGGCGATGTTGCGCCGGGCGCAGTCCACCGCCGCCGCGTCGATGTCGGCGGCGTGCAGCTCGACCGGTCCGAGGGACGCGGCGAGCGCGGCGCCGACCGCGCCCGAGCCGCAGCACAGGTCCACGACGACGGAGGCGTGCGGCGCCGCGGCGAGGGCCTGGTCGACGAGGAACTCGGTGCGCCGGCGGGGCACGAAGACGCCCGGCTCGACGGTGATGCGCAGACCGTGGAACTCGGCCCAGCCGACGACGTGTTCGAGGGGCAGGCCCGACGCGCGGCGGGCCGCCATGTCCGCGGCCTCGTCCGGCGTGCGGGCCGCGGTGAGGATCAACTCCGCCTCGTCCTCGGCGAACACACACCCGGCACCACGCAGAACGGCGACCAGGACGTCACGGGACGACGAAGGGGAGGAAGAAGCGGAAGAGGGAGGCACGGAAGCAGCGGAAGGAGGAGACGTGGGACCAGCGGGAGAGGAGGGCGAGGGCGAAGAGGCGGAAGAACGAGGGGGCATGGAGCCGAGAGCCTTTCGGAAGCCGAAGGGCGCTCTCACGGTCGCCTACCGGCGGCGATCCACGCTGCCACGGGAGGAGAGCACCCGACCTGACACTGCGGTAATGGGTCTCACCTCCTCGCTCTCGCGCGACTGGGAACCTCCGCAGCCGGACGGCCACCCTACACCGGAGATCGGATGACGTTCCTGGCACGGAGGGCCTCGCCCACCCCGAGTTGTACTATGCAACTGGGCGACTGAGGGAGGACCCGTGGAAGCAGCCGAGGCCGTGGAGACGATCCAGCGGGAGATGACGAGCTTCGCCCGGCGGGCCCGTGCCTCGGCGGGCCGGCTGCATCCCGAGCTGTCACTGGTGTCCTACACGCTCCTCGGCCACCTGGAGGAGAGCGGCGGCTGCCGGGCAACCGACCTCGCCGCGCACTACGCCCTGGACAAGTCCACGGTCAGCCGCCAGGTCGGCGCCCTGGAGCGCGCCGCCCTGATCGAGCGGCGCCAGGACCCCGAGGACCACCGCGTGCAGGTCCTCGACCTCACCGACGCGGGCCGCCGCATCCTGGCCCAGGTCACCGAGAGCCGCCGCACGGCCTTCCGGGAACGGCTGGCGCAGTGGCCGGAGGCGGACCTGCAGCGGTTCGCCGAGTACCTGGTGCGCTACAACGCGTGGGGCGGGCCGGCCGCCGGGACCGACCTGCCTCCCCCGGCGGCCCCGTGACCCCCCGGCCGGCCCGCTACGCCACCGGGACCGACTCCCGCCCCTCGCCCAGCCGCTCCGGCAGCCGTGCGGCCAGGAAGGCCGTGCGGCGGCGCAGCCGGAAGCCCAGCGACTCGTAGAGCCGGATGGCGTTCGTGTTGCCCGCGCTGGTGTGCAGGAACGGGGTCTCGCCGCGTTCGCGGATGCCGTGGGCGACGGCCAGTATCAGCCGGGTCGCCAGGCCCTCGCCCCGGAAGGCGGGGTCGGTGCAGACCGCGCTGATCTCGGTCCAGCCCGGCGGGTGCAGGCGCTCGCCGGCCAGGGCGATCAGGGCGCCGTCCCGTCGTATGCCCAGGTAGGTGCCGAGTTCGATGGTCCGGGCCTCGAACGGCCCCGGCTGGGTGCGGGCGATCAGGTCGAGGATCTCGGGCACGTCGGCCGGGCCGAGCCGGACCGCCTCGGGTTCGGGTGCGGCGGCCAGCCCGTCGTCGACGAACTGCACGCCCTCGATCTGGAGGGTGAGCTCCCACCCGGGCGGGAGCTCACCGCGGAAGCCCGGCAGCGGGACCTCCGCTCCGGGACCGGCGAGCGCCGCGAGATCCGCCCAGTCGTCCGCGTCCGGCTCGTCCGGCAGCGCCAGCCAGGGCGACACGTCGACGGGGTAGCGCAGCACCCGGCCCCGGCGCTCGGCGAAGTGCGCGTGCGGACCGGTGAGGGAGGCGCGGGCGGGGTTGTCGAGGACGTGCGGGGGTTCGACGGTGCTCATGCGTCCGCTCCGATCTCCAGGACGACCTTGCCCCGGGCGTGGCCGCTCTCGACCTCGCGCAGCGCCTCGCCCGCCCGCTCCAGCGGGAACGTGAGGCTGACATGCGGGTTCAGGTCGCCGCGGACGACCAGGTCCGCCACCGCCCGCAGAACGGCCGTGTCGCGGGCGCGCGCCACCCGGGCGCCGCCGAGCCCCTCGACCTCCTCGGCCGGGGCTCCGGCGGTGATCAGCCGGGAGCGGTCCCGCACCAGGCCGGCCGCCTCGCGCAGCACGTCGCCGCCGACCAGGTCGTAGACGCCGTCGACGCCGTCCGGCGCGGCCCGGCGGACGCCTTGCGCCCAGTCCGGGCCGGACGGCACGTGCACGGCGCCCAGCGATTCGAGGAAGTCCTTCTTGCCCTCGCTCGCGACGCCCACGACCCGCAGTCCACGGGCCCGGGCGATCTGCGCGACGGCGACCCCGACTCCGCCGCCCGCGCCGGTGACCAGCAGCGTCGCCCCGGCCGGCAGATCGAGCTGGAGCACGCCGTCGTAGGCGGTCGCGGCGGCCACGGGGAGGGTCGCGGCGTCGGTGAACGACAGCTCGGCGGGCTTGTGCGCGGTGATGCCGGCGGCCAGCAGCGCGTACTCGGCGTAGCCGCCCGCGACGGCGGTGCCGAACACCTCGTCGCCGGGCGCGAACCCGGTGACCGCCTCGCCGGTCTCCTCGACGACGCCGGCCACCTCGTTGCCCAGGACCGAGGGGAACGCGCGCTCACCGCTCTCGCCGGGACGCCGGTAGCCCGTGCGCTGCTTCCAGTCGACCGGGTTCACCCCCGCCGCGCGCACCGCGACGAGCACCTCGCCGGGCCCTGGCCGAGGGCGGTCCAGGTCGACGAGGGCCTCGGTCTCCGGGCCGCCGTACCGGGTGAAGACGTACGCCTTCGGCATTGCTCCCACTCTCCTTCGCTGGCACCGGACCGCTGGACCGCTGGATCCGGAACGACACGTGCAAGGGCCGGGGCACGGCGGCTATTCCCCGCTCGCGGGACTGTTCATACGGGCTTAATGATCGGCGGGCCGACCGGGTCCGGAGCACGGCTGACATGCACGTACGGTTGATGGCGTGAACAACCGCCGTCCTCCCGTTGGAACCGCATGAACGTCACCCGAGGCTTCACCGGCCGCCCCCGCGTCCACCATCCGGGGCTGCCCCCCGGCCAGTACGACGCGGGCGACGACTGGCCCGTGCTGTCCGCCGAGGTCACGCCCGACCTCGCGCCCGCGGACTGGACCTTCCGCGTCGACGGACTGGTGGCATCGCCCCGCACCTGGGACTGGGACGGGGCGCACGCGCTGCCCGGGTCCGCGTACGAGGGTGACATCCACTGTGTGACCAGCTGGTCCAAGTTCGGGGTGCGGTTCGGGGGGGTGTCCCTGGACGCGTTCCTGGCGGCCGTCCGGCCCGACGCGTCCGCGACCCACGCCGTCGCGTACTCGCACACCGGCTACACCACCAACCTGCCCCTGGCCGACCTGACCGGCGGACGGGCGTGGATCGCCTGGGAGTACGACGGGAAGCCCCTCACGGCCGAGCACGGCGGTCCGGCGCGGCTGCTGGTGCCGCACCTGTACTTCTGGAAGAGCGCCAAGTGGATCGCGGGCCTGCGGCTCCTCGACCACGACGAGCCGGGCTTCTGGGAGCAGAACGGCTACCACGCGCGGGGCAACCCGTGGGAGGAGCAGAGGTACTCCGGTGACTGACACCTCCGTGACCGACACCTCCGTGACCGGTGCCCCGGTGACCGATGCCACGGTGACCGGGACCTTCACTCCCCCGACCCGGTTCGCGGTGCCGGGCCGGATCGCCGTGAGCAACCGGGCCGCCGCCCTGTGGCAGACGGCGACGCTCACCGAGATCCGTCGCGAGACCCCGCGGGCGGCCACCTTCCGGTTCGCGGCGCCGGCCTGGGCGGGGCATCTGCCCGGCCAGCACCTGATGCTGCGGCTGACCGCCGACGACGGTTACACCGCCCAGCGGCACTACTCGATCGCCTCCGCGCCCGACGACGACGGGCACGTCGAGCTGACCCTGGACCACGTGGACGGCGGCGAGGTCTCGGGCTGGTTCCACACCGGGGCCGAGCCGGGTGACGAGGTCCAGGTGCGGGGTCCGCTCAGCGGCTTCTTCGCCTGGCCCGGCGACCGGCCCGCGCTGCTGATCGGCGCCGGCTCCGGGGTCGTCCCGCTGATGTCGATGGTCCGCCACCACCGGGCGCGCGGCCTCGACGTGCCGCTGCGGCTGCTGGTGTCCGCGCGCGGCCCCGAAGAGCTGATCTACGCGCGGGAGTACGGCGCCGAGACGACGCCCGTGTTCACGCGGAGCGCGCCGGAGGGCGTGCCCGTGGGGCGGCTCGCGGCACATCACCTCGCCCCGCTGCTCGCCGAGGAGCCGGCGGGCGGCTGGGAGGCGTACGTGTGCGGCTCCAACGCGTTCGCCGAGCATGCCTCGCGGCTGCTGGTCCGGGCGGGGCAGCCGGTCGACCGCATCCGGATCGAGCGCTTCGGCTGACCCGTCCGGCTGACCCGTCCAGGGACCCGTTTCGGCCGCCCCGCCGGGCCGCTCCCGCCCCGCCCGTCCCCGGCGTCACGGCTGCCGAGGGGCCGACATGAACGATGCGTGAAACGATGTACTCCGAACGGAGTATGACGCTCATGTGGGCACTCGTACGCGTGACGGCGAGGAGGTCGACATGCGAGGCCGGGTGCGGGGCTGGCGCCGGCGGGACAATCCGCTGCGACGCCGGTCGGATGTGGTCGAGGCGTGGACGGCGCTGTTCGTCGCCGTGCTGCTGCTGGTCGCCGTGCCGCTCGCCGGGGCGCTGGCCGGCCGGTGGGGCCATGCCGACGCCCAGGCGGTCGCGGACCGGCTGCGGGCCGAACGCCATCGCGTGCGGGTCGAGGTCGTCGGCCACGTGCCCGAGACCATGCCCTCGGTGGAGGGCGTCAGGCAGCAGACGTTCCCGGTGACCGTGCGGTGGACCCCGCCGGGTGAACACGCGCGGACGGCCACCGCCCGGGTCCCGGCGGGCACGCGCGCGGGCGAGACGGTGAACGTGTGGTTCGACACGCGGGGCCGCAGCGTCGCACCGCCGCCCAACGACACGCTGGTGTGGCAGCACGCCTTCACCATGGGTGCGTGCGCGGCCGGCGGGACCGCCGCCGTGGTGCTCCTCGGGCACGCCGTGATCCGCCGGGTGGCGATGCGGCACCGGCTGGGCGAGTGGGAGCGGGAGTGGGCCCGCACGGAACCCCAGTGGACCCGCCGCAGGCCCGCCTGAAGCTCCTGAACAGGGTCTGGCGAGGCCTCCCGGTGCCCACGTACGGTGTGATCATTCGTATGGGCACTTAACAAAGGCGGTCCTTCATGCCCCTGTTCGACCTGGCCGACGAGGAGCTCCGCGCCTACCGCAGCGAGTCCACCGAGCCCGAGGACTTCGACGCGTTCTGGTCCAAGACCCTCCAGGAAGCCCGCGAGCACGACCTGGACGCCCGCTTCGAGCCGGTCGACACGGGGCTGACCACGGTGCAGGTGTACGACGTGACCTTCGCCGGGTTCGGCGGGCATCCCGTCAAGGGCTGGCTGACGTTGCCCGCCGGGGCCGAGGAACCGCTGCCCCTGGTCGTGGAGTTCGTCGGCTATGGCGGCGGACGCGGTCTGCCGCACCAGCACCTGCTGTGGGCGTCGACGGGCCGCGCGCACTTCATCATGGACACCCGCGGCCAGGGCAGCGCCTGGGGCGGGGGCGGCGGCACCGCGGACCCGGTGGGCGGTGCGCCCTCGTACCCCGGTTTCATGACGCGGGGCATCGACGCCCCGGAGAACTACTACTACCGCCGGGTGTTCACGGACGCGGTGCGCGCCGTCGAGGCGGCCCGCTCCCACCCGCTGACCGACGCCGCACGGACCGTGGCGATCGGCGGGAGCCAGGGCGGCGGCATCACGATCGCCGTGGGCGGTCTGGTGCCGGATCTCGCGGGTATCGCCCCTGACGTGCCGTTCCTGTGCGACTTCCCGCGCGCCGCGGTGCTGACGGACCGTCACCCGTACCGCGAGATAGGCCTGTTCCTCAAGACGCACCGCGGCCGCTCCCAGGACGTCCTCAGCACCCTGGCGTACTTCGACGGTGTGCACTTCGCGTCCCGGGGTTCGGCCCCCGCCCTGTTCTCGGCGGCCCTGGAGGACCAGACCTGCCCGCCGTCGACGGTGTTCGCGGCCTTCAACGCGTGGGCGCACGAGGACAAGGAGATCGAGGTGTACGACTTCAACGACCATGAGGGCGGCGGCCCTTACCAGGAGGCGGCCAAGCTGCGCTGGCTGCGGTCCTACGCCTGAGGGCCGGCGCGTGGACACGCGTGCCGCCGCCGAGCGCTTCGTGGCGGTGTGGGAGCGGGCCTGGGCCGCGCACGACGTGACGGCGCTGCTGGAGCTGTACGCCGAGACCTGCGTCCACCGGTCAATGCCGTTCCGGGAACCGCACCGGGGGCGGGCCGAACTGGAGGCCTATCTGCGCTGGTCGTTCGCGGCGGAGCGGGTGACCGACGTGCGGTTCTCGCCCCCGGTCGTCGGCGCGAACCGGGTCGCGGTGGCCGAGTTCCGGGTGCTGTCCGAGGAGGACGGGGCGGCCGGCACGCTGGCCGGCTGTGTCTTCGTCCGGTTCGACGACGCCGGGCTGGCGGTCGAGTCGCGGGACTACTGGCACACGGCCGACGGCCATCAGGAGCCGACGGGGCGGACGTTTCTCCTGTGATCCGGGACCTGTTCGGCGGGCTTCCCTCCAGTCCGACCAGTCGGTACGTTCGGGGTGCCCGGGCCGCACCGTAGCGGTCCGGGGTTCCGGCGGACCACGGAGGCCTCATGTCCGAGCACGTGCCACCGATCCACGGCCACTGCGACCCGCGGTTCGCGGCGGTGCGCGCGGCCTTCGAGGAGAACTTCCGGGACGGGGGCGAGCTGGGCGCCGCGGTGAGCGTCACGGTCGACGGCGTGCCGGTGGCCGATCTGTGGGGCGGCTGGGCCGACGCGGCCCGCACGCGCGCGTGGGAGCGGGACACGCTGGTCAACGTGTGGTCCACGTCGAAGGGCCCGACGGCGCTGTGCGCACACCTCCTCGCCGACCGGGGGCTGCTCGACCTCGACGCCCCGGTGGCCGGGTACTGGCCGGAGTTCGGCGCGGCGGGCAAGGAGCGCGTCCTGGTCCGGGAGCTGCTGTCC
Organism: Streptomyces sp. NPDC102259; assembly: GCF_044766465.1. Classification (NCBI taxonomy): domain Bacteria; kingdom Bacillati; phylum Actinomycetota; class Actinomycetes; order Kitasatosporales; family Streptomycetaceae; genus Streptomyces; species Streptomyces sp. NPDC102259. The sequence continues at coordinate 682,305 of NZ_JBIWMA010000002.1, read as the reverse complement.
CACCGCGCCGGCCTGTCCGGACTGCGCGAGCCGCACTCGCTCGAGCAGCTCTACGACTGGGAGCTCACCACCGCACGCCTCGCGGCCACGGAGCCCTGGTGGGAGCCGGGCACCCGGTCCGGCTACCACGCCCTCACCTACGGCTTCCTGGTCGGGGAGGTGGTGCGACGGGTGTCGGGGCTGCTGCCGGGGGCGTTCCTGGAACGGGAGGTGACGGGTCCGCTGGGCGTCGACTTCACCATCGGGCTGCCGGAGAAGGAGGCCGGGCGGGCCGCCGAGCTGGTGCATCCGCCGGTCGCCTCGTCCAGCGAACAGGCCGCGATCTTCAGCCAGTTGGCGCCCGCGGCCATCGCCGCCCTGACCAATCCGGTGGCGGGCGCGAGCGAGGCGAACTCGCCGCGGTGGCGGGCCGCGGAGATCCCGGCGGCGAACGGCCACGGCACCGCGCGGGCGGTGGCCGCGCTCTACGGGATCTTCGCCGGCCGGGGTGCGTACGGCGGGCGCCGCGTCCTCTCCCCCCAGGCGGCCGAGCGGGCGCGCGAAGGGCAGGGGGCCTGCCGTGACCTGGTGCTGGGTGCGGGGTTCGCGCACGAGACGGAGATCGGGCTCGGGCTGTGGCTGAGCGGCCGGAACGGATCGTACGGACCCAACCCGCGCGCTTTCGGACACGACGGCTTCGGCGGCTCGTGCGGGCTCGCCGACCCGGAGGCGGGGGTGTCGCTGGGGTACGTGATGAACCGGATGGGGCCGCACATCGCCGACGACCCGCGGAAGACGGCGTTGGTGGACGCCCTGTACAGCGCGCTCTGAGCGCGGGCGCGCGCGGGCGGCGGCACGGGCGTGATGATGGTCGGGGGCGGTCCGGTTTCGGCCGATCGGGCGGCCGGCCCTTCCCTGCTGGTTTAGACCAATGCTAGATCTGGTGGCGCACCGAGTCCGCACGACCACGGCACGTCACTCACAGGAGGCGCGCGGCATGGCCCGCAGCACCACCCCCACCACCCCGCACGTCCACCCGCACCCCGACGACGGGCCGCTCTACCGGCGGATCGCCAGAGAGCTCCTCGGCGAACTGCGCGACGGCACCCTCGCGCCCGGCGAACGACTGCCGGCCGAGCGGCGGCTGGCCCGGCACTTCGGCGTCAGCAGGCAGACCGTACGGCAGGCCCTGGAGGTCCTGCGCGGCGACGGGCTGGTCGAGACCGACCGGCGGGGCAGCCACGCCGCCCTGCCGGGCGGGCCGCTCGGCACCCCGTCGTTCCTGGCCTTCCCCGTGGGCGCCCGGCCCGCGGACGACCCCTCGGCGGTGGCCCACGCCGCCGTGAGCTGGGAGACGCCCCCGCCCGAGCACGCCGAGGCGCTCGGCATCGCCCCGCACCGGCCGACGCTGGTGCACCGCTACGAGTCCGCCCGCGCCGACGGACGCGGTCTGCGTACGGCCGTCACGTCCTTCTCCGCGGTGGCGCTGGCCGAGGTGGAGGAACTGGCCCGCTACCGCGACCGCGCCGACTCGAACGCCTCCCCGGAGCTCCGCAGGGCCTACGACTGGATGCGCCGGGCGGGACTGACCCTGCACCACCGGGACTGCATCACCCACCTCGACGACGACCCGTCGATGCGGGTCACCCGGCGCGTGCACGACCAGTACGCGCGCCCTCTGGAGATCACCGACCTGGTGGTGGACACCCGGCGGGAGGCGCTGGTCTACGCGTTCACGCTGCCCGCGGCCGGGTGATCCCGTCCGGGCCCGCTAGGCGTCCCGTCTCGGCGGCGTCCGGTCTCAGCGGTCCGTCCGGCGCGCCTCGACCATGCGCACCCGTGGACTTCCGTCGCTCCTCGTCCCGAACTCGGGCAGGGCGCGGAGGTCCACGCGGAACCCGGCCCGCTCCAGCTCGCGCCGCACCTCGCCGAGCCGGAAGGCGCGGTAGTACATCACGAACGGCGGCCGCCACAAGGCGTTGCGCACCCGCATCACGGCGTCGAAGCCGAGGAGCATCCAGAAGGCCGGGGAGGACGGCCCGGGCGGGGCCAGGACGGGGAACGCGAAGCATCCGCCCGGCCGCAGCGCGGTCCGCACCTGGGCGAACAGGCCCGGCAGTTCCCGGGGCAGGAAGTGCCCGAACGCGCCGAAGCTGACGACGAGGTCGAAGGCGGCGGTGAAGGGCAGGGCGCGGGCGTCCGCGCGCACCCAGGACACCCCGGGGCCCGCCGGACGGGTCCGCCGGCGGGCCTCCGCCAGCATCCCGGCGCTGAAGTCGACGCCCGTCACACTCCCCCGGCACACCGTCGCCAGGACCTCGACGCCCGCGCCCGTGCCGCAGCACAGGTCGAGGCCGTCCTCGTAGGGGCCGGATTCCTTCAGGGCCGCGGCGACCGCGTGCAGGACGGCGTCCGGGGTACGGAAGGGCGTGTGGTCGAACTTCGGCGCGAGGAGGTCGTAGCCGTGCTCGACGGACGACAGCGCCTGGACGGCGAGTTCGCGCAGCGTGGGGCCTTCGGGACTGAACATCCGCGTCAGCCTACGGCCGTCCGCCGCTTCAGGAGCAGCAGAGCGCGTTCGCACCAGGCCAGGTTCGTCTCCTCGAAGCCGATGCCGGCCATCAACGTCAGATAGGGGCCGATCCGGTCGGCCTCGCTCAGGTACACGTCCTCGGTGCGCCCGTCGAGGAGGCGGTCCCGCACCCGCAGGTAGCGGTCGAGCTTGGCCCGGGACCAGGTCCTGCGCTCCTCGACCAGCCCGCGGGTCACCTCCGGGTCCACCCCGTCCATCGCCTGGATCCTGATGAGGAGTTCGTCGCGGATGGCGGTGGGCCGCCGGGGCGGGGTGGCGGCGAAGGCGTCCAGGTCCGCGCGCCCTGCCTCGGTGAGGGTGAACATCCTCTTGTTGGGCCGGCGTTCCTGCTGCACCACCCGTGCCTCGATCAGGCCGCCTTGCGCGAGGCGCTCCAGTTCGCGGTAGAGCTGCTGAGGGGTCGCGGGCCAGAAGTTGGCGAGGGAGACGTCGAAGACCTTCGACAGTTCGTAGCCCGAGGCCTCGCCTTCCAGGAGGGCGGCCAGGACGGCGTACTTGAGGGACATATGGACACGGTAGCAGCAGGTGATTATTCTCATCGGCACCTACTCAACAAATTTACTACTCACGCTATGAGGTGATCCGATGCGCGCGTTCCGCGAGGCGGTCGAGGCCGGTGATCTCGACGCCGTCGAAGCGCTGCTGGCCGAGGACGTGGTGTTCACCAGTCCGGTCGTGTTCAAGCCGTACCCGGGCAAGGCGATCACCGCGTCGATCCTGCGGGGGGTGACGCGGGTCTTCGAGGACTTCCGCTACGACCGGGAGCTCGACGGGGCCGACGGGCGTGACCACGCGCTGGTGTTCAGGGCCCGGGTGGGCGAGCGGGAGCTGACCGGCTGCGACTTCATCCATCTGAACGAGGAGGGACTCATCGACGAACTCACGGTCATGGTGCGCCCGTTGTCGGGCGCCCAGGCTCTCGCGGCGGCGATGGGGGCGCAGTTCGACGAGATCCTGAAGGAGGCGGAGGCCCGGTCGGCCGCCGCCTCCTGACCTCAGGCCACGGTGAGCCTGCGGGCTCCCGCGTAGGCCGGCTCGTCCATCGTCAACGTCGGTTCGGTGGCCGCCCTGACGGCTCACCACGCGGTCGCGTACACCGCCGGCGAGTGGGCGTTGCGCGGTCTGTCGAAGGTGGCCGCGCTGGAGCTGGCGCCACGCGGGATCCGCACCAACCTGGTGCACCCCGGGTACATCGAGACGCCGCTGATGGCGTCCGCGAACCCGGTGTTCGTGGGGGCGGACCTGGCGATGACGCCTCAGGGGCGCCCCGGTTCCGTCGAGGAGGTCGCGCCGCTCGTCGTCTATCTGCTGTCGGACGAGGCGTCGTACGTCAACGGCGCGGAGATCACCGTGGACGGCGGGTACGCGGCGCACGGCGGGGTGATGGCGATCACGAACGCGCTGGACCCGCCGGAGGCCGGCCGCTGAGCGCATGCCCGCGTGCCGGCCACCGTGCCGTGCGACCCGGTCCCCGGGCCCGACCCCGACCCTGGCCGGACCTCAGTCCCTGAGGTTTTCCAGGGTCGTCCTGGTGTCCGTCTTCAGGTAGCCCGTGACCTCTTCGAGGGTCGGCGGATCCGTGTCTTCGTCGTACGAGGAGTAGTAGGCGCTGTAACTCATCGTGTACGTCGTCCAGCCGTCCCGGACGGCGAGCGTGGCGTAGAGGGATCCGCTCGACGAACCGGACGTGGTGTCGTCGCTGACGAGATAGGCCTCGTCGCCTATGCCCGTGACGGTCTCCACGTCGTAACCGGAGTGGCTGTCGGGGTAGTTCTTCCAGGCCGCGGTGAACTCCGGTCCGGGGTCGGTCTTCTTGTGCAGGTCCACCTGGGAGTACAGATAGGCGTCCGCGTAGCTGGACGTGGTCTTCTTCAGGCTGATGCTGCACAGGCCCTCGTCGAGGGCGTCGTCCTTGAGGTTGTTGTGCGTCGGGGAGCTGTCGTCGTCCGGGTACTCGTCCTTGAAGGAGGAGTAGTCCGTGGAGTTGCACAGGTTCGACGGCGCCGAGTAGCCGCGCAGGTCCGGATCGGCTTCGGCGCCGATCAGGAAGACGCCGGCCGCCCAGGCGGCGGACGCCAGCACCGCGCCGACGGCGGCCCACAGGACGGCCTTCCCCGCGCCCCCGCCGCCGCTTGCCGGCGGCGGGCCGACCACGGGGTACGGGCCCTGCTGGAGGTACGGGTTGACCGGCTGGGGCTGAGCGGGCTGCCCGACCAGGGTCGGCTGGGCGTAGACGCTCGGTTGGCCGACCTGGGTCGCGGGCGCCGCCGGCGGGAAACCCAACGGCCCGCCGGGGGCCGGCGACTGCGGATTCGGATAGGGGTACGCGCTCGGCTGGGCCGGTGCGTCGGACGGCTGCTCCGGCTGCTGCGGGGGCTGAGGCGGCGTGGACATGACGTGAAGATAATGCAGAAATAGCTGTCAAGTCCCTTGCCGTCACGGATCGTTACCCTCTGGGGACATCTGGGATGGAACCCGGAAGAGGCCGTGACGTTCGCCCGGCCTCTCCTGCGTGCGCCGACGGTCCAGACGGTCCAGCGCGCCCCTCCACAGGTGGTTCGGTGGCGCGTCCGGCCCGGGGCCGGCGCCTACCCGGTCGCCGTCCGCACCTGTGCGCCGGCCGTCGCCTGCGCGGCGCTGGTGTGCGGCGGCGAAGGACGCCAGGGTTCACCACAGGCCGTGCAGCACCTCCGCGAAGCCCTTCGGGTGGGTGAGGTTGCCGTTGTGGCCGCCGGGGAAGTGGGTCAGACCGGTGCCGAGCCCGACGGCGAGCTCCTGCGCGCAGCGGTAGTCGAAGACGGTCCTGGGGGTGGTGCGGCCGGCCGCCGGGACGATGCGCACGGGGCCCGTCGCGAGGGCGTCGAGTTCGGCCGGGGTCAGGTCGGCGTCGCGCATGGTGAGCGCGTCGTGGCGGACGAAGAAGTCGAAGTTCGCCTCGCGGGAGGCGTCGAGCGGGGCGAGTCGCGCGCCGGGTTCGGTCTCCTGCCGGGCCGGGTCGATGCCGAGCAGTTGGCCGATCCGTCGCACGCCCGCGATCCAGCCGTCCCGTTCGAAGGTCGCCCGCATCTCGTCCAACTCGTCTTGTGTGCGCCGCCGTTCGGACTCGGGGAGCAGGCCGGGGACGGCCGGCTCGTGCGCGACGAGAGTGCTCAGCCGGCCCGGGTGCCGCGCGGCGAGCCGCAGGCCGATGACCGCTCCCATGCTGCACCCCAGCATCAGGGCGGGTTCGTCGGTGAGGGTGGCGAGCAGCCGGTGGACGTCGTCCACGTGCTCGTCCAGCGTCGCGCCGGATCCGGGCTCGTCGAGCAGGCTCCGGGACAGACCACGGCGGTCGTACGTGACGACGGTGTACGAGCCGACGAGGTGGTCGACCATCGCGTCACTGCGGTTGGCGTCGCCCTCACCGCTCTGCGCGACGAGCAACAGGGGTCCACTGCCGCGGAGTTCGTAGTGGAGGGTGGCGCCGGGGACGGTCAGGGCGGCCTGCATGGGAACTCCTCGGTCGACGCCTGCGGACTGACGACGCCCAAGCTAATCCATCATTCCCGATACATCAAGACAGATGCATTGAGGCGGATGCATTGAGGCGGATGCATTGAGGTAGATGCATCAAGTTGGATGTAACCTGTGGACCATGAACGGAGTGGAGCTCTTCCTGCTGGGCCGCACCCTGATGAAGATCGGCGAAGAGGCGATCCCCACGGAGGGCGTCGGCCGGTACTCCACCAGTACGCGTTCCGTGCTGATCGTGATGCTCGACATCTACGCCCACCCCGACACCACGGTCGGCGAGATCGCCACCCGCACGGGGCTGCCGCAGAGCGCGATCTCCGGGTGCGTGGCCCGGCTGAGGGAGGTCGACTCCGTCGTGGTCACGCCGGATCCGGCCGACCGCCGCCGCACCCTGCTGCGCCGCGCCCCCGAGGTCTCCGGGCGGCGCTCCGAAGTGGCCGCCGCCCCCGTCGACGCCGCGATCGGAACGGCGCTCGGGACGGAGGACCCCGCCGAGATCACCCGCACGATCGCCCTGCTGGAACAGCTCGCCGAGCTCCTCTCACCGGAGGCCCTCGCGCGACTCCGCTGAGCGGCGACCCGGATGACCGGGCTCACGTGCGGAAGTAATGCCCCTTCTCCAGGTCCTCCAGGAGCCCCGGCCGCAGTGGGCGCCAGTCGAGGAGTTCGCGGGTGAGGGCGCTGGACGCGGGGAGGTCCTGACCGACGAGGCCGGCCAGCCAGGTGAAGTGGGCCGGGGCGTCCTCGGGAGCGATCGGGGCCGTCGGGACGTCCAGGTGACGGCCTATCACCTCCGCCACGGCGCGGATCTCGACGCCCTCGTCGGCGACGCCGTGCAGTGCGGTCCCGGCCGGCGCCCGCTCCACCGCCAGCCGGAACAGCCGGGCCGCATCGAGGCGGTGGACGGCGGGCCAGCGGTTGGCGCCGTCACCGAGGTAGCCGGAGACGCCCTTGGCGCGGGCGAGGGCGACGAGGGACGCCATGAACCCGGCGTCCCCGTCGCCGTGGCAGGTCGGCGACAGCCGTACCAGCGACGAGCGCACGCCCCGCCCGGCCGCGTCCAGCACCGCGGCGGCGGTGGTCGCGCGGTGGGAGAACGCCGATCCGTCGCTCGTCGGCATGTCCCGCTCGGTCACCGCGCGCCCCGGCGGGAAGCCCGCGAACCCGCCGGCGACGACCAGCGGACGCCCGCTGCCCGCCAGCGCGTCGGTGAGGGTGTCGACGGCCCGGCGGTCGGCCCGCGCGGCCCCCGCGAAGTCGCCGGTGAAGGCGATGTCGTGCTTGAAGGCGAGATGGACGACGCCGTCCGACGCGGCGGCGGCCGTGCCGAGGACGTCGAGGTCGTCGATCGTGCCCCGGACCACACCGACTCCGGCGTCGGAGAGCGCGGCGGCGCTGGTGTCGGAGCGGGCGAGGCCGGTGACCTCGTGCCCCGCGTCGAGGAGATCGGGGACGAGAGCGGAACCGAGCCAGCCGGAAGCGCCGGTGACGAAGATGCGCATGGGAGTACCTCAGACCACGAGTGAGTCGAATACCGTCGGGCGGCATCGAGTGATGTCAGTGACTGTCGTCATCGACGCTAGCACTGATGTCAGGGACTGTCATCGCGTAGGATCCGGCCATGGGTAGATGGGAGCCGAACGCGCGAGAGCGCCTGGCACGGGCGGCGCTGGATCTGTTCGGCGAGCGCGGCTACGAACAGACCACGGTGGCGGAGATCGCCCGGCGGGCCGGGCTCACCGAGCGCACCTACTTCCGGCACTACGCCGACAAGCGTGAGGTGCTGTTCGGCGGCTCGGCGGTGCTGGGGCAGGTGTTCGCGAAGGCGGTCGCCGAGGCGCCGCCGTCCGCCGCTGCGATCGACGTCGTGGCGGCGGGGCTGGAGGCCGTCGCGGCGGTGTTCCCGGAGCGCGAGACCTCCCGGCAGCGGCAGTCCGTCGTCGGCTCGCACCCGGAACTCCAGGAACGCGAACTGATCAAACTCGCCGCGCTCTCGGCCGCCGTGACGGAGGCCCTGCGCGCCCGAGGCGTCCCGGACCCCGGCGCCGCCCTCGCCGCCGAGGCCGGGATCGCCGTCTTCAAGGTCGGCTACGAACGCTGGATCGCCCCCGGCGAGCACCGCGAACTGGCCGACCTGCTCAGCGAGTCACTGACCGAACTCAAGGCCGTGACGGCGGGCGGCTAGCGCCCCGCGGATCGCTCCGCACGGGATCACCCCGCCAGGCATCGCCCCGCCCGGGATCCCTACGCCAGGGATCCCCCGCCATGGATCCCCCGCCCGCGCCCTGCCCTGCCCTGCGGTGGGAACAACCACCGCCTTGGGCGCGTTGACGCCATCGGGACCGACCGGTGTGCTACAGTGCCGGAAGCACTTGTGTACGCCCCGCTTGTGGGCGCCGGTGCCAGTTCCCTTCAGTTCGCCGCATCACCCGTCGTTTCCGACCGGTACAGCGGCTTTCCCGCACCACCTCACCGACGGCTCTGTTCTGCCGTGGCCGAGGTGCTGTTCCCGCCACCCGAGGCGCGCCGTGCGCCCTCCCTTCGTGGCTGCTCCCCCCATCTCCGCATGCCTCATGCCTTCCGTCCGTGAAAGGACCGACCACCATGACCACCACTCTCGAACACCCCCCTGTACAGCAGCAGCCGCCGGCCCGGGTCGCCGCCGGTGTCCTCGACATCGACGCGAGCGGGAAGGGGCAGTTGCGCCCCCCGGACTGCCTGCCCACGCCCACCGACCTCCAGGTCCCGGCCGCGCTGATCCGCCGTCACGGCCTGCGCAGGGGCGACCTCGTGGAAGGGGTTCGCGGCACCCAGCGCGCCCTGACCGAGGTCGCCCGCGTCAACGGCCGTCCACCCGAGGAGCAGCGCGCTCGCCGGCACTTCCGCGACCTCACGCCCGTCCACCCGCACGAGCGGCTGCGCCTGGAACACCCGGCGGCCGGCCTCGCCGGACGGGTCACGGATCTCGTCGCGCCGATCGGCAAGGGCCAGCGCGGACTGATCGTCGCCCCGCCGAAGACGGGCAAGACCGTGCTGCTCCAGCAGATCGCCGCCGCCGTCGCCGGCAACCATGCCGGAGCGCGACTGATGGTCGTTCTGCTCGACGAGCGGCCCGAGGAGGTCACCGACATGCGGCGCTCCGTGCGCGGCGAGGTGTACGCCTCGACGTTCGACCGGGCGCCCAAGCAGCACATCGCCCTCGCCGAACTCGTCATCGAGCGGGCCAAGCGGCTCGTCGAGGCGGGCGAGGACGTCGTGATCCTCCTCGACTCGCTGACCCGGCTGTGCCGGGCCCACAACAACGCGGCCGCCGCCGGGGGCCGCACCCTCAGCGGCGGTGTCGACGCGACCGCGCTGATCGGCCCCAAGCGGTTCTTCGGCGCCGCGCGGGCGGCCGAGGAGGGCGGCTCGCTCACCGTCCTCGCCACCGCCCTGGTCGAAACGGGCTCCCGCGCCGACGACTTCTACTTCGAGGAGCTCAAGAGCACCGGCAACATGGAGCTCCGCCTCGACCGCGAACCGGCCTCCCGGCGGGTCTTCCCGGCCGTCGACATCAACGGCTCCGGCACCCGGCGCGAGGAACTCCTCTACTCCCCCGGCGAGTTGACCGCCGTACGCGGTCTGCGCCGGGCCCTGCAGACCAGGGACGGCCAGGCGAACCTGGAGACGCTCCTGGAACGGATGCGCGAGACCCCGGACAACACGGCCTTTCTGCGCCGCATCCAGCCGACCCTGCCCGCCGCGTAGGGCGTGCGCGTGCGGCATCCGGGTGCACGCGCACCCGTGTCCGGCACGGGAAGCGCGGGGAACGCCGGGTTCATTCCTACGTTGTTCGTATGACGATCGGATTCTCTTCCCGGGCCGCTGCGACGGCCTGCGCGTTCTGTGTGGCGGGCCTCCTCGCCCTCGGCCCCGCCGCGGCCGCCCCGGCCGGTGCGGACCCCGGAACGCCCGGTGGACCCGGGGGACCCGGTGGCCCACGGGTGGCCGCGCCCCGGCCGTCCTTGCTCTACCGCTCCGGGACGCAGGTCAGGCCCCACCGTGGCGCCCCCGAGGTCCCCGACGTCTCGGCGCTGTCCTGGCTGGTCTCCGACGCGCGGACGGGCGAGGTGCTCGCGGCGTCGAACGCCCACCGCAAACTGCCCCCGGCCAGCACCCTCAAGACCCTGTTCGCCCTCACGGTGCTGCCGGCCCTGCCCGGCGAGATCCGGCACCGGGTGAGCGAGGAGGAGCTCATGGGCATCGGGCCCGGCAGCAGCCTCGTCGGGGTCACCGAGGGGCACACGTACCGGGTCGCCGACCTGTGGCGCGGAGTGTTCCTCAACTCCGGCAACGACGCCGTGCACGTACTGGCGGCCCTCAACGGCGGCTGGGACGCCACGGCCACCCGGATGCAGGCCAAGGCGCGCTCCCTGGGCGCCCTGGACACCCACGTGGTGTCGCCCGACGGATACGACGCTCCGGGCCAGGTCTCCTCGGCGTACGACCTGGCGGTGTTCGGGCGGGCGGGGCTGCGCAACGCGGACTTCGCGCGGTACTGCGGCACCGCGGAGGCGAGCTTCCCCGGGGGCGGGGGCTGGTCGTACGGGATCGCCAACACCAACCGGCTGCTGACCGGGGCGGACGGCGTCGAGCCGTACCCGGGGCTGATCGGGATCAAGAACGGCTACACCAGCAACGCCGGCAACACCCTGGTCGCCGCCGCCCGTCAGGGCGGACGCACCCTCGTCGTGACGGTGATGAACCCTCAGGCGGGGGGCGGGTTCGAGGTCTACGAAGAGGCGCGCGAGCTGCTGGACTGGGGGTTCGCGGCCGCCGGGCGGGTCGATCCGGTGGGCTCGCTGGACGCGCTGCGGGTCCGTCCGTGGCCGTTCCCCGGTCCCGGGCCGAAACCGGAGTCCGCTCCGCAGTCCACGCCCGAGTCCGCACCGGAGCCCGCACCGAAGTCCACGCCGGTGCCCCGCACGAGCCCGGTCCCCGTCGCCGTCGCCGTCGCCGTCGACGCCGGCAACGCTCTCGGCTGGTCGGAGGCGGCGCTCATCGCGGGCGCCGCCGCGCTGGGCGGGGCCGCCGTGGCGCTCGTGCTCTGGCTCATCGGCCGCCGCCCGGCGGGGAGATGACCGACGGGCAGCCACACCAGCAGGCCCAGCGTGATCCAGGTGTAGGCGTTGCTGCCGAGGAAGCCGCCGACGCCTGACGCGTCGTCGAACCACAGCCACACCACGCTGGTGCACAGCACCGCGTACAGGGCGCCCGCGACGCGTGGGCGCCCCGCGCGGATCAGCACCGCGAAGGACGGCAGCAGCCACACCAGGTGGTGCACCCACGTCACGGGGCTGACCAGACAGGCGGTGAGGCCGGTGAGGGCGAAGGCCGCCTGCCAGTCCCCCACGGCGGCCGCCCGCCGGGCCCGCCACGCCCACCAGCCCAGCGCCGCCAGGACCAGCACCGCCCAGACCGCCCGGCTCTCCACGCCCAGCCGCGCCAGGACACCCTGGAGCGACTGGTTGGAGACGTAGTCGAGCCGGCCCACCCGGCTCGTGTCCCACAGGGCCCGCGTCCAGTAGAAGCGCGAGGCGTCCGGGGCGACCAGGGCCGCGAGCGCGGTGGCGGCCGCCGCCACGGCCGTGGCCACCGCGGCCGCCCGCCACCGTCGGGCGACCAGCAGCAGGCCGATGAACAGCGCGGGCGTGAGCTTGACGGCCGCCGCCAGGCCGATGCCGACCCCGGCCCAGCGGGTCCGCCCGGACGCCAGCAGCCCGGCGTCGACGAGCACCAGGGCCAGCAGCAGCAGGTTGACCTGGCCGAAGCTGAAGGTGTCGCGGAGCGGTTCGAACAGCGCGAGAGCGCACGCGGCGAGACCGGCTTCGTACCAGCCGTACCGCCGCCACCGGGGGCCGACGCACACCCGCACGGCGAACGCCAGCGCCGCCAGGTTGAGCAGCAGGGCGGTCACGATCGCGGTGCGCAGCCCGACCAGTGCCATCGGCAGCATGACCACGGCCGCGAACGGGGGGTAGGTGAAGCCGTACGGAGTGCCCGGCACCCGGTAGTCGTAGACCCGGCCGCCGTCATGGATCCAGCTGTTGACGGTGCCGTAGTAGACGCGCAGGTCGAACCAGTCGCGCAGCAGCGGCACCGTCGCGGTGAAGACGGTGACGGCGGCGGCGAGCGCGAGGAGCAGCAGGAGGCGGCCGCGGTCTGCGCGGGGCGGTTTCACACCCCGGAACTCACCTGGTCTCACGCCGTACGCCCCAGGGCGGTCGGTGCCTGGGCCGCGAGGCGGGCCTGCCACAGGACGACCACGGCGAGCGCGCCGCCGGAGACGGCCAGGACCAGACGGCCCGTGTCGGCGGGACCCCCGTCGGGCAGGACGGCGAGGGCGAGGACGCCCGCCACGGCCGCCGTCCGGTGGCGGGTCAGGGTGTCGGGGGCCGCCGCGGCGATGAGAAACAGACCCCACAGCGCGTACCAGGGGCGGATCGCCGGACCGAACGCGGCCACCGTGGCGAGGCTCAGACCGAGCGCGTACACCGGGCGTGGGCGCAGCCGCCACCATATGACGACGAGGGCGACGGCGGTGACCGCGAGTCCCAGGGCGTGCCAGACGGGCACGGCCAAGGGCGCGAGGTCGCTGCCCAGGCCCTCCAGGAGAGCACGGGTGGCACGGCCCAGCAGGCTGGTGAGCGCCCAGTTGTGCGCGGACACGGGCGTGTCCAGGGCGGCTATCCAGCCGTAGCCGGTGCCCGCGACGGCGGTCGCCACGACCGTGGTGGCGGCGACCGCGGCCCCCGTGCCCAGGAGGGTCAGGACCGGGCGCCGGCCCGCGCGCAGTGACAGGACCACGATCGCGACGAGTCCCAGCGCGGCGGGCGCCTTGACCAGGGCGGCCAGCGTGACCAGGACGGCCCCGAGCACCGGGCGCCGGCCGAGCGCGGCCACCAGCCCGACACCGAGCAGACCCAGCATGATCGCGTCGTTGTGGGCGCCGGCCACCAGATGCAGCAGGACCAGCGGATTCAGTGCGCCGAGCCAGAGCGCGGCGGCCGGGTCAGCTCCGCTGTGCCGGGCGAGGCGGGGCAGCGCGGCCGTCATCAGCGCCACCCCCGCGAGCGCGACGCACCGCATGCCGAGCAGCCCGGCGGAGAGGGCCCCCCGGGTCAGTCCGGACAGGGCGGCGGCGACGGCGAGGAAGACCGGGCCGTACGGGGCTCCGGTGTTCCGCCACAGCGGGGCGACCTCGTCGGCGAGCGGACCGCCGAGCCGGGCCGGACCGTGCGCGTACACGTCGAGGTGCGCGTCCACCATGGCGCCCTGGGCCAGGTAGCTGTACACGTCCCGGCTGAACAGCGGCGGCGCGATCAGCAGCGGCGCGGCCCAGACGACGAGGACCAGGACGAGGGCGCGGGGGGTCGGTGGATTCGTGCCGCGCACCAGAGTGCCCAGCAGGACCCAGGCCGCGGTCAGCAGCACCAGCCCGAAGTACACGCCGACCAGGCCGAGCACGGCGTGTGCCGAGGACGGGGCCAGGAGTTCCCGGGCGGGCAGCGCGCCGGCCGTCTCGCCGCCGAGCGCGAGACAGGCCGTGCCGGCCAGGCCCAGAGCCTGGCAGCGACGGAGATCGATGGGAAAAGCCTTGGCCAGCACTCCGTCATGGTGTCCGTCCCGGGTGACCGCAGAGCGACATCGCGCCTTCCTGGCGGCGGCCTGCGCGTGACCGACGTGTGGGACGAGGGCCGTGCCGCTGGGCTGCGCGGGTCCGGGCGGTCCCCCGGGCCGAGCCGCGGGCTCAGAACACCGACAGGCCGGTCAGGGTCGTGAAGCGGTCCAGGGCGGCCACTCCCGCCACCGAGTTGCCCCGCTCGTCCAGTCCCGGGCTCCACACGCACAGCGTGCAGCGGCCCGGTACGACGGCGATGATGCCGCCGCCCACGCCGCTCTTGCCCGGCAGGCCGACTCGGTAGGCGAAGTCGCCGGCCGCGTCGTAGGTGCCGCAGGTCAGCATCACCGCGTTGACCTGCTTGGCCTGGCTGCCGGTGAGCAGCCGGGTGCCGTCGGCGCGGACTCCGTGCCGGGCGAGGAAGCCGGTGGCCAGGGCGAGGTCGGCGCAGGAGGCGGTGAGGGAGCACTGCCGGAAGTACTGGTCGAGGAGGACCGGTACCGCGTTGTCGATGTTGCCGTAGGACGCCATGAAGTGGGCGAGGGCGGCGTTGCGGTCGCCGTGGGCGGCCTCGGAGGCGGCGATCTCCTCGTCGAAGCCGAGCGTGGGGTTGCCGCTCTCCGCACGCAGGAAGCCGAGGAGTTCGGTCGCCGCGTCCCCCGTACGGGTCTGGAGCCGATCGGTGACGACCAGCGCGCCCGCGTTGATGAAGGGGTTGCGCGGGATGCCGTTCTCGTACTCCAGCTGGACGAGGGAGTTGAAGGGGTTGCCCGAGGGTTCGCGGCCCACGTGCTCCCAGAGTTCGTCGCCCTCGCGGGCCAGGTCCAGGGCGAGGGTGAAGACCTTGGTGAGGGACTGCGTGGAGAACGGCTCCCGCCAGTCCCCCACGCCGTACACCGTGCCGTCCGGTTCCGCGACGGCCATGCCGAAGCGGCGCGGGTCGCAGGCCGCGAGCGCCGGGATGTAGTCGGCGGGGCGGCCCCGGCCCGGGGTGCGTTCCATCTCCTCGGCGATGCGGTCCAGGACCGGCTGGAAGGCACGGGACGACGTCGTTGTCATGATCACTATTGTGCCTCCGTACCGGTCCTGGCGCGTCGTCGCGGGTGACGGGTGTCAGACGAGCGGCGCTCCGCTGCCCGCCAGGATCTCGGGGCGCAGCAGCTCGGCGAGCCGCTCGGCGGGCAACAGGCCCTTCTCCAGGACGAGTTCGGCGACGCCGCGGCCGGTGACGAGGGCCTCCTTGGCGATGTCGGTGGCCGCCGTGTACCCGATGTGCGGGTTGAGGGCGGTGACCAGGCCGATGGAGTTCTCGACGCTGGCGCGCAGTACCTCGGTGTTGGCGGTGATGCCGTCCACGCAGCGCTCGGCGAGGGTGAGGCAGGCGGCGCGCAGATGGGTGATGGACTCCGACAGGGAGTGCAGGATGATCGGCTCGAAGGCGTTGAGCTGGAGCTGTCCGGCCTCTGCGGCCATCGTGATGGTGACGTCGTTGCCGATCACCTCGAAGGCGACCTGGTTGACGACCTCGGGGATCACCGGGTTGACCTTGCCCGGCATGATGGACGAACCGGCCTGCACGGGCGGCAGGTTGATCTCGCCGAGGCCGGCGCGCGGCCCGGAGGACAGCAGCCGCAGATCGTTGCAGCTCTTGGAGAGCTTGACCGCGACACGCTTGAGCACGCCGGACATCTGGACGAACGCGCCGCAGTCCTGGGTGGCTTCGACCAGGTTGGCCGCGGTGACCAGCGGCAGCCCGGTGATCTCGGCGAGGTGGCGGCGGGCGGCCTCGGCGTATCCGGCGGGGGCGTTGAGGCCGGTCCCGATGGCCGTGGCTCCCAGGTTGATCTCATGGATCAACTGGATGGCCTCGTCAAGACGGTTGCGGTCCTCGTCAATCATGACGGCATAGGCCGAGAACTCTTGACCGAGCGTCATCGGCACCGCGTCCTGCAACTGTGTACGGCCCATCTTGAGCACGTCACGGAACTCGACCGCCTTACGGGCGAACGCGTCCTGGAGTACGGACATCGCCTTGAGCAGTCCACGTACCGCGAAGACCGTCGCTATCTTGACGGCGGTCGGGTAGACGTCGTTGGTCGACTGCCCGAGGTTGACGTCCTCGTTGGGATGCAGGTACCGGTACTGCCCCCTCTCGTGCCCCAGCAGCTCCAGCGCCCGGTTGGCGACGACCTCGTTGGCGTTCATGTTGGTCGAGGTGCCCGCGCCGCCCTGGACGACGTCGACGACGAACTGGTCGTGCAGCTTCCCCGCGCGGATCTCACGGCAGGCGGCGACGATGGCGGCCGTCTTGTCCGGCGCGAGCAGGCCGAGCTCCTCGTTGGCGAGGGCGGCGGCCTCCTTGACGGCGGCGAGGGCGTCGATGAGATGCGGGTAGGCGGAGATCGGCGTCCCGGTGATGGGGAAGTTCTCCGTGGCGCGCAGGGTGTGGACGCCCCAGTACGCGTCGGCCGGGACGTCCCGGTCTCCGAGCAGGTCGTGTTCGCTGCGGGTGACGGCGGCGGTCATGACGGTGCGGCCTCTTTTCGAGGGTGATGGTGAGGGTGCGGGTGCGGATGAGCGGCGGGCGGCGGGCGGCGCGGGTGGCGTGATGCCGGCTCGGGCGGTACGGGGTGACGACCGCCCGAGCCGGTCGGGCGCCGGTCCGGTGGTGACCGGACCGGCGGTTCGGGGACCGGGCGCGGTCCTGATCGCGGTGCGGGGACCGCGCGCGGGGACCGGGGGTCCGCCGGTGACCACCGCGCACACCCGGTGGTCACCGGAGTCCGTCAGGCGCAGGCGCGCACGGTGACCGGATCCAGTGCGCGTACCGGGCGGATGCGGCCGACCGGTTCGCCGCCGCCGAAAAGGAGTTCGCCCGCGAACTCGGTGAGGAGGGCGGGGTCCACACCGGCTCGGACGAGGGCGGCCGCGGTGACCGGGACCCGCGCGCGGTTCGCGCCGTCGGAGATCTTGACGGCGACGGCCCGGCCGTCCGGGAGCGCGGCGACCTCGACGCCCTCGAAGCCGTCCTTCGCCAGCAGGCCGGGGACGGCCCGCATCAGCGCGGCGACGTCCCGGCCGGAGCCGGAGGCCATCTCGGCGTGTTCGCGCATCGCGTCGGCCACCCGCGCCTCGGGGGTGCCGGGCGCCGAGGTGGTGACCCGGGCGGCGGCCCGGGCGAGGCCGTGCAGGGAGACCGAGAACAGCGGTGCGCCGCACCCGTCGACGGTGACCCGGGCGATCCGCTGTCCGGTGAGGTCCTCGACGATCTCGGCGATGGCCTGCTGGAGCGGGTGCCTGGGGTCGAGGTAGTCGTCCAGGGACCAGCCGTTGAGCCGGCACGTGTACAGCATGGCCGCGTGCTTGCCGGAGCAGTTCTGGGCCAGTCGGGAGGGCGCGCGGCCCTCCCGTATCCACGCGTCGCGGACCGCCGGGTCGTACGGCAGGTCCGTGACGTTGCGCAGGTCGTCCTCCTGGAGGCCCGCCAGTTCGAGGATCCGCCGGGTTCCGGCGAGGTGGCGTTCCTCGCCGGAGTGGCTGGCGGCGGCGAGCGAGAGCAGCTCGCCGTCGAGGGGCAGCCCGGCCCGGACCATGGCGACGGCCTGGACGGGCTTGAGCGCCGAGCGCGGGTAGAAGGCGGCCTCGATGTCACCGAGCTGGAGCTCGATCTCGCCGCCCGCGCCGAGGACGACGACGGAGCCGTAGTGGATGCCCTCGGTCACCCCGCCGCGGACGAGGTGGGCGACGGGAGTGTGGAGGGGTTCGCGGATCGCGGGGGCGTCGGCGAGGGAACTGCTGTACATCACTGCCTGCATCACTGGTGGGTGGTCGGCGGCCGGCGACGGGGTCACGCGTCGGCCCGGGACGAGGTGCGGGCGCGGTTGCGGCGGATGGCGTACCAGCCGGCGACCAGCGCCGCGACGATCAGCGGCAGGCACAGCACGGTGGTGCGTCCGGCGCCGCCGTCGGCGTACATGAGGACCAGGACCGAGGCGAGGAAGAACAGCGTCACGAGTTCGGTCCAGGGAGAGCCCGGCAGCCGGTAGCTCGGCCGGGTCAGCTCGCCCTTCTGGGTCTTCTGCCAGAAGAGCAGGTGACAGATCATGATCATGCCCCAGGTGGAGAGGATGCCGATCGCCGCGAAGTTCAGCACGATCTCGAAGGCGTCCGCCGGGACCACGAAGTTGAGGCCGACGCCCAGCACACAGATACCGCTGGTGAGCAGGATGCCGCCGTACGGGACCTGGCTGCGGCTCATCACGCCGGTGAACTTCGGCGCGGATCCGGACATCGCCATGGAGCGCAGGATGCGGCCGGTGGAGTACAGGCCGGAGTTGAGCGAGGACATGGCCGCGGTGAGGACGACGAGGTTCATCACCCCGCCCGCCGCGGGGATGCCGATGCGGGAGAGGACCGTCACGAAGGGGCTCTCGCCGGACGTGTACTTGTTCCACGGCAGCAGCATCGACAGCAGGACCACCGAGCCGACGTAGAACAGACCCACGCGCCACATGATCGAGTTGATCGCCTTCGGCATGATCTTCTCGGGGTTCTCGGTCTCACCGGCGGCGACGCCGACCAGCTCGACGGAGGCGTAGGCGAAGACGACGCCCTGGATGATCAGCAGCATGGGCAGCAGACCGCTGGGGAACACGCCGCCGTTGTCGGTGATGAGGGACGGGCCGGGGGTGACGCCGTCCACCGGGTGCTGCGTGACCAGCAGGAAGATGCCGATGCACATGAAGATCACCAGCGCGCTGACCTTGACGATGGCGAACCAGAACTCCAGTTCGCCGAAGATCTTCACCGAGATCAGGTTCACGGTGAGGACCACGGCCAGGGCGATGAGCGCGATCACCCACTGGGGTATGTCGGAGAACATGCCCCAGTAGTGGGTGTAGGTGGCCACCGCGGTGATGTCGGCGATGCCGGTGGTGGCCCAGTTCAGGAAGTACATCCAGCCGGCCGTGTACGCGCCCTTCTCGCCCATGAACTCGCGGGCGTAGGACACGAAGGCGCCGGAGGACGGCCGGTACAGGACGAGTTCACCAAGGGCGCGCACCACGAGGAAGGCGAAGATTCCGCAGACTGCGTAGGCGATGAAGAGGGACGGGCCGGCGTCGGCGAGGCGGCCGCCGGCGCCGAGGAAGAGCCCGGTGCCGATGGCGCCGCCGATGGCGATCATGTTGACGTGGCGGGACTTCAGCGACTTGCTGTAGCCCTCGTCTCCGGCGTCGACGTGACGGTTCGAGGGGCGCGTCTCGTCTTTGAGGTGCTGGTCGCTCACGCCGCGGGTCCGCCTTCCAGGGGGGTGTCCGTGCGCGGGGCGCGCACGATGTCGGTGAGGGTCGTCTCGACGCGGTCGAGGTGATGGCTCATGGCCTCCACCGCGTCGGGCTCGGAACCGTCGATCAGCGCCTCGACGATCGCCCGGTGCTCGCGGTTGGACTGCTCGCGCCGTCCGCCCAGCTCGTTGAGGAACGCCGACTGACGCGCCAGTGCGTCCCGGATCTCCTCGATGACCCGGCGGAACACCGGGTTCTGGGCGGCCTCGGCGACGGCCAGGTGGAAGAGGGTGTCCATCGCGACCCACGCGGTGGTGTCCGTCTCCCGCTCCATGCGGTCGAGCAGATGGGCCAGGTGGTCCAGGTTCTCCGGGGTGCGGCGCAGCGCCGCGTACCCGGCGACCGGGATCTCGACGTGCCGTCGCACCTCGAGCAGGTCACTGGCCGCGTAGTCGCCGAAGGTGGGGTCCTCCACGGTGTTCGCGATCACAAAGGTGCCTTTGCCCGTCTTGGCGACGGTCAGGCCCATCGTCTGGAGGGCGCGCAGCGCTTCCCGCAGGACGGGCCGCGACACCTCGAGGGTGCGGCAGAGCTCCGCCTCGGAGGGGAGCTTGTCGCCGATGGCGTACCGGCCGCGCTCGATGGCGCCGCGGAGGTGGGTGAGTACCGCTTCCATCGCGCTGATGCGCCGCGGCCCGGCCCCACCTGTCTGGCTGTCTGACAGGTTCACGGGAGTGATACTCCGGGTGTGCTGCCGCCGCTGTCAAGACGTGCCCTGAAACAAAAGATTCAGGGGGCGGGGAGCCTGAAAGGCATCTTCCGCCCCCTGAGGGGATCGCACGGGGCTTCCCCCACCGCCTGCCGACCGGCTGCCAGCCGGCTCCCCGACCGGCTGCCGACCGGCTCCCGGGCCGCGGTCAGCTGTCGAGGACTCCGGCGGCCAGCAGCCCGAACAGCGCCACGCCGACGACGAGCCGGTAGATGACGAACGCGTTGAAGGAGTGCTTGGCGACGAACTTCAGCAGCCAGGCGATCGAGGCGTAGGCGACCACGAAGGACACCGCCGTGCCGACGGCCAGGGGCGCCGCGCCGGCGCCCGTGCCCAGGGCGTCCTTCAGCTCGTAGATGCCGGCGCCGGTCAGGGCGGGGATGCCGAGGAAGAACGACAGCCGGGTGGCGGCCACCCGGTCCAGGTCGAGCATGAGCGCGGTGGACATGGTGGCGCCGGAGCGGGAGAAGCCG
Source organism: Streptomyces sp. NPDC102259 (assembly GCF_044766465.1). Taxonomy (NCBI): domain Bacteria; kingdom Bacillati; phylum Actinomycetota; class Actinomycetes; order Kitasatosporales; family Streptomycetaceae; genus Streptomyces; species Streptomyces sp. NPDC102259. Next base: position 662,033 of record NZ_JBIWMA010000002.1, on the reverse strand, counting down.
GGGAAGAGCAGCGCGAGGATCTGGGAGCTGCCGACCAGCATCGCGTCCTTGAACGAGGTGTCGTCCTCGCCGCGCTTGTGGCGGCCCATCTGGTCGGCCGCCCACATCACACCGCTGCCGGCGATCAGCGAGCCCGCGACCACCCACAGCGAGGCCAGCGGCCCCTCGATGAGCGGCTTGGCGGCGAGGCCCACGACGACGATCGGGATCGTCGCGTAGATCACCCACCAGGCGAACTTGTAGTCGTGGTGGTGACGCTCCTCACGGCTGCGCAGCCCGCGGAACCAGGCCGAGACGATCCGCACGATGTCCTTGCGGAAGTACACGAGCACGGCGGCGATCGCCCCGACCTGGATGACGGCCGAGAACCCGACGACGGCGTCGTCGTCGACCGGGATGTTCATCAGCCCCTCGGTGATCTTCAGATGGCCGGTGGAGGAGACGGGGAGGAACTCGGTCACTCCCTCGACGGCTCCGAGGACGACGGCTTGGCCGACGGAGATGGCGCTCATGGAATCCAGTTCTGAGGAGACGATTCGGTCGACAGCGTTGTAGACGCTCCGGTGTCGTACATAGTCCTACCAGGCGCGGAACCGGCCGGACCGCCTACGACCACGCCCACTGACCCATCGCGACACCGGCGAACGCGGCCCCGAGGCCCACCACCACGCTTCCGACGGCGTTGGCGGCGGCGTAGAGGCCCGCGCCGGTCTCGGTCAGCCGCAGTGTCTCGTACGAGAACGTCGAGTACGTCGTCAGCGCTCCGCAGAAACCCGTCCCCAGGAACAACCGCAGGTCGGGGCCGAGGGCGGCGGCGCCGGTCAGGGTGCCGAGGATCAGACAGCCGCTGATGTTGACGACGAAGGTGCCCCAGGGGAAGAGCGAGTCGTGCCGGGCCTGCACCGCGCGGTCGGTCAGGTAGCGGAGCGGGGCGCCGATCATGCCGCCGGCGACGACCACCAGCCAGTTCACAACGACTTCTTACCCTTCGTGCCCGAATCGCCCTGTTGGTCCGCCCGGTTCCCGCCCCGGCCGACATACCGGATGACCTCGCAGGGTTCGAGGGTCACCATGCCCTCCGTGACCAGCTCGTCGAGCTCGGGCAGGAAGGCCCGCACCCGCTCCTCGGTGTCCACGACGACGATCGCGACCGGCAGGTCCTCGCTGAGCGAGAGCAGCCGGGAGGTGTGGATCCGCGAGGAGGCGCCGAAGCCCTCGATGCCGTGGAAGACGCTGGCGCCCGCGAGACCGGCCGTGTGGGCGCGGTGCACGATCTCCGTGTAGAGGGGCTTGCGGTGCCAGGTGTCGTTCTCGCCGACGAACACGGTCAGTCGCAGGGCCCTGCCGGTCAGTCTCGTCATCGCCGCCTCCACCGGAGAACGTGGCGGGTCGCCGTGGCCGCGAGCCCGACCACGAGAAGCGCCGCGCACGGGGTCGCGGCGAGATAGACCAGGGCCGTGCCGGGACGGTCCTCGCCGAACAGCGTCCGGATGTCGACGGCGTACGTCGAGAAGGTGGTGAACCCGCCCAGCACACCGGTGCCGAAGAACGGCCGCACCAGCCGGTGGGTGGTCACCGCCTCGGTGACCACCACCAGGAAGACACCGATCACCGCGCAGCCGACGACGTTCACCCAGAAGGTGGTCCAGGGGAATCCGCCGGCTCGCGTGGGCCACCAGAGGGACGCCGTGTAGCGGGCGGCGGCACCGACACCGCCACCGACGGCCACCACGGCGACCACCGGGAGCCGGCCCGTCCCGGTGGTCCTCCGTGTTGCGCCGGTACGGAGGCTCTGGGCCTGCGGAGCTGTCATGTCGTACGTCTCCTGCCGTGGCCCGGACCACCCCGCCTCGTCGAGGTGATCACGACCGGGCATCAGCGTAACGCCGTCTCACTTGGTCAGGGGCGCCTCACAGACCGCGATGCCCCGCTCCCAGAGGCTGCCCAGGACCAGTCGGCCGCCGGTCTCGCAGACGCTGGTGACCATGCGGAACCCGGAGCGGCGGTGGGTGAGGTGGTGGACGATCCGGCCGTCGTCGTCCACCGCCAGCACCCCCGTCGTGCCCGACGGGCGGTACGGCGCGTTCACGGCGAGGCGGGCGGCACGTCGGCGTACGGCGGGACCGGCGCGGTGCAGGAGGTCGAGCGGGGGGACGCGCGGGCCGGCCAGCGCCACCCAGACGGGGCCGTCGGGCGCGCCGCGCCACAGGTTGTCCGGGAACCCCGGCAGGTGCTCGACGAGGGGCTCGGCCCGGCCGGCCCGGGGGCCGGTGAGCTGGTAGCGGGTGAGGCGGCGGGCGCCGGTCTCGGCGACGATCAGGAAGGAGTCGTCGGCGGCGCGCGCGAGGCCGTTGGCGAACTGGAGCCCCTCCAGGACCACTTCGGCTTCGCGGGCGCCGGGTTCCAGGCGCAACAGGCGGCCGGTGCCGGTGTGTTCGACGAGGTCGCCCATCCAGTCCTTCAAGGGGTGGACCCGGCTGGACACGGTGAAGTAGACGGTTCCGTCGGGCAGCGCGACGACGTTGCTGCAGAAGCGCAGCCGCTCCCCCGCCGCCGACTCGGTCAGGACGCGGACGTTTCCGGTGCCGCCCTCGGGGTCGACGCGCAGCAGCGCGCCGTCGGCGCAGCACACCAACAGGTCGCCGTCCGGGAGGAGTTCGAGGCCGAGCGGTCGGCCGCCGATCTCGGCGATGTGCTCGACCCGAGCCGCGGGCGGGTCGTCGAGACCGTCGACACGCAGGATCCGCCCGTCCGACACCCCGGTCAGTACCCGCCCTCTGGCGTCGGCGACGACGTCTTCGGGGCCGTGCCCGGGGAGAGTGATGTACCTGAGGGGGACGAGAGGCGTCCGACGGTCCATATGGGCCGCCTTCCTTGAGGAGGCGGCCATCCTCGCAGGCGGGCAGGGCGCGGACAGGTCGTGACCGTGGTCCTTTGCCGGGCCTTTTCGGAGGGTGGACCCTCCGTCCTCTACCGCCCCTTCCCGAAGTCCTCTACCACCCCTTCTCGAACATCCGCGCCACTTCGGCGATGCGCATCTCGTCGCGCCGGTAGTAGGTGCGACGCCTGATCCGCTTGGCGCGCAGCAGACCGATGCCGGCGAGCAGGCCGAGGTGGGTGCCGGCCACCTGCCGGCGCACACCCAGTTTCGCCGCGACGACGTCCGCCGTGACGCCGTCCTCGACGAGGTCGCCGTGCCGTTGCGGCGGGAAGTGCCGGGCCGGCTCCTTCAGCCACTCCAGGATTTCCAGTCGCCTCTCGCTCACAGGAGTCCTCAGCATCGTCGTCCCCTTCGTCCCTGCGGTCTGCGCTCCCTCGGTACCGCGTCTCCCCACTGTTCCGCAGCCGGGGCCGCCGTGTCCCGCACTCCGCAAGCCTTGGCCGGGATCGAACACCCTTGCCCCACAAGGGTGTTCGGGTGAACCGCCGGAGACGGGCAGGGGCCCGGCCGCGCGGCGCGGCCGGGCCCCTGCTTCCGGAGAGGGAGGGCGGATCAGCGGTGGCTGAACCACGACATGGAGGACAGGGCCTTGTCGTCGTAGCCGAACAGGGCCTGGTTCTCCCAGCCGTTGCCGGAGCCGGCGTCGGTCGGGTCCCAGCCGTTGCCGGTGACGGCGGTCCAGGTGGACTCCCAGTAGAAGACGCCGAGTCCACGGCCGTTCGGAACGGCCTCCACGATGCTCGCCACGTCGTTCATCCACCGGGTCTGGCCGGTGACGGTCGCCGGATAGCCGGACACCAGCTCGCCGGCGAGGTCGATGATGTTCTCGGTCGAGTCCTCGCTGTCCAGCCGGAAGGGGTACGCCGTCTCGGCGACGTAGACCGGCCGGGCGTAGCGGGAGGCGGCGTCGTCGAGGGTGGTCTGGAAGTCGGCGAGCGTGCCGTGCCAGTACCCGTAGTACGACAGGCCGATGACGTCGAACTTCACCCCGTTGGAGACGGCGCTGTCGAACCACCAGCGGGTGCCGGCCAGGTCACCGCCCTTGGCGAGGTGCAGCGCCACGGGCGTACCGGAGTTGACCGCCTTGACGGCGTCGTAGCCGGAGTTGAGCAGTCCGGCGAGCTGCGACCAGTTGTCGGTGGAGCCCGTGGACCACAGCATGCCGCCGTTGATCTCGTTGCCGACCTGCACCATGTCCGCGCTGGTGCCCTGTGCCTTGAGGGCGTTGAGGACGTCGTAGGTGTGGTTGTAGACGTCCGTCTTCAGCTGGCTGTAGGAGTGCCCGGCCCATGCGGCGGGCACGGTCTGCGCCCCCGGGTCGGCCCAGGTGTCCGAGTAGTGGAAGTCCACCAGGAGCTTCGTGCCCTGCGCCTTGACGCGCTTGGCCGCCGCCAGGACCCGCGCCTTGTTGTTGTAGCCGTCGGCGGGGTTCACCCAGACCTTCAGGCGCGCGTAGTTCTGTCCGGCGTTCTTCAGGACGGCGAGCGCGTCCTGGGTGGTGCCGGAGCTGTTCTTGTAGACGCCGCCGAGGGCTTCGCTCTTGATGAGCGACGACACGTCCGAGCCCTTGATGGACAGGCCGGTGGAGCCCGACGCGAAGGTCAGGTCGTCGACGTTGATCCAGTTTCCGGCGTTGGCGTCGGAGTTGACGCTGATGGTGCACTGGTTGTTCGTCACCGCGATGGAGGTGACGATGCGGATCCAGCCGCTGGAGGAGACCGGGATGGCGGTGCGCTGCTCGGCGCTGCCGCAGTTCTTCAGCGCGATGTACGCGGAGTTCTGGCCGCCGCCGGAGCGCACCCAGGCGGTGAGCTTGTAGGTGCCGTTGGTGAGCCCGGACAGGTACTGGTACGTCTCGACCTTGTAGGCGGAGGCCGAGTAGTGCGAGAGGCGGTAACTGCCCGCGTGGCCCCCGGACTCGGTGAAGGAGGCGGCGTTCTGCCCGGCCGCCGAGTACGTGGACCAGCCGGCCGGCGTCGCGGTGCCGGCGCCGTCGGTCTCGAAGCCGCCGTTGGTGAGGGTGGTGGCCGCCTGCGCGGTCTGCGCGGGCAGGACGGTGAGGGCGAGCCCCGCGGCGAGCGGCAGCAGCAGGGTTCTGAGCGTGCGTCTGGGATGGAACATCGTCGTCCGTCGTCCCTTCGACGTGATGGATGGAGGTTCCCTCGTGGGGTGAGGGACCCCCTCCGCCCGCGGCTCGCGGCTCCACGGGCGGAGGGGGAGTCGGCTCAGCCGTCGAGTCGTACGACCCGGACGGCTCCCGCCGGGACCGCGACGCGGCCGGCGGCGCGTTCGCCCGTCAGCAGTTCGGTGCCGGAGCTCTCCAGCGGCACCTTGGCGTCGGTGGCGGTGTGGTTGATCGCGAAGAGGTAGCTGCCCGTCTCGCCGGAGCGGCGCACGACCTCCACGTCGTGCGGCAGATCGGCGCGCGGGGCGATCGCCGCGTCCTCGGCGGCCCGGCCGAGCAGCGCGTCCAGGCCCACGCCGCCGAGGCGGGTGGAGACGTACCAGGCGGTGCCCTCGCCGAGCCGGTGCCGGGTGACGGCGGGGTGGCCCGCGGTGAGGCCGTCGGCGTAGGTCCAGACGGTCTCGGCGCCGCGCGGCACCACGAACTCCGTCCACACGTCGCCGGCGATCTCACTGCCGTCGGGACCGGTGACGCGCACGCTCTCGCCCCGAAGCAGCGGCGAGAACTCCTCGATCGTCAGACCCAGCACGTCCCGGAGCGCGCCGGGGTAGGCGCCCTCGTGGACGGCGTCGTGCTCGTCGACGATGCCGGAGAAGTACGACACGACCAGGGTGCCGCCGTTCGCGACGTACTCCCGGAGGTTGTTCCCGGCCGCTTCCGTCATCAGGTACAGGGCGGGCACCACGACCAGCGGGTACGCCGAGAGGTCGGCCTCGGGGTGGGCGAAGTCGACGGTGAGGTGGCGGTCGTAGAGGGCCTCGTAGAAGGCGTCGGCGCGCTCGCGCGGGTCGGCGTCCTCGCTGGGCCGCCAGTCGAGGTTCTGCGCCCACCAGGAGTGCCAGTCCCACAGGACCGCCACGTCGGCCTCGGTGCGGGTGCCGCGGATCGCGCCGAGCGAGTCGAGGGAGGCCCCGAGTTCGACGACCTCGCGCCACACGCGGGTGTCGGTGCCGCCGTGCGGGACCATCGCCGAGTGGAACTTCTCGGCGCCGCGCCGGGACTGCCGCCACTGGAAGAACATGGCGCCCTCGGAACCGCGGGCCACGTGGCCGAGGGAGTTGCGGGCCATCTGGCCGGGGGCCTTGGCCGGGTTGCGCGGCTGCCAGTTGACGCCCGAGGTGGAGTGCTCCAGGAGGATCCAGGGGGCGCCGCCGGCGACGGAGCGGGTCAGGTCCGCGGCCATCGCCAGGTTGACGTGGGTGCGGCGGCCGTCGGTGATCAGGTAGTGGTCGTTGGTGACGATGTCGACCTCACGGCCCCAGGCCCAGTAGTCGACCGAGTCGCACTGGCTGAGGGCGGTCATGAAGTTGGTCGTCACCGGGACGCCGGGCGCGAGGCGGTGCAGGATGTCCCGCTCCGCCACGAAGTTCTCGCGCATGGTGGCGTCGGCGAAGCGCTTGTAGTCCAGGGCCTGCCCCGGGTTGCCGACCGTGGGGGTGGCGCGCGGCGGGTTGACGTCCTCGAGGCCGGCGTAGCGCTGGCCCCAGAAGGCGGTGCCCCAGGCCTCGTTGACGGCGTCGACCGTGCCGTACGTGGTCTCCAGCCAGCGGCGGAAGTGGGCGGCGCAGGAGTCGCAGTAGCAGGCGGAGACGGGGACGCCGTACTCGTTGTGCACGTGCCACATCGCCAGCGCCGGGTGGTCGCCGTAGCGCTGGGCGAGGCGGGTGGTGATGTTCGCCGCGGCGGCGCGGTAGTCCGCGTTGCTGTGACAGATCGCGGCGCGGGAGCCGAACTCGTAGCGCGCGCCCTCGGGGGTCACGGGCAGCGCGTCGGGGTGGTCGCGGTAGAACCAGACCGGGGGCGCCACGGTGGGTGTGCCCAGGTCGACGCGGATGCCGTTGTCGTGCAGCAGGCCGATGACGCGGTCCAGCCAGCCGAAGTCGTACTCCCCCGGCGAGGGTTCCAGCAGGGCCCAGGAGAAGATTCCGACGCTCACCATGGTGACGCCGGCCTCGCGCATCAGCCGTACGTCGTCCTGCCAGACACTTTCCGGCCACTGCTCGGGGTTGTAGTCCCCACCGAAGGCGAGCCTGGTGAGGCCCTTGGGGCTGGTCTCCGGCATGGATCTTCTCCCGTTTAATCGATCATTTGGGAACGTGCACACACAGTGGCGGCGTTCGGAGCCCAACATAACCGCACAGCAACAACCATTGACAAGTGTCCGGGATGTTTCTCTACTGTGAACGCTCACAGACAGCAGAGCAGCTTCTCGCGACGGGCGGGGAGCCCGCTCATGCGATCGCATGGCAGGTTTTCGCACTGGGCGAGAACCCAGGTCAGGGGAGAGATCCATGCCCAACACGAAGCGCCGGCGGCTCTTTGTCAGAGGTGCGGCTTCGGCCGTCGCCGTCGTCCTCGGCGCCACCGCGCTCACCGCCTGCGGCTCGTCCGACGAGGACAGCGCCGAGTCCGGTCCGGCCTCGCTCACGTACTGGACGTGGACGCCCGGCATGGACAAGGTCGTGGACCTGTGGAACAAGGGCCAGGGCAAGAAGGACCAGATCACCGTCACGGTGAAGAAGCAGGCGTCCGGCGACACGCTGGTCACCAAGATCCTCACCGCGCACAAGGCAGGCAAGGCCCCCGACCTGGTCCAGGCCGAGTACCAGGCACTGCCCACGCTGGTCAGCAATGACGCGCTGGCGGACATAGCGAAGAACGTCGGCGACGCGAAAGCCAAGTTCGCCGACGGTGTCTGGCAGCAGACGACGCTGGGCACGGACGCCGTCTACGCGGTGCCGCAGGACATCGGCCCGATGATGTTCTACTACCGCGCCGACCTCTTCAAGGAGTACGGCCTGACGGTCCCGACGACCTGGGAGCAGTTCGCGGCGACCGCCCGGACGCTGAAGGAGAAGGCTCCGGAGACGGACCTCACGACCTTCTCCGCCAACGACTCCGGCCTCTTCGCGGGCCTCGCCCAGCAGGCCGGCGCCAAGTGGTGGACCACCTCGGGCGACAAGTGGAAGGTCGGCATCGACGACGCGGCCACCAAGAAGGTCGCCGACTTCTGGGGCGGCCTCGTCAAGGAGGGCGCCATCGACAACCAGCCGATGTACACCCCGGCCTGGAACAAGGCGCTCAACACCGGCAAGCAGATCGCCTGGGTCTCCGCCGTCTGGGCCCCGGGCACCCTGACCACCGCCGCGCCCGACACCAAGGGCAAGTGGGCCATGGCCCCGCTCCCCCAGTGGTCGAACAGCGAGAACGTCACCGGCAGCTGGGGCGGATCCTCCACGGCCGTGACCACGGACTCGAAGCACAAGGAGGCCGCCGCCAAGTTCGCCGCCTGGCTGAACACCGACGGCGACGCCCTCAACGCCCTGGCCAAGGAGAGCGGCATCTACCCGGCCTCCACCTCCGCCCAGCTCAGCGGCGCCTTCACCACCCCGCCGGACTACTTCTCGAACCAGGCGGACTTCTACACCACGGCCGCCAAGATCGCGAAGACCACGGCGCCGTCGGCCTGGGGCCCGAACGTGAACGTCGCCTACACGACCTTCAAGGACGCGTTCGGCGCCGCCGCGAAGGACAAGTCGGACTTCTCCGCCGCCCTGGCCAAGATGCAGGCGGACACGGTCGCCGACCTCGAGAAGCAGGGCTTCGAGGTCTCCGAGTGACCATCGCACGCCGGAGGTCGTACGGGGTCAAGGGGGCCCCGTACGCCTTCCTCCTCCCCGCGACGATCCTCTTCACCCTGTTCTTCGCGCTGCCCATCGGGTACGCGGTGTGGCTCAGCTTCCGCAAGGTGCACGTCTCCGGCCTCGGCCTGGGCTCGGGCGCGCGCAAGGAGATCTGGGCCGGCCTGGAGAACTACACCGCCGCCTTCACCGACAGCGAGCTGCTCGACGGCGCGCTGCGCGTCCTCGGCTACGGCTGCATCGTCGTCCCGGTGATGCTGGGCCTGGCGCTGCTGTTCGCGCTGATGCTCGACTCCGAGAAGGTGCGGCTCGCCCCGTTCACCCGGCTCGCGATCTTCCTGCCGTACGCCATCCCCGGCGTGGTGGCGGCGCTGCTGTGGGGCTTCCTCTACCTGCCGGACGTCAGCCCGTTCTACTTCGTGCTGGAGAAGCTGGGCATGCCGCAGCCGGACCTGCTGGACGGCGGTCCGCTGTACCTCGCCCTGTCGAACATCGCGGTCTGGGGCGGCACCGGCTTCAACATGATCGTCATCTACACCTCGTTGCAGGCCATCCCGGTCGAGGTGTACGAGGCGGCGAAGCTGGACGGCGCCACCCCGACGCAGATCGCGCTGCGGATCAAGATCCCGATGGTGGCGCCCTCGCTGGTGCTGACCTTCTTCTTCTCGATCATCGCCACGCTCCAGGTCTTCAACGAGCCGACCACCCTCAAGCCGCTCACCAACTCCGTGTCGACGACGTGGAGTCCGCTGATGAAGGTGTACCGGGACGCGTTCGGCACGGGTGACATCTACCAGGCGGCCGCAGAGGCCGTGATCATCGCTTTCGCCACGCTGGTGCTGTCCTTCGGCTTCCTGCGGGCCGCGAACCGCCGTAACAAGCAGGACGCCCGTCAAGGAGCCGCACGATGAGTTCTCTTGCCGTCCACAAGGCCCCCTCCGCGGCCGGCGCCACCGGCGCGTCGCAGAGCCGTCCGCCGCTGCGCGGCCGGATCGCGCTGGTGCCGACGCTCACGCTGCTCCTCGGCGCCGTCTACTGTCTGCTCCCGGTGGCCTGGGTGGTGATCGCGTCCACCAAGTCCGGCAGCGAGCTGTTCTCCACGTTCACGTTCCTGCCGGGCACCGGCTTCACCGACAACCTGCGCGACCTCAACGCCTACCGCGACGGCATCTACTGGCAGTGGATGGCCAACTCCGGCCTGTACGCCGTTCTCGGCGCGCTGCTGTCGACGTGTGTGTCGGCGTTCAGCGGCTACGCGCTCGCGACCTACCGTTTCCGGGGCCGCGAGACGCTGTTCAACGTCCTCCTTGCGGGCGTGCTGATGCCGCCGATCATCCTCGCCATCCCCCAGTACCTGCTGATGGCGAAGGCGGACCTCACGGACTCCTACTGGTCCGTGCTGCTGCCGCAGATCCTCTCCCCGTACGGCGTCTACCTCGCGCGCATCTACGCGGCCGCGGCCGTGCCGAGCGACGTGGTGGAGGCGGGCCGGATGGACGGCGCGAGCGAGTGGCGGATCTTCACCAGGGTCGCGCTGCCGATGATGGTGCCCGGCATGGTGACGGTGTTCCTGTTCCAGTTCGTGGCGATCTGGAACAACTTCCTGCTGCCGTACATCATGCTCAGCGACGACGAGAGGTTCCCGCTCACCCTCGGCCTGTTCACGCTCCTCGAACAGGGCGCCAACACCCCGGCGCTCTACACGCTGGTGATCACCGGCGCGTTCCTGGCGGTGATCCCGCTGGTGGCGCTGTTCCTGGTCATTCAGCGGTTCTGGAGCCTGGATCTGCTGTCCGGAGCCGTAAAGTCATGACCATGAACCATGGTGCGGGGGGCCGCCGCAGACCACCGACCATCCACGACGTGGCACGGGAGGCGGGCGTCTCACGGGGCACCGTCTCACGGGTGCTCAACGGTGGACACTACGTGAGCCCCACCGCGGCCGAGGCGGTCAACGACGCCATCCGCAGGACGGGTTACGTCGTGAACCGGCACGCCCGTTCCCTGATCACCGGCCGCTCCGACTCCGTGGGCTTCCTGCTGACCGAGCCCCAGGAGCGGTTCTTCGAGGACCCCAACTTCAATGTCCTGCTGCGCGGCTGCACACAGGCGCTGGCCGCGCACGACGTCCCCCTCCTGCTGATGCTGGCCGGGACCGAGGACGAGCGGCGGCGCATCACGCGGTACATCACCGCCGGGCATGTCGACGGGGTGCTGCTGGTCTCCAGCCACTCCGGGGACCCGATCGCCACGGAGCTGCGCGAGGCGGGCGTCCCGCTGGTCGCGTGCGGCAAGCCGATCGGGATCGGGTCCAAGGTCAGTTACGTGGCCGCCGACGACCGCGACGGCGCGCGGGACATGGTGCGCCATCTGCTGGCGCAGGGCCGCCGACGGGTCGGCGTGGTCACCGGCCCGCTGGACACCCCCGGCGGTGTGGAGCGGCTCGCGGGCTACCGGGAGGTGCTCGCCGAGGCGGGCGTCGACTACGACGAGCGGATCGTCGTCTCCGGCGACTACAGCCGGGCCAGCGGCGAGGCGGGCGCCGAGCGGCTGCTGGCGCAGGCACCGGACCTCGACGCGGTGTTCGTCGCGTCCGACCTGATGGCACAGGGCGTGCTGACAGCCCTGCACCGGGCGGGCCGGCGGGTGCCCGAGGACGTCGCGGTCGGCGGCTTCGACGACTCCCCGGCGGCGACCGCGGCCAGTCCCTCCCTCACCACCATCCGTCAGCCCTGGGACCGGATCAGCAATGAGATGGTCCGGGTGCTGCTCGCCCAGATAGGGGGCGAGGACCCGGCGGCGGTGATCCTGCCGACGGAGCTGGTGAAGCGGGAGTCGACGTAGCGGACCGGGCGGCGCGTGCCGAACCGGTCAGGATCGGAGAAGCCGTCCGCCGCTCCCCGGCCTAGCGTGAGTAGTGCGGGAACACGGAACCGTTCCCGCACACCGCACCTCACCGAGGAGAACGCCATGGCCGCCGGCCTGCAGACGATCATCTACCCCGTCAAGGACCTCGCCCGGGCGAAGGCCCTGTTCAGCGCGCTGCTGGAGGTCGAGCCGTACGCCGACGAGCCCTACTACGTCGGTTTCAAGGCCGCCGGGCAGGACGTCGGTCTCGACCCGAACGGACACGCCAAGGGCATGACCGGACCGGTTCCGTACTGGCATGTCACCGACCTGCGCGAGCGGCTCGCGGCGCTGGTGGCGGCGGGGGCAGAGCTGCTCCAGGACGCGCAGGAGGTCGGCGGCGGCAGGCTGATCGCCTTCGTGAAGGACGCGGACGGCAACCTGGTGGGGCTGCTCCAGGATCCGGCCGCCTGAGGCGCCCGAGACTGCCCCGCGCAACCGCTTGCACCCGCACTAGTTGCACACTCAATGAATCGCCGTATCGGTGTTACCGTGCACATATGGCAGCGAAGACGGCCGGGGCGGGCCTCGAAGATCGGTGGCGGGACATCCTGTCGGTGCACGCGCGCACGATGTGCGAGATCGATCGCGCGCTGCATCCGCACGGCCTCGGAGCGAGCGACTTCGAAGTGCTCGACATCCTCGCCGCCGAGGCGCCTCGGGAGGGCGACCAGTGCCGGGTGCAGAACCTGGTCGGACGGGTGCACCTCAGCCAGAGCGCGCTGTCCCGCCTCATCGGCCGCCTGGAGAAGGAAGGCCTGGTGGAGCGTTCCGTCTGCGTGGAGGACCGGCGCGGGGTGTGGGTCGCCCTCACCCGCAAGGGCCGCGACCTGCACACCGAGGTACTGCCGCTCCAGCGGGCGGTGCTGGGCCGGATGCTGGCCGAGTCCTAGGGCCTGCCGGCTCCCCCGATCCGTGGGGGAGCCCGATCCGGCGAGGTGTTCGTGGGTCAGCGCACCAGCAGGGTGCGGACTCCCTCCGACGTGAGCGTCAGCGGATGGTCGCCGGCCGCGTCGATGGAGAGGGACAGCTCGCCGGTCGGCCACTGCGCGGCGAGCGCGCCGAGGGGCACGAGCCGGTAGCGGGCGACCTCCGGCAGCAGGTCCGTCATCTCCGGTTCGGAAGTGAAGACGGGCACCACGGGCGCGCCACCGGGCTGTTCGAGGACGGGCAGCGCGACCGTGGCCGGGTTGGTGATGTCCTCGTCGATGGCGTCGTCGGGCACGGGCACGAGGACGTCGCAGTGCGCGAGCGTGTCCAGTGCGGCGGTGTCCTCGGTGTCCCGGGCCAGCGCGTCCAGCGCCAGCGCGGCGGGGTTGTTGATGCGGTCGTGCGCGGGTGTCTCCATGACGGTCTCCCTGGTAGCGGCGGTCCGGCACGCGTACCCGACCGCCAGACGCTCAATCCCCCGCCGCACTGAAGGGCTCGGTCTTCACGTTCCGGGAGGTGCCGGCCGGCGACCTGCCCATCGACGGGAGGGACACCCGACGCCGACTCGCCGCCGCCGCCCAGGAGCGGACCGGCACCTGAAACCCCTCCCCCGGGACGCCTCGCGAGGGGGTGCACAGCTGAGCGCGAGCCCGCTTGAATGATCGAATGACCGCAGGGTTAGCATATGAGCGCCACCTAGCTCGAAAGATAGGCCCGTGACGCTCAACGACGATTCGTTCACCAACTGGAAGAACCGCGAGGAGATCGCGGAGTCGATGATCCCGATGATCGGGAAGCTGCACCGTGAGCGGGACGTGACCGTCCTGCTGCACAGCCGCTCCCTGGTGAACAAGTCGGTGGTCAGCATCCTCAAGACCCACCGCTTCGCCCGCCAGATCGCGGGCGAGGAGCTCTCGGTCACCGAGACGCTGCCGTTCCTCGAGACCCTCACCGCGCTCGACCTCGGCCCTTCGCAGATCGACATCGGCATGCTCGCCGCGACCTACCGGGCCGACGACCGGGGCCTGTCGGTGGCGGAGTTCACCGCCGAGGCCGTGGCCGGCGCCACCGGCGCGAACAAGATCGACCGGCGCGAGCCGCGCGACGTCGTCCTCTACGGCTTCGGCCGCATCGGCCGGCTCGTCGCCCGTCTGCTCATCGAGAAGTCCGGCTCCGGCAACGGCCTGCGCCTGCGCGCCATCGTGGTGCGCGGCGGCGGCGAGCAGGATCTCGTCAAGCGCGCGTCCCTGCTGCGCCGCGACTCGGTGCACGGCCAGTTCCAGGGCACGATCACGGTCGACGAGGCGAACAACAAGATCATCGCCAATGGCAACGAGATCACGGTGATCTACGCCGACGACCCGAGCCAGGTCGACTACACCGAGTACGGCGTCCGCAACGCCATCCTCATCGACAACACCGGCAAGTGGCGCGACCGCGAGGGGCTCTCCGGGCACCTGCGGCCGGGCATCGACAAGGTCGTGCTGACCGCGCCCGGCAAGGGCGACGTGCCGAACATCGTGCACGGCGTCAACCACGACACGATCAAGCCGGACGAGCAGATCCTGTCCTGCGCGTCCTGCACCACCAACGCGATCGTCCCGCCGCTGAAGGCGATGGCCGACGAGTACGGCGTGCTGCGCGGCCACGTGGAGACCGTCCACTCGTTCACCAACGACCAGAACCTGCTGGACAACTACCACAGCGCCGACCGTCGCGGCCGCTCCGCGCCGCTCAACATGGTCATGACGGAGACCGGCGCCGCCTCGGCCGTCGCCAAGGCGCTGCCCGACCTCAAAGCCCCGATCAGCGGCAGCTCGATCCGCGTCCCGGTCCCGGACGTCTCGATCGCGATCCTCAGCCTGCGACTCGGCCGGGAGACCACCCGCGAGGAGGTCCTCGACCACCTCCGCGAGGTGTCGCTGACCTCGCCGCTCAAGCGCCAGATCGACTTCACCACGGCGCCCGACGCGGTCTCCAGCGACTTCATCGGCTCGCGCCACGCCTCGATCATCGACGCCGGCGCCACCAAGGTCGACGGCGACAACGCGATCCTCTACCTCTGGTACGACAACGAGTTCGGCTACTCCTGCCAGGTCGTCCGAGTCGTCCAGCACGTCTCCGGGGTGGAGTACCCGACGTACCCGGCGACGGGCGTCTGACGCCGGTAACCGGCAGGAGAAGCGGGGCGCCCCGGGCCGGGGGCGCCCCGCTTCCGTCCGTCAGGCCGACGTCTCCGGGCGGTCGGCCTCGGCCCAGTGGGTGTGGAAGGCGCCGGGACGGTCGGTGCGCTGGTAGGTGTGGGCGCCGAAGTAGTCGCGCTGGCCCTGGAGAAGGGCGGCCGGCAGCCGCTCCGCGCGCAGGGTGTCGTAGTGGGCGAGCGCGGCCGAGAAGGCGGGCACGGGGATGCCACGGCGGGCGGCCGAGGCCACGGTCTCCCGCCAGGGCACCTGCGCGTCCGTGATCTCCATGGCGAACTCCATCTCGCCGAGCAGGCTGACCAGCTCCGGGTCGGCGGCGTACGCGGCACGGATGCGGTCGAGGAACGTGGCGCGGATGATGCAGCCGCCGCGCCAGATCCGGGCGACCGCGCCGAGGTCGATCTTCCAGCCGAACTCGCCGGCCGCGTCCTGGATCATCTTCCAGCCCTGGTCGTAGGCGATGACCTTCGAGGCGTACAGGGCGTGCTCGACCTGTGAGGTGAAGCGGGTGGCCTCGGTGCGGCTGAGCGGGGGCGTGGTGCCGCCGGGGAGTCCGGCGTAGGCGGCGCGCAGTGCGCTCTGGCCGGAGGCGGCGCGCGCGAAGGTGGCCTGGGCGATGGCGGTGACCGGGGAGCCCAGGTCCAGGGCCGTCTGCACGGTCCAGCGGCCGGTGCCCTTCTGACCCGCGGCGTCGGCGACGATGTCGACGAACGCCAGGCCGGTGGTGGCGTCGGTGTGGGCGAGGACCTCGGCGGTGATCTCGATGAGGTAGGAGCCGAGCCGACCCTCGTTCCAGGTGCGGAAGATGTCGGCGATCTCCGCCGGGGTGTAGCCGGCGACCTGGCGCAGCAGGTCGTACGCCTCGGCGATGAGCTGCATGTCGGCGTACTCGATGCCGTTGTGCACCATCTTGACGAAGTGCCCGGCGCCGTCGGTGCCGATGTGCGTGGCGCAGGGCTCGCCGCCGACCTTCGCGCTGATGGACTCGAACATCGGGCCGAGGACGTCGTAGGACTCGGTGGAGCCGCCCACCATGACGGCCGGGCCGTTCAGCGCGCCCTCCTCGCCGCCGGAGACGCCGGCGCCGACGAAGTGGAGGCCGCGCTCGCGCAGGGCCTCCTCGCGGCGGCGGGTGTCGGCATAGTGGGCATTGCCACCGTCGATGATCATGTCGCCGGGCTCCAGGAGCGGGGCGAACTCGTCGATGACCGCGTCGGTGACCGCACCCGCCTGCACCATGATCATCAGTCGGCGGGGACGCTCGAGCGCGGCCACGAAGTCCGCGGCCGACTCGGCGGGGACGAACGCGCCCTCGTGGCCGAACTCCTCGACGAGCGCGCGGGTGCGGCCGGCGGAACGGTTGTGGACGGCGACGGTGTAACCGTTACGGGCGAAGTTGCGCGCGAGGTTGCGGCCCATCACGCCGAGGCCGGTGACGCCGATGGCGGCGGTTGCGTTCACGAGGTACGTCCCTAGGATCGTTGGCGTGGTCGGAGGGGCGGGCGGCCCCCCGGTACCCCCAGGTACGGACCGTCGGCCGGTTCTTCTCGATCCGTCACCGATTCCTTGGGCCGATGGGCGATTCCTTGGGCCGATCAGCGATTCCGTGAGCCGGTCAGGCCCCGTCGAGCCGCCCCGAACCGCCCGGACCGGGCGCACCGGGCTCACCAGGCGCACCTCCCGAACCGCCCGGTCCGGCGGAACCGCCCCGTCCGGCCGAAGTCGCCCCACCCGTTACCGGCGGCGCCAGGGCAGCGCCGCGGGGTCGGCCACGGTGCTCTCGGCCCGGACCAGGGCCTCGCTGATGGCCTCGCCGATGTCCCCGAACTGGCGCACCTGCTCGGGCGTGAGAACGTCGAACACCGCTCGCCGTACGGCCTCCACATGCCCCGGGGCGACCTCCTCCAGCAGGGACCTGCCCCGGTCGGTGAGGAAGGCGAGCTGGCCCCGGCCGTCGGCGGGGTCCTCCCTGCGGTCCACCAGACCGACCTCGCGCAGCCGGTTCACCGCGTGCGTGAGCCGACTGCGGGTGATCTTCAGGCGCTGCGCGAGCTCGGACATGCCGAGCGTGCCTTCCGGGGCCGCGGAGAGGTAGGCCAGCAAACTGTAGTCGGCGTGCGTCATACCCGCGTCGCGTCGCAGCTGCCGGTTGAGGTGGTCGGCGAGCAGGGTGGAGAAGTCGATGTAGGCCAGCCAGGCTCGTCGTTCGTCGGCGTTGAGCCAGCGGGGCGTCGTGGACATGGGCCCACCCTACGGGGTGGGCCCATGTCCGCCCGGAGAGCCGGAACGGCCCCCGAGCCTCTCGTCGCGCCGGTGCCCGACGCTCGGAAGCGGCCGGTCAGGTGGTGGCGCAGGCGCCGCCGTTGAGCGTGAACGCGGTCGGTGCGGTGTTGGTCGCCCCCTTGCCGCCGATGAAGCCGACGGTGACCGAACCGCCGGCCGGGACCGTGGACGTGTACGAGGCGGGGGCGACGCTCACCGAGCCGCCGCTCTGGGTGGCGGTCCCGCCCCACATGTTGGTGACGGTCTGGCCGTCGGCGAACGCGAAGGCGAGCTTCCAGCCGCTGATGGCGGTGGTACCGGTGTTGCGCAGGGTGATGTCGCCCTGGAAGCCGCCCGGCCACTCCCCCACGACGCGGTAGGCGACGGAGCAGGCCACGGCGGGCGCACTGCCGGTGGTGAGGTTCACCGAGGCGGACCGGGCGGAGCGGTTCCCTGCGGCGTCGCGGGCGTAGACGGCGAAGGTGTACGCGGTGTTCGCGGTGAGGCCGGTCACGGTGGCGGAGTTGGTGGTCGAGGCGGCGACACCGGTCTCCGTGGTGCCGCTGATCCGTACGACGTCATAGCCGACGACGCCGACGTTGTCCGTGGCGGCGGTCCAGTTGAGCGTCACGGAGGTGGCCGTCACCGTCGCGGCGGTCGGGGCGCCCGGCACGGTCGGGGCCTGGGTGTCGCCCGGAGTACCGCCGCCGAAGATCGTGGCCTCCTCGGCGGTCTGGGCGATGCCGTTGACGCCGTTGAAGATGCGCTGGCCCCACGAACTGAGCTGCGTGGGATCGAAGTTGAGCGTCAGGTCGAGGATCGGGTCGGTGTTCCCGCTCCAGGACCAGGCGAGGTAGCCCAGGTCGAGCTGCTGGGCGGTGGCCATCATGGTGTCCTCGTCGGGGTCGCCCCACTGGTCGGCGGGGCCGCCGAACTCGCCGATGAGAATGGGGAGTCGGGCGCTGACGAAGGCGTTCAGATAGTCGGTGATCTCCGCCGCGGTGTCGAAGACGCTGTACATGTGGATCGAGAAGATCAGGTTGCCGGTGGTGTCGGCGGCGTACACAGACTGGGCGTTGGCGCGCATGACGCCCTGCCAGTCCTGACCCCAGTTCGGAGCGTCCACCATGATCGTGTGCTGGAGACCGGCGGTGCGCAGCTTCTTGATCGCGGCGATCGTCGGATCGGTCCAGCCCGCCGGATCGGTGTTGCCCCAGGGCTCGTTGCCGATGTTGACGATGATGTAGTTCTCCTGGCCGGCCAGGACGTCCTTCAGGCCGATCCAGTAGTCGGCCGCCTGGTCGAGCGTGCCCGCGGCGGTGTCCTCGCCATACCCGGTGGTGTCGTGCACCTCCAGTACGCAGATGAGCCGGTTGGCCTTGCACTGCGCGACGACGGTCGCCACGTCCGAGGCGCTGTTCGCACTCCAGCGGTGGCCGTCGGCGAGGACGACCCGCACCGCGTTGGCGCCCATCGCCTTGATGTCGGCGAGGGACTGCTGCGTCCTGCCCGGATACCAGGTGTGGGCGTGGTTCACGCCGCGCATGACGAAGTCGTTCCCGTTGCTCTCGACCAGGCGGCCGTCGCTGATGTGCAGACCGGTGGCGAGAGCGTCGGGAGCCCGGGTCCCGGCCTGGGCGGCGGCCGGGCAGAGGGCACCCACGAGGACCAGTCCGAGGAGGGCCGCGATCCTGGTCAGAAGCGCGCCCAGGGGGTGCGCCGTGTCTCTTTTCGCGCTCCTCTTCGTGCTTCTCTTCGTGCTCCTTGTCGTGCTCCTTGTCGTGCTCGTTGTCGTGCTCCTTGTTGTTCTCACTGCGACTCCAGGAGTGAGGCCAAGAAACTCAGGCGGCAGAGGGTGGGGGTGCGGGGAACGACGTGGGGTGGCAGGGGGGACGGCGTGGGCAACGGCAGGGGGATGGCGTGTGGGAGCGCTCCCATGAAGCCACTACGTCAAGTACACGTCAAGACTTCGCGCAGGGTCCCGCCGGGCGCGGGCAGGCCGCCGGGCCCTTCAGGCCTTCGGGCGGCGGCCGCTGCGGCGGGGGGCCGGGGCGGCGCCGTCGAGCAGGGCCGTGCGGCGTTCCTCGCCCTTCTCCTCGACCTGGCGCACGACGCGGCGCAGCCCGTCGGCGACGCTCCGGCACTCGTCGTCGCTGAGCCGGCCCGCCACGAAGGCCTCCTCCTCGTTGAAGGCCGGGAACAGACGCTTCATCAGCGTCTCTCCCTCGTCGGTGAGGCTGAGCAGGACCAGCCTGCCGTCGGCGGGGTGTCCCGCCCGCCGCAGCAGCCCCCGCCCTTCCAGCGTCCGCGACACGCCGGTGAGCGTGCCCTTGGAGATCCCGGCCTCCTCGGCGACGCGCCGGGTCTCCGACTCGCCCCACACCCACACCACCCAGAGCACGACGAACGCCGTCCACGTCAGGTCCGAGCCGCGCAGTACGGAGTTCTCCAGGTGCTGGCGGACCGCCGAGGCCGCGCGGTAGATGTTGGCGACGACGGCCATCTGCTCCCGCCGCAACGGGATGCCGCCGAGCTTCGCCTCGGCGAGCTTCTCGGCTTCGGCGATGGATCGCTGGCCGGGCATCGGCAGACTCCTTCGGTCACATGATGCGTGGGTCGTCATGTTGTTCGGGCTCAAATTGTACGAAACCACAGGTCCCCGGGGAGGGCGCCTCTACTGGCGGTGACTGCCGCGACGCGGTACGGCCGCCGCAGAGGGCAGGGGCGGTCGGCAGCGCAGGACCCGCGGACCGGTCTTCGCATACGGCGGGTGCATGAAGCCGCTCTCCTGTCGACAGAACTGCTTCCTGTGCGCCACCGACCTCTCGACCAGCCCCTGATGTCGACACCGGTGAGGAGAGGTGCGCCGCGTCGCGGTCGCGTACGACTGCCGAGCCCGCCTCGCGACCGGGGTCCCTGCGACCGCCAGACCCTGCGGGAAAGGTGTTACGAGGCGGCGGAGCGGCCGCGTACGGGCTTGCGTCCGCGTGCCGCGTCGTCCTGTTCCAGTTGCTCCTCCACGGCCCGCTGCGCCCGCACGGTCGCCCCCGCGATCAGGGCGGAGGCCAGCTCCCCGTCCCGCTCCTCGCAGGCCTGGAGCAGCCGTTCCTGATCGTCGACGCTGTGCGCGAGGCGGCCGGCCCGGGCCAGGCTCAGGTGTCGCAGCATCAGCGTGCGCAGGGCCAGCGAGTCCAGGATCTGCTTCAGCGTGGGGTTGCCGACCATCTCGGTCATCCGCTCCTGGAGCAGCACGTGGTTCCAGAAGTACCCGTCCACGTCACCGTCGTCGGCCAGCTTCCGCATCCGTTCGACGCGGGTGCGCAGCTCGGCCAGTTCCTCGTCGTCGGCCCGAGCCACCAGCAGGCCCGCGAGCATCGACAGGAGGTTCTTGCGCACCTGGTAGATGTCCCGGATGTCCTGCGGGGACGGCGCGGCCACCCTGGGGCGGCGGCGCGCCTTCATCTCGACCAGGCCCTCCTGTTCGAGGAGCATCAGCGCCTCGCGGACCGGCGTACGGCTGGTCTCGAACCGGCGTGACAGGTCGACGCTGTTGAGGTCCTGACCCGGCTCCAGCCGGCCCTCGATGATGCCCGCGCCGACCCATTCGGCGATCGTCGCGACCAGCGGTTCACGCCGGTCCCGCAGCCGCAGGAGGCGCTCCAGCACGAGGCGCGTGTCCTGATCGGTCATGCGGCGCTTCTCCCTGCCTGTGCGGGCCCACAGCCGACGCAACGGTGTCGACACCGTCTCACCCCAGGGTGGTCTACACCGTGCGATCCCCCGGTTGCTGTCGACAGACAGGCCCAGTATCGCGGTTCGAGCCGGAAGCGAACAGAAACGTCGGCAAAAACGTCGGCAAAAGGGCCGACAGGAAAGGCGCCGGAAAAGCCTGCGTGAAAGTGGACGAATCGGTCGGCGGAGACCCTGGTCACCGATCCGGGTCACCAATCCGGGTCACCAATCCGGGTCACCAATCCGAGCCACCGGAGAAACGAGGAGACGGGAGGGCCGGCTCCTGGCGGGCGGTGAGCCGGCCGAGTCGGTCGTGCGGGAAGCACGCTGAGCAACCGGCTGCGACCGCTCGCCCCAGCCGAACTCGACGCCGTACAGCATGCGGTGACGCTGCTGAGCCCGGTGTGGGGCGCGCGTTCCAGGACCTGGAAGCCGCGCTCCACTATCGCCCTCCAGCTACGGATCTTCGACGTCCCGACCTGGCGGCGGTCTCCCCGGATTTCATCGAGCAGGCCCGACATACGGAACTGCCCCGCCGAAGTCCGTGGATTCACTTGACCAAGGAGTGACGAGCATGTGTGGGTATTGCATACGCCGGACATTCGGTGACGGCGTATCAGCCTTTCGGTACTGATTCGATCCACCGTCGCTTCCGAGGGAGGCTTGCGGTGATATCTGCGGTGCAGTAACTACGTGAACCATGAACCTGTTCACCCGTGGCGCATCCCCACGACGCCCGGCTCCCCCCACAGCTCGGCAACTGCCCCTCGACTCGCCCTCCCGTCCGACCGCCGGCCTGCCGAACCCCGCCCTCGCGGCGCTGACCGGCGACTGGATGATCGACCCGGCGCACAGCCGTATCGGCTTCTCCGTCCGGCACGCCCTGGTGACCACCGTGCGCGGGGCTTTCACCGAGTACCAGAGCCGGCTCTACTTCGACGGCCGCAATCCGGCACGTTCACGAGCCGAGATCCTGTTGTCCACCGCGAGCGTCGACACCGGCGTGGAGCAACGCGACGCGCATTTGACGGGCCGGGACTTCCTGGACGCCGCGACCTATCCGCGTATGCGTTTCATCAGCACCGCCGTACAACTCGCGGGCCCCGACGTCTATCGCATGACCGGCGACCTCACCATCAAGGAGACCACTCGTCCCGTAGCCCTTGAACTCACCTACATAGGACATGTCACCGACCCTTTCGGATACGAACGGGCCGGTTTCGACGGCACCACCACCATCGACCGTTCCGAATGGGGCCTGACGTACAACGCGCGACTGGCCGAGGGCGGCGCCATGGTGAGCGAGAAGGTGCGTCTCCAGTTCGACATCGCCGCCATTCGCACCGCCCCCGCGGGCTGACCGGCGCGCAGTGAGGTCAGCGCAGGGCCCGGGTGTGCGGCCCGGAGGATCTCGACGTGGTGGTGACCGACGCGTCCGGGGGCGAGAAGAGCCGCGATCGACTGTGCGCGTACCAGCGCATACCAGCGCGTACCGGCGGCTCTTCCCCGGGCCCGCGTGTCCGGGTGCCCCGACGTACCGCCGAGCGGGGCGACTCGAAATCGCCTCGAACACCAACTCCTCTTTTTCGCAAGGACGTTGCGATAGTCTCCGGCTGACCGACATCAGTCGCGCACATCGCACATGTCACGCGAGAGACCGGAAATCCCCATGTCTGACCCCCCTCACAGCCGGTCCCACGCGCTCGCCTACGCGGCGGCCGGCATGGAACCGCCGCCCCCGGCACCGCTGCGCAAGAGCGACCCCGTGCGGATCGGCCCGTATGTGCTCGTGTCGGTGCTCGGCAGCGGTGGGATGGGCCGGGTCTATCTGGGGCGGAACACCGAGGGCGGGCCGGGACCGGCCGCCGTCAAGGTGATCCGGCCCGCGTACGCGGAGGACCCACGGTTCCGGAAGCGCTTCGAGCGGGAGGTCGACGCGCTGGGCAGCGTCCAGGGGGCGCACACCGTGCGGCTGATGGGCAGCGGCAGCGACGAGGACCTCCTGTGGGTGGCCACCGAGTACATACCGGGGCCCACCCTCGAGGACGCCGTCGAGAAACGCGGGCCGCTGGACGCGGCGGCGGCCTGGCGGTTGATGGCCGACCTGGGCCGGGCGATCGAGGCCATGTGGCGGGCGGGGATCGTGCATCGAGATCTCAAGCCGTCCAACGTGATCCTGGCGGCCGACGGCGCCCGGGTCATCGACTTCGGCATCGTCCAGGCCGCCGACGGCACCTCCATCACCACGACCGGCCAGAACGTGGGCACGATCGCCTTCATGTCCCCGGAACAGGTGCGGGGCAAGGAGGTTACCGCCGCGTCGGACGTCTTCACGCTGGCCTCCACCCTGACGTACGCGGTCGCGGGCGAGGCTCCCTTCGGCGAGGGGACCGGCGTCGACGTGCTGCACCGGGTCGCCTTCGACCCGCCGCGCGAGGACGTCCTCGACAAGGTGGCTGCCGTCGACGCCGAGCTGGCCTCCTTCGTGCGCCTGTGTCTGGACAAGGACGCCGAGCGGAGACCGGCACCGGACGTGGTGTTCAGGACCGCCATCGGACACCAGCTGTCGGCGCCCGCCGCCGACCCGCGCCGGTCCACGTCGTTACCGGCCGGCACCGCGTTCCCCACCGGCACCGCGTTCTCCGCCGCCGACCGGCGGCCCGGTTCCGCCCCGGGCGGTGCGCCCGCCCCCGGGGATCCGCCCGCCGCACGGCACCTTGAGCCGCCCACCGTCCCGCGGGCGTCCGCCGCCGCCCCCGGCGCGGCCCCCGCGCGCCGACGCCACCGCAGGAACGTCGTGCTGGCGGCGGCCGTGGCCGCGCTGGTCACCGGCGGCCTCAGCGTGGCGCTGCTGTACCCGGACGACGCCCCCGCGACCGTGGCACCGGGGCCGGCGTCCACCCCGGCCGTGACCGGACCCTCGGCGTCCGCCCCCGATGCCTCGTCGAAGGCGACGCCCTCCGCCCCCACCGCGACGGCGTCCGAGGCGACCATGCCGTCCGGGACGACGGCCAGCCGGGACGCCTCGACACTGGACCTCCGGGCCGCCGAATGTCTCGCGGAGATCGTCTCGGGGTCCAGCGGGAACTGCGTCGCCGCCCTTCAGCGCCTCCTCGCGGGCTACGGCCTGGACGTCACGGCGGACGGTCGTTTCGAGGCGCGGACCCTCGCCGCGGTCAAGGTCTTCCAGACCGAGGCCGGCCTCACCGCCGACGGGAAGGTCGACACGAAGACGAAGGCACTTCTGTACAGCAGGCCCGGCGGCGCCGTCCGCACCGGCACTGTCACGGTGACCGAGTCCGTCGACACCGTCGACGTCGCGAGGTGCCTCGACGCCGACACCGGCACCGCGAACAGCGAGGACCAGACGGTCCAGGTGTGGGAGTGCACGGGCGCTTCCCAGCAGGAATGGGCGCTGTACCCGGTGCCGGGCCGGACCGCCCAGTACGTCGTCGTCAACCAGGGCAATCACCGCTGCCTGGACGCCGACGCCACCGGTGCCGGCCAGAACGGCCACGGGATCCACGGCGCCCGGTGCGACGGGCTGGCCGCGCAGCGGTGGCGGCTCGGCGCCTCCGCCGGGTCCGGTGGCCAGACCCTGGTCAGCGTTCCGGACGGCTTCTGTCTGGACGCGGAGGCCGCGGGCTCCGGTCAGGACGGTCAGCGGGTCCAGGCCTGGAGCTGCGCGGGCAGCACCAACCAGGCGTGGAAATGGCGCTGACGGCACGGAGCGGGCGGTCGTGCTCCGGGCCGCGCGTCGGGTCGGCCCGGCAGGTGACCGGGTAGGCGCGTGAGCGGCCCGCGTGTGGGCCGGCGCTGTGTTCACCGCCCCCGGCGGGCACCTGTCACCGCTGGCTCCGTGGCACGTCGACTCGGTCGCCCGGTGTCTCGACGCCGTCCGGGCGGCCGAGAGCCTGCGCGCAGTCCGGCGCCGGCAGCGTCCGCAGCCGTGTCTCCACGCCGTCGAGCAGACACCCGAGCCCGAAGGCGAACTCGTCCGTGCCGGTGCGCGAGGTCAGCGCGTCGGCCAGGTCCACCAGGTGCGGGAATTGCTCGGTCGGCAGTGAGCGGTAGAAGTCGCGCAATGCCGGGTTCTTCGCGGCGCCCAGGCCTGTGGCGCGGCAGTCGTTCGTCGACTGCTGAAGGGCCGAGGCGAACACCTGCTGGAGCAGGGCGGTGTAGACGTCGACCGCCAGCGTCCGGTCGAACCCGTGCTCGCGCAGGACTCTGAGGGCCAGTTCCCTGACGCGGAGGGAGTTCGGGCCGACGGGGATCACGGTGGCGAGCAGAGGGACGACGTTCGGGTGGGCGCTCAGCGCCGCGCGCAGGGCGTGGGCGAACTCCTCGACGGCCGCGCGCCACCCCGGGCCCGCCACGGGCCGGCGGAACCGCGCCTCCCCCATCACCGCGTCGGCGACCAGCACCAGGACCTCGTCCTTGCCCGCGACGTTCCGGTAGAGCGTCGTCGTGCCCGTCCGGAGTTCGGCGGCCAGGTTCCGCATGCTCAGCGCGGCCAGCCCTTCGCGGTCGATCAGTTCGAGGGCGCCGGCCACGATGCGGGCCGGGGTGACGGGAGGGGGCTTCACCGGTTCCTCGCCGCCCTGACGGGCCGCCCACCACGCCGGCGACCCGGGGGCGGCCGTCGTCGCGCACGGCACTTCGTCGATCGTCTCGTCCGCGCCTGTTCCTGTCACCGGAACACTGTATCCAGGCAAGGGAACGGGTGCCGACCACGGACTCGAGCGATCCTCGAGGACCGTCCCGCATGCCCTTGTGCGTGCGGGGTACATCCAAAGAACTTGACCTTGAAACAAGCACGACTTAGGGTCCCGGAAACGCTGTTCCCAATAGTGGGAACAGTGTAACCAGGAACGGGGAGTGCCTCATGGAGTTACGCGTTCGGGTCGCCAGACCATGGCTTCGGGTGTTGGCCGTCGCCGCACTGTTCTTACTGAGCACCGGCGTCGGGCCATCTCCAGTCGCCGCCGCCCAGCCGCCGGGCGCCGGTGCCGTCTGCCCCGACACGGCGCCGGCCGCACGGTCGTCCGACACCGCGCAGAGTCAGGGGCCGGGGGTGCGGATACCCCGGGACGAGGCTCCGCACCGCGACCGGGCCGAATGGTGGTACTACGTCGGGCATCTCCGGGGCGTGGACCCGCAGGGCCGGCTGCACTGCTACGGATTCGAGCAGGTGGTCTTCCAGTTCCTCGACAAGGGACCCGAGCCCCTCTACATCGGCCACTTCGCCCTCAGCGACCTCACCAGGGGCACCTTCCAGTACGCGGGCACACCGGACTCGCACCCGATTCCCGACACGACCGACGGGTTCGCACTCGACACCGGCGACTGGACGATGCGCGGCGGTTCCGGCAAGGCGACGCTGCATGCCGCCCTGCCGGAATACGAGTTGGACCTCCAGCTGCGGAGCGCGAAGCCGGCCGTGCTGCACGGTGACCGCGGCACCATCCCGTACGGCCCCCTGGGCACCTCGAAGTACTACTCGTGGACGTCCGCGCAAGCCGTCGGGACGATCGTCGACCACGGGGTTCCGGTGCAGGTGACCGGGCTGTCGTGGGGCGATCACCAGTGGGGTGACAACGATTTCACGATCGGCGCCGGGTGGGACTGGTTCAGCGTCCAGCTCACCGACGGCAAGCAGTACATGCTGTACTTCGTGCGCGACACGTCCGGGAAGATCGTCGAGACCATCGGAACCCTGATCCACCCGAGCGGCCGGACCACGAACCTGAGCCCCGCGAAGCTGAGCACGACCGACACCGGCTCCTGGACCAGTCCGAGAACGGGGATCACCTACGGCTCCGGGTGGCAGGTGACCGTGCCCGGCGGCCGCTTGACCGTCACGCCGAACCTGGTCGACCAGGAGCTGGACCTGCTGTCCACCGTGGGCGCCGTCTACTGGGAGGGCTCGGTCAGCGTGCGCGGCGAGATCGCCGGCTCACCCGTGACCGGCATCGGCTACACCGAGATCTACCCGCCACGGCCGACCTGACCGGAATCGCTTCCGGCCGGGAGAGCGGGCAGCTCCTCTCCCGGCCGTCCGGCCGATGACGCCCCGGGCCCGCCTCGAGCCGGGCGGTGTTGCCGGGCGGTGTCAGCCCGCTTCCGTCAGGGCCGCCCGCGCGGCGGCGAGGATCTCCTCGGAGAGGGGCGAGTCCTTGGTGGCCCGGGCCAGGACGAGTGCGCCGAGCATCGTGCACAGTCGGGCGATGCCGTCCTCGTCATCGGTGGCGAGCCACCCGGCGAAGTCCCGCACCCCCTCGGTATAGACGCGATGCGCCCCGTCGGCGCCGGGTTCGCGGGCCATGTCATGGGCGAGCGCGGCGGTGGGACAGCCGTCCGCCGCGTTGTCGCGGTGCTCGACGGACAGATAGGCGTCGATCAGCGCCCGCTGGGCGGCGGCGCCCTGTTCGACGCCCTGTTCGGCGGCCCGTTCGAGGGCGGCCTCGCGGCGCTGGGCGAGTTCGCCGAAGGCGTGGGCGGTGGCTTCGTCGATGAGCGCCTCTTTGGACGCGAACTGCTTGTAGAAGCCGCCGTGGGTCAGTCCGGACGCCTTCATCAGGTCGGCGACGCTGATGTGGGTGCCCTGCTCACGGAACAGCCGGGAGGCGGTCCGCACGACCCGCTCGCGGTTCTCCCGCGCCTGCGCCTGGGACACGCGGCCCATCGGCCCTCCTCGGTTGAATGTCGGTTGCAATCTATTCTATGCTCAAGTTTAGATTGCAGTCATAATCTAAAAGTGATCCCGCAGCCCGGGGTCCACAACGCTGGGAGCAGACATGGAACTCAAGGACGCCGTCGTAGTGGTCACCGGCGCCAACCGCGGACTGGGGCGCGAGCTCGCCAGCCAGCTCCTGGAGCGTGGCGCGAAGGTGTACGCGGCGGCGCGGCGCCCGGAGAGCGTCGACCTGGCCGGCGCCATCCCGCTCCGTCTGGACGTCACGGACGAGGAGTCCATCCTGTCGGCGGCCCGCGTGGCGTCCGACGCGACGCTGCTGGTGAACAACGCCGGCGTCTCCACCGGCACGCCCCTCATCGCCGGTGACCTGGACGGGGTGCGGCTGGAGATGGCGACGAACTTCTTCGGGCCGCTCGCCGTGACACGCGCCTTCGCCCCGGTCATCGAGGGCAACGGCGGCGGTGCCGTACTCAACGTCCTGTCCGTGCTCTCCTGGCTGCACCCGGCCGGTCTCGGCTCCTACGCGGCGGCCAAGGCGGCCGCTTGGGCGCTGACCAACGCGACCCGGGAGGAGCTGGCACCCCGGGGCATCACCGTGTCCGCGCTGCACGTCGGCTACATGGACACCGACATGGCCGCCGCCGTTCCCGCCGACCAGAAGGCCGACCCCGCCGACGTCGCCGCCCAGGCGCTCACCGGCCTCGAGAAGGGCCTGCCCGAGATCCTCGCCGACGAGACCACCCGGTACGTCAAGCAGGGACTGGCCGCGGCGCCGAGCGCGGCGTGAGGCAGTCCCGCCGGGGGGCCCGGCTCCGCACGAAGCCGGGTCATGCCTGAGGGCGCGGCACCGGGAAGATCAGGCAGCTGCTGGTGGCATGGGCGAGCAGACGGTCCTTGGCGTCGAACAGCTGCGCCTGGGCGAGGGCGGTCTGCCGGCCGCCGTTGACCACCGTGCCGATGGCCCGGACGGTGCCCGTGTCCGCGGTGATCCGGCGCAGGAACTTCACCGTGAGGTCGAGCGAGGTGTAGGCCATGCCCTGCGGGAGGGTGGACTGGACGGCGCACCCCGCCGCCGAGTCGAGCAGGGTGGCGAAGATGCCGCCGTGGACGCTGCCGATCGGGTTGTAGTGCTCCTCACCGGGCGTCAGGGAGAAGACGGCCCGGCCGGGCTCCACCTCGTCCAGGCTGAAGTCGAGGGCGTAGCTGACGGGCGGTCCCGGCAGCCGTCCCGCCTGAAGCTCGCGGAGGAAGTCGAGACCGGCCATGCGTCCGGCGGCGTCCGCCAGGATCGCCGGATCTTCCCATTGATACGTACGTGTTCGTCCCACAGCCGAGCGCCTCCATCTGACTTTTTCAAGCGAAGCTAGCCTCCCCTTCACCTGACTGTCAATGACGAAGCCAGGGCCCTACGATGGCGGGATGAAGTGGCTTGAGGCGAGCACGGAGAACTGCCCCGTCCAGCGCACGCTCGACGTGATCGGGGAGAAGTGGACCCTGTTGATCCTGCGCGACGCCGTCAACGGAGTCCGCCGCTTCGACGACTTCCACCGCCACATCGGCCTGTCGGAGGCCGTCCTCAGCGACCGCCTCCGCAAGCTGACCGCGGCCGGCATCCTGAGGACCGTCCCCTACCAGGAACCGGGCAGCCGACCCCGCAACGAGTACCGCCTGACCCGCAAGGGCTGGGACCTGTGGCCCGTCCTGATGGCGCTGAGCCAGTGGGGCGAGGCGTACACCCTCGACTCCGAGGGCCCCGTCCTGGACGTGCGCCACACCGACTGCGGCGCTCCGCTCCGCGTCGTCGTCGAGTGCTCCGCGGAGCACTCCGCCCTCGGCCCCAAGGAGGTCACCGCCCGGCTGGGACCGGGCGCCCGACCCCGGTCGTGAGCGTGACCTCGTACGCCTCCGGGTCGAACGCGGCGAGCCGGCGGCGCATCCGGCCCGTCGACCAGGGCCAGCTGAAGCTGTTGCGGCCGTTGCCGTCGAGGTAGTAGCTCGCGCATCCGCCCGCGTTGTAGACGGTGGACGGAAGTGCCTGCCGCACCTCGGCGTCGAAGGCGGCCTGGACTTCGGGACGGACGTCCATGGCGGCCCAGCCGGCCGAACGGAAGTGCCGCACCGCGCCCGCCAGATACTCCAGTTGGGCTTCGAGAACCATGAAGGCCGAGGAGTGCCCGGTTCCGAGATGCGGCCCGAGGAGGATGAACGCGTTGGGGAACCCGCTGACGGTGGTGCCCAGATAGGCGTCCGGGCTGCCCTTCCAGTGCTCGTCCAGGCTTACGCCGTCGGCGTCGAACACCCGCTGGGCGATGGGCATGTCCAGGATGTGGAACCCCGTGCCCAGGATGATCGTGTCGACGTCGGCGCCGGTGCCGTCCGCGCCGACGACCCGGTTGCCCCGGACGGCCTCGACCGCCGTGGCGTGGACGGTGACGTTGGGTCTGGTCAGTGCCGGGTAGTACGCGTTCGACAGCAACAGCCGTTTGCAGCCGAGCGTGTAGTCGGGCGTCAGCGCCCGGCGCAGCCGTGCATCCCTGACGGTGGCCCTGAGATGGAGGGTGCCCACCTTCTGCACCGCCCGCAGGAGGGCCGGATGCCGGAATCCGAGCCCCAGGGTTTCCATCGCCGCGTACTCGGCGCTCCGCAAGGCCCGTTGGGCGGCCGGGAAGCGTCGCATGAGCCGGCGTTCGGCCCCCGGCACGGGGTGGTCGGGCTTGGGAAGCACCCACTGCGCGGTCCGCTGGAACAGGTCCAGCCGGGCCACCCGCGGCTGGATGGCGGGCACGAACTGCACAGCCGACGCGCCACTGCCGACGACGGCCACCCGCGCGCCCGCCAGGTCGTGGTCGTGACGCCAGCGCGAGGAGTGGAAGACCTCACCGGAGAAGTCCGCCAGTCCCGGTATGTCGGGAACCAACGGCTCATGCCAGGGTCCCGCGGCCGAGATGAGGAAGCGGGCACGGTAGCGGTCGCGGCTGGTCTCGACGTGCCAGCGCGCCTCGGCCGCGTGCCACTGGGCGCGGATGACCTCGGTGCCGAAGCGGATGAGCGGGGTGATCCCGTACGTGGCCGCCGTGCGGTGCAGATAGGCGCGGATCTCGGGCTGGGCGGCGAAGGCCCGCGTCCATCCGGGGTTGGGCGCGAAGGAGTAGGAGTACAGGGCGGAGGGGACGTCGCAGGCGCAGCCCGGGTAGGTGTTGTCCCGCCAGGTGCCGCCCGGCTCGTCCGCCTTCTCGAGGATGACGAGGTCCCGCAGGCCGGCCTCACGCAGTTTGACCGCCGCTCCGATGCCGGACAGGCCGCTGCCGATGATCAGCGCCGCCACCTCGTGGGTCTCGCGCGTGACGGTCGCGGTGGTGCCGTTGGTTCGGGACATGTCAGGCTCCTGTACGCGGGCGGGGACACGGCACGGGCTCTTCCAGGCGATCACGGACCATCGCCCGCGTCGTACGGAGCGAGGTCTCCAGCACCGCCGGGCGGCGGCGCGGATCCATGAGGTTGCCGCCCATCGCGGCCAGGTCGGCGGCGGTTGGCTCGATGCGGATCACGCGGGTGCCCGCGGCGCTCAGCGCGGCGCACTCGGCGCTCAGGATGCGGGTCATGACACGGCGCAGCAACGCTTCGACCCGGCCGAGTCCGCTGCGGCGCCCGGGAGCGAGCGAACTCATCGGCGCCACGACGTACACCTCGTCCAGCCCGCACGGCGCCAGCAGGTCGGCCGAGGTCGGCGAGCCGATGCCGCCGTCCGCATAGCGTCGGCCGCCGATCCGCACCGGTGGAAACCAACCCGGGACCGCCCAGGAGGCGCGCAGCGCGTCCCGCAGGGCGACCGGCGGGGTGTCGGGGTGCCCGAAGGGCGTGCGTCGGCCCGTGTCGAAGTCGGTCGCCACCAGCCAGGTCGCGGAATGCGCCACCCACTTCCCGTCCGGTGCCAGGAAGTCGGCCACGGCCGCCAGCCGGCCGGCGTCGCCCCGGCCGCGCGGCAACAGGCCGGACAGACCGGTCAGCGCGGGCACGGTTGCGCCCAGTGCCCGGCGGGCCAGTCGTGGTGATCCGAGGAGGGCCGCGGGTCGTGGCGGTACGCCTCGGGGCGGTGTCGCGAAGTGGCGGGCCAGTTCGGGACGGGAGTCCTCAGCCGCGAGTTGTGCGGCCAGCAGCTCCCGCACACCGATGCCGCTCCCCAGCATGGCGGCCACCTCGGCCCCGGCCGAGGTGCCCACCAGAACGTCCGCTTCGCGCGGATCCCAGCGCAGGGCCTCCTGGAGCGAGTGCAGGGCGCCGATCGTCCAGACCGCGCCGAGCGTTCCGCCGCAGCCCAGCACCAGCCCTCGGGAAGGCGTGGCTCGCGTACCGGTCGTGGTCAATGCAGTCTCCGCCCCTTTGCGATACCGACGAGATCCGGATACTAGCGGTATCTGAAATCGAGGAACAGGCCCCGCGGGGATAGGATCCGAGGGCCTCAGCACTTCGCGGGACAGCCGCACAGGACGGACAAGGGAACCAAGAACATGGCCCGCCTCAGCCGCGTCGAGAGCCAGGAACGCACGCGTGAAAGGCTCGTCACCACCGCGCGGGACCTGTTCCTGCGCAACGGCTACGCCGCCACTTCCCTCACCGATGTCGCGGAAGCAGCCGGTTTCTCCAAGGGAGCCGTGTACTCGAACTTCCGCAACAAGGACCACCTTTGCCTCGCCGCCATCGACGACATCCGCGCCGAACAGCTGAGGCTGCTGACGGAGGCCGTCATCGGCGACGACCGGTTCGACGTCCGCCTCGCGGCCTTCTCCGCCTGGGGCGAGGCGCACATCGGCGACGAGGCGTGGACCACGCTCGAGGTCGAGTTCCTCACGCGCGCCCGCCATGACGACGAGCTCCGGCGTGAGATCACGGCCCGCGCCACAGCCGTCCGCGAAGTGCTGGCCCAACTCCTCGAAGCGCTGGCCGAGGAACTGGGGGCCGGCCTGGCCATGCCCGCCGACCAGGCCGCGACGACCCTGCTCAGCCTGGGCATCGGCCTGGGCATCCAGCGGGTGGCCGACCCGTCGCTCCCCACCGCGGTGCTCACGGACACGCTGCGTCTCGTGCTGAACCTGCCGTCTTGACGCCCTGACGCCGGCACGGGGCGCCACCGATCTCCCCGCCCCCGGAGCGGCATGTGGTGGAGCGGGCTACACCACGGGTTCGGGAGGCCGGTCCCTCGTGGCGGCGAGCGAACGACGGGATCGTGGTCATCAGAGATCGCAAGAGACCCACGCGCCCCCGGCCTGAAGGAAACTCCCGTGAAGTCGCTGCTCGTCACCGTGAAGTCGTTCGTCGCCAACCTGCTGCTCTGGTCGTTCTTCGTCGGTGGCCTCGTCGCGAGCACCGCCTCCGGCGCGGTTCTCGACGGCACGCAGAAGAGCGTGGCCACCTACGCCGGTATCGCCGTCTCGCTGCTGGCGGGCTCGCGCATCGCGAAGAAGCCGAGGATCAAGGCGTTCCTGTCGAAGTCGTCCACCCTCTGGTTCCTGTTCCTGTTCAACGGCGGCGTGGCCGCTTTCTGCTACCTGACCATGGACGGCGTGAAGGGCGTGGCGACCGCCGCCGGTATGGGTCTGGTGTCGCTGGGCGCGGCCGGCGGCCTCGTCGGGAACCTCCGCAGGCCGACCGCCAACCACTACGAGCCGACCGCGGACCGGCCCGGGGCCTGACCACCGGCGTCGCACCCTTCCGGCTCGTCCGGCTCTCCCGGCTCTCCCGGCTCCCCCGGCTCCCCCGGCGCGACGCGCCCAGGGGCGCGCCTGCTCGTCACGGGGCCCTGTGGCCGGTTTCAATACAGCCGGCGTCACCACCGGCTCCCGGAGAGGATGTCGTCTGCCGGGCGGCGGCCTTCGCCGCCCACCCACACCGACCTGACGGAGTGATGCCAGCATGACCGGATCCCCCCGACCGACCCTGGTGGTCACCGGAGCCACGGGCCGACTCGGCGGTCGCGTCGCCCGCCGCCTGGCCGCGCGGGGAGTGCCCCAGCGGATGCTGGTCCGCAGCCCCGAGCGGGCACCGGAACTGCCCGACGCCACACCGGTCAAGGGCGGTTACGGCGACCGTGAAGCCGTCGTGCGCGGCCTGGCGGGCGCGACGACCGTGTTCATGGTGTCCGCCTCGGAGAGCCCCGACCGGCTCGTCCAGCACAAGGCCTTCGTGGACGCCGTGGCGGAGGCGGGCGTCGAACACCTCGTGTACCTCTCCTTCTTCGGCGCGGCGCCCGACGCCACCTTCACCCTCGCCCGCGACCACTTCCACACCGAGGAACACATCCGTGCGCGTGGCCTGTCGTACACGTTCCTGCGCGACAACCTGTACGCGGAGTTCGTCCCCGACCTGGCCGGTGAGGACGGTGTCATCCGCGGTCCGGCCGGGCAGGGTCGTGCCGCGTTCGTCTCGCAGGACGACATCGCCGACGCCGCCACCGCCGTGCTGACCCGCCCGGCCGAGCACGTCGACCGCGTGTACGACCTGACCGGGCCCGACTCCCTGACCTTCGCGGAGGCGGCGGTCATCCTGTCCGGGGCACAGGGCCGCACCGTCACCTATCAGCCCGAGACGGTCGAGGAGGCGTACGCCTCCCGCGCCACCTACGGGGCCCCGCGCTGGCAGCTCGACGCCTGGGTGTCGACCTACACGGCCGTCGCCGCCGGTGAGCTCGACGGGGTCAGCGAGGACGTGCCCCGCCTCACCGGCCGCCCCGCCACCTCGCTCGCCGACGTCGTCCGCGGGAACGGGGCCTGACCGGCACGATCCCGGTCGAGGCGCTCGGCGGAATGATCGTCATACCGCTGCTCGTCCCCGTCGATGGCGAACCGCGTGTGGGCTCCCGGTGCCTCAGGGGCGGGGGCGGGCGGCGGTGTCGAGGTAGAAGGCGTCGATGCTCTGGACGGCCCGCTCGAACTCGTCCAGGTTGACGGGCTTGGTCACGTAGGCGTTGGCGTGGCTGCTGTAGGCGTCGGTCACGTCGCCGGGGGCGGTGGACGTGGTGAGGACGACCACGGGGATGGTCTGAAGGTCTTCATCGGTCTTCAGGACCTTCAGCAGCTCACGGCCGTTCATGCGCGGCATGTTCAGGTCGAGGACGATGAGGTCGGGCCGCGGGTTGCCCGGGGTGCGCAGGTGTTCCAGAGCGGCGACTCCGTCGGTGACCTGGACCAGGTTGCGGGCTCCACGCTCGGAGAGGGCTTCCTCGATGAGCATCGCGTCGGCTACGTCGTCCTCGACGAGCAGGACGTCGAAGGGTCGGGCGGGGGTGGTCATCATCGGATGCTCCGTGGGTGTCTCGTCAGAGTGGTGATAGAGCCCCGGCCAACGGCGCCGGGCGCCTTGACGGGTCATGCCGCAGGCGGCGCCGAGCTGCGGGTAGCCCGCTCCCGCGCGGGCGGCGGCCACGGCCGCTTCCCGCTGGAGTCGTTCAGCGGCGTGCTGGAGCTGGGCCAGCACGTGGAGCAGGGCCAGAGCCTGTGCCGGGTCGCCCGGTGCCGGGTGCGGGGGGCCTGCCAGCAGCCGGTGGGCGAGGCGCTGGGCAAGGTCGCCGACCGCGGCGTCCGCGATGACGGCAGTCTCCTGCGGAGTGGTCCGCAGATCGAAGTTCTCGCCTGGCATGCCTGGCA
Source organism: Streptomyces sp. NPDC102259 (assembly GCF_044766465.1). NCBI lineage: Bacteria > Bacillati > Actinomycetota > Actinomycetes > Kitasatosporales > Streptomycetaceae > Streptomyces > Streptomyces sp. NPDC102259. The sequence goes on along the minus strand of NZ_JBIWMA010000002.1, from coordinate 626,897 downwards.
CTCTATGGTCCGGGAGCAGTTCGCGACAACAAGCGTTGTCGCCGTCTAGAGTGTGCTGACCGTTGTCTTCGGGCAAATGTTCGCAGCGAGGAGTCCACAGAATGACCGGCAGTGAGAGACCACCGCGTACGCGGTGGCTTTCCACGTGGACGACCCGGCGATGGCTCCGCGTGGGGGCGGCCGCGTCCTTGGCGGTTCTCGCTCTCCTCGGCGTCACGGGAGCGTGGGTCCTGGCGCGGACCGAGTCGATCACCAGGGACCTCGTGGACGTGCGGTCTCCCGCGCTGACGACGGCGATCCGGCTGGAATCGGCCCTGCTCGACCAAGAGACCGGAATTCGCGGCTACGGCCTCACCGGCACGGCGGACTTCATCACCCCCTATCAGGAGGGCCTCGCCGAGCAGAAGTCGAACGTCGCGCAACTCACCGAGCTGCTCGCCGGCGACCGGGCCCGCCTGGACGACCTGAAGGCCGTGCAGGATGCCGTGGACACGTGGCAGGAGAGGATCGCGCGGCCCATCTCCGCCGAGCCGGCCGGCGCACCCTCACCGCTGGCCGCCGAACGGGCGGCGGAGGGCAAGAAGGCCTTCGACGCGATTCGTACCGCCCTGAGCACCCAGCAGGAACGGCTGCTCGCGGACCGCGTCCGGGCGAGGGACGACCTGATGGCCACGATGACCCTGCGCAACGTGGTGTTCGGCGCCGCCGCGATCCTCGTCGTCGTCCTCACCGCCTTCGTCTTCGAAGGACTGCGCCGGGGCATCACCCGGCCGCTGGACCAACTCGGCGCGGACGCCCGCACCATCGCCGACGGCGACTTCGACCACCCCATCACCGCGACCGGCCCCGCCGACCTGCGGCGTCTCAGCGGCGAGATCGAGTTCATGCGCCGGCGTCTCGTACGGGAACTGGCCTTCAGCGAGGAGGCGCGTCAGCGTCTCGACGCGCAGGCCGCGGACCTTCAGCGCTCCAACGCGGAGCTGGAGCAGTTCGCGTACGTGGCCTCCCACGACCTCCAGGAGCCGCTGCGCAAGGTCTCCAGCTTCACCCAGCTCCTCCAGCGGCGCTACGGAGGACAACTGGACACCCGGGCCGACCAGTACATCGACTTCGCGGTCGACGGGGCGAACCGCATGCAGGTCCTCATCAACGACCTGCTCGACTTCTCCCGGGTCGGACGGATGCACAACACCCACCAGAGCGTCGACCTGGACACGGTGCTGGAGCGGACCCTGTCCGCGCTGAGCGTCGGCATCGAGGAAGCCGGCGCGACGGTCACCCACGAGCCGCTGCCGACCCTGATCGCCGACCCCACCCAGATGGGCATGCTCTGGCAGAACCTGATCGGCAACGCCGTCAAGTTCCGCCGGCCCGGCGAAGCGCCGCGGATCCACATCACGTCGGCACGGGAAGGCGAGCTGTGGCGGTTCACCGTCACCGACAACGGCATAGGCATCGCACCGGAATACGCCGACAAGGTCTTCGTGATCTTCCAACGGCTGCACACCAAGGACGTCTACTCCGGCAGCGGCATCGGCCTCGCGATGTGCAAGAAGATCGTCGAATTCCACGGCGGCACCATCGGCGTCGACACCGCCTACCAGGACGGCACACGCATCGACTTCACCCTCGCACCGGAGCCGCCGGTGAGCCCCGGGCCGTCCACCCTGCCCGAAGCCGACCGCTCCGGCACCGAGCAGACACGATGACCACAGCCATGACGGCCGGCCCCGGCGCGGCGTCCGACGAGCCGACGTACCGCATCCTCCTGATCGAGGACGACGAGGGCGACGCCCTGCTCGTCGAGGAGCTGCTGTACGACACCGGGCTGCGCTTCGAGCTGACGATCCGCACCACCCTGGCCGAGGCCCGCACCCAACTGGCCGGCGCGCCGATCGACTGCGTCCTCCTCGACCTGCATCTGCCCGACGTGTCGGGCATCGACGCGGTCGCCGCCGTGCGGGCCCTGGCCCCGCACACCGCGGTCATCGTCCTGACCGGGCTGTCCGAGGCCCAGGCGGGCACCGACGCCATGGCCGCCGGAGCCCAGGACTACCTCGTCAAGGGCAAGGTCGAAGCGGACTTGCTGCTCCGGACGGTGCGCTACGCCGTCTACCGCAGCAAGACCGAGCGCGCGAGCGCCGAAGCCCAGGCCACCCGGCTGCGGGCGGAGGAGAACGCCCGCCTGGAACGCGGCCTGCTGCCCCAGCCGATGCTCGACACGTCCACCGTGCGCGTGACCTCCCGCTATCTGCCCGGCGCCGCGATGGCCCTGCTGGGCGGGGACTTCCTCGACGTGGTGGAGGGAGACGACGGACTGCTGCACGCCGTCGTCGGCGACGTCAGCGGACACGGCCCCGACGCCGCCGCACTCGGGGTCTGCCTGCGCATCGCCTGGCGTTCCCTCGTGCTCGGCGGACACCGTGGCGAGGACCTGCTGCATCTGATGGAACGCATCCTGATCGCCGAACGCGGCGGTCAGCAACTGTTCGCCACCTGCACCCTCCTCACCCTCGACCAGGACGCCGCGACCGCCACCCTCCACCTCGCCGGCCATCACGAGCCCCTCCTCACGACGGCCGAGGGAACCCGGGAAGTGGCCGCGGCACACGGCATCGCGCTGGGCATCGTCCCCGGGCTGCGCAGCTGGCCCTCCACCGTCATACCGCTCCCGGCCACGGGGGCCCTGACCCTCTACACCGACGGTCTCACCGAGGGGCACAACGGGGCGACGAGCGAACGGCTCGGCGTCGAGGGGCTGCTCGCGCTGATCGGGAACCTGCCGTCGGCGGACCCGGCCACCCACGTCGACCTCCTCATCAAGGAGACCCACGAGCTGAACGCCGGACGGCACTCCGACGACCTCGCCGTGCTCCGCCTCGACTGGGGCAACCGCCCGACCGACCCCTGAAAGCCTCCCGGCGCCGAAGGAACCCGGCGGACTCGGTCGTGGACGACGGCCGAAGCGCCGCGCCCGCCCGCGGCCTGGCCGACGAGCGTCCACCGCCCCGCGGGCAGATCGTCGTCGAAGAGATGGGATCAGTCCGCGCAGCGCCGCGGGCCGCCGCCGGCAGCGCACCGCCGAACGGGGGCGCTCAGCTCGGGGAGGATGGGGTGAGCACCACGAAGTCGGCGTCGGACTGATCGAGACAGACGGCGAGCCGCCCGACGCCCTCCGCGTCCATCGGTCCCATCTGCACCTTGCCACCGCTACCGGTGACCGCGGCGACGGCGGCGTCGCAGTCGGCGACGGCGAACACCGGGTGCCAGTACGCCCGCCCGCCCGCCAGGGCGAGGTCCTCCTCGCGGACCTCCATCAGGCCGCCCTGCATACGTTCCTCGGGAAGCCCGGCGGGGGTGATGAGGGTGTACGCGCCCCCGCCGCCCGGCATGTCCATCTCGCTGTACCGCCAGCCGAAGACCGTGCCGTAGAACTCCTTCGCGGCCGCGGCGTCGGGCGTGTACAGCTCGGTCCAGGACAGCGAACCCGGCACGTCGGCCAGCTCGAAGCCCGCGTTCTTCCCTGGCTGCCAGACCGCGAACTGGCCGCCCGACGGGTCGGTGTACTGCGCCATCCGCCCCCACTCACCGAGGTCTCTCGGGGGCACCCGGACCGCGCCGCCCGCGCCCTCCACCGCCTGGGTGGCGGCATCCGCGTCGGTGACGGTGTAGTAGATCATCCAGGCCGAGCGGGCGCCCTCCTCGGACAGCTTGCCCAGCCCGGCGACGGTCTTGCCGTCCTTCTGGAACATCCCGCCCTCCATGTCCTCGCCCTCGCCCTCGCCCCCTCCCATGGGCTCGAAGGTCCAGCCGAGCACCGAACCGTAGAAGGCCGCGGCGGCCCGGACGTCGGGCGCACCGAGGTCGAGCCAGCAGGGGGAGCCGGGCGTGAGGTCGGTCGTGATCACGGCTGTTCCCTTCGGAGGTCCTGTTGTCGTTTCAGCGTGACACCGGCCATCTGGAATCGCGCGTCATCGCATCCGGTGGTCACTCCGCGTAGCGCACCGGGCCTGCGGTCGATCGACCGCAGGCCTCTTCGGCCACTCACCCACGTACGGGTGGGCCCTCCGCCGTACCGGGAGGTCCGTGGCCTGATCGACGCGGAATCCACTGGTGTGGGCGAAGCGACCCCCGGTGTTATTCAATGAGGTGTGCGGTCAGGGATCTCGGGGCCCCGTCGCACGGGTCCGAGTAACGACCCCGGCGCAGCGCCGGGGATTGCTGAGAGTTGCCGCATGGACTCCACGCCCTCCCCTTCGTCCTCATCGCCGTTCGACCTGGTCAGCCGGGCCCTGGGGCGCTACATCCCGCGCGGCGGATCGGCAGCGGCCACCGGTCCTGGCAACGCGCGGGGCGACGACGACCGCGCCACCGCCCCCCGACGCGTACCCGACGACCCGGCAGTCGACCGTCACGATCAGATTCTCGGCGTGGTCAACCTGGACCGGGATCTGAGCATCACCCGCTGCAATCTGGACGCCGCCGTCTTCGCGGGTCTGGGCGCGGTGGAGGGGAGACCTTTCGCCGATCTTCTGCCCCCCGGGGACATACCGACGGTCACACGGCGGTTGCGGCAGGTCCTGGAGATCGGTGAGGCGCACGTCGCCCGGATCCAGCGCCTGCGGCGCGGCGACGGCTCGGATCTGGTGGTCTCGATGAGCATCCTGCCCGCAGCGGCGCCCCAGGAGGGCTTGACCGTCTCCCTGATCGCCATGGCGAGGAGGCTGCACCTGTACGCGGCCGAGACGGCGATCGGCACCTCGCTGGACATCGGCGAGACCGCGCAGTCGCTGGCGGAGTCCCTGCTGGCCTGGGGAGACGTGGCCGCTGTCGACCTCGACTTCGCCGTGTGGACGGGCGAGGGAGTGACCGAGCAGGCGCAGGGGCGCATCCGGTTGCGGCGGGCAGCCCTGGTACCGGACCGGGTGTGGCCCGAGGGTTACGTGACTCCGGGCGACGATCTTCCGAGCGACGCGAGTCGCCTGCTGGCCCAGGCGGTACGGCGCGACGACGCCCCGCAGGCCATCGTCGTACCGGACCGGGAGGCGGTCGAGCGGCTCCTCGGCAGTCCGCGAGTGATCCGTGCCCTGGTGCCCGGGGACCGGTCGGCGAGTGTGGCGTGCATACCGCTGGTCCTGGACGGCACACCGCCCGTCGTGCTGGGCGTGGCGGAGGTCTGGCGGCGGGCGGACCGCCCCTTCCGCGACAGCGAGTTGTTCGACCTGCAGGAACTGGTGGCCAGGACCGCCCATCACGTCGACCTGGCCCGTCAGCACCACAGGGAACACACCCAGGTGCTGGCGTTGCAGCGTCGGCTGCTGCCCCGGGCGGGCGGCCACACCCTCGAGATCGCCAGCGTCTACCAGCCCGCCACTCCCGACAGCGCGGGCGTCGGCGGCGACTGGGTGAACAGCTTTCCGTTGCCGGACGGTCGTACCGCTCTGGTGGTCGGTGACGTCGTCGGGCACGGCCTGGGAGCCGCGGCGACCATGGGCCAGTTGAGCATGGAGGCTCGCGCGCTGCTGTCCGCGGGGCTGGCGCCCGACGAGGTGCTGGAGCACCTGGACGAGACCGTGACGCTGCTGGACGACGCGGAGTCCGGGCTGGCGGCCGGCTACAGCGCCCTCGGCTCCACCTGCTGCATCGCCCTCTACGACCCGGTCAGCCACCTCGTGGCGCTCTCCAGCGCCGGCCATCTCCCTCCGGTCCTGGTCCTTCCGGACGGCCACGCGGGACCGCTCGCGGTCAGCCCTCACCCCGGCCTGGGCGCCGAGTTCGCACTGCGGGAGCCGTTCGACGTGTTCACGTTCGGGGCGCCCCCGGGCTCCCTGCTCGCCCTCTACACCGACGGCCTGGTGGAGGATCCGGCCCTGTCGATCGACGAGGGGATCGGCAAACTGGCGGACGTCGTGTCCACGGTGCACCCCTGGGACACCCTGCAGCAGGCCGCACGACACGTCGTCTCCGCTCTCGCACCCGTACGCCAGCGCGACGACGTGACCCTGCTGCTCGTGCGCATGATCGGCTACCGCAAGGAGGACACCGCGACCTGGCGGCTGCCCGCCCGCGACGACGCGCCCGCCCGTGCCCGCGCCCATGTCTCCACGCTGCTGCGGCAGTGGCAGACCAGGGGCGCCGCCCAGGACGACGTATCGCTGCTGGTCAGCGAGCTGGTCACGAACGCGGTGCGCTTTGCCTCCGGCCCGATCACGATACGACTGATCAGGGCCGGTCACAGCCTGCTGTGCGAGGTGGGCGACACCGGCAACGGCAGGCCGCGTCTGAGCCGGGGCGGCCTCCTCGACGACGGCGGGCGCGGCCTGCACGTCGTGCACCGGCTCACCACCCGGTGGGGGGTGCGGTGGACGGACACGGGCAAGGTGGTCTGGGCGGAAGTCGCCAGGTGAAGCGGCTGCCGGTCGGGCGCGGACCACGCCCAGCGGTACCGCTGGCCTGACCGGTGATGCGTGACCCGTGACCCGTGATGCGGGCGCGGCCCGCCCGTTTCTCGTACGGGTGGCGCGGGCTGCTCCTACAGCCACTCCCCTTCGAGTGCGGTGGCGGTGAGGCCCGGTGCCGCCGCGTACAGGACGGCGCGATCGCCGGACTTCTGCCCGGCGTCGTGCGCCCGCCGCAGGATGTCGAACACGGCGGCGCCTCCGCGGTTGCCGCTGGTGTAGCTGTCCCGGCTGTAGTCCAGCAGCCCCGACGGCCACGCGTCGGGCATCGTCTGCTCCATGTATTCGAGCACCCGGGTCCCGCCGGGGTGCGCGAGCAGCACGTCGGGGTGCCAGGCGTCGGGGTCGTCCTGGTAACGGAGGCGCAGCCACTCCCACATCGCGGTGACCGTCTCCTGTACGGCGCGCGGACCGCGCCGGTCCATCACGAAGTGGGTGCCGTCCGCCCGCGTCTCCAGGCGGTGCAGGTCCTGGGTGCCGGGCAGAGTGTGGTGCCAGGCGGCGTCCAGCCGCAGCACCGACTCGGGCCTCGGGCGGCCCGTGACCACCGCGGCGACCGCGGTGTCCGCGAACAGCAACCGGACGATCAGGGACTCGAGGGTGTCGTCCGCGGGCTGGTAGGTGGTGCTCAGCGCCTCCGCGATCACGACCAGGACCACCCGGTCGGGGTCCGCGGCCACGAGATCCGCCGCCAGGGCCAGGGAGCGGGTCCCCGCGACACAGGCCCACTGCGTGGCCGGCAGCAGCATCACGTCGCTGCGGAGCGCAAGTCTGTTGGTCAGGGCGACGTCGAGACCGGGCAGCGCCGGGGTGGTGGAGTGACTGGTGATCAGGCAGTCGACGTCCGCGGCGTCCAGCCCGGCGATCTGCAGGGCTCCGCGCGCCGCGCGCTCCCCGTAGGACTGCACGGCCTCCCAGGCCGGGGCGGTGCGCTCCTGGACGGTCTGCGGCGCGGGTATCGCCTCGAGGGCGGCGATCACGCGGTCCACGTCCTGTTGGGTGAACCCATCGTGTGCCAGCGCCTTTTGGGCGGCCTCGACGCCGACACCGCGCAGGCCGCCGCCGTCGCCGGGCGCGACTGCGGTCTCCAGCGGCAGCATCCACCCGCGGGTCTCGATGCCCGTACTGGCCGCGATGCCGTCGATCCGCGGGGCCCACGCCGCGTGCGGGTGCCGGTCGCGCACCTCCGCCGCGATCTGGCTGGTCTCCACGGCGTGCTCACCGTGTATCACGGCGGGAGGACAGAGGTATGCGGCCATGATGGGCACCTTTCCGGGGGAACGAGGGGAAACGTCACGAGGGCTGCGTCATGGGCCACTTAGGAACTTCGCGCCCATGCCGATGCGCTCCGCTTCGGGAGTCGCCATCGCTGTCGAGCATGGACGCCAAATGGACATTTCCGCTGTGACTCAGACAACTTGGGCGGCCCCCAAAGGGCGTGATAAGCCACACACCGCCGAAACCGTTCCCCAGGAAAGATCCCGATCCCTGCCGGAGGGCCAGCAGGCCGAAGACGACGCGACACGGCATCGAACGACGGCCGGCGGCCGGTAGCCGGTGGCCGGTGGCCGACGACCGACCACAGGCTGAACTGGCGTGCCTGGGCGAGGCGTTGCGAGCGATCAGTACGTACCGGGTCGGGACGTGCCTTGCCGTGCCGACCCCGGTACGGACCGATCTCCCTCGCGGCACACGCCAGGTCCGTCACGCACCGGGTCGGTCGCGCAGCCTCACCTCAGCCCAGCCATGAGCCATCACCCGCTCAACGGCCCTGCCCGGACGGGGGGACTGGCGTCCTCGTAGCCGCCACGCGACCGAGCAGGGCCACCCTTGTGATCAAGGCCCGCCGGAGCGGAACCCTCGTGAACATGCCCCCGGTGGGCGGTCGGATCAGCGCAGTCCGGCGAAGAGGTCGTTCTCGGGCACGGCCGCGCCGGTGGTGTCCTGGACCCGTACGAACGTCTCGACCCCCATCAACTCGGTGAACCTCTCCTGGCCCATCTTGAGGAAGAAGATGTTCTCGCCCTGGCTGGCGTGCGCGGCCAGCGCGTCGAACTTCTGGCCGCCGAACGCGGTGGTGTCCACCCAGGTGGTGATCTCCTCGTCGGGGAGTCCGATCTCGGCCATCGCGGCGGCCTCGGCGGGATCCGGCTCCTGCCCGTCCGCACCGAACTCGCGCATGACCTCCCCGAACCGCTGCATCATGGAGCGGGGCGCCGTCGTCCAGTACACCTTCGGGGTCAGGGTGGTCATCGCCAGCGCCGCCATCGTGATGCGGTTGGCCTGGATGTGGTCGGGGTGGCCATAGAAGCCGTTCTCGTCATAGGTGACGACCACATCGGGCTCGTAATGCCGCAAGAGTTCCGCGAGTCGGCCGGCGCCCTCCTCCACGGGTGTCCGCCAGAAGGATCCGGGAGCGTCATTGGTCGGCCAGCCCATCATTCCGGAGTCGGCGTAATCCAGCATCTCCAGATGACCGATCCTCAGGACTTCGCAGCTCGCCTCGAGTTCCTGACGCCGCATCAAGGCGACGGCCGCCGGATCGTGCCCGGGATCGCCCGGCTTGACCCCCTCGGGTCCGTCACCGCAACCGCCGTCGGTACATGTCACGAGGACCGTGCGCATGCCCTCCGCCGCGTACCGCGCGAGGACACCTCCTGTTCCGGTGGCCTCATCGTCGGGGTGGGCGTGTACCGCCATGAGCGTCAAGGGCCGGTTGTTCATGAAACAGTCCTCCTGTGTAAAAAAGCATTGTCCGAGTCCGCGGCGGGCGTACGGGCGGTCGCCCCTCGATATCGGATGCCGAATGTCGGATGTCCGGGCGTACCGCGTACCCGGGAACACTGGATCACATCGGGACGGCCCGTCGGTCTCCGTGTTCCCCGCCCGCGCGACGTCGGTCTCTTGGCCGGTGCAACAGCGTCGGCCGGTCCGGCTGTTCCCTCCGTACGCCTCGGAACGGTGCGGCACATCGACGGATTCGTTCGCGCCCCGGTTGGGCAGGGGACTCCGTGAATGTCATGAGCACGACTGCCCTTCCCCCGCAAGGAGGTCGATCATGCACGTCCGTACACTGACCGGCGGCCTGGCCGCTGCCTGTCTGATGTCTCTGGCCCTGGCAGGCGGTCAGGCCGCGGCCGCCCCCCAGGCGACGAACGCCCCGGCGGCCGCCCGTGTCCTGATCTATGACGCCGGCGGCTCCGCGGAGTTCCGCAGTGCCGTCGACCGGGGCGCGGCGATCTGGAACGAGAGCGTCGACGCCGTCGAGCTGCGACCCGCCGCCGCCGGACAACGGGCGACCATACGGGTCCTCGCGGACAACGGCTGGCCACGCGCCCTGCCCACCGCACTGGGCAGCGGCACCGTGTACATCGGGCGCCAGGCCGTCGACCAGGGCTACGACACGGTCCGCATCTCCGCGCACGAACTCGGGCACATCCTGGGCCTGCCGGACCGCAAGCCCGGCCCGTGCTCGAGCCTGATGTCCGGTTCCAGCGCGGGCACCGCGTGCACGAATCCGTACCCGAACTCCGCGGAGAAGGCGGAGGTCGAGGGGAACTTCGGCGGAGCCCTCGTCGGCCGGACCCCGGCGGCGCGCCCCGAGGTGATCGTGGACTGACGCCTGCCGCGCCGCGGACGCCGAGTGGTGGTGCGAGGCAGAACGTCCGCCGGCGAACCGCAGGACACCCGTCCTCCGGCGTCACAGGCAATGGACCGCACCACTCGGGCGTCTGCGGCCCGGGCTCGAACGAACCGCGAGCCTCACGCCCGTCTGACGAGAGATCAGACGGCGAATGCACCCCGCTCACCGAAATCGCATCCTCTCGGATGATCACCCGAGCCCGGTCATCCGAGAGGACCTTCATGTCGCCCCACCCGTTCCGAGGCGCACACCGCACCGCCTCCAGTCTCGCCACCGCACTGCTGGCCCTGGCCGGCTCCCTGGCGGCCTCTGCCGGATCCGCGACGGCCGCTACCGGAACCGGGCAGGTCAGCACGGTCGTCTACACGGCGGCGGAGCAGGCCGCCGCCCTCTCCTACTGGACGCCCGCGCGCATGAAGCAGGTCAGCCGCGCCGTCGACCTGGGGCCGACGGGACCGCTCAGCAAGCCCTGGACCGGCAAGGGCATCCCGAGCATCGGCCGGCTCTTCTTCGTCAACTCGAAGGGGCAGGACACCTGGTGCACGGGCAGCGCCGTCACCAGCGACAACCACTCGGTCATCATGACGGCCGCCCACTGCGCGCGCCTCGGGTCCTCCCCCGCCAACACCTACAGCGACATCGTCTTCGTCCCGGGCTACACCAAGGGCAGCACCCCGTACGGCCGTTATGCCGTCAAGGCGACCAGGACACCGCGTTCATGGGTCGAGGAGACCGTCAACGACATAGCGGCGATGGTCGTCGCCACCCCGGCCTACGGCACGCGCCTCACCGACGCGGTGGGCGCGCAGGCCATCGCCTTCGGCCGTCCGGCCGGCGAGCGGGTCACCGCCTTCGGCTATCCGGCGACCACTCCCCAGCGGGGCGAGCAACTGCTGTACTGCGCCGGCGCCTCCCAACGCGCCCCCGAGGGCGAACAGCGCGTCCCGTGCGACCTCGGCGGCGGTGCGAGCGGCGGCCCCTGGCTCGCCGGCTTCGACTCCGCGACGGGCAAGGGCACCGTGGTCTCGGTCAACAGTCACGGCGAGCGCGACGGCAGCAGCCCGATGTACGGGCCGACGCTCGACAAGACCGCGCAGGCCGTCTACGACGCCGCCCGGCGCGGCTGAGCGCCGCAGTTCCTCGCGGTACCCGGGCCGCACCCCGAAGCCGGCCCGGGCGGAGATCCCTCGGCAGTGCGGGCCACGACGAGGAAGACGTCGGGGCCCGCACGGACGCAACGAGCGCCTACGGTCCCGGCGCCTTCTCAGAATGCGGAGTTGGCGAACCAGTGGGCCAGCAGGTGCTCGTCCCCCTCCTGGGCCAGGGCCTGCGCCTCGTAGGGCAGGCGACCGTAGACGAGCAGGAGCAAGTCGGCCGCGGTTCCGTGGAGGGTCGCGTCGACGGTGGTCGCGGTCGGGGGTGCGGTGTCGAGCCCGAAGCCGTCGGGCCGCAGGCGGACGTCCCAGACTTCGTCCCCGTCGGTCGCACGGAAGCGGATGGTCTTGTCGGGGCCCCGCAGATGGGCCACCTTGGGGGCGAAGAAGGTGGCGAAGGGCAGATTGACGAGGAACTCGTCGATCCCGTCGACCGCGACCGGACGGTCGATCGCGGACGAGAGGCCGAGTGCGAGCTCGGCGTCGGTCCGGTGCACCACGGTCTCGAAGAGCATCCGACGTGCCCAGAAGCGGGCGTGCTGGTCAGCGCCCCATGCCCACATCGGCACGTCCGGGCCGGTGGCCGCGAAGGCGTCCGCGGCCACCGTCGCGCTCTCGGCCAGCCAGTCGGCGTATCCGTCCTCCCGGTCCGGGAGCCGAAGGTCCACTTCACGCTTGCGCGGGGGTTCCTGGATGCGCGCACGCAACAGGACCGAGAACCAACGCTGGACGCTGCCCGTGTGCTTGACCAGGTCGGCCAGCGTCCAGCCCGGACAACTGGGCACCGGTGTGGCCGGGTCGGCGTCCTTGACCGCTGCGACGAACCGGGCGGTCTCCGTGGCGACAGCCGTGCGGTGATCGACCGAGCCGGAGACGGGCGCGTGGTGGGTCCGGTCAGACGACTTCATCGTGACCTGCCTTTCGAGAGAGGCTGCGGGTTCGACCGGACGGCTGGTGGGGGCCGGGAGGAGCGGCCTCGCTCTCGACGGCGGTCATGCCAGCTCCAGGACGAGTTTCCCGACGTTCTCCCCGCGAAAGAGCATCCGCAACGTCTCGGGGAAGTCGTCCACGCTCCCCCTCACCACATGTTCCTTGACCTTGATGCGGCCGGCGCCGATCCAGGCGGAGATGTCCTGCGCGGCCTGCGCGTAGCGCTCGGCGTAGTCGAAGACGACGAAGCCCTCCATACGGGCGCGGCGCACCAGCAGCGAGAGGTAGTTGGAGGGGCCCTTGACCGGTGTGTCGTTGTTGTACTGACTGATCGCGCCGCAGACCACGACGCGCGCATGCATCGCCAGCCGCGTCAGGGCGGCGTCGAGGATGTCTCCTCCGACGTTGTCGAAGTAGACGTCGATGCCGTCGGGGGCCTCTCGGCGCAGCGCCTTCCTGACGTCCTCGGCGCGGTAGTCGATCGCCGCGTCGAATCCCAGTTCGTCGATGAGCATGGCGCACTTCTCCGACCCTCCGGCGATGCCCACGACCCGGCAGCCCTTGGCCTTCGCGATCTGACCGGCGATGGTGCCGACCGCCCCGGCCGCCCCCGACACCACGACGGTCTCGCCGTCCTTCAGCGCCCCGACGTCCAACAGGCCGAAGTAGGCGGTCATCCCGGGCATGCCCAGCGCGCCGAGATACGTCGAGGGCGGGGCGAGGGAGGTGTCGATCTTCATGGCGCCCCTGCCGTCGGAGACCACGTACTCCTGGACGCCGAACGTGCCGACCACGTGATCACCCGGCTGGAAGTCGGGGTGGTGGGACGCGGTGACCTCGATGACCGATCCGGCGCGCATCACCTCGCCGATGCCCACCGGCGGCAGATAGGAGGGTCGGTCGTCCAGCCAGCCCCGCATGGCGGGGTCCAGGGAGATGACGCGCGTCCGGCCCGCGAACCGGCCCGGACCCGGGTCGTCGACGGTCCCTGAACAGTGTTGCCAGTCACCGGGTTTGATGTCACCCACGGGGCGGGCTGCCAAACGGATCTGGCGGTTGGTCGCAGACATCGCGTCTCCTGTCGTTCGCGGCTTCGCCGCAGGGTACCGACCAGTAGGTATGCCAGGCTGCATGACGTTCGCCACACACCATGCGCGACCCCGCCCTCCACGCTCCGCGCCGGACGGGTCAGCCGGTCGAGGTCTACCGCTCGGGCCGGCCCTTACGGTCTCGCTCGTGCAGCAGTCGTGCGGTCTGCTCGGACACCGGCGCGGCCAGCAGGGCGGTGACCAGGTCGACCAGTCGGCTGGTGAACAGCCGGTCGTCCTCGCGAGGGCGGGCAGCGGCCCGGGCCGCGAGTTCGGCGTGACAGAAGCGCATGGCGGTGAAGCGGGTATGGAACACCGTGGTCGACTCGGGAGTCAGCAACGGCTCCAGCAGGCGCCGCCAGGGATAGATGCTCGACCCCTGCGTCACGACGACCTCGACCAGGGGTTCGGGGCGATTGAGCAGTTCGGCCACGATCTGCAGGAACTCGCGGCCGCCGTCGGGGTCGGCGAGTTTCGCGGCGGCGGGCAGCACCAGTGCGGCGGCCAGGGACCGAAGAGCGACGTCGCCGCTGTCGCCGCCGCCGCCGCCGCCGTCCTCGTACTGCTGCAGCAGTGCCTCCCGGCGGGCGTCCACCGCGGGAAGGTGTTTGTCGAGTACGGCCCGCAGCAGACCCGTCCGGTCGCCGAAGTGGTACTGCAGGGCCATCGCGTTGCGCTGACCGGCGGCCCGCTTGATCTCGTTGAGCGACGCACCGTCGACGCCCTTCGCCGCGAACAACCGCTCGGCGGCCCGGATGAGCGTGGCGCGAGTGTCACCGGCCTTCCGGCTCCCGGGCGACGTGGCCTGCGTCTCATGTGCTGTCACGAAGGCCCATGCTAGCGTCGCCCCGCCGAAGTAAGACGCACGCATTAATCCTTGATTAAAGCGCCTTGACGCGCTGCGGAAGTCACGTGACCGCTCCGGAATCCCTGTTCTGCCCGGCGCCGCCCTGCGCCGGGATGGAGGCATCCCTTGAAGACCCTGACCTACCACGGCCCCCACGACATCCGGTACGAAGACGTACCCGACCCGGCCGTCACCAGCCCCACCGACGCGGTCGTCCAGGTCACCACGGCCGGTATCTGCGGCAGTGACCTGCACATCTACGGCGGCAAGGGGTTCAGCCCGGAGACCGGCTACACACCGGGACACGAGTGCGTCGGCGTGGTCGTCGACATCGGCGACCGGGTCACCCGCTTCAAGCCCGGCGACCGGGTCATGGTTCCCGCCTCGGTCGGCTGCACGCTGTGCGCAACCTGCGCGAGGGGACTCACCGCGAGGTGCGAGCGAGCCCATGCCCCGACGGACCTCTGCTACGGAGTGAGCCCGCACCTTCCGGGCAGTCAGGCCCAGGCGCTGGCCGTGCCCCATGCCGACATCAACCTGGTGCACCTGCCCGAGGGCATCTCCGACGAGGCCGCCGTCGTCCTGACGGACAACGCTCCCACGGCCTGGTACGGATGCCGCCGCGCCCGCATCCAGCCGGGCGAAACGGTGCTGGTCATCGGCTTGGGCCCGGTCGGCCTCATGGCCGCGCAATCCGCCTTCGCGATGGGCGCCGCCCGTGTGCTGGGCGCGGACCTGGTCGCGGAGCGCCGTGCCTTCGCCGCCACCCTGGGTGTGGAACCGGTCGAGGGCGAGGACGCACGGACCGCCATACGGGAGATGACCGCGGGACGCGGACCGGACGCCGTGGTGGAGGCCGTGGGCTCGGACGCCACCATCGAGCTCGCCCTCAAGGCCGTCCGACAGGCGGGACGCGTCAGTGTCGTCGGCGTCAGCCAGAACAGGGCCTTCCCCTTCCACATGGGACTGGCCCAGGTCAAGGAGCTGGAGTTCGCCATCGGACTGTGCTCGATCCACTACGAACTCCCCGCACTGATCCCGCTCGCCCAGGCCGGCCGGATCACCCCGGAGGTCGTGGTCTCCCACCGCTTCCCCCTCTCCGAGGGCCCCGCCGCGTACGAACTGTTCAACAGCCGCGCCGCCGGTGTCCGCAAGGTCCTTCTCGACCCCACCTGCTGATCCGCCCAGCGAGGGCATCCGCTCAGCCTTCTCCGCCCGGGGACCACATCGACCCCGAAACGTGATCCCCCGGGGGGATCCCAGGCATCCCAACCGGTCGGTATGGTGCGCCGCCAGAACCATTCCTCCCCGTTCACCTCCACGGATCCGAGCCGCAGCGGAAGGCCAGGCGATGACGTACGCCGACGAGAACCGATATCCGCCATCAGCACCCACGGGACGGCCGCTGCCCCACACCGAGCCCCGGACGTACGACCACGACGTCCCTCGGTACGACTCGCACGGGACTACGTACGGAAACTCGCACGGGACCTCGCACGGGACCTCGTACGGGAACGCCTACGGGAACTCGTACGGGCAAGCCCCCTGGGACGAGCCGCACCGGCACGAGTTCCCTCGACACAGTGGCGACCTCGCCGCACTCCGCTCGGCCTACCGCCGACTGCGTCGGACCGCCACGCTCGCCGCGCTCGGCTCCTTCGTGGTGTACGTCGTGCTGTCCTGTTACGCGCCTGGACTGATGGGGGCCACGATCGTCGGAGAGCTGAGCCTGGGAATGGCCCTGGGCGTCTTCCAGCTCGTCGTCACCTTCGCGGCGGTCTTCTGGTACGGACGCGGCGCGCAACGCTCGGTGGATCCGCTGGCCCGCGCGGTCAGAGAGCGTGCGGTCCCCACCGGCCGGAACGCGGGGGTGGCGAGATGAACGACTCCGGGACGCAGGCCACCGTCCTGGTTCTGTTCACCACGCTGGTCACCGTCACGCTGATGATGTGCGTCATGACGGGACCGGACCGCGAGGACCTGACGAACTTCTACACCGGCTACCTCTCGCTCACCCCGCTCAAGAACGGCCTGGCGATCGCGGGCGACTACATCTCGGCCGCCACGGTACTGAGCACCACCGGCATCATCGCGCTCGCCGGATACGACGGCTACGTTCTCGCGGTCAGCACCGCCCTGTCGCTGGTACTGCTGATGTTCCTGCTGGCCGAACCCCTGCGCAACGCGGGCAGGTTCACCATGGGCGACGTCCTGGCCCGCAACATGCCGGGACGGTCCGTGCGTATCGCAGCCTGCGTGGTGACGCTTTCGGCGACCCTGCCCTTCCTGGTCGTCCAGCTCTCCGGGGCCGGGTCGCTGCTCACCTTCATCCTTGACATCCCGCACGTGGCGGGCGCCAGGACGGCGTGCATCGTCATCGTCGGCAGCCTGATGATCATTTACGCGGCGATCGGCGGCATGAGAGGCACCGCCCTGATACAGATGATCAAGATCGTCCTCCTGCTCGGCACCAGCGTCGTCGTCGCCGCGTTCGTACTGAACCGCTTCGACTGGAACCCCAGCGACGTCCTCAGAGCCGCCCAGCACGGCAGCGGCGCGGGCCCCGCCTACCTCCAGCAGGGCCTGCAGCTGGGCACCTCGACCGTCGACCGGCTCGACTTCGTCGGCCTCCAGGTCACCGTGGTCCTCGGCGTGGCCTGCCTGCCCCACATCACGATGCGTCTGTACTCCGCGCAGGACGTGCCGGCTGTGCGTCGCTCCATGTCGTGGGCGGTCGGCACGGTCACCACGTTCTGCCTGCTCGTGATCGTCATGGGGACGGGCGCGGCGGCGCTGGTGGGGTCGCGGGCCATCACCGCGGCCGACCCGCACGGCAGAACGTCGCTGCTCATGCTGTCGCAGGCGCTCGGCGGAGTCCCCGGTTCCGCGGGCGCGACGATCCTCTACTCGGCCGTGGCGGGCATGGTCTTCATCACCCTGTTGTCGTCGGTCGCGGGGATGACCCTGGCCGCGGCCTCGTCGCTCGCCCACGACCTGTTCGCCCATGCGACGCGGCGCGGGCAGGCGTCGTCGCCGCGCAGGGAGATGACGGTGGCGGCGTGGACGAGCGTGGCCGTGGGAACCGTGGCGATCGTGCTCTCCACCCTCGTCCAGCACTGGGACGTCGGCGTGCTGACCACGCTGGCCATCTGCATAGGCGCCTCCGCCGTGGCGCCCGCGCTCACCTACTCCCTGTTCTGGCGAGGATTCACCCGCACCGGCCTGCTCGCCACCCTCTACGGCGGCGCGGCCTGCGCCCTGCTGTCGATGATCTTCTCCAAGGCCGTCTCGGGCACACCGTCCGCCGTCTTCCCCGACGCCGACTTCCACCTGTTCCCCCTGCAGTCCACCGGGCTGGTCTCCATCCCGTTCGGCTATCTGGCGGGCTGGCTGGGCAGCCGACTGGACCACCGGCGCCGCCCGGCCGACAGCCACGAGAACCGGCGGCTGTACGAGGAGAACGAGGCACGGCTGCTCGCCGCAGCGCAATGACGTCGAGGGGATCGAACCGCTCATCCTGGCGGGGCTGATCCTCGCGAGGGCGACAGCGGCGTACGTGCGGCGGCGCTCGACGCGGCCGGGATACTGCTTCCCGCTCCAGGGGGCGCGGTTCTCCCGGTCGCCGGAGCCGTCACCCACCCCGGTGCGCGGGGTCCGATCCGTCGCCTCCCGCCGTCACGGCCGCCCGTACCCGCCGCTCCTCGCGAGCGGAGCCCACGTCCCGTTCCAGGGGGGTGCGGCTCATGGCCGTCGCGAGGTCCTCCAAGGCCCGCTTCTGCAGTTCCGCCTCGCGCCGCACCACCGGGCTCCGGTCCCCGGCGCCGGCGTCCTCCCACGCGTGGAGCGCCTCCTCCACGCGCCCCCAGTCCGGATTCCGGTGCTCGCGCACGTCCACTGCGGCCTGCGCGGTGTCCGTCTCCAGGGCCTCGGCGAACCGCTCCGCCTCGGGGCCGAAACGGCTGTCGGCCCCCGGGAGGTGGCTCTCCATGAGCATCGCCGCCCGGCCGAACCCCTTGAGCGCCTCCTGCGCCTCCTGCGCCTCACGCGACGTCAGACCCCTGGGGCGGACCGGTTCCTGCCGTGCCCGGTCGTATGCCTCCTGCCAGGCGGCACGTGCCTCCCTGCTCGCCAGCAGTGCCCTGCGCAGGTCGGCGTGATGCTCCCGGGTCGGTTCGATGTGGTTGCGGAGCACCGCGCCCGCGTAGCGGCCGTTGGCGGCGAGCCAGTCCGCGAGCCGGGCCGGCAGCCGGGGCGTCTCCCATGCCGGGAACACCACGTACGCCAGCATGGCCAGGACCCCGCCGAGCAGGGTGAGCACCACCCGCTCCGGGACCGTCTGCTCCAGTGCCTGGCCGCCCATGCCGAGCAGGAAGACGACGTACGCGGCGGTGAAGCACTGGGAGTAGGCGTAGCCGGTACGGATCAGCGTGTACGACAGGCCCGCCGAGACCACCGCCAGCGCGCCGAACACATGGGTGTCCGGTCCCAGGGCCCGCACCATCCCGGTGGCGAGCGCGACCCCCGCCAGGGTCCCGGCGAGACGGGCCACCGCACGCGCGTACGTCTGGTGGAAGTCCGGCCGCATCACCATCACCGAGGCGATGGGAGCCCAGTAGCCGTGGCCCAGGGGCAGTCGGGCGGCGATCAGATAGCCGAGCGTGGCCACCGCCGCCAGGCGTACGGCGTGCCGGAACACGGGCGAGTCCCGGCGAAGCTCTCGGCGGACCGCCCGGACGACGACCGGGAGCAGCCGGAACATCGTCGGGCGCACCAGGAGGTGTGCGCCGGCGGGGCCGGGCAACGTGGGCGTCCTCCCGCGCGCGTCGCCGCTCCCGGCGATCTCCAACGCCTCTCCGAGCAGTTCCACGAGCCGCTCGGCGGTCTCCCGGGCGGGCCCCTCCAGCACCTCGTGCTCCTCGTCGACGCGCAGGACGTCCGCACTTGCGGCCGGCACCTCGGCGGGCGTGCCGCGGCGGATCGAACGGGCGGCCGCGTCCAGGACGTCGGCGGCCGCGTCGAGCAACTCCCGCGCGCGGTCCCGCCCCGGTCCCTCCGCCGGGGCGCCGACGTCCGGGTCGGCGAGCGCCGCGACGACCGGCCGAATGCGCTCGGCGAGTCCCCGGGGACCGTGGAGGACGGGGGGACGGGTACGGGCCTGTGACGGCGTCACGGCAGCCGCGTCCCGGGCCGTCATCAGCGGCTCAGGGTCGAACGGGGCGGTCGGGTCGTGCCGCAGTCGTCGGGCGTAGTCCGCCACGGCGGCCAGGGCGTCGGCGAGCGCGTCACGATGCGCCCCCCAACGACGGATCGGGAACAACAGGATCAGCACGGCCTGCGCCACCCCTCCGAGCGCGATGACCCCGGCGTGCTCCAGGGCTCGCCCGAGGCTCGTGGGCAGGGTGATGGTCACCAGCATGCTGCCGACGGTCGTCGCCGCGACGATCCCGGCGGTCGATCCGACGGCCCACGCCATCCCCGCGGCGAAGGCCCATACGGCCAGCAGTGGAAGGAACGTCACGAGTCGCCCCGCCGCCAGGTAGCCCACGAAGGTGCTGAGCGCCAGACCCGCGCCCGCGCCGAGCGCGATCACCTTGCGTGGACGCCAGGTGCGCTGGAAGGTGGCCCCACCCGCGGAGTAGGCGCCGAGGGCGGCGGACGCGGCATACGCGGGGGAGACCAGCCACAGCGTCGGACCGATGACGATCGCCACCCCAGCTGCCGTGCGCAGCGCGAGCAGCGGCTCCAGCCGCGTCTCCTCGATCGTGAGCCCGGATCGCACGACCTCCACGAGGGCCCGCAGCCACGTCACGGTGTGGGCCTGCCCGAAACGCCGTGCCGGGTCGCGTCGACCGGGCCTCAGCAGCCGGGACATGGTGCTGCCACTGCGGACACTGCTGGTCCAACGGCCCGCGGAAGCCGACGAGCCGACCGGCTACTGGAGGACCGACCTGCCCTCCACCACGCCGATCGCCCACTTGGTGCGGTCGGCCAAGACGCGCCGGCGGATCGACTCGCGATCACGATCGTTCTGCGAATCTTCATCGCACACCACTCGGCCCCAGAACGGGTGGGGGTGAGAAACGGGTGGGGGTGAGAACCATGCGCACGCCACGGACGCCACTACCGACCGTGGCGGAACTCCGGGGAGTCGCCCGCCGCCCGTCCGACCCCGGCCGGAGCCGGGGCGATCACCACCCGCGGGCCGGACCGGTCCGGGGGGAGCAGGCGGGACCGCGGTCCTCGGGTCCCTCACCGCTTGGCGCCGTTCCCGTGTCCGTTCGGATGCAGGACCACCTTGGTCCAGCCCTCGTCACGGGCGTCGAAGTGCTCGTAGGCGGTGGGAGCCTCGTCCAGGCTGAGCTCGTGGGAGACGATGAAGCTCGGCTTCGCCTTCTCGCCGGCGATCAGATCCCGCAGCGCCCGGTTGTACCTCTTCACCGGCGCCTGCCCGGTGCCCATGTGCTGGCCCTTGAACCACATCATGCCGAAGTCGATCGGGACCTTGCCCTGCGCCTCCAACTCCCCCTGGGCCTCGGCACCGCCGGGATCCTCGGGCAGGAACACGCCCACCACACCGATGTCGCCCGTGAACCTGACCGAGTCGATCAGTCCGTTGAGCGTGAGGCTGGCGTCCTCGTGTCCCTCGGGGTCGTGTGCCTGGTAGCCGACGCATTCACAGCCGTTGTCGGCGCCCAGACCGAGGGTCGCCTCCTTGACGACCTCCGCCGGATTCTGCTCGGCGGTGTTGATCGGGATGGCACCGATCTCCTCCGCCTTGCGCAGCCGGTCGGGTTGGTGATCGGCCACCCAGACGCGGCCGGCGCCCTTGAGGAGGGCGGAGTAGGCCGCCATCTGCCCGACGGGACCGGCCCCGAAGACGATCGTCTGGTCGCCCGGCTTGACGTGCGCCATCTCGGTGGCGTGATAGCCGGTGGGGAAGATGTCGGCGAGCATCACGTAGTCGGTCTGCCGCTCGGCGGCGTCCTCGCCCAGACGCAGCGCGTTGAAGTCGCCGTAGGGCACGCGCAGGAGTTCCGCCTGGCCGCCCTGGTAGGGGCCCATGTCGGCGAATCCGTAGGCGGCTCCGGCGAGGGCCGGTTCCGGCTGCATGGTCAGGCAGTAGTTGGTCAGGCCCCGCTCGCACTGCTTGCAGAAGCCGCAGGCGATGTTGAAGGGCAGGACCACGTACTCGCCGACCTGGACCTTGCGGACGGCCGAGCCGACCTCCACGACCTCGCCCATGTTCTCGTGTCCCAGGGTTCGGCCGGACTCGAACGAGGTGCGGCCCTCGTACATGTGCAGGTCCGAACCGCAGATGTTGGTGGTGGTGATCTTGACGATGATGTCACAGGGATGTTCGATCTTCGCGTCCGGTACGTCCTTCACTGTGACCGTTCGCGGTCCTTCATATATCGCGGCCTTCATGATTGCTTCCTTCGGTGCCGCGGCAGCGGCATGACCGCAGCACGGCGGTGACGGGACGGCGCACAGAGCCTGACTCCCGGGAGTTGACGCATGGGGCCCGTGGCTCCGACATGCCCCCTGTGGGCCGTTCACCCGGTTCGGGTGGAACGGTGGTGCCGCCGGCCCGCCAGGCTGAGCCCCGCGTTCCGGCGGCGTGCCGTCCGGGTCCCCGTCGGCCCCCGACGCGAAACAACCACGCACGATCGATCAGCGGAGTCTTCGGGCCCGGACGACCGTCGACCGCCGACGAATCTCCGGCTCAGGTCTCCAGTCGGTCACCGTCGTTGTCTTGGAGCATGTGGCGACGTTCCTGTTCGCGCTTGGAGTAGGCGGCTGCCCGGATCGCCTCGTCGCTCTCCAAACCCGATCCCAGCGCACCGCCCACCGTGGCGACCGAAGCCACGAACCAGGCCAACGTCCAGTAGTCCGTTGCGTGCAGCGGAGTTCGTGTCGTGGAGGCGAACACTTGGTCGTTGAGGATGAACAGCGCCCAGACGAAATTGATGACCAACAAACCCGCGTAGCAGACGATCACGCCGATACCCACGGTCAGGACGGTCGAGGTGTTGTACAGCCGTGCCCTCTGCCTCGCTTCCCGCGAGCCCTCCGCCGATCGATGCCAGAGTTCCGCGTCCACGATCAGCCAGCCGATCATGAGCGCGACGGACCCGACCGTGGCGATCACGAGGCGTGGCGCGCTGAGGGACTCGGCCAGGCTCCAGACGGTGGAGTTCACGGTGGCGACCGCTCCCGTGGCGAGCGCGGCCGCCAGGGCTTTCGACAAGCCCGGCACCAACCGCCACGGCCGGTTGGCGCGGACCATACCGAGGAGCACCCTCAGGTATCCGCGCGGCCCGCTGACGACGTACCGAAGATCAGCGGTCTCCTCCTCACCGATCGCCCCCGGGTGAACAGGCGCGAAACGACCCACGAAGCGCCCCAGGGGCGGCTGACCCTGCAAGGGGCCTTCAGCCTCGGTGGCCGGCGGAGCCGCCAGGCCGAGCACCGCTTCTTCCACGGCCCGCCGGGCCCTCGTCTGGAGCCGCAAGCCCCCCAGCGAAGGCAGAGACAGCAACGCCAAGCCGTGTTCGTGACTCAGATCCACGACGAGTCTGCGCCCGTGCGAATGCAGCGGAAGGTCCGTGAGGGCCACGACGACGTCCCAGTTCTCCGCACGTCCACGGTCCACGATCCGGCGCATCAAAGTGGGCAGGTCCTCCGTGCCCGCGGTGAAGGGCTCGCTGACCACCTCGACGTCGAACCGTCGCCCCCGGTCCGACTTGTCGGCGAGCCGCTCGGGAAGTATCCGGGCCATGCGCCGCGCGATTTCGGTGGGCGCATCCGGATCCGCCAGGAGAGCCACGACCGTAACGCCCTGGGGCGACACCCGCATGACCGGACCCTTCTCGTCGACTGACCCCGCGAGCGCGAGTGCCCACAGGATGCCCCCGAGGCAACGCCGACGCCGCGTGACACGCTGGCCCCCGCCGACAGGCGCAGGCGGCACGGCCAGGTCTTCTCGTTCTCCACGTCCGGCGGGTCACTCGTCACGTGGGGCCACCTGTCGACACGGTGCCCACCCGGCTGTCGCTCCGCCCGCCCGTCGTCCGACTGCCCGACAGTCGCACGCCTGGGCCTGGCAGGGCAACACAGGAAGGTTAATTGGGCCCCGCATGTGCATGCGTTCGCGCGCCCCCGTCGGCCAGGCTGACTGGTAAGCCAAGGGGGGCCGGGAACCACCCGGCTCCCGCTGCCGGAGGTTGCCGTCATGACCGTGATGTCCATCGCCAGGTTCGAAAGGTTCTTCCGCGCGGCCGCGGGGCTGGACGTCGACAAGAACGATCTCAAGCGCTACAGCGACTTCGTCGACGCCAAGCTCTACGATCTGCTGACCGTCGCCCAGGCCACTGCCAAGGCCAACGGGCGCGACATCATCCGGCCCGGTGACCTACCGATCACGAAGGGCCTGCAGGAGAGCATTCACCGCTTCCGGAAGATCGACCAGGAAGTGGAGCTCAAGCCGATCCTGGAACAGCTCGCCGGCCACCCCGCTCTGGACCGCACGCCCGACGAAGAGACCGAGGCGGCCTATCCGGACATCATCGGCGGACTCAGCCTGGCCCTCGCCCAGTGCTTCAAGATCCTCCACCCTGACCTGAAGAACCCCCAGACCCAGCACTGGGACGAGGCCCGAGCCGTCTTCGACCTCCTGCTGTGAGCGGCGGAGCGCAACGCCCGACACGCGCTGGGTGAACAGCCCTTGGGGACCATCGAAGGACGTCGATGGATGCCGGGCATGGCTCAGTCTCCGCCGAGAAGCGGCGGGTATGGCGCCGCACCTCTGCGGCGCCATACCCGCGCAGGCATACCCTTCGCTCGCGACCACCGCGCCTCACGGGCTCAGTCAGCGAGTTCGGCCTTGCCGAACAGGACGGCGTAACCGGACGGGAGTTGGCTGAGGATCTGATTCAGCTCACCGCCGGTGACAGCGTCGGCAACGGTGGTCAGGACCGCGCTGGCATCCCACTGCGCCGTACGCGGCCGGGCCTGGATGCGCTCTGCGACCCGGCGGTAGAACTCTTCGATCCCGAAGCTCTGCGCCTGCTGCGGCGTGGCATGGTCCAGAACTTGTCCCAGCGGGCCGGGCAGTTGGGATGCGAGGTCCTTGACCTCTCCCGGGCTGATCCGTTGGGCCAGCACTTCCAGCACGGCGTTGGTGACGCTCGCGGCTTCGTCCTGGTCGTTGTATTCGCCTCGCTCGCGCACACGGGCGAGGAATCCGTCGTATTTCATAGCTGCCTTCCTTCTGCACGCCCACTCACCGCTGATCGAGGGGGTCGCCCGGTGTGCCGTCGGGCCGGCCGGGTCCGTCCGCCGACTCGTAGTCGCCGTTCGCAAGGCCCTTGGCCCGGGACTCCCGCACGGATACACGCAGGGCACCGCGGAAGCGCCCGGGGCCCCAGGAACGGCCGCCCACGGCCTGTTCGAGTCGGTCGTGGCTCGTCGGGCCGGCTTCTCGGAGCGCGTGGGCGATCTGTTCGATCTCGTCGTCGAGGCGTTGTTCGGCCATGGTGGAGGTACGGCTTGCCGTGCCCGCGGTGCCGACCATCCCCGGCGAGTACAGGGTGCTGCCCGGTCCGGTGCCCGGGCGGTAGCGGCGGGCTCCGGCGCGCTCCTGCTCCCGGTGGCGGGCGGCGCGGTCGGCGATCCGCAGTTCCCGCTCGTGCGCGGCCTGCCGGACGTGCGCGGGCCGGAGGCGGTCTCGTGCGTCCTGTGGCGCGGGCTCGTTGCGCCAGGCTGCCTCGGTTTCCTCAGCGGTGAGCGGCCGGGCGATGTTCTCCAGGGACTGTTGTTCGGCCCGGACACCGAAGAAGACCTCGGCCAACCCGCCCAGCGCCATGGCCGCCGCTCCGACGAGGAAGCCGATGGCCACCAGGTTCACATCGCCACTGTGAATCAAGTGGCCGAACAGCAGCGGGCCGGTGATTCCGCCCACGGCCGTGCCGATCGCGAAGAACAGCGAGATGGACAGGGCTCGGGTCTCCATGGGGAAGACCTCGCTCACCGTCAGATAGGCCGAGCTCGCTCCCGCTGACGCCACGAAGAAGGTCAGCGAGACCAGCACGAAGAACGACCATGTCGTCAGGGAGCCGTTGATCAGCAGAACGGCGAGGACGGCTGCCACGACGGCCGAGCCGAAGTAGGTGCCCGCGATCATCGGCTTTCTGCCCACGGTGTCGAACAGTCGGCCGAGAAGGAGTGGTCCGAGGAAGTTGGCGATCGCGAAGAGGGCGAGGAAGTAGGGGATCGAGCCGGAGCCGATGTCGAAGAAGCCGTTCAGGATCGTGCCCAGGTCGAAGACGATCGCGTTGTACAGGAACGCCTGTCCGATGAAGAGCGCCAGGCCGAGAACGGCGCGACGCGGGTACCGCCGCAGAGCCACGCCCGCGATCTCCGTGAACGGGATGACATCACGCTGCCGTACGGTGACGGCCTCGCCCGGTTCGGGCAGCTCGCGGCCGGTCTCTCGGTGCACCTCGGCCTCGATCCGGTCGACGATACGTTCCGCCTCGGCCTGATGCCCGTGGATGAACAGCCAGCGCGGACTTTCCGGTACGTGGCGGCGTACCAGCATGATGCCCAGGCCCAGAATGCCGCCCAGGCCGAAGGCCAGCCGCCAGCCGAGGTCGGCCGCCAGCAGACTCTCGTCGAGCAGCAGCACGGCGACCAGGCTGCCGAACGCCGCACCGACCCAGTAGCTGCCGTTGATGGCCAGATCCACCTGCCCTCGGTTGCGGGCGGGAATCAGTTCGTCGATGGCCGAGTTGATCGCGGCATACTCTCCGCCGATGCCCATACCGGTGATGAAACGGGCGAGGTAGAGGTACCAGGCGTCGTGGGCGAACGCGGTCGCGACGGTGGCGAGGACATAGATGCCGAGCGTGAGCATGAACAGCTTCTTGCGCCCGTAGCGGTCGGTGAGCCTCCCGAACAGGAGAGCGCCCGCACATGCGCCCGCCACGTAGATGGCGGCGGCAGTGCCTATGTCGGCGCTGGTCAGGTTGATGCCGCTGCCCGGCTCGGTCATACGGGCGGCAACCGCGCCGACGATCGTCACTTCGAGTCCGTCGAGAATCCAAACGGCTCCCAGACCGATGACGATCCGCCAATGGAATCGGGACCACGGCAGCCGGTCGAGCCGGGCCGGGACCTTGGTCGTGACGACACCGAGCTCGGCGGTGGTGGTCATGCCATGCCTCCTCGTTCAAGGGCCCTGGGCCGTTGCCTGGAGCGGGACAGAACGGGCCAGAATGGACAAATCCACATAGGGTGCTCTTCTGTGCTGCGCTGCCACCTTCTGGGACACCGTTTTCGCTTCCTCCATGAGGGCGACACCATGCTCTGGCACTGCGCGCGTGAGTGCGGAGCGGAGGGGAGCAAGCGATATCCGACGGCCGAGGACGCCGAGCGTTACGCACGGGCGTTCGACCGCGAGGACCAGGCGGACCTGGGCCGCCGAGCACCACTGGGTCTGCTCCCCCTTCGGCTGCTGCGCGCCTGGCGTCTGCGGCGCCGAAAGGAAGCCGGTGGCGAGCCCCCGGCCGGGTCTCCGCCGTGAGGGGTTGTGATGTCGGACGTCATTCTCGAGTCACCCTGGGTGTCATGCCTCGCCGACCCGGCACCGCGGTGCCGGACGGGTGTCCGGGACCGCGGCGTTCGCGTCTCAGCCGCCGCTCCCGGTGCTCTCACTCGTCTCGCTGATCTCGACGTGCCGCGCCTTCGCGACCTCGGCCTTGGGGACGGTGATGGTGAGCACCCCGTCCGACATCCGCGCATCGATCTTTTCGGTGTCCACCTCTCCGGGAAGCCTCAGCCGGTACTCGAAGGCTCCGGTGCGGCGGGTGCTCCGGCGCAGGATGCCTTTGCGTTCCTTCTCCTTGATCTCTCCGGTGACCACCAACTCCTGGCCGTTCGCTTCGACGTCGATGTCCTTGCTCTTGACGCCGGGGAGTTCGATCTCGACATGGAAGGCGTCGTCCGCCTCCGTGACCTCCGCCAGGGGCGTCCAGGCGACTGCGGGCGCCGCGCCTCCCACCGTGGATTCCATCAGCCCGCTCATCTCGGCGAGCAGTTGGTCGAACTCCGTCAGCGGATTGCGGGCCCAGCCGACGGGCCTGTCCTGCATCGCGCCACCTCGGTGGCGCCGTACGGGCGTGGCCATTGCCATCGCCTCCTTCTCGTGATCTCGTCGCCCGCTGGGCGTCATGCGAGCCAAGCGGCCTGTTTCGGACGGGTGTGCGGGGAGGTGTCGGTGTTGCCGGGCGCGGCGGTGCGGCCCAGGTAGCGGTGCACGAAGTGGATGCTCATCGAGCCTTCGCCGACCGCGGAGGCCACGCGCTTCACCGAGCCGCTGCGCAGATCGCCGGCGGCGAAGACGCCGGGCAGGCTGGTCTCCAACGTCAGGCAGTCGCGGCCCTGGCTCTGCCACACTTCGGGAACGGAGCAGGCCTGCGCCTCCGCCCCCGTGAGCACGAAGCCGCGCGCATCGAGAGCGAGCACGCCGGACAGCCAATCGGTGTGCGGGTCGGCGCCGGTGAAGACGAACAGGGCCCGCACCTCGATGTGGTGGTGCTCGCCCGTACGGTGGTCGACCACGGTGACCGCCTCGAGCGTCTTGTCGCCCAGTGCCTCGGTCACCTCGGTGTGCAGCAGCACCCGCACTCGGGGGTGGCGCTCGACCTGATCGATCAGATAGCGGGACATGTGCGCCTCGAGGCTCGGACCACGGACGAGCAGATACACCTGCGGTACGTATCCGGCCAGGAAGAGCACCGCCTGGCCCGCGGAGTTGCCGCCGCCGACCACCGCCACCGGGTCGGTACGGCACTGCTGGGCCTCGTAGACGGTCGCCGAGTAGTGGACACTCGAGCCCTCCAAAGGCTCGATGCCGGGCACACGGAGGCGGCGGTAGCGGGCACCGGTGGCCAGGACGACGGTACGGGCGGTGACCTCGCTGCCGTCGGCGAACCCGACGGCGTAGTGGTCGTCCCGCCGTTCGAGCCGGGCCGCCTCCGCCGGCACGCTGATCCGGGCGCCGAATTTCTCCGCCTGGAGCACGGCGCGCTCGGTGAGTTCGGCGCCGGAGATACCCGAAGGGAAGCCGAGCAGATTCTCGATGCGGGAGGACGTCCCGGCCTGGCCGCCGGTGGCCAGCGCCTCGACCACGGTCGTGCCGAGGCCCTCCGAGGCGGCGTTCACCGCGGCGGCGAGACCGGCCGGACCGGAGCCGACGATGAGGAGGTCGCCGCGGCCGTCGCCCGGTTCCAGGGCCGGCAGGCCTATGAACCGTGCCAGTTCGGCGTTGCTCGGATTGCGCAGCAGGGTCGTGTCCCTCCAGATGACCAGCGGCGTCTGCTCCGGCCCGACCCCGAAGCGGCGCAGCAGTGCCTCGGCCTCCGTGTCCGTCTCCAGGTCGATCCAGCGGTGCGGCAGCCGGTTGCGGGCGGCGAACTCGCGCAGCCGACGGGTGTCGGGCGAGTAGCGCGAGCCGATGATGCGGAAACCGGCGCCCTGCCCGACGAGCAGAGCGCGGCGCCCCAGGCAGGCGCGCAGCACCACGTCACCGAGGGTGGCGTCCCGGGTCACCAGGTCGCGCAGCTGGTCCATGGACAGGGCGAGGATCTCGCCGGGGTCCCTGACCACAGCGGTGTAGAACGCCACCTGTCCCTTCAGGAGGCCGAGTTCGCCGATGAAGCGGCCAGGGCCGTGCACACGCAGCAGGTGTTCGTCGGGCGTGCCGTAGTTCTCGACGATGGCGACAGAGCCACTGAGGACGACGTAGAACGTCTCGCACCTCTCCCCCTCCCGGATCAGCTCGTCACCGACGTCGACCGCACGCCGCCGGCCGTGCTGCGCCAGGCGGGCGATCTGGTCGTCTTTCAGGCGGGGATAGGCGCCGTAGACGTCAGGAGTCTCGAAGGGGACGCTCTCCTGCTCCTCGTCCGGCACCGGCGGCACGTCGGGCCGCGTCTCGTCGCCGGGCATCACACGAACGCCTCGTGGACGTAGCACCACCGCCAGTCCTCGCCGGGCTGGAACGACTGCACGATCGGATGGGCGTCGGCAGCTGCGTGCTTACGCGCGTGCTTGTTCGGTGAGGAGTCGCAGCAGCCGACGTGGCCGCAGGTCAGGCAGAGCCTGAGGTGGACCCACGGGGAGCCGAGCAGCAGGCACTCCTGGCACCCTTGTGGGGTCAGCGGCTGGACCGGCCGGACGAGCGCGAGGTGGGGATCGGCGTGCAGGGTCATGTGGATCACTCTTTCCGGGCCGCGATCGACTGCTCCACCCACCGCCGAAGGGCAGGGGCAGGTGCGGCACCCGCCTGCCGGGCGATGATCTGTCCTTTGTCGAGGACCAGCAGCGTCGGTACCGCCTGGACCTCGAACCGCTGTGCCAGACGCGGGTTCTTGTCGATGTCGACCTTGACCAGCTTGATCGTTCCTGCCAGGTCGGTGGCGACCTGCTCCAGCGCGGGGCTGACCATGCGACAGGGTCCGCACCAGGTGGCCCACAGGTCGACGACGACGGGCACGGTGGCCCGCTCGACGACCTCGGTGAAATCGTCGTCGCCCGCGTCGGCCGTCCACGGCAGCGGCTGCTTGCAGTTGCCGCACGTGGGGCGGCCCTCGGCGGCCGCCGGCACCCGGTTGGTGCGCCCGCAGTGCGGGCAGACGACGTTGGTGGCTTGCAGGGTGCTCATGCCGCCCTCGCTTCCTTCACATCCTCGGGCTTGTCGTAGGTGACCACCAGTTCTCCGTGCTGGGCGTCGACGCGGACCTGCGCGCCGTCCTGGACGTCACCGCGCAGCAGGGCGCGCCCGACCATGGTCTCGACCTCGTGGGAGATGTAACGCCGCAGCGGCCGGGCCCCGTACACCGGGTCGTAGCCCTGGTGGGCGATCAACTTCCTGGCTTCGTCGGTGAGTTCGACGGTGATGCGGCGTTCGGCGAGGCGCCGGCGCAGCTCGTCGAACTGCAGCTCCACGATCCGCTCGATCTGCCGCTCACCGAGTGGCCTGAACAGCACGATGTCGTCGACGCGGTTGAGGAACTCCGGGCGGAAGTGCCCGCGCAGCTCACCCATCACCAGGGCGCGGGCGTCCGGTTTGATCTCACCCTCGGCGGTGGCGCCGTCGAGGAGGTGCTCGGAGCCGATGTTGGACGTCATGATGATCACGGTGTTGCGGAAGTCGACGGTACGGCCCTGAGCGTCGGTGATGCGGCCGTCGTCGAGGATCTGCAGCAGGGTGTTGAAGACGTCGGTGTGCGCCTTCTCGACCTCGTCGAACAGCACAACGGAGTACGGCCTGCGGCGTACGGCCTCGGTGAGCTGGCCGCCTTCCTCGTAGCCGACGTATCCGGGCGGTGCGCCCATGAGCCGGCTGACGGTGTGCCGCTCCTGGTACTCGCTCATGTCGAGGCGGACCATGTTGTCCTCGGAGTCGAACAGGGCCCGGGCGAGGGTCTTGGCCAGCTCTGTCTTCCCGACGCCGGTGGGGCCGAGAAAGATGAACGAGCCGATGGGGCGGCGCGGGTCGCGGATCCCGGAGCGGGCGCGGATGACGGCGTCGGCCACCAGCTTGACCGCCTCGTCCTGGCCGATGACGCGCTCGCGCAGGATCTCGTCGAGGCGCAGCAGCTTCTCGCGTTCGCCCTCCTGGAGGCGGCTGACGGGGATGCCGGTCCAGGCGGCGACGATCTCGGCGATCTCCTCCTCGGTGACGACCTCCCGCAGCAGCCGGTTCTGGCCCTGCCTGGCGGTCAGTTGTTCCTCCTCGGCGGCCAGCCGGCGCTCGAGGTCCTGGAGGCGGCCGTAGCGGAGTTCGGCGGCGCGGTTGAGGTCGTAGGCGCGTTCGGCCTCTTCCGCCTCGTGGCGGACCTGCTCCAGTTCCTGGCGCAGCTCCTGCACGCGGCGGATGGCCTGCCGTTCGGCCTCCCACTGGGCGTGTTTGGCGTCGGCCTCGGCGCGCAGGTCGGCCAGTTCCTTGCGCAGTTCTTCGAGGCGGGTTTCGCTGGCGGGGTCGGTCTCCTTGGAGAGGGCGGCCTCCTCGATCTCCAGGCGGGTGACGCGGCGGGTGATCTCGTCGAGTTCGGCGGGCATCGAGTCGATCTCGGTACGCAGCCGGGCGCACGCCTCGTCGACGAGGTCGATGGCCTTGTCGGGCAGGAAACGGTCGGTGATGTAGCGGTGGGAGAGCGTCGCCGCCGCGACCAGCGAGGTGTCCTGGATCTTCACGCCGTGGAAGACCTCCAGGCGTTCACGCAGGCCGCGCAGAATGGAGATGGTGTCCTCCACGCTGGGCTCTTCGACCAGGACCTGCTGGAAGCGGCGCTCGAGGGCGGCGTCCTTCTCGATGTGCTTGCGGTACTCGTCGAGGGTGGTGGCGCCGATCATGTGCAGTTCGCCGCGGGCGAGCATCGGCTTGAGCATGTTGCCCGCGTCCATGGCGCCCTCGGCGGCGCCCGCGCCGACGACGGTGTGCAGTTCGTCGACAAAGAGCAGGATGCCTCCCTGGGCGGCCTTGACCTCGGACAGCACGGCCTTGAGGCGTTCCTCGAACTCGCCGCGGTACTTGGCGCCGGCGACCAGGGAGCCCATGTCGAGGGCGAACACGATCTTGTCGCGCAGGCCCTCGGGCACGTCGCCGCGGACGATGCGCTGGGCGAGACCCTCGACGATGGCGGTCTTGCCGACGCCGGGGTCGCCGATCAGGACAGGGTTGTTCTTGGACTTGCGGCTGAGGATCTGGGTGACGCGGCGGATCTCGGCGTCCCGGCCGATGACGGGGTCCAGCCGCCCGGACCGAGCCTCGAGGACCAGGTCGCGGCCGTACTTCTCCAGGGCCTCGTAGGCCACCTCGGGGTTGGCGGAGGTCACTCGCTGGTTGCCGCGGACCTGGGTGAGCGCGCCGAGGAAGGACTCCCGGGTCACGCCGTGCTCCTTGAGCAGGCGTCCGGCGGCGGTCGCCGAGCCCTCCTCGGCCAGGGCCAGCAGCAGGTGTTCCACGGACACGTACTCGTCCTTGAGGCGTTTGGCCTCCCGCTCGGCCCCGTCCAGCAGCCGGGCCAGGCGCTGGGTGACGAAGACCTGGCCCGGTGACGCACCCGGGCCGGTCACCTTGGGCCGGCGGGAGAGCTCTTCGCGTACGGCCGCGCGCAGTTCCTCGGGCTCGGTGCCCGTCTGCTGCAGCAGGCGCGGGATCAGGCCCTCCTCCTGGTCGAGGAGGGCGAGCAGCAGATGCTCGCCGTCGACCTCGGTGTGGCCCAGGCGGCCGGCGGCGCTCTGGGCCTCCTGCAGGGCTTCCTGGGACTTCTGGGTCAGGCGGTTCATGTCCATGGTGGTAGATCACTCCTCATGCCCGCCCGCCGCAGCGCGGCTTCGAGCAAGCTGATGCGGTCGAGCAGGTCGAGCACCAGACCGATGGATGCGTAGTTCAGGCACAGCCCGGTGCGCAACCGCTGGACACGGGCCAGGACGGCCGGGGCGGTGGGGGCGAACACCAGCCGTCCGGAGGCGTCGCGGCCGGCGTCCACCAGTCCGAGGGCGACGAACCTACGGATCAGGTCGGGATGCAGACCTGAGCGGCGGGCCGCGGTATCCAGGGAGAGCCCGGGCACGGGCACGATCGCGTACTGCACGCCCACCTCGGCCATGCGTGGGGGGGACGGGCGGGCCTCGGCCGGTCGGTCGGTCATCAGGTCCTCCTGGGGTCGAACGAGGAGACGGTGGCAAGTTCCTCCAGCAGTTCGCGCTCCCGGTCGCTCAGCCGGGGCGGCACCATGATCCGCAGCTCCGCGTACAGGTCTCCGTTCGCGCCGCGCGGGCCAGGCATGCCCTCGCCACGCAGCCGTAGACGCCGTCCGCTGGAGGATCCGGCGGGCACGGTCACCTTGGCCGTGGCGCCGCTCGGCGTGGGCACCGGCACGGTCGCGCCCAGTGCCGCCTCCCATGGGGTGACCGGAAGCCTCACGTGGATGTCCCGGCCGTCGAGGCGGAACTCGGGGTGCGGCTGGATCCGCACCCTCAGATACAGGTCTCCGGCGGGAGCGTCCTCGCCGCTCCCGCGCCCGCCCTCCCCGGCCAGCCGGATGCGCTGCCCGTCGATGGTGCCGGGCGGCACGTCGACCTGGTAGCGCCGCTGCCCGCCCGGCCCGGCGAGGGTGACCGTACGGCGGCCGCCACGATAGGCCTCCTCGACGGTGAGCGGCAGCTCGGCCTCCTGATTGGCGCCGGGCACGCGCGTCCGCCCCGCGCCGCCGAACAGCGAGCCGAACAGATCCTCGACGTCGACCCCCTCGCCCCCGAAACCTGCCGTGGAGTACCGCGCCCGGGGGCCGCCGCCGGTGGCCCACCGGAAGCCGCTGCCGGCTCCCGCTCCGGCACCGGCTCCGGCTCCGACGCGCTCCTCCCAGTCCTCCGGGATCTTCCGGAAGTCCTCGCCGAAGCGGTCGTACCGGGCTCGCTGATCCGGATCGGACAGGACGCTGAAGGCCTCGTTGATGTCCTTGAACCGCTCCTCCGCCTGGGGGTCCTTGTTGACGTCGGGGTGGTACTTGCGGGCCAGCGTGCGGTAGGCCCGCTGGATCTCGTCCCGGTCGGCGGTGCGCGGAACGCCGAGCACCTCGTAGAAGTCGTGTGCCATGGAGGGTCACTCCCGCTTGGCGACGGTCACTGCGGCAGGCCGCAGCTGCCGCTCGGCCTCCCCATAGCCGGGTCGCAGCACCTGGACCACGGTGTTCGGATCGGCGTCGGGATCCTGGACCACGCCGACCACCTCGTGCCGGGCCGGGTCGAAGGACACGCCCACCTCTGCGTGGCGCGGGTAGCCCAGCCGCTCCAGGACGTTCACGGCCTGGTCACGCACGGCCCGGACACCTTCGACGATCGCACCGGGGTCGGCGGCCGCGTGGCTCAGGGCGAGTTCCAGGTTGTCGATGACGGGCAGGAAGGCCGCGGCTGTACGGGCGCGTTCGGCGGCGGCCTCCCGCTCCAGCTCCCTGACGTGGCGTTTGCGCAGGTTGTCGAGGTCGGCCAGGGCGCGACGCCATCGGTCCTCGGCCTCTCGCAGCGCGGCCTCGTACGCGTCGTCGGGTGCGGCGGCGCCGGTCGCGGCGTCGGGCCCCGGCTCGGCCTCCTCGGTCGGCGGTCCAGGCTGTGCGAGATCCCCGCGCGGCGGCTGTACGGCGCCTTCGGGCGACGGGTCGGGCTCTCGGCCCCGGGGTGGGATGGGCATGGCGGGCACCTCAGCCCTTGTCGAACTCGGCGTCGATCACATCGTCGTCGTCGCCCGGCGCGGCGCCGCCGGGACCGGATCCTTCCGGTGAGCCGTCGCCCGCCGGACCGGCCGCGGCGGCTCCCGCCTCATGGGCCGCGAGCGCCGCGAAGACCTGCTGGAGTTCGGACGTCAGCGGCCGGACCTTGTCCGCCCCGGCCTCGTTCTTGACCGCCTCGCGGGCCTCGGCCACCAGCATCTCGGCGCGGGCCTTCTCATGTGCGGGCGCGGCGTCGCCGAGTTCGCCCAGGCGCTTCTCGACCTGGTAGGCGATGGCGTCCAGTTCGTTGCGGGCGTCGACCGCCTCGCGCAGGGCCTGGTCCTCGCCGCGGTTGTGTTCGGCCTCCTGGACCATCCGCTCGACCTCGCCGCGGTCGAGGTTGGAGCTCTCGCTGATCGTGATGCCCTGTTCCTTGCCGGTGTCCTTGTCCCGCGCGGTGACGTTGAGGATGCCGTTGGCGTCGACGTCGAAGGTGACCTCGATCTGCGCCTCGCCGCGCGGCGCGGGGCGGATGTCGGTGAGCTGGAAGCGGCCCAGAACCCGGTTGTCGGCGGCCCTCTCCCGCTCGCCCTGCAGGACGACGACGTCGACCGCGGGCTGGTTGTCCTCGGCGGTGGAGAAGGTCTCGGTGCGGCGCACGGGGATGGTGGTGTTCCGCTCGATGATCTTCGTCATCACGCCACCACGCGTCTCCACGCCCAGCGACAAAGGGGTGACATCGAGCAGCAGGACGTCCTTGACCTCGCCCTTGAGGACCCCGGCCTGGATCGCGGCGCCCATCGCCACGACCTCGTCGGGGTTGACGCTCATATTGGGTTCCTTGCCGCCGGTCAGCCTCCGCACCAGGGCCTGGACGGCGGGGATGCGGGTGGAGCCGCCGACGAGGATGACCTCGTCGATGTCGTTGTCACTGACCTTGGCGTCCTCCATGGCCTGCCGCACCGGGCCCAGGCAGCGCTCCACCAGGTCCCCGGTGATCTGCTCGAACGTGGACCGCATGATCGTCGTGGTCAGATGCTTGGGCCCGGAGGCGTCGGCCGTGATGAACGGCAGGCTGACCTGCGTCTGGGTCACCGAGCTGAGCTCGGTCTTGGCCTTCTCGGCGGCCTCGAACAGTCGTTGCAGGGCCTGCGGGTCCTTGCGCAGGTCGATGCCGTTGTCCTTCTGGAAGCCGTCGGCGAGCTGGTCGACCAGCCGACGGTCGAAGTCGTCACCGCCCAGATGGCTGTCGCCCGCTGTGGACCGTACCTCCACCACGCCGTCGCCGACGTCGAGGATGCTGACGTCGAAGGTGCCGCCGCCCAGGTCGAAGACGAGCACCGTCTCGTGCTGCTTCTTGTCCATGCCGTAGGCGAGTGCGGCCGCGGTCGGCTCGTTGATGATCCGCAGCACTTCCAGGCCGGCGATCCGTCCGGCGTCCTTGGTGGCGGTGCGCTGGGCGTCGTTGAAGTAGGCGGGCACCGTGATGACCGCCTCCGTGACCCGCTCTCCCAGCTGCTTGGAGGCGTCGTCGGCGAGCTTGCGCAGCACCTGCGCGCTGATCTCCTCGGGCGCGTAGAGCTTGTCGCGCACCTTGAAGCGGGCGGCGCCGCCGTCTCCCTCGACCACGTCGTACGTGACGGCCTTGACCTCTTCGGAGATCTCGTCGAAGTGCCTGCCGATGAACCGCTTGGCCGAGTAGATGGTGCCTTTGGGGTTGAGGATCGCCTGGCGGCGGGCCAACTGGCCCACCAGGCGCTCGCCGGTGTCGGTGAAGGCCACCACGGACGGTGTCGTGCGGTTGCCCTCGGTGTTGGGTACGACTGTCGGCTCGCCACCCTCCCAGACGGCGATCACCGAGTTCGTGGTGCCCAGGTCGATGCCTACTGCCTTGGCCATGAGGAACTCCTTTCGCGACGGGCGGCCCCGTTCGCTCTCGGAGTCGTGCCCGGTTTTCCGTACTCGCTCAGGTGATGGCGGGACCGCTCCGCGGGCGGCTGCCCTTCCGCGCTCCGCTGTTCGTGCCGGTGCCGGTGCCGGTCCCGCCGGGTAGCTCGGCCAGCAGCTGCGCCGCGTCGTCGGCGACCGCTTCGTCGGCGACGACGTCGTACCGGCTGGGCTGCATGGAGCTCACCGAGGCGAAGTCCCGCCGGCCACGCTGGGCCGCGTGCGCCAGCACGCCGAGCAGAGCGCCGACGAGTGCCCCGAAAACCAGCCCGTACAAGGCGAGGAGCAGTCCCGACACGACCGGGTCCAGCCAGTTCAGCAGCCCGAAGATCCATCCGATCAGTGCGCCGGGCAGGGCGCCGCTCGCCGCTCCCTGCAGCGCGGCCCCGCCGTGGCCGAGGCGGCCGGTCACCTGTTCGACCAGGCGCACGTCCTGCCCGATGATGGCCACCCTCTCGACGGGAAAACCCTGGTCCGACAGGTGATCGACGGCGCGTTCCGCCTCCTGGTAGGTCATGTACGAGGCGATGGCCCTACGGGCCTGCTCGCTCATCAGCCTGTCCTTCCTGCCACGGCCACCGGTGCGCTCGGCGTCTCCGACAAGCCCAGAGTGGCAAGAGAACAGCGCGCTCCGCCTGCACCCGGCAGGTCAGAAGTCGACGCAGCCGGTCGGTCCACCAGAACAAGGCATAAAGTCGTATAAGTCCCATGGCTCTGCCTGGGCTGGGTGCGCCGAGAGCTCACAGGCCTGGATCCCACGATTCGCTCGATCGCTTCCGATGACCGGAGGAGAACGGAGTGACTATGGCCTGTCACCCGTCACGGAGAATGTCCGCTCATGTCCCCGACCAGGAAGTGACCCGCCACCCGAGCGACACCGAGGGCACCGAGGGCACCGAACGACACGACCCCCGTCCGCTCGCGGCGCTGGACCCACACGGGCTGCTCGTGCTGTCCCACACCCTCTTCACCTGCGCGGAGCAGAGTGAGATCGTGCGGTTGGCCATGCGGCACGTCAGTGCCCTCGGTCCCTACCTCGCCGAGGCCGGATACCTCGCGACGGGCGACGGTCTGTCCCGCGTCCCCGGCCACGACACGGAAGCGCCGACAGTCGACGACGCACGGGTGGAGGAGTTGGGCGAGGCCGACGGCGCCGTGTCGCTTCCGGAGCAGTCCTGGAGCTGGGCGTTCGGCCTGCGCGGGGCCGGCGTCCTGCTCGGCTACATCGTGGTCTCCTCCCACTCCGGGCCCGATGAGCAGGGGCGCTTCCTCCTCTCGACCCTCGTGCGGCTCACATCGGCGGCCATGTCACTGGCGGCCTCGCGCGCCGCGCACCGCGACAACGCCGGTGAACTGCGCCGGATCGGCACCGAACGGGACACCGCACTGCGGCAGTTGGACGCGACGCGCTCCGAGCTGCACCTGCAGGAGACCGTTCACGAAGCCCTCGCACGCGTCGCTGCCCGGGGCGGCGGCGAGGACGCCATCACCCAGGTGCTGTACGAGCTCACCGGGCTGTCGGCGCTCATCGAGGACCGGTTCGGCAACCTGAGGTCCTGGGCCGGTCCAGACCGGCCCGACCCCTATCCGGTGCGGTCCTCGACCTACCAGGAAGGGATGTTGCGGCAGGTCGCGCGCGAGGCGGGCCCGGTCAGGGTCAAGGACCGGCTGATCGCCCTGGCGCGCCCCGGCGGCGACCTCCTCGGCGTACTCGCCCTCGAGGACCCCGACGCGACGGCCGACGAGTACACCATGTTCGCCCTGGATCACGCCCAGCGGACGCTGGCCCAGGAACTCATGCATCTGCGCGCACTCACCGAGGTCGAACTGCGGCTGCGCCGCCAGCTGATCGACGACCTGTTGGAGGGTACTGACGAGACGAGCGCCTACGCCCGGGCCGAAGCCGTCGGCCACGACCTGCAACGTACCCAGTACGTGGTCGTGGTGCACTGGCCCGGCAACGCCCCTGACGACACCTTCATCCGTGCCGTCGAGCACACGACGGCCACCATGGCGACCCGTCCGCTGATCACCCGTCGCGGCGACCGGGTGGTCCTCCTGACCGAAGCAAGGCCCGACGACGATGCCATGCACGCGTCGCTGGCCCATGAGCTGGGGACGCCCGACGGAGCGATCGGGGTGAGCACCCGCTGCGACTCCCCTGGCGGCGTTCCCCGCTGCTATCAGGAGGCACTGCGGGCCCTGGAGGTGCGGCAGAACTCCCGCCAGCACAGTGGGACGACGTTCTTCGACGAACTCGGGCTGTACCGGATCCTGGGGCCGGGCAACGATCGCCGGGAGCTCGAGGGCTTCGTGCGAGAGTGGCTCGGTCGGCTGATCGACTACGACGCGGGGCATGGCACGGAGTTGGTGGAGACGCTCTCGCGCTACTTCGACTGCGGAGGCAACTACGACGACGCGGCCGCCGCGCTGACGGTCCATCGCAGCACCCTGCGCTACCGGCTGCAGCGCATCCGTGAGATCAGCGACCGCGACCTGGCGGATGTGGACACCCGGCTCAATCTGCAGGTGGCGACGCGCGTCTGGAAAATCATCCTGGGCGGGCGACGCTGACCGCACTCACCCCAAAGGGCCGGGACTGCGGGCCGGCTCGCCACGCGAACAGGACGCCTGTCACCTCGCCGGACACATCGAGCCGGTCGAAGTCGACGTCTACCAGCCCCCAGTCGGCCCGGCGATCCGAGGTACAGGCGGTGCCCACCCTCCTGGTGCTCCACCTATCGGCTCGGGTTACGTGTCTGGGTGGGCTCCAGGTGTGTCGCGATGTGCGCGGGGGGGGTGTCGTGTAGTCAAGGGTCCGGCGTGGATGGGATGTTGATGCTGATGGTGGCCTTGTAGCTGGTCCGGTCGACGGTGCCTTTGGCGTTGTGCGCGGTGTGAGAGGACTTGCGGGGATCGATACCTGAGGGTGATCACGGGCACCCTGACCAGGCCCCAACGGGATGAGTGCGGTGGCACGTGGGCGTGCTCCCCGGCCTGGACGTCGGCAAGAGCGCTCACCACGGCGTCCTGGCGAGCGCGGACCAGCCCGCCTCCATCGGAGCCCTCCCCCTGACCATCGCCCGGGATGCGGGCTGCAAGGTCGCCTACCTGCCCCGCCCGGCGATGCACCGATAGCCACCTCTGTCCGGGCGAGGCCCACACCGACGCACACCCACTGCACTTACCGAGATGTAGGTACCTGACTCGAAGGTGGGTACTTTCCCCGAGTTAGTGCTTACGTACGGTTGGCGACACCGCACCCCACAAGGAGTTCTGATCATGAGCATCGTCGTCACCGGAGCCACCGGCCACCTGGGCCGCCACGTCGTTGAGCAGCTGCTGGAGAAGGTTCCGGCCGACCAGATCACCGCGGTCGCCCGCACCGCGGACAAGGTTGCCGACTTCGCCGCCCGCGGTGTGAAGATCGCGCTCGCCGACTACAACGCCCCCGACTCGTTCGACGGCCTGTTCGCCGCCGGCGACAAGGTGCTGCTCATCTCCGGCAACGAGATCGCCAAGGGCCGGGTCCAGCAGCACAAGGTCGTCATCGAGGCCGCCAAGGCGGCCGGCGTAGCGCTGCTCGCGTACACCAGCGGCCCGGCCGGCCTGACCGCCGCCATCGCCGACGACCACCGTGGCACCGAGGAGGCGCTCCTCGCCTCCGGCGTTCCCTACGCGCTCCTGCGCAACGGCTGGTACCACGAGAACTACACCGAGAACCTCGCCCCGGTACTGCAGCACAACGCGGTCGTCGCCGCCGCCGGTGACGGCCGGGTCCCCGGCGCCTCGCGTGCCGACTACGCGGCC
Source organism: Streptomyces sp. NPDC102259 (assembly GCF_044766465.1). NCBI lineage: Bacteria > Bacillati > Actinomycetota > Actinomycetes > Kitasatosporales > Streptomycetaceae > Streptomyces > Streptomyces sp. NPDC102259. The sequence goes on along the minus strand of NZ_JBIWMA010000002.1, from coordinate 586,744 downwards.
GCCGCGGCCGCCGTACTGACCGGCGAGGGACACGAGAACCAAACGTACGAGCTGGGCGGCGACGTGGCGTGGAGCTTCGAGGAGTACGCGGCCGAGCTGAGCCGGCAGACCGGCAAGGAGATCGCCTACAGCCCCGTTTCCGTCGAGGCGCTCACCGAAATCCTGGTCGGCTCCGGGCTGCCCGAGCCGCTCGCCGCGATCTTCGCCGGCGTGGACGCCTCCATCGCGAAGGGCGAGCTGGTCGTCACCACCGGTGACCTGTCCCGCCTCATCGGCCGTCCGACCACCCCCCTGTCCGAGGCGATCGCGGTCGCGCTCAAGGGCTGACCCGAGCGGACCGGCCCCCCTGCCTCCCGCTGAGGCGCACTCCCCCTTCGGGCCCCGGCCACCCCTGCACCCGCCTGCCACGACCTGTTCCGATACGGGGCCTGACAGGCGGAGGCGCCTGGCTCCAGTTTCAGTGCTTACCCGCGCGGGGCCTGAGATTGAAATGTGAAGTGTCCACACGTGTCCCCAGCCTTCTGTCCCGTTCTCCTTTGAGGTAGCGCCCCCCCATGATCCCCACCACGCGTGCCCGCAGCGCGCTTGTCGCTGTCCTCGCCTCAGCCGCCCTGCTGGGTGCCCATCCCGCCGCCGAACTGATCACGCTGTACCACCAGCGCTTGGAGCCAGCTCGCCGGTGGAGCAGAAGCAGCGGCGGCCCAGGCGGCGGCACAGGAGCCCGGCGGGCTGCACCTCGCAGCACTGCACCGGGCCTGACCGCTCTGGACCCGATGGCCCCCGCGAGATCCCATACCGAACAGTTCGGTTTGACGACAAGAGCGCCTCTGCGTACGGTCAATACCAATCGGTTTGGTTTGGGTGTGGGTCGGGCCGAGTGCCGCAGAGGCTCTTCAGCGGTCGAAGCGCTGCCACCGACCTACCGCCGATCGCGGAGCCCCCGGGCCGCGCGGGCAGCAGCGGCTCGTCGCCGCACCGACCGAACGACGAAGACAGCGAGGAGAAGTCGATGAGCGACACCGTCGTGTACGCCCTGTTCCACTACCGCGTGAAGCCCGGCATGGAAGACCGCTTCCAGGACTACCTGGCCAAGGTCCTCCCGGTCACCGAGGCCCAGGAGCCGTACATCCTCGGCTACGAGATCTTCCAGGCGCCCGACGGCTCGTACTTCCAGCACGAGCACTACGAGAACGAGGAGGCCGTCTGGAAGCACCTGGAGCTCACCGCCGACGGCCAGAAGGATTTCGCCGAGGCCACCGAGATGATCCACCTCACGATGGTCGGCAACCTCACCCAGAAGTTCCGCGACACGTTCCTCGGCGGCGAGGGCACCGACTTCAAGCCCTTCCGCAGCGTCAGCCGCTGATACCCGGGCCGGCCCCCCGATCGCCACGAACCCGCCGCAGAACCGGTCCGCACAGGCCGTCGGCGCCGGGTTCGTGGCCGTTCTGCGTTCCAGATCGTCCGACCCCCGGAGAGAAGGTCTGACTGCATGGCTCGCAAACCGAACTGTTCGGTCGCCTATCGTGTCCCTATGCCTCGCTCCGCCGTCTCCCGCAAGACCTCGAACCCCCCTACCGCCGATACCCGGCAGCGGATCCTCGCCGCGGCGAAGGAAGAGTTCGCCCGGTACGGCATCGCCGGCGCCCGAGTGGACCGCCTCGCCAAGCAGGCGCGGACCAGCAAGGAACGGGTCTACGCCTACTTCAGCAGCAAAGAGGCCCTCTACCACCACATCACCGGGCACGAAACGGCCGCGCTCATCGAGGCCACCCGCATGGACCCGGCGGACCTGCCCGGCTACGCCGGCATCCTCTTCGACCACTTCACGGCCCACCCGGACCACTATCGGCTCATCACCTGGGGCCGCCTCGAACTCGCCGACGGCGACACGGTTCACCCCATGCTGGCCACCATCACCGGCAAGGTCGAACAGCTCCGCGACGCGCAGCGCGCCGGCCTGATCGATCCCGCCTGGGATCCGGTCGACGTACTCGCCCTGATCAACCAGATCGCCACCACCTGGGCAGGTCAGCCGGAGATCGGCGCCGCCGCGGCCAAGCTGGCCGCGGACACCTCCGTCGGCGCACGCCGTGCGGCCCTGGTCACCGCCGTCGAGCGCCTGTTCCCTCGCGCACGCTGACCCACTCGCCCGAGTCTCCCGGCCGCCAATGAGGGTGAGTCGCCGCTTCGAGGGCTCGGGGCGCGGTCAGTTCGTCGTCGCGGGGAAACAGGCGCTCGACGGCTGCGACGACGGCGATTCGGCGGCGCTCACGATGCGGTCGCGACCGAGTCTGCGCAGGATGAGGGTCTCATGTCTCCACGCTACCCGACCAAACCGTTTGGTTTGCCACCGGGCGATGGTCGGCGTAGGCTTCAAACCGAACTGTTTGGTTTCACATCAGGAGATCCTCATGCAGCAAAGGACACTCGGCGCCCAGGGCCTGGCCGTCTCGGCGATCGGCTACGGCTCGATGGGCCTGACCATGGCCTACGGCCCCGGTGACGAGGAGGCGGGCATCGCAGCCATCCGCCGTGCCCACGACCTGGGCGTCACCTTCTTCGACACCGCCGAGCTCTACGGCTGGGGCACCGGCTCCAACGAGATCCTGGTCGGCAAGGCGGTCAAGGACTTCCGCGACGAGGTGGTCCTGGCCACCAAGTTCGGCTTCGACCTGTCCGACCTGTCCCAGGGGTTCGGCGTCAACAGCCGCCCCGACAACATCCGCAAGGTCGCCGACAACAGCCTGCGCTACCTGGGCGTCGACCAGATCGACGTCTTCTACCAGCACCGCGTCGACCCGGACGTGCCGATCGAGGACGTCGCGGGGACGGTGAAGGAGCTGATCGACGCGGGCAAGGTGAAGTACTTCGGTCTCAGCGAGGCAGGCCCGGAGACGATCCGCAAGGCGCACGCCGTCCAGCCGGTCTCGGTCCTGCAGACCGAGTACTCGCTGTTCGAGCGCGAGGTCGAGCAGCTCTTCCCGCTCCTTGAGGAACTCGGCATCGGCTTCGTCCCCTACTCGCCCCTCGGCCGCGGCTTCATCACCGGCACCGCCAAGCCCGCCGGCTCATACGACGCCACCGACATGCGCAACACCGACCCGCGCTGGCAGCCCGGCAACTTCGAGAAGAACGTCGAAGCCGTGGACCGACTCGGCCGGCTGGCCACGGCCAAGGGCATCACCGTCTCCCAGCTCGCCCTGGCCTGGCTGCTCGCCCAGGGCGAGCACATCGTCCCGATCCCGGGCACCCGGAGCGCCGCCCGCATGGAGGAGAACGCCCGCGCGGCCGACGTCACCCTCACCGAGGCCGACCTCGCCGCGATCCACGAGATCCTCCCGACCGGCGGATTCGGCGCCCGCTACGCCGCGGAGCACATCCCCAACTGGGTCTGACCCCAGCCCGAGCGGACCTGCGAATCGATCGGGAGCCCCGCGGTGTGAGCGCCCGTTGCCCGTAGGGCCAGGGGTCCGGGGCCAGGGGTCCGGGGGCCGCCGTCGCGCTCTGCTCATGGATCGGGCGTGGTGTCGCGGGCCGCGTAGGCGGCCGGGGTGAGGCCGGTGCGGTCGCGGAAGAAGCGGCCGAAGTTCGCGGGGTCGGTGAAGCCGAGGTGGGCGGCCACGGACCGGGCGTCCCACCGGGCGCCTCTCAGCAGGCGGCGGGCTTCGAGGAGGCGCCGCTCGTCGATGAGCTCGCGCACCCCCTTGCCCGTGGCGTCCCGGGCGGCGCGGCTGAGGGTGCGGACCGAGCAGCCGAGCAGCTCGGCGTAGTCCGCGGCCTGGTGCAGTTCGCGGAAGTGCAGCTCCAGGGCGTCCAGGAAGCGTCCGTACCTGTCGGCGCGGCCGGTGCCGGCCGTGGCCGTTGCGACGGGGACGACGCCCGGGGAGTCGGCCAGGCGCAGCAGCAGCGATTCGAGCAGGCTGCGCCGCAGGGCGTGGTGGACGTCGAGCGGGCGGCGCCCGAGTGCGCGGTGGTCGCGGGCAACGTGTGGAGTCAGCACCGCACCGTCAAATCACCATGAACTGCGCGTCCTGGACGGTACTCGTTTCGACACCATCGCTCTCCTGAACCGCCTTTCCACGAGTCGGCATGGTGGCCGCACGCATAGCGAACCCTCGAACTATGTTGCCCCGCCATATGTGCGCCTGACCTGCGGATTCCTACGGTGTGGCGACACGCAAACGTCCCCGTCACACCCCAGGAAGTGGTGCCGATGTCGTCGCCCGCAACCGCTCCACCAGCCCCGAACAACCTCAAGCGCATCGTCGCCGCGTCTCTCATCGGCACCACCGTCGAGTGGTACGACTTCTTCCTCTACGGCTCGGCCGCCGCTCTCGTCTTCAACAAGCTGTTCTTTCCGGGCTCCGACCCTCTCGTCGGCACGCTCCTGTCGTTCCTGACCTACGCCGTCGGTTTCGCCGCGCGGCCGCTCGGCGCGCTGGTCTTCGGGCACTACGGGGACCGGCTCGGGCGCAAGAAGCTGCTGGTGCTGAGCCTGCTGCTGATGGGCGGGGCGACCTTCGCGATCGGGCTGCTGCCGACGCACGCGACCGTCGGGAGCGCCGCCCCGGTGCTGCTGACCGTGCTGCGGCTGGTCCAGGGGTTCGCGCTCGGCGGTGAGTGGGGCGGAGCCGTTCTGCTCGTGTCCGAGCACGGGGACGCTCGGCGGCGCGGCTTCTGGGCCTCCTGGCCGCAGACGGGCGCGCCCGCGGGGCAGTTGCTCGCGACCGGGGTGCTGTCCCTGCTCACGGCCGTGCTCTCGGACGCCGCCTTCGTCTCCTGGGGCTGGCGGATCCCCTTCCTGCTCTCCGGGGTGCTGGTCGTCGTCGGTTTGTGGATACGTCTGTCTGTCGATGAATCCCCGGTGTTCCGGCAGGCGTTGGCGCAGGCCGAGGCCCGTAAGGCAGTACGGTCGGCGCAGGCGGAGGCCGATCCGCTGCCGCTGGTGTCGGTGCTGCGGCACCACTGGCGTGACGTGCTCGTCGCGATGGGCGCGCGGATGGCGGAGAACATCTCCTACTACGTCATCACCGCCTTCATCCTGGTCTACGCGACCACCTCGGCCGGCGTCTCCAAGCAGACCGCGCTCAACGCCGTGCTCATCGCCTCCGCCGTGCACTTCGCGGTGATCCCGGCCTGGGGTGCGCTGTCCGACCGGGTCGGGCGACGGCCGGTGTACCTGCTGGGCGCGGTCGGGATCGGGCTCTGGATGTTCCCGTTCTTCTCGCTCGTCGACACCGGCGCCTTCGGCAGTCTCGTGCTCGCCGTGACGGTGGGTCTGATTCTGCACGGGGCGATGTACGCGCCCCAGGCCGCCTTCTTCTCCGAGATGTTCGCGACCCGGATGCGCTACTCCGGCGCGTCCATCGGCGCCCAGTTCGCCTCGGTCGCGGCGGGCGCGCCGGCGCCGCTGATCGCCACCGCGTTGCTGGCCGACTACGACAGCTCCACCCCGATCGCCCTCTACGTGATCGCCGCGGCCCTGGTGACGGTCGTCGCCGTGGGGGTCGCCAAGGAGACCCGGCACCGCGACCTGGCCGACGCCGACCCCGGCGTGGGCGCGGAGCACCCGCAGACCGCGACGACGGACGCGCGCGCTGTCTGATCCCGTCCTCGCGCCCGCCGCACAGCCGCCTCCGTACGCCGTCCGCGCGTACGGAGGTCGGTCAGTGCGGTGCCGCAGTCGCCAACCGGCGCAGTCTCAGCGCGAGTTGGATCTCCAGTGCGCGGGCGGGGCTCTGCCAGTCGTCGCCCAGGAGGCGGCCGACGCGTTCGAGTCTCTGGGCCACCGTGTTGACGTGGACGTGCAGTTCGTCCTTGGTGCGGGCCGGGCTCATGCCCGAGGTGAAGTACGCGTCCAGGGTGCGCAGCAGGTCGGTGCCGCGTCGTTCGTCGTAGGCGGCGACCCGGCCGATGGTGCGGTCCACGAAGCCCGACACGTCCCGGTCGCCGGCGAGGAGCAGCCCCAGGAAGCCGAAGTCCTCGGCGGCCGCCCCGTCGCCGGAACGGCCCAGCAGCCGCAGGGCGTCGAGACACCGGCGGCCCTCCGCGTACGCGGCGACCACCTTGTCCGGTTCGGCGGCGAGGCCCCGCACCGGTGCGGACGCGCCGACGGTGACCGCTTCGTGGACGGCGGTGCCCAGATGCAGCGCGGTACTGCGGGCCAACTCCGTCGCGGTGTCTCCGGGTTGCAGGGGCAGCAGCAGGACGGTGCCGCCGTCGCGGGCGGCGGCCAGGCCGTGCCGGGTGGCGGCGAGGTGGGAGGCGGCGGACCACAGGCGGCGGCGCGCGGCCGCCTCCTGGTCGGCGTCGGGTGCGTCGGCGTCGGGTGCGGCGGCGTCGAGACGGGCCGCGAGCACGACGTGGGTCGCGTCGAGGTCGGCGTGCAGTCGGGCGGCGCGCTCGCGCAGCAGGCGCGGGTCACGGTCGCGGGCCTCGATCAGGTCGTCGAGGAGCTCGCCTCGCACGCGCTGTTCGGCCTCGGCGGCGGAGCGTCTGGCCAGCAGGAGCAGGGAGGTGACCATCGCGGCCCGCTCCAGGGTGCGCTGGTCGACCGGGTCGAGGCCCGGGTGGCCGCGGAGCACCAGGGCGCCGAGCAGTTCCCCGCCTGCCGCGACCGCCGCGATCCAGTCCTGCTGATGACGGACGGCGTGGCCTTCCGCGCGGGAGGTCTCCACCGCGGCGGCCGGCGCGCTCTCCAGGAACTCCACGGTGCCGTCGAGCACTTGGGAGACCGCGGCGGCCACGTCGTGGACCCCGCCGCCGCGCAGGACCAGTTCGGCCAGCCGGTCGTGCACGTCGGAGGCACGCTCGATGACGGCGCTGCGGTCCTGGATGATCTCGTTGGCGCGCTCCAGGCCGGCCAGTGCCGAGCGCGTCTCGGTGAGCAGGTTGGCGGTGTCGATGGCGGCCGCGGCGAGCGCGGCGAAGGATCCGAGCAGGGCGATCTGCTCCCGTTCGAAGACCCGGGCGCGCCGGTCGGCGGCGAACAGCACCCCGATGACGTGGGGCCCGAGCATCAGCGGAACCCCGAGGATCGCGACCAGTCCCTCGTCGCGTACGCCCGCGTCGATGGTCGTCGTGTGCCGGAAGCGGTGGTCGCGGAAGTAGTCGTCGGTGACGTAGGGACGGGCCGTCTGGGCGACCAGGCCGCCGAGCCCCTCCCCCATTCCGAGGCGCAGCTGCTGGAAGCGGGCGGCGACCGAACCCTCGGTGACCCGCATGTACGTGTCGCCCCTGGCCGGGTCGTGCAGGCTGAGGTAGGCGATGTCGGTGCCGAGCAGCGAGCGGGCCCGTTGCACGATCGCCTGGAGCACGGCGTCCACGTCGCGTGGGCCCGCGAGGTCGTGGGCCGTCTCGAAGAGGGCGGACAGCTCGGCCTCGCGTCGGCGTCGGCCCTCCAGCTCGGAGCGGACCCGCAGCGCGAGCAGCTTGGCGTGTTCGAGTGCCGCGATCCGCTCGCCGGACCCTCCCTCGGCGCGGGCGAGCAGCACGGGCCGGTCGTACGCCTCGGCGGCCGCGCCCCGGGCGAGCAGCTCGAGGAACGGCGCGTCGGCGTCGTACGTGGGACCGGGGGCGGCCATGGCGCCCTTCAGGTGATCGCGGGACATGCTCACAGGATTCCTCATCGCCGGGCCGCCCCGTCAGCCCTGTGGACAACCCCGCCGCCGCGGGACGGCAGGGTGCTCGGTGCGCTCAGTGCGCGGTCCAGCCGCCGTCGAGGACCAGCGAGGTGCCCGTCATGAAGGACGCCTGCGGGCCGCACAGGTACGCGACGGCCTCGGCGACCTCCTCCGGTTCGATGAGCCGTTTGACGGCGCTGTCCCGCAGCAGCACGTCGGCCAGTACGCGTTCTTCGGGCACGCCGTGGGTCCGTGCCTGGTCGGCGAGCTGCCGCTGCACGAGCGGGGTGCGCACATAGGCGGGGTTGACACAGTTGGAGGTCACACCGTGGGGCGCACCTTCCAGGGCGGCGGTCTTGGAGAGGCCCTCGAGTCCGTGTTTGGCGGCGACGTACGCCGACTTGTAGGCGGAGGCGCGCAGTCCGTGCACGGAGGACACGTTGACGATGCGGCCCCAGCCCTGCCCGTACATGTGGGGCAGGGCGCCGCGGATGAGCCGGAACGGCGCCTCCAGCATCACGGTGAGCACCGTGTGGAAGACGTCCGGCGGGAACTCCTCCAGCGGGGCCACCCGCTGCAGCCCGGCGTTGTTGACCAGGACGTCGGTCCCTGCGGCGGCGAGTTCGGCGGCGTCCAGGTCGGTGAGGTCGAGGACGTACGGTTCGACCGAGCCGGGCAGACCGGCCGCGCTCCCGGCGAGCGTCTCCAGTCCTGCCGCGTCCCGGTCGACGGCGCGCACCTTGGCGCCCGCGGACGCCAGCCGCAGCGCACAGGCCCGTCCGATGCCGCCGGCCGCGCCGGTGACGAGGGCGGTGCGACCGCCGAGGTCGAGCGAGGGGACGGCGGGGCCGGGAGCGGCGACCTGGGGCGAAGTCATGCGACGAGCCTAGGCAGTGCCGGGCCCTCGCCCCATGTGGTCCCCGCCCATATTTCACACGGAAGGCGTGGTCTCGAACCATGTGGGTTCGTCGGTGAGCGCCTGCTTGATGCGGAACAGCTGCCGGTCCTGCATCGCCGGCAGCGCGTCCAGCTCGAACCAGCCGACCTCGACGGACTCGTCGTCATTGACCCGCGCCTCGCCGCCCACGGCCCGGCAGCGGAACGTGACGTCCATGAACTGGCATTCGTCGCCGTTGGGAAACTCCACCCGGCTCCCGGCACGGACCAGGACGACGCGCTCGGGGACGCAGTGCACGCCCGCCTCCTCGTACACCTCCCGCACCGCGCAGTCCGCGGGCTGCTCGCCCGGTTCCGGGATGCCCGAGATCACGCACCACTGGTGGTTGTCCGCGCGCTGGCCGAGCAGCACCCGCCCCTCGTCGTCGAAGACGACGGCGCTGACGCCGGGGAGCCAGAGCAGCTGGTGGCCCGCGGTGGCCCGGATCTCGGTGATGAAGTCAGGAGTCGGCATACGGCGACCCTATCCGGACCGCCAGTTCAGTCGGTGGCGCTCCGTCGGGCCCGCACGCCGGCGCCGATCGCCCATCCCAGGCCGCCCACGGCGACGAGCACCAGGGCGATCTCGGGCAGGATGCCGAGCTTCGTCGCCGGCGTCTCGGAGGAGCGCAGGGGCACCTTCTGCACCAGGGAGTCCGCGACGAACATGCCGGTCTTCTGGGTGATCTTCCCGTCCGGCATGATGATCGCGCTGACGCCGCTGGTCACGGGCACCGTGACGGTACGGCTGTGCTCGACGGCGCGGACCCGTGACATGGCCAGCTGCTGGTAGGTCATCTCGCTGCGGTCGAAGGTGGCGTTGTTGCTGGGCACGGAGATCAGCTGGGCGCCGTGGGTGACCGTGTCCCGCACGGCCCAGTCGAAGGCCGCCTCGTAGCAGGTGGCGAGGCCGACCTCGGTGCCGTCCATGTCGAACACGCCGGGCTTGGTGCCCCGGCTGAAGTCCTGGCCGACCATGGAGGTCCAGTTCTCGTTGATGGCGCCGATGAACGAGCGCAGCGGGAGGTACTCGCCGAACGGCTGGACCTGCCGCTTGTCGTACGTCTGGGTGGGCCCCTTCACCGGGTCCCACAGGATCTGCTCGTTGTAGAGCTTGCCGTCCCGCTCGACCACGCCGCCGACCGAGACGGGCGCGTTGATCGCCTTGGCCGCCTTGTCGATGACGGCGGCGGCGTCCGCGTAGGCGAAGGGGTCGATGTCCGAGGAGTTCTCGGGCCACAGGACGAAGTCGGGCTGGGCGACCTTGCCCGCCTTGACCTCGGCGGCCAGGCGCTCCGTCTCGCGCGCGTGGTAGTCGAGCACGGCCCGGCGCTGGGCGTTGAACTCCAGACCGAGACGGGGGACGTTGCCCTGGATGACGGCGACCGTCGCGGTGCCGTCCTCCGCCTTGTCGCTGACCAGCGAGCGGGCGGCCACGGCGCCGACGACCGGGACGGCCACGCTGAGCAGCGCCAGGGCGGCCGCCGACCGCCGCACCTCACCCGAGCGCCGCCGCTCCAGGACGAGGCGTACGACCTCGTACAGGCCGAAGCCGCACAGGACGACGGCGAAGCCGAGAACGGGGGTGCCGCCGACCGCGGCGAGGGGCAGGAAGACGCCGTCCGCCTGGCCGAAGGCGATCTTGCCCCAGGGGAAGCCCCGGAAGGGCACGCGCGCGCGTGCCGCCTCGCCGGCGATCCAGAGCGCCGCCGCCCACAGGGGCCAGGCCGGCAGCTTCGACACGGCCGCGACGCCCACGGCGACCAGCGCGACGAAGACCGCCTCGATGACCACCAGGGCGAGCCAGGGCCCGGGGCCCACCTCGACGCCGGTCCACACCAGGAGCGGCAGCAGGAAGCCCAGTCCGAAGAGGTAGCCGAGACCCAGCGCGGCCTTCCAGCTGCGCCCGCGCAGCACCCAGCCGAGGACGGCGAAGGCCGGCAGCGCCAGCCACCACAGGGTGCGTGGCGGGAAACTGACGTAGAGCAGCACTCCGGAGAGCGCCGCAGCGGCGGCCGGGACGAGGCGCAGAAGCCGCGCGCCGCGCGAGGCCCGCGCGGCCTGGGGCTCCAGCTGGTCCGGCTGGCCCACGGAAGTTGCGGTGACGGTCACTCCGGGAGTGTACGGCGAGTGACCTTTTGGCCGACAGCGCAGTCCGAGGGGCGGCCTCCGCTTACCGCACAACCCGGCGCAACTCATCCACAAACCGCCCATCAGCCGTTACGGTGTGCCAGTGCCCCAGTCGCGCGCGGGCGAGCGGGGTCCGTCACGGTTCAGGGCCGTCACGGTCGGGGGGCGACCGGGTTCGGGGGGACGGGTGGGTTCCACGGGGATGACGTCTGCGGCCGACGCGGACGCGGACGGGGAAAGACGAAACGTTTCTGACGCGGCGGGCGTGGCCGTGCTCGGGGCCTGCGCCATCTGGTCCCTGGTCACCGCCACCGTGCACGGGGGACGCCCCGAGGGTGTCCTGCTCGCGGTGCTGGCGGTGGCCGCGGGCTATGCGGCGGGGCGGATCCTCGGAGTGTTGCTGCCGGTCGCCGCGCCCTGTGCCGGGGCGCTGGCGGGGCTCGCCCTGTCGGTGGCCCGGCCCCGGCTCGCTCCGGGCCCCGAGATCGTCGCGCCGCTGGGCCACGCCGGCGCCACCGCCGCCGTACTGACCCTGTCGGCCGGCGCCGCGTGCTGCGCCGCCTGGGCGACCCCCGTGCCGGCGCTGCGGCTCGGGCTGCGGCTGCTCGCCGGAGGCATCGCGGTCACCGGGTCCCTCCTGGGCTCGACCACGGCCGTGGTGACCTGCTGCGCGGTGCTGCTGTGCTCCCTGGCCGCCGGCCGGCTGCGCCACCGGGGACCGGCTCTCGCGGCCCTGGCCACAACCGCCGTCCTGGTGACGGGCCTGCCCTGGGCGGTCGCCGGGAACGCGCTGCCCGGCGGCCCCGCCGAAAGACTGACGGACCGGCTGACCGCGCACCGGGTCGCGCTGTGGCGCGACGCCCTGGGCATGGCCCACCGGGAGGCCGGCCTCGGCGTGGGCCCCGGGCGCTTCGGGGAGCTGAGCGGTACGGCGGCGCAGTCGACGCTGTCGGACGGCAAGCCGCACTCGGCGCCGCTGCAACTGGCGGCGGAGCAGGGTGTCGTCGGGGTGCTGTTGCTCGCCGCGGCCTTCTGCTGGGTGCTGTTCACCCTGTGGCGCGCACCGCGCCCCACTTCGGTCGTGCTGACCGCGGGTTCCACGCTCACGGCCCTGGCCGCCGTCGCCGCGATCGGCAACGCGCTGAGCTTCACCACGGTGTCGGTCGGCGCGGGGCTGCTGGCCGGCCTGGCCACGGCCCGACCGCTCGCCGAGGAACCCGTGGCGCCCGAGGCCCGGCCGGAGTTCGACCGGGACCTGCGCCACGGCGACCGCCCGACCGCCTGACCTCGGCGCGTCCCCGGTGCGGGCGTCAGGGCGTGGTGCCCGGGGCGCCCGTCCGCAGCCGACCCCTGATGGCGCGCACCGCCGACTCCGCGTCGTCCACGGTGATCGTGAACGTGTGGCCGTCCCAGAGCCGCAGCACTACGCCCTCGCCACGGCGGACGACGACGGCCGTGCCCTTCTCGGGCCGCCAGCGATAGCCCCAGCCGCCCCAGTGGCGCGGGGTGACGAGCGGCACGAAGTCGGCCCCGGCGACATGGGCCAGCGGGATCCGCCGGCGCGGCAGCCCGACGTGGCCGCAGCGCACTTCGAGCGAGTCCTTGTCGAGTTTCAGGTCGACGTGGACGAAGGCGAGGGTGCCGAAGAGAACCAGCAACCCGGCGGCGATACAGCCGACGACGGACATGGCGAGCGGGGCGACGCCGGACGTCCACGCGGATTCGACGGCGAGCTCGACGCCGAGCGCCATACAGGCGGCGCCGACGAGCGCCAGCACCCACTGGAACCGGTTGGTGGCGCGCCCGGTCCAGACGTCGGGATGCGGGGCATCGGCATGCGGGACGTCGGGAAGCGGGATGCTCTCGTCGTGGGGGTGGTCCCTCATATTCATGAGATTACTCAGGTTTCGCTGCGCCGGTAGCGCGTTGCGCACGGTGACTGCTCCGCCTGGGCGGCAAGCGGCCCCAAAGGGCCGGTCCCCCTGCCCGTCGGTCACTGGGCGGAGCTGACGGCCTCCAGCAGTCGGCCTTCCGCGTAGGCCAGAGCGGGCGCCGGCAGAGCGCCCGGACGGCCGCTGAGGAGAACCGTCACGGTGCCGAGCGCCGCGGCCTCGGGTGCGGGACCCGCTCCGATGCGGCGCAGTGCCTGCGCGGCCACCGCACCGGCCGAGCCGTGCAGGACGAGCGGCGGCCGGCCGGGGCGCTGCACGGCGGCACGGATGCGGTCGGCGACCAGTTCGTAATGGGTGCAGCCCAGGACGACGGTCGTTACTTCCTCAGGGGTGAGGGCGGCGGCCGCGGCGACCGCGGTGTCGATCGCCGCCTCGTCGGCGTGCTCGACCGCCTCCGCCAGTCCCCAGCAGGGCACTTCGGCGACCGTGACGTCACCGGCGAAGTCCCGGATGAGGTTGCGCTGGTAGGGGCTGCCGGTGGTGGCGGGCGTGGCCCAGATCGCGACGGGGCCGCCGCCGGCCGCGGCCGGCTTGATCGCCGGGACGGTGCCGATCACCGGGATGCCGGGCTCGAGGAGGGACCGCAGCGCGGGCAGGGCGTGCACGGTCGCCGTGTTGCAGCCGACGATGAGCGCCTCGGGCCGGTGCGCGGCGGCGGCCGCGGCGACGGCCACGGCACGCTCGGTCAGGTCTTGCGGAGTGCGCGGCCCCCAAGGCATGCCGTCGGGGTCGAGGGAGAGCACGAGATCGGCGTCGGGCCGCAGGCGCCGTACCGCGACGGTGGCCGCCAGCAGGCCGATTCCGGAGTCCATGAGCGCGATCTTCACCCGGCCACCATAGACGATGTGCTCTTGCGGCCCAGTGGCGTGGGGCAGACTGCGCGCGTGAGCGCCATCGTGTGGATCGCCGCCATGTCTGTGGCCGCCTGGCTGTGGCTGCTGCTCTGTCAGGGCTTCTTCTGGCGCACGGACGTCAGGCTGCCGGCCCGGGAGGAGCCGCTGGAGTGGCCGTCCGTCTGCGTCGTCGTCCCCGCGCGCGACGAGGCGGCGGTGCTGTCCGCGAGTCTGCCCTCCCTGCTCGCGCAGGACTACCCGGGGCGGGCGGAGATCTTCCTCGTCGACGACGGCAGCTCCGACGGCACGGGGGAACTGGCGGGCGCGCTCGCCCGCAGGCACGGCGGGCTCCCGCTGACCGTGGACTCCCCCGGCGAACCTCCGGCGGGCTGGACCGGGAAGCTGTGGGCGGTGCGTCACGGCATCGGTTTGGCACGCGCGCGTGAGCCCGAGTACCTCCTTCTCACGGACGCCGACATCGCGCACGGGCCCGACAGCCTGCGGGAGCTGGTGGCGGCGGCGCGCACCGGAGGGTTCGACGTCGTCTCCCAGATGGCACGGCTGCGGGTGGAGAGCCCGTGGGAGCGGCTGGTGGTCCCCGCCTTCGTCTACTTCTTCGCGCAGCTCTACCCCTTCCGGCGGATCGGCCGACGTGGGGCGCGGACGGCGGCCGCGGCGGGCGGTTGCGTCCTGCTGCGCACCGACGCGGCCGAACGCGCGCGGATCCCGGACGCCATCCGGCATGCCGTCATCGACGACGTGGCGCTCGCGCGGGCCGTGAAGGGCGCGGGCGGCCACATCTGGCTGGGGCTGGCCGACCGGGTGGACAGCGTGCGCCCGTACCCGAGGCTGCACGACCTGTGGCGGATGGTCTCGCGCAGCGCCTACGCCCAGCTGCGGCACAGTCCGCTCCTGCTGGCCGGCACGGTGCTCTGCCTCGCGCTGGTGTACCTGGCGCCTCCGCTCGCCCTGCTCGGCGGGCTCGCCGCCGGCCGTACGGCCACCGCGGTGTTCGGCGGTCTGGCATGGCTGACGATGGCGGGCACGTACGTCCCCATGCTGCGCTACTACCGTCAGCCGCTGTGGCTCGCTCCCCTGCTGCCGTTCACCGCGTTCCTCTATCTGCTGATGACGGTCGACTCCGCGGTCCAGCACTACCGGGGACGCGGCGCGGCCTGGAAGGGCCGCACCTACGCCCGTCCGGACGCCGTCGCCGACGAGGGCTGAGCCGTCGTACAGGGGCCCCTCTGTGCAGGGGCCCCGACCACAGGGGCCTCTATTTGCGGCCGGGCGTCCAGTTCATGCCCCACCCATAGATGTGGTCGACGGTCCGCTGCGGGCTCACCCCGCGCTCGGGCACCAGGTAGCGGGCCTCGCGCTGGACGACGAGGTCACCCCCGTTGTTGGTGATCAGCGCGAGCGCGCACACGGTCGAGGGGACGGTGCACTCGTCCAGGGAGAAGTCGATCGCGGCGCCGAACTGGGGTTGCAGCGTGACCGTGGCGTGCAGGTCGGCGAAGGAACGGGCGCCCTCGTAGATGGTCACGAAGACGAGGATGCGCCGGAAGTCGTTCTTGTGGTCGAGGTTCACCGTGAGGTTCTCACCGCTCGTCACGGCGCCGGTACGGTCGTCGCCGTCGAGGTGGATGTACGGCGGTTGGTGCAGGGCTCCGAAGGCGTTGCCGAGGGCCTGGACCACGCCCTTGCGGCCGTCGGCGAGCTCGAACAGGGCGCACAGGTCGAGGTCGAGGTCGTTGTGCATGGCGACCGCGCGGCCGCGCTTGCTGCCCCACCCGGAGAACTGCTTGCGCACCTCCCAGTTCAGGTTCACGCGCAGGGCGCCCGAGGTGCCGCCCTGCTTGCTCAGGGACACCGACGGGGCGGCCTTGGTCAGCGTCACCTTGGTCAGCCGGACGGGCGTGACGGGCGGTGCCGGCGGCGGGGGCGGCGGGGCCTGGTGGACGGGCGGGGGCACCGTGGCCGGAAAGGCGGGCATGGTCGGCGGCTGGGGCGGCGGGGCCTGACGGGCCGACGGGGCCGGGGCGGCCGCCTGCCGCGGCTCGTCCACGGCGATCCCGAAGTCGGTGGCCAGGCCTTCGAGACCGCTGTCGTAGCCCTGTCCGACGGCCCGGAACTTCCAGGCGCCCTGGCGGCGGTAGAACTCTCCCAGCACGAAGGCCGTCTCCACCGTCGCGCCCGCGCTGTCGAACCGCGCCACGACGGTGCCCTGCGCCGCGTCCCGTACCTCGATGTAGAGGTCCGGGACCCGGCCGAACGGGCCGCCGTCCGACGAGGCCGCGAGGACGATGGTCTCGATCGCGGGCTCCACGCGCGCGAGGTCGACGAGAAGGCTGTCGGTCACCCGGCCGCCTGCCTCGTGCTTGCCCTCGTGGCGGACGGCTCCGGAGGAGTGGGACGGCTGGTTGTAGAAGACGAAGTCCGCGTCGGAGCGAACCTTTCCGCCCACGAGCAGCAGTGCCGACGCGTCCGCGTCCGGGACTCCCGGTCCCGAGCGCCAGCCCAGTTCCACCCGCAGTGCCGTGGTCGGCACCGGAG
This sequence comes from Streptomyces sp. NPDC102259, assembly GCF_044766465.1. Lineage (NCBI taxonomy): Bacteria > Bacillati > Actinomycetota > Actinomycetes > Kitasatosporales > Streptomycetaceae > Streptomyces > Streptomyces sp. NPDC102259. Next base: position 570,712 of record NZ_JBIWMA010000002.1, on the reverse strand, counting down.
CATTGGACCCCTTCGACATTGACATGTACGCCCCCATCGCGTGTCAGTGCACCGGGCCGCGCGCCTCGGCACCCCCGGGTTGTCTTTCCGGCCAACCTATTCCGCGGGACGGGGAACTCCCATCGGGAGCGCAGGATCAGCCCCGACCAACCGCCGGTAACCCGCTCGGAACTCGGCCTTTACACGATCGGAAGGACGCGCGCCGTCCTTTTTTCCCACGTTCGCTCGCATTGGGGGTCCGAGGTCACCGCGGACACGGAAATCAACCCTCTTATCGGTCTCCCCAACCAGCACATCGTGGGCTTAACTTATGTGCCATGACCTCCCCCCGCTCCACCTATGGCGGCGGCTACTACGCCTCCTTCCCGGACACTCCGATCTACGACTCTCTCGTGGCCGAGCGGGGCACCCCGCAGATCGCCCCGATCCGGGTCCCCGCCGCGTACGACATGGGCAGCAGCAACCTGCCCGCGTTGCCGTCGGCGCTGCCCGCCCTCCCGGCGGGCCCCTCGCAGTCCTACGGCTACGGCTACCCGCAGGCGCAGCAGCCCGCTCCGTTGCAGCAGGCTCCGGCGGCGTACATCCCGCCGCAGGCCGGCGCGCCGCGCGGCTACCCCGGACCCCAGGCGCAGCAGCAGCCGCGTCCGGCGGGCCCCGGCACGGGCTACGACGCCATGCGCCCGGCCGCTCCCCGGCCCGCCGCTCCCCAGTACCAGGACCCGTACAACCAGCAGTACCGGGGCTACTGAGCCCACGGGGTCGTCGGTGCCACCTGGCAGGATGACCCCATGGGGCATGTGAAGCTGCTGTCGATGCACGTCCATCCGGTCAAGGCGTTCCGGGGCCAGACACCCCGGGAGGCCGTCGTGGAGCCCTGGGGGCTGGCCGGAGACCGACGGTGGGCGCTGATCGACGCCGGGGGAAAGGTCGTCACACAACGTCAGCAGCCGCGCCTCGCGCTCGCCGCCGCCGAGCTCCTGCCCGGCGGCGGCGTGCTGCTGTCCGCGCCCGGTCTGGAGCCGCTGACCGTGCCGGTGCCCGAGCCGGTGGGCACGGTGTCGATGGAGATCTTCCGTGACAAGGTGGAGGGGGTCCTCGCCGACGACGCCGCGCACGCCTGGTGCAGCGCCCACCTCGGCGCCGACGTGCGGCTGGTGCACATGGACGACCCCGCGACCCGTCGGCCCGTCGACCCCGAGTACGCGCGGCCCGGCGAGACCGTCACCTTCGCCGACGGATATCCGCTGCTGGTCACGACGACCGCTTCCCTCGACGCCCTCAACTCGCTGATCGCCCGGGGCGAGCACGCCGGGGAGGGACCGCTGCCGATGAACCGCTTCCGGCCGAACCTGGTCCTGGCGGGCGCCGAACCGTGGGCGGAGGACGGCTGGTCGCGCCTCGCCGTCGGCGAAGTCGAGTTCCGGGTCGCGAAGCCGTGCGGCCGATGCGTCGTGACCACCACCGACCAGGGCGCCGGGACACGCGGCAAGGAGCCCCTCTTCACCCTGGGCCGGCATCGGCGGCTCGGCGGCAAGCTGATCTTCGGACAGAACCTGGTGCCGCTCGGTCGCGGCACGATCAGAGTCGGTGATCCGGTGCGCGTCATCGCATAGTTCCGGCCCAGGTCGCAAGCCGGGCGATCGGTGGGAACCCCCGCCCCGCTCCCGAGCGTTGGGATGGGGTGAGAAGTTCATGAGAGGTCCCGGGCTCTGGTGATTTCGCTCTCTCTTTCCCCGGGCTCGCGCGTGAACGGCTCCAACGGGGGTTATCACGGAGCGGGAAGGGGGTGCGGGCGGTGCGAGCGATCGGCGGAATCTGGCGCTGGCGACACAACCCACTGCGCCGTACGACGGATCTGGTCGAGGCGTGGGTGGCCTTGTCGGCTCTCCTGTTGATCCTCCTCGTCGCGCCCGTGGTGGGTTCCCTCGTCGGCGCCGTGGCGCAGGACGTCCTCCAGCGGTCGGTCCACGAACAGCGGCAGTCCCGCCACGAGGTCACGGCCACCGTGGTGGGCAAGGTGAACGGTTCGCCGCTGGAGGTGGACCCGGAGACGGCCACCGGCCGGGAGACCCGCACCCGGGTCGTCGCGGACTGGACGGCGCCGGACGGCACGGCACAGCACGGCACGGTCCTGGCGGGTCTCAAGACCCCGCACAACGGCGACCACTTCGCGATATGGACGGACGGGCACGGCGCACTGGTGGCCCGCCCGCTGGACTCCGCCACGGCGACGACGCACGCCGTGCTCGCCGGCTTCGGCGCGGCCCTGCTCACCGCGGGCGCCGTCGAGGGCGCTCGGCGGCTGATCGTCTGGCGCATGGTCCGTCGCCGCCACGCCCGTTGGGACCAGGCATGGGACCGGGCGGGCCCGGACTGGGGCCGCACCGGCACCGGCAGCTGACGGCCTTCCGTCTCTGGTCAACCCACCACCCGCGCGCACGCTACGGTGGTCCGGCCGAACCATTCGGCATCAACCCGCGTACCACGAGGTGGGGGCACAGCAACGCCATGGCACAGGGCACGGTCCAGGTGACGCACACCGGCACATCGAGGTGGCGGCGCCGCACGGGTGAGTACGCGTCGCTCGCCGCCGCCCTGGAGGCCGCGGCCGAGGGCGACGTCCTCACCATCGCTCCCGGAACCTATCGGGAGAACCTGGTCGTGGAGCGGTCGGTGACCCTGCGCGGCCCCGAGGGCTCCCCCGGTTCCGTGCGCCTCGCGCCCGCGGACGGGGTGCCGTTGACCGTGCGCGCCTCGGCGGTGGTACAGGACCTGCACGTGGAGGGCCAGGACGCGGCCGCGCCCGCGGTGCTCGTCGAGGACGGCACCCCGGAGCTGCTGGACCTGCGGATCGTCACGCGGTCCGCGGCGGGCATCGAGGTGCGGGGCAGTGCCCGCCCGACGGTCCGGCGGTGCACCGTCGACAACCCGGCGGGCATCGGCATCGCCGTGGTCGACGGCGGCGGTGGCGTCTTCGAGGAGTGCGAGGTCGTCGCGGCGGGTCAGGCCGGCGTCTCGGTGCGCGGCGGCGCGCACCCCCGGCTGGAGCGCTGCCGGGTGCACCACACGTCGGGCGCGGGGCTGAGCGCGACCGGCGACAACTCCTCCCTGGAGGCGGTGGGCTGCGAGGTCTACGAGGTCCGGGGCAGCGGGGTCCAGATCACCGCCCGGGCCACCGCGCACCTCACCGACTGCGATGTGCACCGCACGACCTCCGACGGCGTCACGCTCGACACGGACGCCGTGCTCACCCTGGCCGACTGCCGTATCCACGACATTCCGGAGAACGCGGTCGACCTGCGCTCCCGTTCCGTACTGACGCTGACCCGCACGACGGTGCGTCAGTTCGGTCGCAACGGGCTGTCGGTGTGGGACCCGGGCACCCGCGTGGACGCCAACCAGTGCGAGATCTTCGACAGCACCGGCGACTACCCGGCCGTCTGGGTCAGCGACGGCGCCACCGCGGTCCTCGACTCCTGCCGGGTGCACGACGTGCCCGACGCGCTGTTCGTCCTCGACCGGGGCTCGCGTGCGGATGTCGTGGACAGCGACCTGTCCCAGGTGCGCAACACGGCCGTGTCGGTGAGCGACGGCGCGACGGCCCAGCTCGACGACTGCCGGATCCGGGACGCGGCGACCGGCGCGTGGTTCCGCGACCACGGCAGCGGCGGCACCCTCAACAACTGCACCGTGGACAGCACGCAGACCGGCGTGATCGTCACCAAGGGCGCCGATCCCACCGTCGAGCGCTGCACCGTCGACTCCCCCGCCGAGGCCGGGTTCTATGTGTCGGCCGGCGGTCGCGGCACGTTCCTGAACTGCCGGGTGACGAACAGCGGCGGCTATGGCTTCCACGTGATAGACGGCAGCCGTACGACGCTGCGCAAATGCCGTACGGAGCGCTGCGCGCGCGGGGGTTACGAGTTCGCCGACGCCGGGGGGGACGGGGGCCCGGGCTCCGGTCCCGTGGTCGAGGACTGCACCAGCGACGAGAGCGCGGGCGCGCGGACACCCGGGGCGGCGGCGCCGGAGCCGGTGGTGCAGACGACCGCGCAGTCGCCGGGCCTGCTGGGCATGGTCCCCGAACAGCGGGCCACCGCGCCGCAACCGGTCGCCGGTGAGCCGGAGTCGTCGGTGCGCAGCTCGAAGGACGTGCTCGGCGAGCTGGACACGCTGGTGGGCCTGGAGAGCGTCAAGCGCGAGGTGCGGGCCCTCATCGACATGATCGAGGTGGGCCGGCGCCGTCAGCAGGCCGGGCTCAAGGCGGCGTCCGTCAAGCGCCATCTGGTCTTCACCGGCTCCCCCGGCACCGGCAAGACGACGGTCGCCCGTCTCTACGGCGAGATCCTCGCCGCCCTGGACGTGCTGGAGAAGGGTCATCTCGTCGAGGTGTCCCGCGTCGACCTGGTCGGCGAGCACATCGGCTCGACGGCGATCCGCACCCAGGAGGCCTTCCAACGGGCGCACGGCGGTGTGCTGTTCATCGACGAGGCGTACGCGCTGTCGCCGGAGGACGCGGGCCGCGACTTCGGCAAGGAGGCCATCGACACCCTGGTCAAGCTGATGGAGGACCACCGGGACTCCGTGGTGGTGATCGTGGCGGGCTACACGGCGGAGATGGAGCGCTTCCTCTCGGTCAACCCCGGTGTGGCGTCCCGTTTCTCACGGACCATCACCTTCGGTGACTACGGGCCCGACGAACTGTTGCGGATCGTGGAACAGCAGGCCGAGGAGCACGAGTACCAGCTCGCCGCGGGCACCGCGGACGCCCTGCGGAAGTACTTCACGGAGCTCCCCAAGGGAGCCGCCTTCGGCAACGGGCGTACCGCGCGCCAGACGTTCGAGGCGATGGTGGAGCGGCACGCCGGCCGGGTCGCCCAGGTGACCGAGCCGAGCAAGGACGATCTGACACTGCTGTACGCGGAGGACCTGCCCGAGCTGCCCTGATCCGCTCAGGTGCGCTGCACGGGCAGCTCCGGTCGCAGCCGTCCCAGCAGCATCTCGCGCTCCTGCGCGAACGCCGGGTCGGCCTGGTAGTCGGAGTGGCCCAGGACGGGCGCGGGCAGCGGGTGTTCCTCGTCGCGGCCGTACGCCAGCGGGTCCGCGAGGGGCTCGCGGTCCACCTGGGGGCCGCAGTCGTCGCCGGCCAGCCGGACCGGGCCGCCGATGGGGTCGGTGAGCCGGTAGAGGTTGCGCCAGCAGGCGATGTCCTCGTGCAGGGCGGCGAGCGCGGCCGGACCGAAGTGGGCCGGGAACCAGCGGCCGTAGAGCCGCTCGATCGGGGAGCCGTAGGTGAGCAGGGCGACCCGTTTGCGGTCGGAGGGTTTCAGCTGCCAGGCCGCGGCGGCCGCGAGGACGCTGCCCTGGGAGTGACCGGAGATCACCAGCCGTCCGCCCGTGGCGCGCGTCCAACTGGCCATTCGCCAGGTCAGGTCGGGGACCGCGCGCTCGGCGTAGCAGGGCGGGGCGAAGGGGTGCGCGGCGCGCGGCCAGAAGGTGCCGACGTCCCAGAGGATGCCGATCGTGCGCCGCGCGGAGGCGTCCTTGTAGGCGCGCCGGCCCCAGGTGACGAAGAGTACGAAGCCGAGGCCGATGAGCCAGGAGCCCATCGCCTGTGCGGTCTGGGCGGCGCCATGGACGAAGGGCTGGGCGCCGTCCCCTGCGCGGACCGGGGTCTTGCCGGTGCCGAGGGCGCCGACGAGCGCGCCCGCGCCCAGGAGCAGGGTCGCGGTCGAGACCACGGCGACGAGGAGCGGGCCACGGTCGGTGAGGGTGGCCATCGCGCGGGCGCGGGCGATGCGACGGGTGCGGGCCGGGTCGCCGGGTCCGACCCCGTACTCGCGGCCCACGGCGTCCTGCTCGGCCCGGGTGAGCAGCCAGGTCTGCCGGCCGAGCAGTCCGCACAGCGCCAGCAGGACGACGAGCAGCACGGGGATCACGGACGCCTGCCAGGTCAGCAGCACGGGCGGTCCGTCGAGGAAGGTCCCGGTGCCGTCCAGCCAGTCCGACACCCGCTGCGACACGCCACCGGACATCACCCCGCCGAGCGCGCAGGCCAGCATCGCGACAGCGGGCCCGCCGAGGCCGCGCAGGGCGCAGCGCTCCTGCTGGGCGAGCTGAACCCGCTCGACGGCGGTGGCCGCGTTCGCGTCGGCGGACGCGGGGCGCTCACGTGGGCAATGGTGCAGGACGCGGGCGACGGCCGCGAGGGCGATCACCAGGACGCCCTGGGCGACGGCGAGGCCGCCGAAGGTCGCGTCGCCGGGGAGCCGGCCCTCGGAGTGCCAGCCGGGGCGCTCCCACCCGGCGTACACCAGGGTGAGGGCGAGCAGGACCAGGGCGGCCGACGGCAGCCGGTGGACGAGGTGCGCGTCGACGCGGCGGTCGAGGCGGTGCTCGCTGCGCCCCCGGCGGCACACCACCCACACCGTGGCCAGCGCGCCCGCCACCAGGGATGCCTCCAGCAACCGGCCGAGCCCGTCGAGGAGGGCGGGGCCGCCGGGTCGGCGGTCCTGCCGTACGGCCGCCGTACCGACCGCCGCGGCCACCGTCAGCAGTCCCGCCGCGGTGTGCGCCGCACGGAGGCGGGCCACCAGACGGCGCCCGTACCAGAAGCCCGGCCGGCGGAGCGCGGTGTGACCGGGGCCGTTCTCGGGTTCCGACGCGCGATCGAGGGGTTCCTGGGACTCGTACGCCCGCCAGGTGCGATGGGACAGGTACCACAGGAGACCGACGAGGGCGGTCGGGATCAGGGCGGCGAGGGCGAGCCGGCGGCCCGGCAGGCTCCACCAGCCGCCGTCGGAGACCGCCGGTGAGAGGAAGCCCAGCCAGGAGTGACGCTCGGCGCACGCGGTCGTGCCCGCGCACTGCCAGGCGGTCAGGTCGAGGGCGACCTCGCAGGCCGCGGCGACGAGCAGCACCGTCAGGCTCAGCGCGGCGAGCCGCACGAGCAGTCCGTACAGGCGCACCGCGCGGACGCCCTCCGGGGCGGCGGGCCGCATCCAGTGGGCGAGGTTGACGACCATGAACGGCAGCAGCAGGAGCCACAGGGCGCGGGTGCCGTTGCCCGAGGTGAGGTTGGACCACACATAGGCCTCGGGAACCGGGGCGTCGCGGCCTCGGTCGTCGGCGGGGCCGGTGTCCGCGGTGACGTCGTCGGCGCGCCGGAACACGGCCGCCGTGTCGTCGCCGGTGATCCGGACGGTGCGCGGATCGTTGAGCATCTTCTCGGGCGTGGCGCCACCCACGCCGTGTACCAGGAGTTCCAGGGCCGGTCTGTCCGCTGAGGCACGTTCCACTGTTCGCACTTCCCCCGTGACACGCCTTCGACATGCGTCCGTGCGGACATAAGGATCGCCACTTCAAAGGCTTGATACACCTCCCGTCACGGAACCTCCCCGGACCGGGCGGGGAACACCCACGCCACATCCGAGTGGCATGCACGCGTCGGGGTGGTGGACCGCCTGTGAGCGAGCCGTGCGAGGATGGGACGCCCCCGCACCCAAATCGGCGAGAATGGCCTCGTCGGAGCAGGTGAGCGGGCCTGTCGAACGGGCTGAGGGAAAGGACCGGAGCGTACGTGAGTGAGAATCAGAACCTCCTCGCGGAGCAGCGCCGCGCCCTGATCCTGGACGAGGTACGCCGCAGGGGCGGCGTACGGGTCAACGAGCTGACCCGCAAGCTCGGCGTGTCGGACATGACGGTGCGCCGCGACCTCGACGCGCTGGCGCGACAGGGTGTCCTGGAGAAGGTGCACGGCGGCGCGGTGCCGGTCGTGGAGGCGAGCACCCACGAGCCGGGCTTCGAGGCGAAGTCGGGCCTGGAGCTGACCGCCAAGGAGGACATCGCGAAGGCGGCGGCGGAACTCGTCGCCCCGGGCAGCGCGATCGCGCTGTCGGGCGGTACGACGACGTACGCGCTGGCGCATCACCTGGTGGACGTGCCGGATCTGACCGTGGTGACCAACTCGGTGCGCGTGGCCGACGTCTTCCACGTGGCGCAGCGCACCTCGGGCCCTCGGCAGGGCGCGGCCACGGTGGTGCTCACCGGCGGGGTGCGCACGCCGTCCGACTCGCTGGTGGGGCCGGTCGCCGACCAGGCCATCGCGGCGCTCCACTTCGACGTGCTGTTCCTCGGTGTGCACGGGATATCGGCCGAGGCCGGTCTGTCGACGCCGAACCTCGCGGAGGCCGAGACCAACCGGCGTCTGGTGCAGTCGGCGCGCCGGGTGGTGGTGGTCGCGGACCACACCAAGTGGGGTGTGGTGGGCCTGAGTTCGTTCGCGGCGCTGGAGCAGGTCGACACGCTGGTGACGGACGCGGGACTGCCGGAGGCGGCGCGCGTGGAGGTCTCCGAGCATCTGCGGCGGCTGGTGGTCGCCGGCGAGCCCGGTGAGGGTACAGACATCTGAAGGGCCTGCGGCTAGGGTGACGCACCCGTTTCCTCGCCCTGAAGGGGTTGCGCGCATGGCTCACCGGTTGCGCCCCGAAGGACTCGCCTTCGTCGAGACCGCTCCCGTACGGCTGGTTTTCGCCCGGGAGGTGTCCGCTCCCCCCGAGCGGGTCTTCCACGCGCTCGCCGAGGACGTGTCCGGCTGGGCGGAGTGGTTCCCCGCCGTGACGTCCGTCCAACCGCTGGACGACGGCGCGGGGCGCGACGTACGGCTCAGGGGCGGCACCCGTTTCCGGGAGACGGTGCTCGTGGCCAAGGAGCCGGAGGTGTACGCCTACCGCGTGGACGTGACCAACGCGCCGGGCGTCCGGGCCCTGGTCGAGGAGTGGCGGCTGTCGCCGGCCGGGGCGGGGACGCGGGTGCAGTGGACGTTCGCCGCCGACGGGAACGGCGCGTTCCGTGCGGTTCTGCGGCTGGCCCGGGCGGGTCTGGGGCGGTCGTTCCGGGGCGCGGTGACGAAGCTGGACCGCCGGCTCACCCCGTAAAGGGCGCCGGCCCGCCCGCTCCGGCGGCGCGTACCGGGAGTCAGGCCGGCCACACGCCCGTGGACAGCAGCGACTCGATCGCGGTGGTGTACGGGGCGATGTCCAGGCCCTGCTCGGCGAGCCAGGCGTCGGAGTAGTACTTGTCGAGGTAGCGGTCGCCCGGGTCGCACAGCAGGGTGACCACGCTGCCGCGGCGCCCGTCGGCCACCATCTCGGCGACGATCTTCAGCGCGCTCCACAGTCCGGTGCCCGTCGAGCCGCCCGCCTTGCGGCCGATGGCCCGTTCCAGGGCGCGCACGGCGGCGACGCTGGCCGCGTCCGGGACCTTCATCATCCGGTCGACGGCGCCGGGCACGAAGCTGGGCTCCATGCGCGGCCGGCCGATGCCCTCGATGCGCGAGCCGCAGTCGCAGGTGACGTCCGGATCGCCGGTGGTCCAGCCCTCGAAGAAGCACGAGTTCTCCGGGTCCGCGACGCAGATGCGGGTGTTGCGGCGCGTGTAGTGGACGTACCGGGCGAGGGTCGCGGAGGTGCCGCCGGTGCCGGCCGTGGCCACGATCCAGGCGGGCTCCGGGAACCGCTCCCACTCCAGTTGGCGGAAGATGGATTCGGCGATGTTGTTGTTCCCGCGCCAGTCCGTGGCCCGTTCGGCGTAGGTGAACTGGTCCATGTAGTGACCGCCGCTGTCCGCCGCGAGGCGGGCGGACTCCTCGTACATCGTGCGGGGGTCGTCGACGAAGTGGCACCGGCCGCCGTGGAACTCGATCAGGCGGATCTTCTCGGCGCTCGTCGTGCGCGGCATGACCGCGATGAAGGGCACGCCGATCAGCTTGGCGAAGTACGCCTCGGAGACGGCCGTCGAACCGCTCGACGCCTCGATCACCGGACGGCCCGGCCGGATCCAGCCATTGCACAGGCCGTAGAGGAAGAGGGAGCGGGCGAGTCGGTGCTTGAGGCTGCCGGTGGGGTGGGTCGACTCGTCCTTGAGATACAGGTCGATGCCCCACGTCTCGGGGAGCGGAAAGCGCAGCAGATGGGTGTCGGCCGAGCGGTTGGCGTCGGCCTGCACCTTGCGGACGGCCTCTTTCAGCCAGTCGCGGTAGGCGGTGTCGCTGCGGTCGACGTCGAGGGTGGCGCCGGTCCTGCTGGGCTGGGGGGTGGTCACGGCGGGGCTCCTTCAGGCTTCGCGCCGACGGTGGTCCGCGCGGTCGACGCACCGATCATAAACACCAGCCACACGCTTCTCACCTGCATAAACACACCTTTGGGAGCCTCAAAGGCGGCCCTGGGGGGCGGCTTTGGGCGCGCGGGGGCGCATTCCCGCGAATGCTCCGGGCGGGTGGCGCCCAGGCGTCGTGCGCACTGGTGCTCGACGGCGGGCGCGGGCAGACTGCACCGGGTCGGGCGAAGGCCCGGGCGGGGGGATGACGCCGGTCCGGACGCGGGTTCCGGACGGGGGCGCACACTGGATCGAGGACGAGTTCGATCACGACGCGGGCTGGATCACGACCCACGCGGGTGCACGGTTCGGCTCGCCCAGGCACACAAGGGGGCGGGGAGGCATGGCGGAGCCGGAGTTCACGGCCACAGGCGTGCGCATCGGCAAGCGGCTGCGTTCGCTCACCCGGGCCGGCCAGGTCCGGATCAGCGACGGCAGGCTGGAGCTGCTGACCAGCTACGGCAGCGAGATCGACAGCGCGCCGGTGCAGGCGGTCCGTGCCTCCAGGCCGTGGTTCGCGCCGGAGGACCGGGCACTGGCCGACCTCAACGGCAAGCGGTATCTGCTGACCCTCGGCGACCACGACCCGGCGCCGGGCGAACCGGGGCCGCCCGCGGCGCGCCGCTTCATCGAGGCCGTGCGCAGGGCGGCGGGGCGCGGCGGCTGAGCCTACGCCGATGAGGCCGGACGGGTGGCCTGGCCGACGTGAGTTGCGGCATGGCGGCCCCTGCGCCACTCTGGTCTCACGTCACTCTGGGTTTACCGGCGATAACGCTGCGAACCAGCCCGCCGGCCACGACAGCAGGCGGCCGCCTTGCGCAGACGCTCTGCTCGATCCGAATCCCGTGTTCTTCCGGACCTAAGTCGGGGAGTCGCAGCCGTGATCACCAACCCGAACAGGCACTGCACGGTCGAGCTTCAGGCCCTGCCGTCGCGGATCGGCCAGGTCCGCAGAATCGTATCGGCGCAGTTGCGCTACTGGCATATGGATCCGCTCATAGACCGCGCCGCACTCGGTGTGACGGAGCTGTTGACCAACGTCCACCTTCACGCGCAGCCCGACAAGCTGTGCGTCGTGGAGATGGAGCTGCTGCTCGACCGGCTCACCGTCTCCGTGCGCGACCACGACCCGCGCCTGCCGGTCGTGGGGGCGGTCGACGACGGGGCGCTCTCCACCTGTGGGCGCGGCCTGGCCATGGTCGCGGCGGTGAGCGAGAGTTGGGGCGCCCGGCCGGACGGCGAGTCCGGCAAGGTCGTGTGGTTCACGCTGCCGACCCCCGTCGCCACGCGCGAGCTGTCGGCGCGTCCGCCACGTCGTACGCCCCGGGAGACGGTCCCGCCGCGCTTCACGGAGGTCGTTTCCGTCGACGACCTGCGGCCCGCACATGCCCCCGCCCGGTCGGCCGTCGTCGGCTGACCGGGCGGTGACGTCACCCTCGGGGCGTACGTGGCCGGGGCGTACGTGCCTGGGCCACGGAGTCTCGTCCCTGGGGTGTACGCCGTTAGGGCGTACGTCACTCCGTGGCGATGGCGCGCAGCACGTCCAGGCGTGCCGCGCGCCGGGCCGGGCGCAGGCCGGCGAGGGCTCCGGCGGCGACGCCCACCAGGGCCACCACGGCGAGTCGCGCGGGCGGCAGTGCGAAGGCGAAGACGCTGTCGCTCGCCCCGTCGGAGGCCCGGACCAGCACCCAGCCGAGGAAGGCGCCGAGGGCCAGGCCGCCCGCCGTGCCGAACGCGGCGACCAGGATCGACTCCCAGCGGACCATGGCCCGCAACTGGGACCGGGTCTGGCCGACGGCCCGCAGCAGGCCGAGCTCGCGGGTGCGTTCGTGGATCGCCAGGGTCAGCGTGTTGGCGATGCCCAGCAGGGCGATGAGGACCGCGAGGGCGAGCAGGGCGTAGACGAGGGTGAGCATCATGTCGATGCCGCCGGCCGAGGACTGCGCGTACTCGTCTCGGGTCTGCACCTCGGGATTGCCGTACCGGGCCGCGACCTTCTCCACGGCCGCCTTGCCGTCGGCCGTGCTCACGCCGTCCGCGAAGGCGACCGCGAGCAGTGTGTCGGCGTCCTGGGTGCGGTGCGGGGCCCAGGCCGCGCGGGTGATGACGTAGTCACCGGCGAGTTCGGAGCGGCCGTAGACCGCCCGTACGGTGAACGTCTTCTCGTCGCCGTCGGTGAAGACGAGCCGGGCGGCGTCACCCGTGGTCAGATGCCGGCGGTCCGCCTCCTGCCGGGTGATCGCGATGCCGTCGGTCCCGAGGGCGCTCAGGTCTCCCTGGACGGCGCCGAGGTCGAAGGTGCGGCGCAGTGCGACCGGGTCGGTGACGGTCAACGCCCGCCCCTTCCCGTCGACTTCCGCGACTCCCCGGCCGAGTCCGACGGCCGTGTCCACCTCGGGGAGCGTGCCGAGGGCCGGGGCGAGCTTCGGGCTGAGTCCGCTGCCGCCCGCGCCGAAGGAGGGGGTGCTGACGGCCACGTCGCCCGCGAAGGAGCGGGAGACGGTCTGGTCCATGGTCGCCTTCAGGGAGGCCCCGAACACGGTGAAGAGGGAGACCACGGCGACGCCGATCATCAGGGCGCCCGCGGTGGCCGCCGTCCGCTTCGGGCTGCGCAGGGCGTTGCGGCGGGCGAGACCCCCGGTGACGCCCCGCAGCCGGTCCAGCGGGCTGCCGAGAACGCGTACGGCCGTGCCGGAGGCGACCGGGCCGAGGACGACGAAGGCGATCAGGGCCAGGACGGCTCCTCCCCCCGCCAGCCACAGGGACGGGACGACCAGGACTCCGGTGAGGGTCACGGCGACGGCGAGGACGAGCAGGCCGGTGCCGGTGAGGGCGCGTGGGCGGGAGGCGCCGGCGGAGTCCACGGCCGTCTCGCGCAGCGCGGCCAGCGGGGCGGTGCGGCCCGCGCGCACGGCGGGCGGCAGCGCCGACCCCAGGCAGACCAGGACGCCGACCACGAGGGGGGGGCCAGCGACACGGCGCTGATCACCAGGTCGCCCTCGGGGAAGGGGAATCCGATGGCCGGGAACAGCGCCTGGAGACCGGCGGCGATACCGATGCCGCCCGCCAGTCCGGCGGCCGAAGCGGTCACGGCGACCGCGGCGGCCTCGACGAGTGTGGCCTCGGCGACCTGGCGGCGCGAGGCGCCGAGGGCGCGCAGCAGGGCGTTCTCACGGGCGCGTTGGGCCACGACGATCGCGAACGTGTTGTGGATGGAGAAGGTCGCGACCAGCAGGGCCACACCGGAGAACACCAGGAGGAACGTGGTGAAGATCGTCAGGAACTGGCTGGCGATCATGTCGGTGTTCTCCTGCGCCGACGCCTGACCGGTGATGGCCTCGACGCCCGTGGGCAGTACGGGAGTCAACCGGTCGACGAGCTCCGACTGGCTCACTCCCGGGTCGGCGCGCACGACGATGCCCGTCGCCCGGCCGGGCCCGGCGGTCAGGTACTTCTCGGCGTCGGCGCGGGTCATGCCGGTGAAGGTCACCTGGGCCATGCCGTCCTCGCCGCCGAAGGTCGCGAGTCCGACGATCGTCACGCGCACGGGATCCGGGGTGCGCAGCGTGGTGGTGTCGCCGATCCTCAGGCCGCCCTTCTCGGCGGCGCCCCGGTTGACGACGACTTCGCCCGACCGGGCCGGTGCGCGGCCCTGCGCGAGCCGGTAGGGGTTGAGCTTCGCGTCGGTGATCCAGTTGCCGGCGAGGGTGGGCGGGCCCTGGCCGCCGATCGGCTCGCCGTCGCTGCCGACGAGTTGTCCCGGGCCCTGGATGTCGGGGGCGACGGCCGCGACGCCGGGGACGGCCGCGACGGTGTCGACCAGGTCCGTGGGGATGGGCTGTCGCACGCCCTGGCTCTCGCCGGGGGTGGTGATGGCGTCGGCTCCGCGCACGACGGCGTCGGTGCCCGCGGTGGCGTTGCCGAACATCGAGTCGAAGCCGGCCCGCAGGGTGTCCCCCATGACCAGCGTCCCGGCCAGGAAGGCCACGCCGAGGAAGACGGCGAGGAAGGTCCCGGCGAAGCGGCGCCGGTGGGCGCGCAGGGACGAGAGGCTGAGCCGCAGCGACGCGTTCATGACGGCACCTCGAACGCTTTCATACGGTCCAGGACGCGGTCGGCGGTCGGGGACTCCATCCGGTCGACGAGCCGTCCGTCGGCGAGGAAGACGACCTCGTCGGCGTGGGCGGCGGCGACCGGATCGTGGGTGACCATGACGACCGTGCGGCCGGTCCGGCGTACGGTGCGGGCGAGGAGCCCGAGCACCTCTCCCCCGGCGCGGGAGTCGAGGTTGCCGGTGGGCTCGTCGGCGAAGACGACGTCCGGCCGGCCGGCGAACGCCCTTGCCACGGCGACGCGTTGCTGCTGGCCCCCGGAGAGCTCGGCGGGCCGGTGGTGGAGCCGGTCGCGCAGTCCGACGACGTCCACGAGGGCATCGATCCACTCCGCCTCGCCCCGCTCGCCGGCCAGGTCCAGCGGCAGCCGGATGTTCTCCTCGACGGTCAGGGTCGGCACCAGGTTGTACGCCTGGAAGACGAAACCGACCCGGTCGCGGCGCAGGAGGGTGAGGCGCCGGTCGTCGAGGGTGCGCAGTTCGGTGTCGCCGATGTACGCGGTGCCCGAGGTGAGGGTGTCCAGGCCGGCGGCGCAGTGCATCAGCGTGGACTTGCCCGAGCCCGACGGGCCCATGATCGCGGTGAACCGTCCGGCCGGAAAGGCCACGTTCACCCCGTCCAGGGCCCGTACGGCGGTGTCGCCGACGCCGTACACCTTCACGGCGTCGACGACTCGCGCGGCGTCGCGCGTGGCCGTGGTGGCGGTCGCGGTGCTCATGCCGCGCCGCCCTTGCCCGTGCGGCCGAACTGCTCGTCCAGGACGGACAGCCGACGCCAGTACTCGTCCTCGTCGATCTCGCCGGAGGCGAAACGACGGCCGAGGACGGCCAGCGGCGAGTCGCCGGTGGGCCGGGGGTCGCCGACCGCGCTCCACGGACCGCGGCGGCCTCGCCACACCGTGCGGCGCAGGAGCGTGACGACGCCGACGACGACGGCCGCCCAGATCAGTGGGAAGAACAGGATCCACGGGCCGGGTCCGCCACCGTCCCAGTTCGCCAGGGTGTTCATCTCGGGTCATCTCCTCGAGTGGTTCGCGTGATGTCTCGAGAGTCCCGCGCGGCGGGGGTTCGGGTCGTCGTACGACCAGCGGCAGTACGCGTACCCCGCCGGGAGTACGCGCGTGTGTCCCGACTGCTCCTGGAGGGGTGTTCCTGGAGGGCTCGATTCTGTAACTACTAGTATGTACAGTGGGTTCGTGAGCACTTCGGAGCGACTGATCGAGTCCACCCGGGAACTGCTCTGGGAGCGCGGTTACGTGGGGACCAGCCCCAAGGCGATCCTGGAGCGGTCGGGCGCCGGGCAGGGCAGCATGTACCACCACTTCAAGGGCAAGCCCGACCTCGCCCTGGCGGCGATCCGGCGCACGGCCGACGAGATGCGGGCCACGGCCGAGGGAGTGCTCGACGGGCCGGGCACGCCGTACGAGCGCATCGCGGCCTACCTCACGCGCGAGCGGGACGTGCTGCGCGGCTGCCCCATCGGGCGACTGACGATGGATCCGGAGGTGATCGCGAGCGACGAGCTGCGCGAACCCGTGGACGAGACGATCGACCTGATCCGTGAACGAATCGCGCACCTCGTCGAAGAGGGCAAGGAACAGGGGCAGTTCAGGCCCGAGCTGGACGGCGAGGCGATCGCCGCCACCGTCGTCGCGACCGTCCAGGGCGGCTACGTCCTGGCCCGCGCGTCCGGTTCACGGACCGCGTTCGACGCGGGTGTCCGCGGACTGCTCTCGCTGCTCGCACCACGTCCCGCCGACTAGGAGGCCCTGTGCACGCCATGCAGTACGAAGTCACTCTGCCCGCCGACTACGACACGGGCGTCATCCGCGCGCGCGTGTCCCGTGTCGGGCATCTCCTCGACGACTGGGAGGGCCTCGGCCTCAAGGCGTACCTGCTGCGCGAGCGCGGGGTGCACGGCTCACCGGTCAACCAGTACGCGCCG
Source organism: Streptomyces sp. NPDC102259 (assembly GCF_044766465.1). NCBI lineage: Bacteria > Bacillati > Actinomycetota > Actinomycetes > Kitasatosporales > Streptomycetaceae > Streptomyces > Streptomyces sp. NPDC102259. The sequence goes on along the minus strand of NZ_JBIWMA010000002.1, from coordinate 554,501 downwards.
TTCTACCTCTGGAACACCGTGGAGGGCATGAACGCCTTCCTCTGGGGAGGCGGCTTCCAGAAGCTGAGCGACGACTTCGGGCGTCCGACGGCCCGTCAGTGGACCGGTCTGGCGTACGAGGAGGGCGTCGCCGCCGGTTCCCCGGCCCGGTTCGCCGTACGGCGGCGCGAGCCGGTGCCGGACGGAGTGGCGCTGTCCGAGGTGGCGCGGGACGCGGTGGCCGAGGCCGCGCGGCTGGCACGGGAGGAGGGCGCGGTGCTCGCGGCGGCGGCCGTGGACACCAGCCGCTGGGAGAGCGTGCACTTCTCCCTCTGGGAGCACGACACGCCGAAGGCCGAAGGCGACCTGTTCCAGGTGCTGCACCTGTCGACGCCGGGGCGGGCCGCCCTGCCCGAGGGCCGACAGTGGTGACGGCCGTCCGGACCGTGCTCGGGGACCTGCCGGCCGAACGGCTCGGCGTGTGCGACGCGCACGACCATCTGTTCTTCGGCAGTCCCCGACTGCCCGGTCAGGAGCTGAACAGCCGCTCCGCGGCGGGCGCCGAGCTCGCCGCGTTCCGCGCGCAGGGCGGTGACGCCGTCGTGCAGTGGACGCCGTACGGTCTCGGGCGGCGCGCGGCGGATCTGCCGCCGCTGTCCCGGGAGGCCGGGGTGCATGTGGTGGCCGCGACGGGTCTGCACCAGGACGTCCACTACGACGAGGCGACGCTCGACGGTCTGCGGCACCGGCTCGCCGAGTTGTTCGTGGCCGAACTGACCGAGGGCATCGGGACGTCGGGGGTCCGCGCCGGGCTCGTCAAGGTCGCGGGCGGGTTCCACGCCCTCGACGCGCACACCCGCTGGACCATGACCGCGGCGGCCGAGGCGCATCACGCGACGGACGCGCCGATCGCCGTCCATCTGGAGCTGGGCACCGGCGCGCTCGACGTGCTCGACCTGCTGTGCGGGGAGTTGGACGTGCCCCCGCACCGCGTGATCCTCGGGCATCTCAACCGCGCGCCCGACACGGTGGCGCACCGGCAGGCCGCCGAGGCGGGCTGCTGGCTCGCCTTCGACGGCCCGTCACGCGCCCACCACGCCACCGACTGGCGGATGCCGGACGCCGTACGGGCCCTGGCCGACGCCGGTTTCGGCGACCGGCTGCTGCTCGGCGGCGACACCACCACGGCCGCGGCCCGTTCCGTCGACGGCGGACCCGGGATGCCGTATCTGCTGCGCCGGGTCCGCCCGAGGCTGGCGCTCGCCGTGGGTGAGGAGCTCGTGGCGCGGATCCTGGCGGAGAATCCGGGGCGGGCCTTCGGCGTCGAGTGGCGCTGAACGCCGGGCCCGGCCGCGGGGACGCTCAGGTGGACGCCTGGCCGCTGTCCTTCAGGGCGCCCCAGCCGTGCCAGCGGTCGATCTCGATCCAGGCGCTGACGCGGGAGCGGACCCGGTCCGGGTACGGCTTGCCCGTGTAGTGGGTGGAGATGCGGTCGATGTCGGTCAGGCCCTCGTCCTCGCGCAGCTCGGCCGCCCGCCCGATGAGGGTGACATGCGTGTACCAGTCGTCGGCGTCGAGGACGGTGAGGGTCAGCCGCGGGTCGCGGCGCAGATGCTGGAGGCGGACCCGCCCCTCGTCCAGGCTGATCAGGACGCGCCCGTCCTCCCAGAGGTACCAGGTGGGGGTGGAGACGGGGGCTCCGTCGGAGCGCAGGGTCGCCATCACGCAGGGGTTGGGGCGGCCCAGCAGCTTGACGGCCTCGGGCGGAAGCGGGGGCTTGGACATGGGATCTCCTCTCGGTTCAGGCGTTCTTTTCGACGCTCAGCCGTTCTTGTCGAACCTCAGGCGTTCTTGTCGAAGCTGGCGAAGTAGGCGGCGGCCATGTCCTCGTCACCGTGGCCCTGAGCGGCGGCCCGCTCCAGACGCTCGGCACTCGCCGCCGCCACGTCCAGCCGGACGCCGTGCTCACGGCCGGCCTCGACGATCAGACGCGCGTCCTTCGCGGCCGTCGTCACCGCGAACTGGGCGGGCGAGAGCCGATCCTCCAGGATCAGGCCGGTCTTCGCCTTCAAGTACCCCATGTCGAGCGGGCCACCCGCGATCAGCTCGAAGAACGCGTTCGGGTCGACATCCAGGGACTGCGACAGGGCGAGGACCTCGCCGGCCGCGGCGGTGGCCGCGAGGACCCAGCTGTTGGCCACCAGCTTCAGGCGCGTCGCACTGCCCTCGCCGCCGTCCTCGCCCGTCCACACCGTCCGCGCGCCCACCGCGTCGAAGACCGGCGCCACCGCCTCGCGGTGCTCGCTCGGGCCCGCCACCAGCACGGTCAGCTGACCGGCCTCGGCGGGTTGCCGGGTGCCCAGGACGGGCGCGTCGAAGAAGACGAGGTCGTGTGCGCTCGCAAAGGCTGCCAGGTCGCCGATGGCTCCGGTCCCGGCGGTCGTCGACTGCACCCACGCCGCTCCGGCGCGCAGGCCGGGAGCGGCCTCGCGCATGACGTCCAGGGCGGCGGGGCCGTCGTAGAGCATGGTGAGGACGACGTCCGCGCCCTCGACCGCCTCGGCGGGGGTGTCGACGACGTGGACGCCGTCGGCGGTGAGCGGCTCGGCCTTGGCGCGGGTGCGGTTCCAGGCACGCACGGTGTGGCCCGCCCGGGCCAGGTTGCGGGCCATCGCGGCGCCCATGATGCCGGTGCCGAGGACGCCCACGGTCAGTTCGTCTGTCATGGCCTCAACCTACGTCGACGCCGCGCCGACCGGGCCGTCCAGCCACGCCTGGTGGCCGTTGGGCTTCGCCGGCCGGTCACGCTAGAACGGCAGCGCACCTACGTCCTGGCGCACCTACGTCCTGTGCGGAGCGGCCGAGGACAACTCCTGGTCGACGATCGACGTCTCCTTCACCCTCGCCCACCTGGCCGCGCTCACCCCGGGCCGGATGCGCTGCTTCGCGGGCGGTGCGCCGGGCGCCGAGGACGACGGCTGGCTCACCGCGTCGATCGAGGACTTCCGCGCCGACGCCTGCCAGGACGACTGACCCGCCCCCTTCCCCGCACATACTTGACCGATCATTCTCGTTTGATCTAGCGTCACCTCATGGCCAGGACCAAGGAATTCGACCCGGACGCGGCCCTCCAGTCGGCGCTGGAGCTGTTCTGGCGGCGCGGCTACGAGGCCACGTCGATGGCGGACCTCGTCGAGCACCTGGGAATCGGCCGCGCCAGTCTCTACGCGACCTTCGGCAACAAGCACGACCTGTATCTGAAGGCGCTGGACCGGTACGGGGAGAAGCACCAGCCGCTGCTCCTGGACGAGTTGTCGCAGCCGGGGCCCGCCCTCCCCGCGGTGCGCGCCGTGGTGCGGCGGTTCGCCGCGGAGGCGACGGACGAGGCGAGCCGGGCGTACGGCTGCCTCGTCACCAACACGGCGGCGGAACTGGCCCCGCACGACGCCGCGGCGGCCCGTCGGGTCGAGCGGAGCTGGGAGCACCTGGAGACGCTGCTGGAGTCGGCGCTGGTGCGCGCGCGGGCGCGGGGCGAACTGCCGGCCGGGCGTGATCCGCGGGGGCTGGCGCGCATGCTGCTGGTCCTGCTCCAGGGACTGCGGGTGGTGGGCAAGGCGTCGCCCGATCCCGCGCGGGTGCGGGACGCGGCGGAGCAGGCGCTCACCCTGCTGGACTGACCGCGCCCTGGACCGACCGGCCTTTGGACTGACCGGCCCCGGCCCATGGAAACCGTTGGGGCCGCTTTCGCCTGCCCACATACTGGAACGATCAGTCTTGAAAGGACTGCCATGCCTCGGAACCGCTTCTCCGGCCGCACCGCACTCGTCACCGGTGGGGGTTCCGGCATCGGACGCGCCCTCGCCCTGGCTTTCGCCGCCGAGGGAGCCCGGGTCGTCGTGTCCGGGCGCACCCGCGCCTCGCTCGACGAGACGGTCGGGCTCGTCGAACGGGCCGGGGGGACGGCGTTCGCCGGGGTCGCCGACGTCTCGCGCGCCGCCGACCTGGACGCGCTCGTCCGGGCGGCCGTCGACCGCTTCGGGTCGCTCGACGTCGCCGTCAACAACGCGGGGGTCCTGCGGGCGGGCCGTCCGCTCGCCGAGGTCGACGAGGAGGACTGGCGATCCATGCTGGACACCAACCTGACCGGTGTCTTCCTCGCGCTGCGGGCCGAGGTGCGGCAGATGCGGACGCAGCCGGGCGGGGGCGCGATCGTCAACGTGTCGTCCAACATCGGCGTCCACCGGCAGATCCGGGGCCTGACCGCGTACGCCACGAGCAAGGCGGCCGTGACCGCCCTGACCCGTGGCGCCGCCCTGGAACACCTGGGGGACGGCGTCCGGATCAACGCCGTCAGCCCCGGCCCGTCGGAGACGGCGATGTCGCTGCGGCCCGGCGAGTCCGAGACCGAGCGTGCCCTGCGGATGAAGGAGCAGTCGCCGCTGGGCCGGGTGTCGTCGACGGAGGAGGTGGCCCAGGCGGTCCTGTATCTCGCGTCGGACGACGCGGCCTCCGTGGTGGGCACCGACCTGGTGATCGACGGCGGGGCCGCGCTGTGAACCGGCCGTGAACCGGCCGTGAACCGGGCGGGCCGGGCGCGAGGCGGCCTCTGCGGTGGGCCGGGCGGAGCCGTGGGCCGCCGCCGCGTCTCACACGGGGCCCAGCGCCCTCAGCGGGTCGTCCAGCACCGGCTGCCAGGCCAACTCGGCCGCGCCGACCAGGCTGTTGTGATCGAGGGAGCAGGCGAGGATGGGGACGCTGCCGCTGCGGCCCCACAGGCTCCGGTCCGCGACGACGGCACGCAGCCGGTCGGGGTCGGCGTCGAGCAGGGTTCCGTGCAGGCCGCCGAGGATGATGCGGTCGGGGTTGAGGATGTTCACCAGACCCGCCAGGCCCAGGCCGAGCCGGTCGATCAGGGCTTCGGCGGCCATGCGGACCACCGGATCGCCGTACTCCTCGCCGATCAGCTCGTTGGCCTGCTGGAGCAGGGAGCCTTCGGGGCCGGGTGCACGGCCCGCGGCGTTGAGGAGGGCGAGCGGATCGGCCTCGACGTCGAGACAGCCCCGGCTGCCGCAGTAGCAGGGGCGGCCCTCGGGGTTGACGGTGAGATGGCCGACCTCCAGGGCGAGGCCCGAACTGCCCGTGTGCAGACGGCCGTCCAGCACCAGCGCGCCGCCGACGCCCCGGTGCCCGGTGGCCACGCACAGCAGGTCGCGGGCGCCGCGTCCGGCGCCGTGCCGGTGTTCCGCGAGGGCGGCGAGGTTGACGTCGTTGCCCACGAATCCGGGGCCGGTGAGACCGGCGGCGCGGACCCGCTCGGCGAAGATCTCCCGCACGGGCGCGCCCACCGGCCACGCCAGGTGCAGGGGGTTCAGCGCCAGCCCCTCGGGTTCGGTGACCGCGGACGGTACGGCGAGTCCGGCGCCCACACAGGGCCGGCCCGTCCGGCGCAGCAGTTCGGCGCCGGCGTCGACCGCGGCGCCGAGCACCTTGGCGGGGTCGGCGTCGACGGTCTCGCAGCTGGGCGTGGTGGCGACGATCCGCCCGCCGAGACCGACCAGCGCGGCCCGGAACCCGTCGGCGTGGACCTGCGCGGCGAGGGCGACCGGGCCTTCCTCCGCGACCTCGAGCCGGTGCGAGGGGCGGCCCTGCGAACCGGCGGCGGCGCCCGGCCGCGCGTCGACCCTGATCAGGCCCAGGGCCTCCAGCTCCGCGGCGACCGCGCCGGCCGTCGCGCGGGTGACGCCGAGTTCCGCGGTGAGTACCGCGCGCGTGGGCGCCCGCCCGGTGTGCACGAGCTCCAACGCGGGCCCGAGCGCACCGCGCCCCCGGTCCAACCGCGCTCTCGAGGTGGTCCCATCCCCCGCCGGCCGGGGGTCCGCCTTGCCGCTCATGAGGGCGAGTCTCCCATGATCCGTTCCTCAGGTGGCGTCGGGGAAGCCGCTCACCCGCAGCGTGATGTTCAGCCGTCCCGTCAGGCCGAGGCCGGCCGGCGCCGTGCCCGGCAGGACCCGCGGCACCCCGTGGTACGCGAGCCGCGACGGCCCCCCGAACACGAACAGGTCGCCGCTGCGCAGCTCGACGTCGGTGTAGGGCCGGGTCCGGGTCTCGGGGTTGCCGAACCGGAAGACGCAGGTGTCGCCGAGGCTGAGGGAGACCACGGGCGCGTCGGACCTCTCCTCGGCGTCACGGTGCATGCCCATGCGGGCGTCGCCGTCGTAGAAGTTGATCAGTGCGATGTCGTACGCGGCTCCCCGGGCCCGCGCCGGTCCCAGCGCGTCGGAGACCGCGCGCCGGCCGAGCTCGCCCAGCCAGGCGGGGAAGGGCTTGACGGGCGTGCCGTCGCCGTCGCTGACCGTGCGGGCGTAGGCGTACGGGTACCAGTGCCAGCCCAGGCAGACCTGGCGGGCGGTCATCGTGCCGCCGCCGGGTGTACGGACCGTGCGCAGACCGGCCGGCGGACGGGCCCAGTCCCGGCAGGCCCGGAGCAGCTCACGCTGGTGTGCCGGATCCACCCAGTCGGGCACGTGCACCGCGCCCGGCGCGACCTGCGCACGTTCGCGCGGAAACAGCTCGGAGTCCATGGGCCCATCCTCCGCCATGGGCCCGACACCGGGCCTGAGCTGCTGCTCGGTTAGCCTTGACGCACGATGAACGACCGTATGACGACGCCGTGGGGCGAGGTCACGCTGGCCCGCCACCCCGAGGATCCGCGCGAGACGCTGCGCGCCTGGGACGCATCCGACGCGTACCTGCTCAGACACCTCGCGGAGCAGGAGGTGCCGCTGACCGGCACGGTGGTGGTGCTGGGCGACCGGTGGGGCGCGCTGGTCACGGCGCTCGCCGCGCACCGCCCGACGCAGATCACCGACTCCTGGCTCGGGCAGGAGGCGACCCGGGCGAACCTGGCGCGGGCCGGCGTCGAGACCGGCGCGGTCCGGCTGCTCACCACCCAGGACCCGGTGCCGGAGCGGATCGACGTGCTCCTGGTCCGGGTGCCCAAGAGCCTGGCATTGCTGGAGGACCAGCTGCTGCGGCTGGCCCCCGCCGTGCACGCGGGCACGGTCGTCGTCGGCACCGGCATGGTGAAGGAGATCCACACCTCGACGCTGAGGCTGTTCGAGCGGATCCTGGGGCCGACCCGGACCTCGCTGGCCGAGCAGAAGGCCCGGCTCATCCTCTGCGCACCGGCCCCGTCGCCGCGACGCCCCGCCAACCCGTGGCCGTACGCCTACGACCTTCCCGACGACGTCGGCGGCGCCCTCTCGGGCCGTCCGGTCGTCAACCACGCGGGCGTGTTCTGCGCCGACCGGCTCGACCTCGGCACCCGGTTCCTTCTCCAGCACCTGCCGACGACCAGCGGCACCCGCCGGGTCGTCGACCTGGGCTGCGGCAACGGGATCGTCGGTACGGCCGTCGCGCTGGCCAACCCGGAGGCCGAGGTGCTGTTCACGGACGAGTCGTTCCAGGCGGTGGCGTCGGCGGAGGCCACGTACAAGGCGAACGGGGTGCCGGGGCACGCCGAGTTCCGGGTCGGGGACGGGCTGGCGGGGGTGGCGGACGGCAGTGTGGACGTCGTGCTGAACAACCCGCCGTTCCACTCCCACCAGGCGACGACGGACGCCACGGCCTGGCGGATGTTCACCGGGGCTCGGCGCGCGCTGCGGCCGGGCGGCGAGCTGTGGGTGGTGGGCAACCGGCACCTGGGCTACCACGTGAAGCTGAAGCGGCTGTTCGGCAACAGTGAACTGGTCGCCGGTGACCGGAAGTTCGTGGTGTTGAAGGCGGTCAGGCAAGGGTGAGTCCGACACCGGTGACGATCCGCTCGACGGTGCGCGCCATGGCCTCCCGGCCCGCGCTCAGATAGGTCCGGGCGTCGACCGCGTCCGGATGCGCGCCCAGGTGCTCGCGGATCGCGCCGGTCATGGCCTGGTTGAGCGCGGTGCCGATGTTGACCTTGGCGATGCCGCCCGTGACGGCGGCCGTCAGCTCGCGGTCCGGGACTCCGGAGGAGCCGTGCAGGACGAGGGGCAGGTCGAGGGCCGCGCGGAGCCGCGCGAGCAGGCCGTGGTCCAGGGCCGCGGTGCGGGTGGTCATCGCGTGGACGCTGCCGATGGCGACGGCGAGGGCGTCCACGCCCGAGTCGGCCACGAACGCGCGGGCCTCGTCCGGGTCGGTGCGGGCCCCCGGCGTGTGCGCGCCCTTGCCGCCTATCTCCCCCAACTCGGCCTCGATCCACAGCCCTTGGGCATGCGCCAGCTCGACGGCGGCACATGTCGCGGCGAGGTTCTCCTCGTACGGCAGGCGGGAGGCGTCGTACATGACCGAACTGAAGCCCGCGTCGGCCGCCCGGCGCAGCAGCGGGTCGCTCCGGACGTGGTCGAGGTGCAACGCGACCGGCACGGCGGCTCGTTCGGCCGCGACGGCGGCGGCGCGCGCGAGCGGAAGCAGCTGCCCCCGGCGGTAGGCGACGGCGTTCTCGCTGACCTGGAGGACGACGGGCGCGCCGGCGGACTCCGCGCCGGCGATGACGGCCTCGACGTGTTCCAGCGTGATGATGTTGAAGGCGGCGACGGCGGTACGGGCCGCCTGCGCCCGGGTGACCAGTTCGCCGGTGGTGGTGAGCGGCACGGCAACTCCTCTTCGCGAGTCGGGGCTCAGGGGGTGAGGATCACCGAGCGGGTGAGGTGGCGCGGGCGGTCCGGATCGAGGCCGCGGGCGGCGGCGACGGCCACGGCGAGGCGCTGGGCGCGGACCAGTTCGGCGAGCGGGTCCAGCTCGCCCGGCACCCACAACGCGCCGGTGGCGCCCACCTGCCGGGCCAGCCCGTCGGGCGCCTCGCCGAACATCCAGGTCGCCGTGGCGGCGGTGGCGATGCTGATGGGGCCGTGCCGGTACTCCATCGCGGGATAGGCCTCGGTCCAGGACAACGACGCCTCGCGCATCTTCAGCGCGGCCTCGTTCGCCAGTCCGACGGTCCAGCCGCGCCCGAGGAAGGTGAACTGCCCGCAGTCCACGAGTCCTCGCGGAAGCGGCTCGGCGAGCGCGGTGCGGGCGTCGGTGACCACGCTGTCGCCGTGCAGGCCGAGATGGGCGCGGAGCAGGGTGAGCGCGGTGGTGGCGAACCGGGTCTGCACGACGGAGCGTTCGTCGGCGTAGTCCAGGACCACGACATCGTCGGCCGAGTCCATGACCGGGGTGTGCGGGTCGGCGGTGATCGCGGTCGTGCGGGTGTGTCCGCGCAGACGGCCGAGCAGGTCGAGGACCTCGCTGGTGGTGCCGGACCGGGTCAGGGCGACGACCCGGTCGTAGGAGCGGGCGTGGGGGAACTCCGAGGCGGCGAAGGCGTCGGTCTCGCCGTGCCCCGCTCCCTCGCGCAGAGCGGCCGCGGCCTGGGCCATGAAGTACGAGGTGCCGCAGCCGACGATCGCGACCCGCTCCCCGGACCCCGGCAACTCACTGGCGTATCGGGATACTTCGGCCGCGGCACGGGTCCAGCACGCGGGCTGGTCGGTCAGTTCGTCCTCGACGTGGGTCATGCCCCACCTCTTCCCGACGGTGACTGTTCATGAGTGTTCATGCAAGATAGAGCCACCATTCGAGCAACTTCAAGCATCCGAACGGAGATCGTCGATGTCGCGTGACGCCCGCTGGAAGGCGCTGCTGGAGCTCCTCGTCGAGCGCGGCCGGCTGGACGTCGAGGCGGCGGCGGCCGAGCTCGCCGTGTCGGCGGCGACGATCCGCCGTGACTTCGACCAGCTCGCCGAGCAGCAGATGCTGCTGCGCACGCGGGGCGGGGCGGTGGTGCACGGGGTGTCGTACGAGCTGCCGTTGCGGTACAAGACGGCCCGGCAGGCTTCCGAGAAACAGCGGATCGCGAGGGCGGTGGCCGATCTGGTCGCGCCCGGCGAGGCGGTCGGGCTGACCGGCGGCACGACGACCACGGAGGTGGCGCGCGCGCTGGCCGTGCGGGACGATCTGACGTCCGGCTCCCCCGCGCTGACCGTGGTCACGAACGCGCTGAACATCGCGGCGGAGCTGGCGGTGCGACCCCAGTTCAAGATCGTGGTGACCGGCGGGGTGGCACGGGCGCAGTCGTACGAGCTGGTCGGACCGCTCGCGGACGGGGTGCTGGGTCAGATCACCCTCGACGTGGCGGTGCTCGGTGTCGTGTCCTTCGACGCGACGCACGGCGCCGCCGCGCACGACGAGGCCGAGGCCGCGGTCGACCGGCTGCTGTGCGAGCGCGCCGAACGGGTGGTGGTGGCCGCCGACTCCAGCAAGCTGGGGCGGCGGGCGTTCGCCCGGATCTGCGCGGCCGACGCGGTGGACACACTGGTCACGGACACGGCGGCCGACGCGGCGGCGGTGGAACGGTTCGAGGAGGCGGGCATCAGGGTTCTCCTCGCCTGAACCCGCAGGCCGCCCGCCCCCGCCCGCCACCCGCGTCCTTGCCGCCGTGTCGCGGCCGGCCATGAACTAGTCCCCGGCGTGGGCGAGTTCGACGTCGTGGTCGTCCACGTCACCGCCGCCGAGGCTCACGCCGGTCGCGCGGGGCGGGTAGCCGGTCGCGATGACCGTGTACCGGCCGTCGTCCAGGTCGGCGAAGGCGTACGCCCCGTCGCTGCCGGTCGTGGCGGTCGCCACGACGTTCCCGGCGGCGTCCACCAGGGTCACCCGCGCGTCGCCCAGCGGTGCGCCCGCGCCGCGTACCGTGCCCCGCACCAGCGCGCCGGTCCGCAACGCGACGTCGACCCGGGTGACACCGGTGACGCCGATCTCCACGGGCAGTGCCAGCGGCCGGTGCTTGGGCGAGCTGACCGCGAGGGTCACCGGACCCGGCACCAGTTCGGCGACGGAGAACTCGCCCGTGCCGTCGGTCTGCGTGGTGACCAGCACATCGCCGCGCACGTCGGTGAGGACGACCACCGCCCCGGCGACCGGCGCCCCGCCGTCCACGGAACGTACCGTGCCGACGAGCCCGCTGGTGCCGCCGAGCAGCACGTCGTACGTCACCGGCGCCGCCCCGACCACCACGGTCGTCGCCTGCGGCTGGTGCCCGTCGGCGGCGGCGATGAGCACGTAGGTGCCCTCTCCCGGCGCCTCGACGGCGTAGGAGCCGTCCGTCTCGGCGACCGTCCGGCTCAACTGCCGCCCGTCCAGCGAGATCAGGGTGAGCGCGGCACCGTCCACCGGCGCGCGCTCCGCGCCCCGCACATGCCCGCGTATCGGATGCCCGCCGCCGGCCGGACCGCCGTCGCTCAGCCCGGGGACGACCGCGACCAGGTCCGCGACCGCGCGGGCCAGCGGCACGGCGACCGCGGCGCCCACGACCTGCTCGTCCGGTACGGCGACAGCCGCTACGGCGACGGCCGGTACCGCGACGCCCGGTACGGCGACGGCCTGTTCGGCTCCTGCGGGCCCGGCCTCGGCGGGTACCGGGGAGACAGGTTGGGTGGCCGACGCGGCCGTGCCCGCCGGCCGCTGCCGCGGGATGAACGCGGCGACGACGAGGGCCAGGAGCGCCGCTCCGGAGCCGATGGCCATGACCACCTTGAAGCCGTTCTCCGAGGGCAGTGCGGCGCCGCCGAAGGTGGTGGTCATGCGGGCCAGGATCACGCCGGCGACGGCGCCGGCGGTGGAGGTTCCGATGGACCGCATCAGCGTGTTGAGGCTGTTCGCGGCGGCCGTCTCGGAGGGGTCCACGGCGCCCATGATGAGCGCGGGCATGGCCCCGTAGGCGAAGCCGATGCCGGCGCCGATGACGCAGGAGGCCAGGACGAGTTCCCACACCGCGTCCATCAGCACGAGAGTGAGGCCGTACCCGGCGGCGACGATGACGGCGCCGAGCATGAGGGTCACCTTCGGGCCCCGCACCCTGGAGACCAGCGCGGAGAGCGGCGCGGTGGCCATCATCACCAGGCCCGTGGGCGCCATCACCAGGCCGGCGGCCAGCAGCGACCTGCCCAGACCGTAGCCCGTGGCCTCAGGCAACTGGAGCAGCTGAGGAAGGACCAGGGACATCGCGAACATGGAGAAGCCGAAGGCCATCGAGGCGAGGTTGGTCACCAGCACCTGGCGGCGGGCGGTGGTCCTCAGATCCACCAGGGGTTCCCTGACGCGCAGTTCGAACACGCCCCACAGCAGCAGGACGACGACCGCGGCGGCGAAGAGCCCGAGGGTGGTGCCGCTCCCCCAGCCCCAGTCGGCGCCCTTGGAGATCGCGAGCAGCAGACACACCAGCCCGGCCGCCATACCGAGGGCGCCGACCAGGTCGAAGCGTCCGCCGGTGCGCACCTTCGACTCGGGCACGAAGACCGGGACGAGCACGGCGGCGACGACGCCGAGGGCGGCCGACGTCCAGAACAGCGCGTGCCAGTCGAAGTGGTCCGCGATGAGCGCGGCGGCGGGCAGTCCGAGGGCGCCGCCGATGCCGAGGGAGGCGCTCATGAGGGCGGTGGCCGAGCCGAGCCGCTCGGCGGGCAGTTCGTCCCGCATGATGCTGATGCCGAGCGGGACGACCCCGGAGGCGAGTCCCTGGAGGGCCCGGCCGACGATCACCGGGACGAGCCCTTCGCTGAGGGCGGTCGTGACCGATCCCGCGATCAGCATGAGAAGGCTGACGAGCAGCATGCGGCGCTTGCCGTACATGTCGCCGAGCCTGCCCATGACGGGGGTGGCGACGGCGGCCGCGAGGAGGGTGGCGGTGACCGCCCAGGCGGTGTCGGAGGCCGGGGCGTCGAGCAGCTTCGGCAGCTCGGGGACGATCGGGATGACCAGGGTCTGCATCAGCGAGACCACGATCCCGCCGAAGGCCAGCACCGCCACGACGAGGTCGGCCCGCGGCGCGGCGGATCCCTCCCCCGCCTCCGGGGACCTGGGTTGCGCATGGGACATGGCCGAGCCTCCGTGGGGGGATGCGGTTCTGCACGACTGCGCAGCATCGTAAGCCCGCTTGATTGACTCAAGCAACGAGTACTTTCGGTGTGCGGCAGGTGAAGAAACCGAGCAGAGGGCTCCGGGCGGAGGGCCCAAGGCGGAAGGCGCGGGGCGGAGGGTTGGAGGGCGCAGGGCGCAGGGCGGAGGGCGGAGGGCGGAGGGCTCAAGCGGAGGGCAACGGGGAAGGCGCGGGGCGGAAGGCCTGGCAGCGGGACCGGGCAGCGGGCTCTGCCCGGTCCCCCGCGGCGTCGGCTACAGCGCGCGCTCCAGCTGGTCCGCCACCAGCTTCACGAACCGTCCGGGCTCCTTCGGCCGCCCGCCCTCGGCGAGGACCGCCAGTCCGTGCAGCAGTTCGGCGGTCTCGGCGAGCCCCGCACGGTCCTCCCGCTCCTTGTACGCCTGGTTCAGGCCCTTCACGAGCGCGTGATCGGGGTTCAGTTCGAGGATCCGCAGAGCGCGCGGCACCTCCTGCCCCATCGCGCGATACATGTTCTCCAGCGCCGGGGTGAGGTCGTGCGCGTCGGAGACGATGCAGGCCGGGGACACGGTGAGGCGGGACGACAGCCGCACCTCCTTGACGTCCTCCCCCAGCCGCTCCTTCATCCAGTCGAGCAGACCGGCGTACTCCTCGCCCTGCTTCTCGCGCTCGCCTTCGGCCTTCTCGTCGTCCGCCCCGTCGAGGTCGACCTCGCCCTTGGCGACGGACCGCAGCGGCTTGCCCTCGAACTCGCCCACCGCGTCGACCCACACCTCGTCGACCGGGTCGGTGAGCAGCAGGACCTCGATGCCCTTCGCCCGGAACGCCTCCATGTGCGGGGAGTTCTCGATGCTCTGCCGGGACTCGCCGGTCAGGTAGTAGACGGCGTCCTGTCCGTCCTTCATCCGCTCCACGTAACTCTTCAGCGTGGTCGGCTCGTCCGCGCTGTGCGTGGTCGCGAACGAGGAGACGGCGAGGAGGGTGTCGCGGTTGTCGGAGTCGGACAGCAGTCCTTCCTTCAGGACGGCGCCGAACTCCCGCCAGAAGGTGGCGTAGCGGTCGGGGGCCGCGGTCATCATGTCCTTGACCGTGGAGACGACCTTCTTGGTGAGCCGGCGCTGCATCATCCGAATGTGCCGGTCCTGCTGGAGGATCTCGCGGGAGACGTTCAGCGAGAGGTCCGCCGCGTCGACCACGCCCTTGACGAAGCGCAGGTAGGGCGGCAGCAGCGCCTCGCAGTCGTCCATGATGAAGACGCGCTTCACGTACAGCTGCACACCGCGCTGGTAGTTCTGGTTGTACAGGTCGTGCGGGGCGTGCGAGGGGACGAACAGCAGCGCCTGGTACTCGAAGGTGCCCTCCGCCTGGAGCCGCACGGTCTCCAGCGGTTCGCGCCAGTCGTGGCTGATGTGCTTGTACAGCTCGTGGTACTCGTCGTCGGACACCTCGTCGCGCGAGCGCGCCCACAGGGCCTTCATCGAGTTCAGCGTCTCGGGTTCGGGCGCGGTGGCGGCGGTCCCCTCGGCGTCGGTGGTGTCGGCGGTGGCGCCGTCCACCGCCTTCGGGACGAGCCTGATGGGCCAGGTGATGAAGTCCGAGTAGCGCTTGACGATCTCCTTGATCGTCCGGTCCGCGGTGTAGTCGTGCAGCTGGTCGTCGGCGTCGGCCGGCTTCAGGTGCAGCGTGACCGTGGTGCCCTGCGGCGCGTCGTCCACCCTCGCCAGCGTGTAGGTGCCCTCACCGCGCGACGACCAGCGGGTGCCGTGGCTCTCGCCGGCCCGCCGGGTCAGCAGCGTCATCTCGTCGGCCACCATGAAGCCGGAGTAGAAGCCGACTCCGAACTGCCCGATGAGCCCCTCGGCCCCGGCCTCCTCCTGGGCCTCGCGCAGCTCCTGCGCGAACTTCGCAGTGCCCGAGTTGGCGATCGTGCCGATGAGCCGGCCGACCTCCTCGTACGACATCCCGATGCCGTTGTCCCGCACGGTCAGGGTGCGGGAGTCCGCGTCGATCTCGATCTCGATGTGCGGGTCGGAGACGTCGGCGTCGAGCGTGTCGTCCCGCAGCGCGGCGAGACGTAGCTTGTCCAGCGCGTCGGAGGCGTTGGAGACGAGTTCGCGGAGAAAGACGTCCTTGTTCGAGTAGACCGAGTGGATCATCAGCTGCAACAGCTGACGGGCCTCTACCTGGAACTCAAACGTTTCGGTCGACATGATGAGCGTGTACCTCACAGGTTCGGGAGTCTCCTGGACTGGCTTGAGCCACTGTAAAACACCAAGTCAGCCTGCGACGCTCGCTGTTCGTGATCGCCCGGATGCGAGCGCCCGGGACAGGCGATCGGGGCGGTCCCCTCCGGCGGGGGCGGGCGATCGGGGCGGGCGATCGGGCGGGGAGACCGAGGCGGGAGATCAGCGCGGAAGGTCGACGCGCGAGATCCCGCGGAAGATCAGCGCGGGCGCGGGAGATCAGCGCTGGAGTTCAGCGACGACTCTCCTCCGGCTTCGCGAATCCGTCCGTAGCGCTCCACCGGAGCCGGGTCAGCCACTCGGTGGAGCTGCGGGTGAAGACCAGGTCCCCCGAGCCGCCCACGGAGGCGACCTTCGACCAGCCGTCGAAGCCTCTGGTGAGATTCGTGTCCCACCGGGTGAGATCCCCCTTACCGACGGCGGCGAGCGACTCCATGGGCGGCTCGCCGTCGTAGCAGTAGCTTCCCCAGTCGGCGATGACCGCGACCGTCCCACCGAACACCTTGAGCGTGAGGCTCTGGCACCGGTCGGTCGCGGTCGAGTGCACCACGCGCGGCGCGCTCCACCCGCTGGAGTCCGCGTCCCGGTGCCGTTCCACGAGCCCGCGCCCCTCGACGTACGCCATGCCCACCCGTCGGCCGTCGGGCAACCCGACCTCCGCGTCGAACCGAGGGGCCGGCGCCGTCGGCGAGGCATGGGCACCTGTACCCGTACCTGTACCCGTGCCCGTGCCGTGAGCTGTGGTGGGCGCGGTGGTCGTGACGGTCGCCGGCGTCGCGCCGTCGTCCCCCTGCCCGCCGCATGCCACCGCGACACTCACCACCAACACCGCCCCCGCCAGGGCCCGCAGCCGCTCTCCGTACATCCGCATGCCCCCCATGGTCCCCTCTCCCCGGGGCGAGTCGGGTCAGGCCGGTTCAGGTCAGCCCGGCGGTTCAGGCCGGTTCAGGTCCCATGGGTGACGCGGATCTTGCACTGACCGTGCGGGAGTTCCTCCCAGTCGTCCATGAAGCCGGCTCGCAGGCCGTGCTTCTCGGCCAGGGCCACCAGGGTGTCGGTGCGGTAGTAGAAGTCCTCGCGCAGTACGTGGTGTTCCTCGCCCTCGGTGCGGTCGAAGGTGAAGTCGAACCAGCCGCCGGGCGCGAGCACCCGCCCCACGTTGGCCAGGCACTCCTCGATGACCGGGAGCGGCGAGTGGGAGAAGACGCTGTGCGCGTGCACCACGTCGAAGTGGGCGTCGGGCAGGAACCGCAGCGTCAGGTCGCGCACCGGTGTCAGCGCCGGCAGCCGCTGCTGCAGCCCCATCTCCACGATCGTGTCCTGGGCGGCCACGAGGATGTCGGGTGAGATGTCTATGCCGTGGTAGTGGCCGGGTTCGAGGTGCCGGATGAACCGCCAGCCACCCCGCAGGTTGCCGCAGCCGATCTCCAGCATGCGGTGCTCCGGACGCAGACCGTGTCCGAGCAGGTAGTCGAACTGCATGGCGCCGAGGGCGAGCCACCGTTCACGGCTGCGGCTGCCGACCGCCGCGTCCGGATCGGCCCGGGTGTCGGAGCGCATCACCGCGCGGTAGTAGGAGACGTGATCCTGGTGACAGCGGCTCAGCCACAGATCCCGGGCGGCGCGGGCGACATGGCGGGGCACCTTGTCGGGGTGGCGCAGGGCGTACCCGAGGCGGTGACCGAGGGCCGCGCGGTTGACGGTGAGCTTCTTGGCGGGCATGCGATTCCCGGCCTTTCCGAGCGATGTTCCCGAGGTTCGTGACGTTCGCGAAGTCCCCGTCGATCGCACGGTTCCCGGCGATCACGAAGTTCCCGAACGGCGCCTCCCGCGTGGTGCGGGATCCGGTTCCAGCCTCGGGGGCGCGGGGGCCCGACCACGTCGTTCGACCGTCTCGGCCCGCCGGTCGGTTCGGGCGACCGGGATGTCAGCCGATCGGTTGATGCGTCCGGGCGTCCGTCGCGTTAGACACGGAGGATGGGACACACCGATCCGGACGAGCGCTGGCTGGGCACCGTCGTGCACCTCGCGTTCTTCGTGCTGCTCGGCTCCTCGTTCGTCCGCTTCCTGAGCCGCGACCGGGGCGCAACGCACACCGGATGGGTGGTGGCGCTGTACGCGGCCTTCTGTCTGTTCTACGTCCTCGGACGGTTCCTGGCTCCGGCGCCCCGGCCCGGTTCCGCGCCCACCTCGCGCCATCTGGCCTGGCTGGGCTCGGTCTCGGCCGTCTGGGTGGCGCTCCTGGTGCTCGCGCCGAGCGCGACCTGGTGCGCCATGCCGCTGCTGTTCGCCGGCCTGCACGCGCTGCCGCCCCGGATCGCGGTACCGCTCGCGGCCGTGCTCACCGCGCTGGTCGTGGTCTCGGAGGTGCGCGTGGCCGACGGCGCGCTCAATCCCAACATGGTCGTGGCCCCGCCGGCCGTCGCCGCGGTGGCCACCGCCGTGATGGTTCATCTGCAGCGCCAGGGGGCCCGGCAGCGCGTGCTGATCGACGATCTGGTCCGTACCCGTCGCGACCTCGCGGCCTTTGAGCGGCAGGCGGGTGTCCTCGCGGAGCGTCAGCGGCTGTCCACGGAGATCCACGACACCCTCGCCCAGGGCCTGTCCAGTCAGCGGATGCTGCTGCACGCGGCCGAGCGCGTCTGGGAGTCGGACCCGGACACGGCCCGGGAGCATCTTCGCGAGGCCGCCGAGATCTCCTCCCGGAGCCTCGCCGAGGCCCGCCGGTTCGTGCACGACCTGGCGCCGGCCGACCTCGCCGCGCACTCGCTCCCCGAAGCGCTCACCGCGCTCGCCGCGCGAGAGAGCAGGCCGGGCCTGGCCGTGGAGTTCCGGCTCGACGGTGACCCGGGCCCGCTGCCCGAACGCGTCGAGGCGGCGCTCCTGCGCATCGCCCAGGGGGCACTGGCGAACGTACGCGAACACGCCGCGGCGACCCGCGGTGTCCTCACCCTGACCTGCCTGGACGACCTGGTCTCCCTGGACGTCGCCGACAACGGCCGCGGATTCGCTCCGGGGCCGGGGCCGGAGTCGGGCGGACCGGCTCGCTTGCGCGGTGTCGCCCCGACGCCGGAACAGGACCGCACCCGCGGGCACGGGCTGCCGGCCATGCGGATCAGGGCCCGGCAGGCGGGCGGCACGCTCAGCGTCGAGTCCGTTCCGGGCGAGGGCACCGTCGTCACCGTCGCGGTGCCCCTGACCTCGTTCGTCCCCGATCCTCTCGAGGAGTCCGTCGCGTGAACACGTCCGTACCCCCGCCGCCCGGACCCCCGCCGTCCGCACCCTCACCGCCCGTAGCCTCACCGCCCGTCCGGCTGCTGCTCTGCGACGACCACGCCGTCGTCCGGGCCGGACTGCGGGCCCTGCTGTCCAGTGCCGACGGCATCGACGTGGTCGGCGAGGCGGGCACCGGCGAGGAGGCGCTCGCCCTGGCCGCCCGGCTGCGCCCCGACGTGGTGCTGATGGATCTTCAGCTCGACGGCGGCATGGACGGCGTGACGGCCACGCGGCAGCTGACCGGCGGTCCGGCGGCGGGTCCCCGGGTGCTGGTGCTCACGATGTTCGACACCGACGCCGACATCACCCGGGCCATCGAGGCGGGCGCCACCGGCTACCTCCTCAAGGCCGAACGGCCGGACGAACTCTTCGCGGCGATCCGCGCCGCGGCGGCCGGCCGCACCGCGCTGTCGGCCCCCGTCGCCGACCGGCTGCTGACCAGGCTGCGCAGTCCGCGTCCCGCCCTGTCGGCCCGTGAGCACGAGATCCTCGCTCAGCTGGCCCGTGGTCTGGGCAACCGGGAGATCGCCCGGGCGCTGTTCATCAGCGAGGCGACGGTGAAGACCCATCTCGGGCGCATCTACGGCAAGTTGGGGGTGGAGACGCGGTCGGGCGCGGTGGCGGTCGCCAAGGAGAGACGACTGCTGCCGTGACGACGCGGTACGCGGACGGCGGGTGCCGTCACCTGGCCCGCGCCATCGGTCACGCGGCACCGGGCGACCTCGTCCGCCCGACGCAGACCCCACGGCGGCCTGGTGCGGGCTCGGGCGGCCTTGTTCAGCCCCGGACAAGCACCTAGCCTGAATTTGTGCCGCTAATAAACAAAACCCGAACACGCGACGCGGTGCCGGGTCACGGCAACGACCTCACCCGGCTCCGTATCGCCCTGACCACGTTCTTCGCCCTCGACGGCTTCGTCTTCGCCGGATGGGTCGTCCGGATCCCCGCCATCAAGGAACAGACCGGCGCCTCCCCGAGCAGCCTCGGTCTCGCGCTCCTCGGCGTCTCCGCGGGCGCGGTGATCACGATGATGTTCACCGGCCGCCTGTGCAGCCGCTACGGCGCTCACCCGGTCACCGTGGTCTGCGCGGTCCTGCTCTGCCTCAGCGTCACGCTACCCCCGCTCACCCACTCCGCCGCCGCGCTCGGCGCCGTCCTGCTGCTGTTCGGGGCGGCGTACGGCAGTATCAACGTCGCCTTCAACAGCGCCGCCGTCGATCTGGTCGCGGCACTGCGCCGGCCGGTCATGCCCACCTTCCACGCGGCCTTCAGCCTGGGCGGCATGATCGGCGCCGGTCTCGGCGGGCTGGTCGCGGGATCCCTGTCCCCCACGCGCCATCTGCTGGGCCTCGGGATCATCGGCCTGCTCGTCACCGCGCTCACGGCGCCCACGCTGCTGCGGCAGGAGCCGCCTCGGCCGCCCGAGCCCCGGGATCAGGCGTCCGCGAAGGCGGCAGCGCACCGACCGGCGCCCCGCACCCGTCGTCTCGTCGTCGTCTTCGGTCTGATCGCCCTGTGCACGGCCTACGGCGAAGGAGCCCTCGCCGACTGGGGCGCCCTGCATCTGCGTCAGGACCTGGGGTCCTCCGCCGGGGTCGCCGCGGCCGGGTACGCGTGTTTCGCGCTCGCCATGACCCTCGGCCGGCTCACCGGCACCACCCTCCTCGAACGGCTCGGCCGCACCCGTACGGTGGTGACGGGCGGCGGCGTCGCGGCGGCGGGGATGCTGCTCGGCGCCCTCGCCCCGGCTCTGTGGGCGGCGCTCCTCGGCTACGCCATCGCGGGGCTCGGACTGGCCAACCTCTTCCCGGTGGCCGTCGAACGCGCGGGCGCCCTGGCCGGCCCGAGCGGCGTCGCCACCGCCTCGACGCTCGGTTACGGCGGCATGCTCCTGGGCCCGCCCGCCATCGGCTTCATGGCCGACTGGTTCTCCCTGGCCGCCGCCCTCACCAGCGTGGCCGTGCTGGCCGGGGTGGCCGCGGCGATCGGCTTCGCCACCCGCCGGGCGACGGCCGGCTGAAGACCGCCGCCCCTCCCCTCGACCGCGCTCCATCCGGCACACTCCCCCACATGGATATTGCCGAGTTAATCCGCTCGCTCGACCAGGAGGGCCGGTCGCTGGCCGCCGCGGCGGCGGAAGCGGGCCCCGACGCGAAGGTGCCGACCTGCCCGGACTGGCAGGTCAGGGACCTGCTGCGGCACACGGGCTCCGTGCACCGCTGGGCGACGTCGTTCGTGGCCGAGGGCAGCCCTTCGTTCCGCCCCTTGGAAGAACCACCGGGGCTGGACGGCGACGCGCTGCTGGAGTGGTTCCGCGAGGGTCACCTGCGGCTCGTCGACACCCTGTCCGCCGCCCCGCCCGACCTGCGGTGCTGGCACTTCCTGCCCGCGCCGTCGGCGCTCGCCTTCTGGGCGAGGCGGCAGGCGCACGAGACGGCGGTGCACCGCGTGGACGCGGAGTCGGCCCGTGGCCGCGCACCCGAGGAGCTCGCCAGGGACATCGGCGTCGACTTCGCGGCGGACGGCATCGACGAGCTGCTGCGCGGTTTCCACGCCCGCGAGAAGAGCCGGGTGCGGACCGACGGGCCCCGGGTCCTGCGGGTGCGGGCGACGGACACGTCCGACGCCGTGTGGACCGTACGTCTGTCGTCGGAGTCGCCCGTGACCGAGCGGAACGGCGAAGGGGACGCCGACTGCGAGGTGTCCGGTCCCGCGGCGCCGCTCTATCTGTCGTTGTGGAACCGGCTGCCGCTTCCGGCGGTGACCGGGGACGCCGCACTGGCGACGCTGTGGCGGGAGAAGTCCGCCGTCAACTGACAGTCGACCGTGGTCAGTCCGTCAGCATCCGGGTCAACACCGCGCGCTGCACCGGCCGTACGTCGCCGTGCAGCGCGCGTCCCTTCCCGGTGAGCGCGACCCGGACGCCTCTGCGGTCCTCCGCGCACATGCCGCGCTCGACCAGACCGTCCTTCTCCAGACGGGCGACGAGCCGCGACAGCGCGCTCTGACTGAGATGGACCCGCTCGGCGATCTCCTGGACGCGATAGCTGCACGAGCCGTCCGGGGCCGCGGACTCCGCGAGGACGTCGAGCACCTCGAAGTCGCTGCCGCACAGGCCGTGTTGATGCAGCGCCCGGTCGAGTTCGCACTGGGTCCGCGCATGCAGCGCCAGCATGTCCCGCCACTGTTCCACGAGCGCCTGCTCGGCCTCGGCCTCGCCCTTCTTCGCCGCCATGGGGCGCACCGTAGCAGAGAACGCCAATCATTGCATCGGAATTAAATGCGCTTGCATTCGATGCATGCGCATGTAGTGTCTGCGTCATGACCTCTCCGCTCCCCTCCCCCGCGCCGTCTCTCCCCGAGGGCCGCTGGACCTCGCGGCTGTGGGGCACCCTGCTGGTGCTGTGCGCCGCGATGTTCCTGGACGCGCTGGACGTGTCGATGGTCGGCGTCGCCCTGCCGTCCATCGGCTCCGACCTCGGCCTCACCACCTCGACCCTGCAATGGATCGTCAGCGGCTACATCCTGGGATACGGCGGCCTGCTCCTGCTCGGCGGTCGCGCGGCCGACCTGCTCGGCCGCCGCCAGGTCTTCCTGATCGCCCTCGGCGTCTTCGCGCTGGCCTCGCTGCTCGGCGGGCTGGTCGACTCGGGTCCGCTGCTGATCGCGAGCCGGTTCATCAAGGGCCTGAGCGCCGCCTTCACGGCCCCGGCCGGCCTGTCCATCATCACCACGACGTTCCCGGAGGGCCCGCTGCGCAACCGGGCGCTCTCCATCTACACCACCTGCGCCGCCACCGGCTTCTCGATGGGCCTGGTCCTCTCCGGCCTGCTCACCGAGGCGAGTTGGCGCCTCACCATGCTGCTGCCCGCGCCGATCGCCCTGATCGCGCTGGCGGCCGGTCTGAAGCTGCTGCCGCGCAGCGAACGCGAGAAGGACCACAACGGCTACGACGTGCCCGGCGCCGTCCTCGGCACCGCGTCGATGCTGCTGCTGGTGTTCACCGTGGTGCAGGCGCCGGAGTCCGGCTGGACCTCCGCCCGCACGCTGCTGTCGTTCCTCGCCGTCGCCGTCCTGCTGACCGCCTTCGTGCTCGTCGAGCGCCGCTCGGCCGGCCCGCTGATCCGGCTCGGCGTCCTGCGCTCCGGCAGCCAGGTCCGTGCCCAGCTCGGCGCGATGGCCTTCTTCGGCTCGTACGTCGGCTTCCAGTTCCTGGCCACCCTCTACATGCAGACGCTGCTCGGCTGGTCGGCGCTGCACACCGCACTCGCCTTCCTGCCGGCCGGCGCGCTGGTCGCGGTGTCCTCGACCAAGATGGGCGCGATCGTCGACCGGTTCGGCACTCCACGGCTGATCGCGGCGGGCTTCGCCTTCATGGTCACCGGATACGCGCTGTTCCTGCGCGTCGATCTCGACCCGGTGTACGCGGCGGTGATCCTGCCCACCATGCTGCTGATCGGCGCGGCCTGCGCGCTGGTCTTCCCTTCGCTCAACATCCAGGCCACCAACGGCGTGGCGGACCATGAGCAGGGCATGGTCTCGGGGCTGCTCAACACCTCCGTACAGGTGGGCGGCGCGATCTTCCTCGCGGTGGTGACGGCGGTGGTGACCGCGGGCGCCCCGGCCGACCCCACCCCGCAGGCCGTCCTCGACAGCTACCGGCCCGGTCTGGCGGTGGTGACGGCCGTCGCCGCCGCCGGCCTGCTCATCACCCTCCCCGGACTGCGCACCCGGCGCGCCCGGAACTCGGTCGTGATCGCCAGGTCCACCGTGCCGGAGGCGGAAGCGGAGCCGGTGGGGGCCCGCGACTAGGGTCTGCCGTTTGGATCAGGTCGGCCTGACCCACGGTGCCCTGTCGGCCCTAGGGTCTGTCCGGCGGGTCGGGTCCCCGGGTGATGTCCGGACGGACAGGACCTGAGGAGGAGCCGTCTCCAGGAGTGCGCCCGGCGGGGCCGATTGCCTCGCCGGGCGTACACCTGTGAGACTCGTCGTATGAGCGGTTACGGGGGAGGCCGGCGCACGCAGGCCGAGCGGGACGTGATCACCGTCGAGATCGGATACGCGCTGTTCAGTGCGGTGTTCGCGGCTGCGGTGCTCTTCGGGGCGGTCGCCGGTCCGGCGCTGCTGTTCGAACTGCCGGACCTGGCGGAGAAGTCGCTGCTGCGGGCGGGCCTGGCGCTCGCTCCCGTGGTGTTGTTGGTCCGGGTGGTCTCCGTGCTCGTCCGCCTCCGCGGCGGCGGCGCTCAGCCCAGCCAGCCCGGCCGGACCAGCCCCGACTCGTAGGCCAGGACGACCAGTTGGGCGCGGTCCCGGGCGCCCAGCTTCACCATCGTCCGACTCACATGCGTCTTGGCGGTGAGCGGGCTGACCACCAGCCGGCGGGCGATCTCCTCGTTGGACAGGCCGATCCCGACCAGCGCCATCACCTCCCGCTCCCGCTCGGTGAGCCGGTTCAGCGCGTCGGCCGCCGCGGGCTCCTTGGAACGGGCGGCGAACTCGGCGATGAGGCGACGGGTGACCCCCGGTGAGAGAAGCGCGTCGCCGGCGACCACCGCCCTTACGGCACGCAGGAGTTCCTCCGGTTCGGTGTCCTTGACCAGGAAGCCGGAGGCGCCCGAGCGAATCGCCTCGAAGACGTACTCGTCGAGTTCGAAGGTGGTGAGCATGATGACCTTGACCTGGGAGAGCTCCGCGTCGTCGGTGACCCGGCGGGTGGCGGCCAGACCGTCGAGGCGGGGCATCCGGATGTCCATCAGCACGACGTCGGGCCGCAGTTCACGCACCGCGCGCACCGCTTCCTCCCCGTCGGCGGCCTCGGCCGCCACCTCGATGTCCGGCTGCGCGTCCAGCAGGGCCCGGAACCCCGCGCGGACCAACGACTGGTCGTCGGCGAGCAGTACGCGGATCACCGCGCCTCCCTCGTCCACCCATCCTCCCTCGTCCACCCGTCCTGCCCCGTTCGCCCGCCCTGCCCTGTTGGCCGGTCCCGCCGCGTTCACCGGTTCTCCCCGGCCCTCGTGGGCAGTACGGCCAGCACCCTGAAGCCGCCTTCAGGCCGCGGTCCCGCCTCGATCGTGCCACCGAGGGCCGCGGCCCGCTCCCGCATCCCGGCGAGACCGTTGCCGCTGCCGCCCGCGTCGGCACCGGTCGCCGGACCGTCGTCGTCGATACGCAGCCGCAGCGTTCCACCGCCGTGATCGAGCCGCACGCGCGCGTGGCGCGAGCCCGAGTGGCGTACGACGTTGGTGAGGGCCTCCTGGACGATACGGAAGGCGGCGAGATCCGTGTGCGGCGGCAACCGGGGCGGCCGGCCTGCGACATCGACCGTGAGGCCCGCGCGCGCCGCCTGCTCCACCAGTTCGGGCAGCCGGTCCAGGCCGGGTGCGGGGGCGCGCGGCGCGTCCCCCGGCGTGCGGAGGCTGTCGAGCACCTGGCGCACCTCGTCCAGCGCTTCCTTGCTGGCGGACTTGATGGTGGTGAGCGCGATGCGCGCCTGCTCCGGGTCGGAGTCGAGGAGCGCGAGGCCCACGCCCGACTGCACGTTGATCACCGAGAGGCTGTGCGCGAGGACGTCGTGCAGCTCGCGGGCGATGCGCAGCCGTTCCTCGTCGGCGCGCCGCCGGGTGGCCTGGGCGCGCTCGGCCCGCTCACGGGCCCACTGCTCGCGCCGGATCCGGACCAGCGCCGCGATCGCCACGATCGCCACGGCCCATCCCGCGACGACGATCTCCTGCCCGTAGGAGGCCTGCTCGTCGCCGGCGGGCGGCAGCCACCGGTAGAGCCAGTGCGCGACCAGCAGGTGGACCGCCCACAGCAGGCCCAGCGCCGTCCAGGCGGCCCGCCGGTGCCCGGCGACGACGGCGGTGAAGCAGGCCACGGCGACGGTCACGAAGACCGGTCCGTACGGGTAGCCGGCGCCCAGGTAGAGCGCGGCGGCGCAGGCCGTGCCGAACACGACGGCCACCGGGTGTCGCTGCCGCCACAGCAGCAGCCCGGAGGCGAGCACCAGCAGCACGCGCGCGAAGGCGTCGAGCGGCGCCCGCTGACCCTCCTGCGCGTGGGCCGCGAAGTTCGAGCCGACGAGGACCAGGGCGGTGAGCAGCACGGTGGATCGCCAGGGCCACCGTGCGGCCCGCGACTGCGGGTCCGGCCCGTCCTGACCCTCGCGAGGGTGCAGCCAGGGCAGCGGCCGGTGCGACCACCGCTGCCCCGGGCCGTCGGGCCCGTGCGTCCGCTCTTCTTCCATGTCCGTCACGCTAGACGCCGCCGACCGCGCCGGACGTCCGCCGGGCGAGGTGGTCAGCCGTACTCCCCTGGAAGTACGCCGCCGCCCCTGGGGACGGTCGGCTGCCTTCGTCGACGGCCCCTTCATCGGCCTTCGCCGGCCGCGTGGTCGCCGCGGGGAACTTCCCCACGCCCAGCGGCGTGCTCTAGCGGAGTCCCACCTCACGGGCGAGGCGCGTGACGGCGTACCGGAAGAACGGCTCGCGCTCCTCGACGACGCGGTTGAACTGCCCGAACAGCTCGAACCCGACCAGTCCGTACAGCTGGGCCCACGCCGCCACGAGTGCCGCGACCGCCCCCGGCGGTAGGTCGGGCGCCAGGTCGCCCGCCAGCCGGGCCGCCTCGGGGACCAGCTCGTCCGTGAGGAGCGGCGCCTCCAGCGCGTGGCCGCGGTGTGCGTCTCGCACGATGCCGATGAGGAGCAGGCCGACGCGGGCGGCTGCCGGGACGGTCGTTCGGGGCGCGCTGTAGCCGGGCACCGGCGAGCCGTAGATCAGCGCGTACTCCTGCGGATGCGCCAGCGCCCAGCCGCGCACCGCCTCGCCGACCGCGACCCAGCGCTCGACGGGAGGGGCGTCGGTGACGGCCGCGTGCGCGGTTTCCGCGGCCTCGCCGAGGGAGTCGTAGGCGTCGATGATGAGTGCGGTGAGCAGGTCGTCGCGGCTCGGGAAGTAGCGGTACACGGCGGAGGAGACCATGCCGAGCTCACGGGCCACGGCTCGCAGCGAGAGCTTGGCCGCACCCTCGGACGCGAGCTGTCTGCCGGCCTCCTCCTTGATGGCGGCGGTGACTTCGATCCTGGCGCGGGCGCGGGCCCCTCGAACGGTGCTGCTCATGTGTTCAGTCTGCCACGGAAGCGGAGCACCGCACCCAATATGGATCGGTGCACAAAATAGAGAGCACCGCTCTTGCTCCAGGGCGCCGACCTACGGCAGACTCGACTCGAGCGAGAGCAGTGCTCACACTTTCCGTCCAGGAGGCAGCAGCCATGTCCACCACCCACGTGCAGAAGCCCGGCTGGTTCACCGTCAACGTCTTCAACCGCGCCGTGTCCTGGCTGACCCGCCGGGGTCTGAGCGTGTGGGGCTCACGGGTCCTGGCGGTCCGCGGCCGCAAGAGTGGCGAATGGCGGACGACCCCCGTCAACCTGCTGACCGTGGACGGGCAGCAGTACCTGATCGCGCCGCGCGGTCACGTCCAGTGGACGCACAACATGCGGGCGGCGGGCGGCGGTGAGCTGCGCCTCGGCAAGAACGTGGACGAGTTCACGGCGGTCGAGGTCGCCGACGACGACAAGACGCCGTTGCTGCGCGCCTACCTCAAGCGCTGGAAGGCCGAGGTCGGCGTCTTCTTCAACGGGGTGGGACCCGACTCTCCCGACGCCGAGATGCGCCGTATCGCCCCTGACCACCCGGTGTTCCGGATCACCGTCACGAACCGACGGTGATCCGCGCCCTTCGGGTCAGGAGCCGCTCTCCTCGGCCACCGGCTCGGACACCGGCTCGGACACAGGGCCGGCCGTCGCCGCCTGCCGCCGGTCCACCGCGGTCAGGGCCCGCTGGGCCATCGGGTGCGAGCGGATGAGCTCGCCCAGGGTCGTCCGGCCGCGGGTGATGTCGGTGAACGACCGCCAGGCCGGGCGGAAACCGGTGAGGGCGGCGTGGAAGAGCCCGGGACGGCGCTCGAAGAGCGTGAGCAGCCGCTTGCCGACGCTCATCTCCACGCCGAGGCCGGCCTTGATCGCGAAGGCGTAGTTCAGCGCCTGCCGGCGGGCGTCCACCGCGTCGTGCGCCTCGGCGATACGGACCGCCCACTCGCCCGCGAGCCGGCCCGAGCGCAGCGCGAAGGAGATGCCCTCACGGGTCCACGGCTCCAGCAGCCCCGCCGCGTCGCCGCAGACGAGCACCCGCCCGCGCGAGAGCGGGGAGTCGTCGGCCCGGCAGCGGGTCAGGTGGCCGGAGGAGATGCTCGGCTCGAACCCGGCGAGGCCGAGCCGTCCGATGAAGTCCTCGAGATAGCGCTTGGTCGCCGCGCCCTCGCCGCGCGCCGAGATGACGCCGACCGTCAGCGTGTCCCCCTTGGGGAACACCCAGCCGTAGCTGCCGGGCATCGGACCCCAGTCGATGAGGACACGGCCCTTCCAGTCCTCGGCGACCGTCTCCGGCACCGGGATCTCCGCCTCCAGGCCGAGATCCACCTGGTCGAGCTTCACTCCGACGTGAGCCCCTATGCGGCTCGCACTGCCGTCCGCGCCGACCACCACGCGCGCCAGCAGCGTCTCGCCGCCCTGGAGGACGACCGCGACCGTGCGCCGGTCCGGCACCGTCGAGCCGTGCTGCTCGACCCGCTGCACGGTGACGCCCGTGCGCAGCTCGGCGCCCGCCTTCTGGGCGTGCTCGACGAGCTGCTGGTCGAACTCGGGCCGGTTGATCAGCCCGAACAGCATCTGCCGGGAGCGGCGGGTACGGGTGAAGCGCCCGTTGTTCGAGAAGGTCACCGCGTGCACCCGGTCGCGGAAGGGCAACTCGAAGCCGGGTGGCAGCGCGTCGCGGGAGGGGCCGATGATGCCGCCGCCGCACGTCTTGTAGCGGGGCAGCTCCGCCTTCTCCAGCAAGAGCACCCGCCGTCCTGTGACCGCCGCCGCGTAGGCGGCCGAAGCCCCTGCGGGGCCCGCGCCCACCACGACGACGTCCCACACCTGCCGCGCGTCGTCCGCCGAAGAGTTCTCGTCGTCCGCCGGAGAGTTCTCGCTGCTCACGATGGTCTACTGCTCCTGATCAAGCCGCTTGCCGCACCTGTCCCCCGCATCCTACGGCGGAGATCGCCACGGTCCGCTGTGGGAGGACCGGCGGCGTGGGCGCCCCACATCCCGGCAGGCGCGTACGCTCACACGGTCACCCGTACGGACCAGTACACACCAGTACAACGTCGCACCCACAAGGAGCGTGCCCATGTCGTCGAATCCGGTCGCCGAGACCGTCGCCTCGCTGCTGCCCAGGGCACGGGCGGAGCTCACCGAACTGGTGGCCTTCAAGTCGGTGGCGGACTTCGACCGGTTCCCCAGGAGCGAGAGCGAGGCCGCCGCGAACTGGATCGCGGACGCGCTGCGCGCCGAGGGCTTCCAGGACGTGGCCCTGCTCGACACCCCGGACGGCACCCAGTCGGTGTACGGCTGTCTGCCGGGCCCCGCCGGCGCCAGGACCGTTCTCCTCTACGCCCACTACGACGTGCAGCCGCCGCTGGACGAGGCCGCCTGGACCACCCCGCCCTTCGAGCTGACGGAGCGCGACGGCCGCTGGTACGGCCGCGGCAGCGCCGACTGCAAGGGCGGCGTCATCATGCACCTGCTCGCGCTGCGCGCCCTGAAGGCGAACGGGGGCGTCCCGGTCACCGTGAAGGTGATCGTGGAGGGCTCCGAGGAGCAGGGCACCGGCGGTCTGGAGCGGTACGCCGAGCAGCACCCCGAGCTGCTGACGGCCGACACCATCGTCATCGGCGACGCGGGCAACTTCCGCGTGGGTCTGCCGACCGTCACCTCCACGCTGCGCGGGATGACGATGATGCGGCTGCGGGTCGACACCCTCGAGGGCAATCTGCACTCCGGCCAGTTCGGCGGGGCGGCGCCGGACGCGCTGAGCGCGCTGATCCGCGTCCTGGACTCGCTGCGCGCCGAGGACGGCTCCACGACCGTCGACGGCCTGACCGACGACGCGCGCTGGGAAGGCCTCCAGTACGACGAGGCGCAGTTCCGCCAGGACGCCAAGGTCCTGGACGGCGTCGGCCTGATCGGCTCCGGCACCGTCGCCGACCGCATCTGGGCCCGCCCCGCCGTGACCGTGCTGGGCATCGACTGCCCGCCGGTCGTCGGCGCCACCCCGTCCGTGCAGGCGGGCGCCCGCGCGCTGATCAGCCTCCGGGTGCCGCCGGGCGTGGACGCGGCCGAGGCGACGAAGCTGCTCCAGGCCCATCTGGAGGCCCACACGCCGTGGGGCGCGCGCGTGAGCACCGAACAGATCGGCCAGGGCCAGGCGTTCAGCGCCGACACCGCGAGCCCGGCGTACGCGGCGATGGCGGACGCGATGTCGATCGCCTATCCCGGCCAGAAGATGCAGTACGCGGGGCAGGGCGGTTCCATCCCGCTCTGCAACACCCTGGCCGGCCTCTATCCGAAGGCGGAGATCCTCCTCATCGGCCTGAGCGAGCCGGAGGCGCGGATCCACGCGGTCGACGAGAGCGTGTCGCCCGAGGAGCTGGAGCGGCTTTCGGTGGCGGAGGCCCTGTTCCTGCGCAACTACGCGGCCGGCTGAGCCGCTCTGCCGTCGGCAGAGGGCCTCGCCCGCCGGGCGGGTCCCTCTCTACGGTCGTCCCATGGACGTCATCGAGCTCCTCCCCCGGCTGCACCTCCTGCGCTTCCCGGTCGGCCAGGCCTATCTCTGGCGTGACGGCGACGAGTTGACCCTCGTCGACGCGGGGCCGGCCGGCTCCGGCGCGATCATCGCGGAGGCCGTCACGGCCCTCGGGCACGCCCCCGGGGCCGTACGCCGGATCGTCCTCACGCACTTCCACGCGGATCACGCGGGCGGCGCGGCCGAGTTCGCGGCGCTCGCGGGGTCGGAGATCCTGGCGCACGCGGCGGACGCGGTCGTCCTGCGCGGCGAAGTCCCCGGGCCGCCGCCGGTGTTGGAGGACTGGGAGCGGCCCCTGCACGCTGCCGCACAACAGCGCCTGCCCCCAGGAGAGTTCGCTCGGCCGACCCGGATCACCGAGGTGGCCGACGGAGAAGTCCTGGAGTTCGGTGACGGGGCCCGGGTGGCGCATGCGCCCGGGCACACGGACGGCAGCATCGCCGTCCAACTCCCCGGGCACGGTGTGCTGTTCACCGGGGACTGCGCCGCCGCCTCGCCCGTCGACGGCGCGGTGCTGCCGGGCGTCTTCCACCTCGACCGGCCGCGGGCCCTCGCCTCCTTCCGCCGACTGGCCGACCTGGACACGGACATGGCCTGCTTCGGGCACGGCGATCCGGTGACCGCACGCGCGTCCGCGGTGCTACGGAAGGCGGCGGACGACCTCCCTGCCCCGCAGTGAGGTCGGGGATCACCGACCTGTACGGATACGGGGGTGCGGAGCGCGCGGCCTTCGTGCGTGCGTGCGTCGGAGGTCTGCGGCCCGAGGGCATCCCGGACGGGGCCGCCGCGCTCGTCAGCCGGCACGCTCCGGTCGCCGAGGTGGTGGAAGGGTTCCAGCGGCGGTTCCGGGAGGAGGGCCGGGCGGCTCCGTTTCCGGTGGAGGCGCTGCGGCGCGTCTCCCCGTGGCGGCGCTCACCCGGTCGGCACGCCCGCCTCGAGATACAGCGCCGCCCCGCGCTCGCGGGCGCGCAGCGCCCAGCGCAGGCGCTCGTAGCGGACCGGCGGCAGGAGGTCGGCCGCCTCCTCCTCCGTGACGAAGCGCCAGGCCCGCAGTTCGGGGCCGGGCAGCAGCAGCCCCGCCACGGCGGCGGCGTCGAGCCGGCCGCCGTCGAAGAGGAGGCGCAGCCCACCGTAGGCGGGCGGCGTCGGCCGTTCCCAGTCGACGACCAGCAGCCGGGGTAGGTCGTCCAGCCGGATCCCGGTCTCCTCCTCGACCTCGCGCACGCCCGCGCGCGCGGGCGCCTCGCCGGGCTCCACCACCCCGCCGGGAAACTCCCAGCCGGGCTTGTACGTCGGGTCCACGAGCAGCACCCGGTCCTGCTCGTCGAAGAGGAGGACCCCGGCGGCGACCGTCTCGGCGGTGGGCTCGGGGGTCTGCACGATGTCGCACGCGGCCACGGCGCCGCTGCCCACGGCCTCGGCTATCCGCGCGGCCGTCTCCTGCGGAGTGAGGACTCCGTTGTCGACGGGATGGGCGTCGGCGGTGAGCCAGGAGGCGAGGGCGGCCCGGTACGTCTCGATGTGGTCGTACGACCACTGACGGATCCGTATCTCGCCGTCGGGGAGGTCCGGGGGGACCTCGCGGGCGGCTATTCGCTCGCGCAGGATCGTTTCCCCCGGAGCGAGGAGGACATGCCGGACGGAGATCCGGCGAGCGGCGAGACCGCCGAAGATCTCGTCGCGGTACTCCTGGCGGAGCAGGGTCATGGGGACGACGAGGGTGCCGCCCAGCTCGGCGAGCAGCGCGGCCGCCGTGTCGATCACGAGCCGTCGCCAGATCGGCAGGTCCTGGAAGTCGCCGACCTCGGCGAGACGTTTGGGCGGCAGCAGGTGCGGGAGCGCTCCGCCGATGACCTCGGGGTCGAAGAGCGTGCTGTTCGGGATCAGGTCGATCAATTCCCGTGCGGTGGTGGTCTTCCCCGCACCGAACGCGCCGTTGATCCAGACGACGGTCACAGGTCCCCCTCTTCTGTTGGCCCCCTGTGGCTTGCCCGCTCCACCCTGCCACGGAAACCAGTTCCCGTTGAGGGCGCACGAACGCCGTGGCGCCGGCCCCCTCCCGGTGGGTGCCCGCGCCACGGCGTTCGTGGTCCTGGCCCGGTCCGTCAGTCGTTCTGCCCCAGCGCCTCGTCGTCGATGGCCAGGCTGTCGCCGGCGATGGTGTGGTCGAGCGTGCTGAGCGTGTCGCCCACGTTCAGTCCGTCGAGATCCGCGCCTCCCAGGCTGTGCGAGGGGGTGATCGCCGCCACGACGAAGCCGGTGGCGAGGGAGGCGATGGCGAGCATGCTGCGCTTCTTCATGCGGGGATCAACGGCGACGACGGGCACGGGGTCACGCGTCTTCCGCTGATCCACGCGCACGATCGGCCGGCCCTCGGGGAGAATGCCGGGGTCACCGACGGTTCTGAGGAGTTTCGCCATGATCGGCCCACAGCATGCCCATGCCGCCTTGGACGGCCTTGTGACGGGCGACGCCTTCGGCGACAGCTGGTTCATCCGCTCCGACGAGCCGGCCGAGGAGTTGTGGGCTGCACGCGAGCCGCGTCCCGCGCCGTGGCCGTGGACGGACGACTCGGCGATGGCGTTCGTCCTGTTCGCCCATCTGACGGAGCACGGGGAGGTCCGTCCGGGCGACCTGGCACGGCAGTTCGCCGCCGAGTACCGCCGCGACCCGGGCCGTCAGTACGGCCCGTCCATGCACAGCGTGCTGCGGCGCGTCGGCGAGGGCGAGGACTGGCGGGCGGTGACGACGGGACAGTTCGGCGGACAGGGTTCGTACGGCAACGGCGCCGCGATGCGGGTCGCCCCGCTGGGCGCCTGGTTCATGGACGACCTCGCCGCGGCCCGCGAGCAGGCCCGGCTGTCCGCGCTGGCCACCCATGCCCACCCCGAGGCGGTCGCGGGCGCGGTGGCCGTGGCGGTCGCCGCCGCGCTGGCGGCCGCTGGTGCGGGTGGGGACGTCCCTCCGCGTGCCTCGTTCCTGCGAGAGGTCGCTGACTACCTGCCG
This sequence comes from Streptomyces sp. NPDC102259, assembly GCF_044766465.1. Lineage (NCBI taxonomy): Bacteria > Bacillati > Actinomycetota > Actinomycetes > Kitasatosporales > Streptomycetaceae > Streptomyces > Streptomyces sp. NPDC102259. The sequence goes on along the minus strand of NZ_JBIWMA010000002.1, from coordinate 521,394 downwards.
GTCAGCGACGTCCGCTCCGGACTGCTGGTGGCCGCGGGATTCCCCGAACGCACCTCGGTGCGCCACGCGGCGTCCGTGCTGGGCTCGGGGACGCTGATCTCGGCCCCGGACACGGTGCCGTTCGCCCTCTGGTCCGCCGCGGGACACCTGGACGACCTGCCCGAGGCGCTATAGCAGACCGTCGGCGGGTGGGGCGACCGCGACACGACCTGCGCCATCGTGGGAGGCGTCGTCGCGTCCCGGACCGGCACGGACGGCGTCCCCGCCGACTGGCGGCAGGCACGCGAGGCCATCCCCGCCTGGAGCGGCTGGACCCCCGTCACGGCAGCCGGCACACCGGTCCGCCACGCCCGCCACGTCACCGAGTAACGCCACCCGGCCGACCGCCACGCAGACGCCCGTCCGCGCCGCCCCCGGTCACCCACGGCGAACACCGACACGAGCACCGGCAGGAGCACCTACACGAACACTGGCAAGCCGGTCCGCCACCGCCCCACACTCCGCCTCGACGCCGGAACGTTCCTTCAGGGGGTCGCCCGTCGGCGTCAGACTCCCGCCGCCGTGGCGCCCGCCGCCGCCCCGGCCTCCGCGCTCCTCGACAGCGCTGCCGCCGCCGCTCCCACCAGGCCCGCGTCCGTGCCCATCTGCGCGGGCGTGACGGTCAGGCGCTGGACGAAGGAGAGGGTGGCGTAGTCGCGGAGCGCCCGGCGCAGGGGGGCGAAGAGCACCTCGCCCGCCTTGCCCACGCCCCCGCCGACCACCGCGATGTCGATCTCGACGAGGGTCGCCGTGGCCGCGATTCCGGCGGCCAGGGCCTGGGCGGCCCGTTCGAAGGAGGCCACGGCGACCGGGTCGCCCGCGCGGGCGGCGGCGGCCACCGCGGCCGCGGAGGTGTCGCCGTCGGGGCCGGGCAGCCAGCCGTTCTCCAGGGCCCGCCGGGCGATGTTGGGGCCGCTCGCGATGCGTTCCACGCAGCCGCGTGCGCCGCACGGGCACACGTCGCCGTCGAGTTCGACGCTGATGTGGCCGATGTGGCCGGCGTTGCCGGTGGGGCCGGGGTGCAGCCGGCCGCCCAGCACCAGGCCGCCGCCGACGCCGGTGGAGACCACCATGCACAGCGCGTTGTCGTGCCCGCGGGCGGCGCCCTGCCAGTGTTCGGCCGCCGTGATCGCCACGCCGTCGCCGATGAGCTCGACCGGGAGGTTCCCCGTCGCCGCCCGGACCCGGTCGACCAGCGGAAAGTCGCGCCAGCCGGGCACGTTCACCGGGCTGACCGTGCCCGCCGAGGCGTCCACCGGGCCCGCGCTGCCGATGCCGACGGCTCGGACGCGCCCCCACAGCGGGGACACGGTCAGCTCCGCCAGCGCCTCCTCGACGGCCCGCATCACGGTGTCGCCGTCCTCCTGAGCGGGCGTGGGGCGCTGCGCGCGGGCCAGGATCGTGCCGTCGCCGTCCACCAGCGCTCCGGCGATCTTGGTGCCGCCGATGTCGAGCGCGGCCACGAGGTCGGTGTACATCAGTCTGGTTTCTCCCGGTCCACCATGGAAAGGGCTGGCCGGTCCAGCGGTTGGGGAACGCGGGCCGGAGATTGCGGTGGACAGTGTCTCCCGCATCTGACAACGTTGTCCAGGCTCTATGCTCGACGCCACATCCTCATACAAACCCCGGGACCTCGCATCCCCGTGCGCAACATTTTGTGGACGGCGTGCATATCCGACCTCCCGTGGACGACAGGACAGGACACAGCATCGTGCCCGAGACGCAGCGCCGGCCCGAGAGCCGCTACGGCAACCGTCCCACCATGAAGGACGTCGCCGCTCGCGCCGGAGTCGGCCTCAAGACGGTCTCGCGGGTGGTGAACGGCGAACCGGGCGTCACGCCCGAGACGGAGCGCCGGGTCCAGGAGGCCATCGACGCGCTCGGCTTCCGCCGCAACGACAGCGCCCGGGTGCTGCGCAAGGGCAGCACCGCCAGTATCGGCCTGGTCCTGGAGGATCTCGCCGACCCGTTCTACGGGCCGCTCAGCCGCGCGGTGGAGGAGGTGGCCCGCGCCCACGGCGCGCTGCTCATCAACGGCTCCAGCGCCGAGGACCCGGACCGGGAGCAGGAGCTGGCCCTGGCGCTGTGCGCGCGCCGGGTGGACGGCCTGGTGGTCATCCCCGCCGGTGACGACCACCGGTACCTGGAGCCCGAGATCAAGGCGGGCGTCGCCACGGTGTTCGTGGACCGGCCGGCCGGGCAGATCGACGCCGACTGCGTCCTGTCGGACAACTTCGGCGGCGCCCACGAGGGCGTGACCCATCTGGTGGCGCACGGGCACCGCCGGATCGGCTTCATCGGCGACATGCCCCGCATCCACACCGCCGCCGAGCGGCTGCGCGGTTACCGGACGGCGATGGAGGACGCGGGCATACCGGTCGAGGACGCCTGGATGTCGCTGGGCGCGACCGATCCCCTGCGGGTGCGCCGCGCGGCCGAGGAGATGCTGTCCGGGCCCGCGCCGGTCACGGCGATCTTCTCGGGCAACAACCGGGTGACGGTCACCGTGATCCGGGTGCTCGCCGAGCGGAGCCGCCCGGTCGCCCTGGTGGCCTTCGACGACCTGGAGCTCGCCGACCTGCTCCAGCCGGGGGTCACCGTGATCGCCCAGGACGCGGCCACGCTCGGCCGGACCGCCGCGGAGCGCCTGTTCGGGCAGCTGGACGGCACGCTGATCACCCCCGAGCGCATCGAACTGCCGACCCGGCTCGTCACGCGCGGCTCGGGCGAGCTGCCGCCGGCCGACTGAGACGGCCATGGACGCCCACGACGAGCACCGCACCCTTCGGGCGCTGGGCCTGGCCGACGCGCCGCGCGACCACCCGCTGAGCTATCCCGGCGCCTGGCCGGCCGCGTCCGGGCTGCTCCGCGGGGACGAGCTGCTGCCGCTGGACCGGCTGACGCATCCCGGCCGTACTCCGGTCGTGGCCGTCGGCTCCAACGCCAGTCCCGCCCAACTGCGGTACAAGATGGCCGAGTTCGCGGTCACCTCACCCGTCCCCATGGTGAGGGCCCGGGTCACGGGGATCGACATCGGCGTCTCGGCGCATGTCAGCCGCCTCGGCTACATCTCCGCGTCCCCGGTCGACGCCCCCGGCGTCACAGCGGAGTTGTTCGTCATCTGGCTCGACCCGGAACAACTCGCCCTCATCGACGCGACGGAGCCGAACTACGACCGGGTCCTGCTGCCCGCGCCGGGCTTCCGGGTCGAGCTGGAGAACGGCGAGGCACTCCTCGACGCGTTCGCGTACGTGAACCATCACGGTGTCCTGCACGACGGCGACGGCGTCCCGCGCAGGCATCCCGGGCAGCGCGTCCTGATCACCGAACTCCTCACGCGGTCACCGGCGTTGCGGCAGCTGTTCGGGACGACGCCGGAGGAGTTCTGCGCCCGCGCGCGGGCCGACGCCGGGCGGTGCGCGGAAGGCACCCGTCTGTTCGCGGAGGAGAAGTTGGTGATCGCGTCCGGCCTGGAACACCTGCGCGTCCGTTAAAGTGATCGAACGGCGTCGCGTGTCGGTCACCGACCGGGTGAGGCATGGAGGCGCCCGTGAGTTTGCCTTACGGAGGCATTCCACACATGTCAGTCGAGTTGAACCACACCATCATCCACTCCCGTGACAACCGGGAGTCCGCCGAGTTCCTCGCCCACGTCCTGGGACTCGAAGTCGGGGCCGAGTGGGGCCCGTTCGTCCCGGTGAGCACCAGCAACGGCGTCACCCTGGACTTCGCCGCCATCCCGGTGGAGTCGATCGTCATGCAGCACTACGCGTTCCTCGTCTCGGACGAGGAGTTCGACGCGGCCTTCGAACGGATCGAGCGGGCGGGGATCACGTACTTCGCCGACCCGCACGGAAAGCAGCCGGGCGAGATCAACCGTCACCACGGCGGCCGGGGCGTGTACTTCATGGATCCGGCCGGGCACGGCATGGAGATCATCACGCGTCCGTACGAACTCCCGCAGCAGTAGTCACCGCTGAACGAAGGCCGGTGGAGCAGGGGTTGCACGACGCCGTCGAACGGTGCCGGTCCTCAACGAGGACGCCTTGCTCCTCCGGCCGGCCACCGCGGGAGCAGGCCTGGCGGCCGCCCCGCGCCGGCCGCCGCCTCTACTGCCCGGAGACCGTAAGATCGCCTCGGCGCGGCGTCGCGAAGCCCTCCAGGGCCGCCCTGGTGAGCCCGGTCGCGTCGGTCACCTCGGCGAGGTCGAGCGCGCCGCAGTCAAGGCCGCGCAGCAGGTAGCCGCTGAGGGCCTTGGCGGTCGCGGGCTCGTCCATCACGTCACCGCCGGCCCGGTTGGCGTACCGCGAGAGCCGCTCGGCGGCCTGGGCGAAGCCCTCCTGGTAGAAGGCGAAGACGGCCGCGTAGCGGGTGGGGATGTGGCCGGGGTGCATGTCCCAGCCCTGGTAGTAGGCGCGGGCCAGGGCGCGGCGGGTGAGGCCGTAGTGCAGTCGCCAGGCGTCGTGGACCTGTTCGGTCGGGCCGACCGGCAGCACGTTCGTGGAGCCGTCCGAGACGCGTACCCCGGTACCGGCCGCCGCGACCTGCATGATCGCCTTGGCGTGGTCGGCGGCGGGGTGGTCGCTGGCCTGGTAGGCGGCGGAGACGCCGAGGCAGGCGCTGTAGTCGAAGGTGCCGTAGTGCAGACCGGTGGCGCGACCCCGGGCCGCCTGGATCATGCGGGCGACCGTCGCGGTGCCGTCGGTGGCGAGGATGGACTGGCTGGTCTCGATCTGGATCTCGAAGCCGAGCCGTCCGGCGTCGAGGCCCCGGGCCCGCTCGAAGGCCTCCAGGAGCCGGACCATCGCGGTGACCTGCTCCGGATACGTCACCTTGGGGAGGGTCAGGACCAGGCCGTCGGGGAGGCCACCGTTCTCCATCAGGCCGGTGAGGAAGATGTCGAGGGTGCGGATGCCCCGGTCGCGTACCGCTGCCTCCATGCACTTCATGCGGATGCCCATGTACGGGGCCGCGGCGCCCTTGGCGTTCGCCTCCGCGATCAGCCGGGCCGCGCGGGCGGCCGTCTCGTCCTCCTCTGCGTCCGGGCGGGGGCCGTAGCCGTCCTCGAAGTCGACGCGCAGGTCCTCGACGGGCTCGCGCTCCAGTTTGGCCCGCACGCGCGCGTACACGGGCTCGGCGAGGTCCCGGGAGAGGCCGAGACAGGCGGCGAAGGAGGCCGCGTCGGGGGCGTGCTCGTCGAGGGCGGCGAGGGCCCGGTCGCCCCAGGAGCGAATCGTGTCGGCGTCGAAGGCGTCGCCGGGGACGTAGACGGTGTGGACGGGCTGACGGGTGCCGGGGTCGCCGGGGTAACGGCGGTCGAGTTCGGCGTCGACCGGGGCGAGGGAGGCGCTGATCTCCTCGCTGACGGCGCCCGCGAGGCTCGTCGCGACCGTCTCCTGCTGGCCCTGACCCATTCCACACCCTCCGACTTTCCGCTGTACGGAATCAACAATCCGTAGAGCGAAGTTATCCGTGCGAGTTCCGGCCGGTCAACACCCTGTCCACGGCGTGGTCCCCGCGCTCACCGCCCCACCGACCCCCCTTCCGCACAACCGTTCTCACCTTCATCCTGTCTCACAAGGGGAGGGGATACATGACCGGCATCACGGGGCCTACCCGGCGGGCGGGGCTGCGCACGGCGTTGGCCGCCCTGGCGACCTTGCCCGTGCTGGGCACGGCGGGGTCTGCCGCCACCCGGCACGAGAGGGCGCGCGGGGCGCTTCAGCCCGCGACCGTGCCGCCGTTGAAGGTCATGACCTTCAATCTGCGTTACCCGGGCGCCAAGGACGCCCATACCTGGGCGGTCCGCCGTCCGGTGATGCGCGCTCTGCTGCGCCGGGCGGCTCCGCACGTCATCGGCACCCAGGAGGGTCTGCCGGCCCAGTTGCGCGACATCGAGGCCGACCTCGGCCCGCACTACGCCTGGATCGGCAAGGGCCGCAGCGTGGAGGACCCGGAGGCGGTGGCGGTGTTCTACGACACCCGTCGGCTCGCCCCGGTCGAGCACGGGCACTTCTGGCTCTCCGACACGCCCGAGGTGCTCGGCTCCAACACCTGGGGGGCGGAGTACCCCCGCATGGTCACCTGGGTGCGCTTCCGTGATCTGCGCGGGCGGCGGGAGTTCTACGTCTTCAACACCCATCTCGACAACGGCAGTCAGTACGCGCGCGTGCGCTCCGCCGACCTGATCGCCGCGCGGATCGCCCGCTCGGACCGCTCCCTGCCGCTGCTGCTGACCGGCGACTTCAACGCCGTCGCGCACGTCAATCCGGTCTACGACAGGCTGCTGGCCGCCGGGCTGGTCGACACCTGGGACACCGCACGCGCGCGTGGCGGGGCCTATGCGACGTACCACGGGTACAAGCCGCTCACGCCGAACGGCGACCGCATCGACTGGATCCTGGCGACTCCGGGCGCCACCGTCCACCGTGAGTGGACCGACACCTTCCGCCTGGACGGCCAGTACCCGAGCGACCACCTGCCGGTGCAGGCCTCGGTGACCCTGGGATGAGCCGAGGCCCCCGTGACCTGTGCGGTCACGGGGGCCTCGGACAGTGCCGCGCCTACCGGGTGATCAGCCCTTGCGGGTGTTGATCTCCTCGGTGAGCTGCGGGACGACGTCGAACAGGTCACCGACGACGCCGTAGTCGACCAGGTCGAAGATCGGGGCCTCGGCGTCCTTGTTGACGGCCACGATGGTCTTCGAGGTCTGCATGCCGGCGCGGTGCTGGATGGCGCCGGAGATGCCGTTGGCGATGTAGAGCTGCGGCGAGACGGACTTGCCGGTCTGGCCGACCTGGTTGGTGTGCGGGTACCAGCCGGCGTCCACCGCGGCGCGGGAGGCGCCCACGGCCGCGCCGAGGGAGTCGGCGAGGGACTCGATGAGGGCGAAGTTCTCGGCGCCGTTGACGCCGCGGCCGCCGGAGACCACGATCGCGGCCTCGGTCAGGTCCGGGCGGCCGGTCGACTCGCGCGGCGTGCGGCCGGTGACCTTGGTGCCGGTGGCCTGGGCGGAGAAGGTCACCGCGAGGGCCTCGACGGCGCCGGCGGCCGGGGCGGCCTCGACGGCGGCCGAGTTCGGCTTCACGGTGATGACCGGGGTGCCCTTGGAGACACGGGACTTGGTGGTGAAGGAGGCGGCGAACACCGACTGGGTGGCCACCGGACCCTCGGCGCCGGCCTCGAGGTCGACGGCGTCGGTGATGATGCCGGAGCCGATGCGCAGCGCGAGCCGGGCGGCGATCTCCTTGCCCTCGGCGGAGGACGGGACGAGGACAGCGGCCGGGGAGACCGACTCGACCGCGGCCTGGAGCGCGTCGACCTTGGGGACGACGAGGTAGTCGGCGTACTCGGACGCGTCGTGGGTCAGCACCTTCACGGCGCCGTGCTCGGCCAGCGCGGCGGCGGTGTTCTCGGCGCCCGCGCCGAGGGCGACGGCGACCGGCTCGCCGATGCGGCGGGCCAGCGTCAGCAGCTCCAGGGTGGGCTTGCGGACGGCGCCGTCCACGTGGTCGACGAAGACGAGGACTTCAGCCATGGGATTGCTCTCCTGCGAAACGAAGTTGAGGGGCGGTCGGCGAAGGGCCTTTAGATGAACTTCTGGCCCGCGAGGAACTCGGCGAGCTGCTTGCCGCCCTCGCCCTCGTCCTTGACGATCGTGCCCGCGGTGCGGGCCGGACGCTCGGTCGCGCTGTCGACGGCGGTCCAGGCGCCCTCGAGGCCGACCTCGTCGGCCTCCAGGTCCAGGTCCGACAGGTCCCAGGCCTCGACCGGCTTCTTCTTGGCCGCCATGATGCCCTTGAACGACGGGTAACGCGCCTCGCCCGACTGGTCGGTGACCGACACGACGGCCGGCAGGGAGGCCTCGAGCTGCTCGGAGGCGGCGTCGCCGTCCCGGCGGCCCTTGACGGTGCCGTCCTCGACGGACACCTCGGAGAGCAGGGTGACCTGCGGGACGCCCAGGCGCTCGGCCAGCAGGGCCGGGACGACGCCCATGGTGCCGTCGGTGGAGGCCAGGCCCGAGATGACCAGGTCGTAGCCGGCCTTCTCGATCGCCTTGGCCAGCACCAGGGAGGTGCCGATGGCGTCGGTGCCGTGCAGGTCGTCGTCCTCGACGTGGATCGCCTTGTCGGCGCCCATGGAGAGGGCCTTGCGGAGCGCGTCCTTGGCGTCCTCGGGGCCCACCGTCAGGACGGTGATCTCCACGTCGTCGTCGGAGTTCTCGGAGATCTGCAGCGCCTGCTCGACCGCGTACTCGTCGAGCTCGGAGAGCAGACCGTCCACGTCGTCCCGGTCGACGGTCAGGTCATCGGCGAAGTGCCGGTCGCCAGTGGCGTCGGGCACGTACTTCACAGTGACAACGATCCTCAAGCTCACGCCGGCTCTCCTACTGCATCGTCAGTTCTCGGCTGCCTTCTTCCAGGCAGCATAGGCGCCACAATCGGCCGATCCCGGTCGGGGCGGCCCGCGCTCCGACCAAAATATTACTCGTCAGTACACCCAGTTCGTTCCCGCTAAGCAAGCGCTTTGAACTGTGACCTTTGCAACGCAGCGTAATCGGAACTCGACGACTTCGCAGGAGAGCCGGGCAGTGATCAATCCCGCAGGGCGGTGAACCGCCCCTGGTGGTAGAGCAACGGACGCCCCGGACCCTGCGGATCGCCCAGGACGACCTCGGCCAGCACGATGCGGTGATCGCCCGCCGGGACCCGCGCGACGACCCGGCACACCAGCCACGCCAGCACGTCGTCCAGGACCGGAACACCCTGCGGGCCGTCGCGCCAGACGGTCGGCGCCCCGAAGCGGTCGGCGCCGCTCCGGGCGAAGGTGGCGGCCAGCGCCTGCTGGTGCTCGCCGAGTATATGGACGCCCACGTGCGTGGCCCGCGACAGCACCGGCCAGCTGGAGGCGCCGGTGCCGACGCCGAAGGAGAGCATCGGGGGTTCGGCGGAGACGGAGCTGAGGGAGGTGGCGGTGAAGCCGACCGGGCCGCTCTCACCGGAGGCGGTGATCACGGCGACTCCCGCGGCATGCCGGCGGAAGACGGAGCGCAGGAGGTCGGGAGAGGCCAGGTGCGGGGAGCCGAGGCCGGGTAGGGCCGTCATGGGGTTGTCCTTCTGCGGGAGGTGGCGAACCGGGCCGTGGGTGCTCAACGGCCCGGACAGCGCGCGCTCGCGGTACGGACCAGGTCGACGTGGACCCGTCCGTGGAGAAGGAGTTCCTCAGGCATACGGTCAGACTGACGATAGGTGGTGCGCGCAGTCAAGTACGTTCCGGCATCTGGGAGATGCCTCACCGTCCCCCGTAGGCGGATCACACAGCCTCCCCCAGGGCCGCGAGGACGTCCGCCTTGCGGGGCTGGCCGGTGGCGCGCCGGACGATGCGACCGTCGGCGTCGAGCACCAGGACGGTCGGGGTCTTGAGGATGTCGAGCTCGCGGACGAGGTCCAGGTGCGCCTCGGCGTCGATCTCTATGTGGGTGACCCCGGGGACCACGCCGGCCACCTCGCCGAGGACCCTGCGGGTGGCCCGGCAGGGCGCGCAGAAGGCGCTGGAGAACTGCACGAGCGTGGCCCGTTCGCCGAGTTCGCCGCCGAGCCGGTCCGCTCCGAGCCGTTTGCCGTCGTCCCGCCCGCGCACCCGCACCCTCCCGCTCCGCCGCTTGTGCAGCACTCCGTAGGCGCTCGCCGCGGCGAGCACCGCCACGCACACCAGCAGTCCGCTCATCAGGTCCTCCAGCGTTCACGAGACTGCAAAGATTCCCGACCCCAGGAATCGTTTCCGTTGCGGAATGCTTGATTCATGGACATCGATGCGAGGGGCCCGCGCTTCGGAGCCGCCGTGACGACCGTAGTACTCGCGGTCGTGCTGATCAGCGGCAACGCCTGGCTGCTGGCGTGGCAGACGCTGGCGTTCGCGCTCGGCGCGGCGGGCGGGGTGGGGCGCTCACCGTACGGCTGGGTGTTCCGCAGGGCCGTGCGTCCGCGGATCGGGCCGCCGACCGACTTCGAGGCTCCGGAGCCGCCGCGGTTCGCGCAGGCGGTGGGTCTGCTGTTCGCGGGGGTCGGACTCGTCGGATTCACGCTGGGTCCGGACTGGTTGGGTCTCGCGGCGACCGGGGCGGCGCTGGCGGCCGCCTTCCTCAATGCCGCTTTCGGGTACTGCCTCGGATGCGAGATGTACCTGCTCGTGCGGCGCGTCGCGGTACGCGCGGAGTAAAGACGACTTAAAAGCCCGAGGTGGATCAAGGGGGCCGAAGTGACGAGTATCTCGCCCTTCCCGGGCACTGGGGCTGGCTCCCCGGCCGTTCTTCGGGCACGATCTGCGAGATGCCGTAAACCTACGGCTGCGTAACTTTGCCGTCGGGAGCGCCTCCCCGGCAAAGAGAAGGAAGGGTCCGCCCCGCCCATGGCAGAGATTGTCTACCGCCCCGTCGTCGGCCTCGCCCAGACATTGTTCAAGGCCTGGGACCTCAAGATCGACTGCAAGGGGTCGGAGAACATCCCGCGCTCTGGTGGAGCCGTGCTGGTGAGCAATCACATCAGCTACCTCGATTTCATCTTCGACGGTCTGGCCGCGCTCCCGCAGAAACGTCTCGTTCGTTTCATGGCGAAGGAGTCCGTCTTCCGCCACAAGATCTCCGGCCCGCTGATGCGCGGGATGAAGCACATCCCGGTGGACCGCAACCAGGGCGAGACGGCCTACGCGCACGCGCTCGAGTCGCTGCGCTCGGGCGAGATCGTCGGGGTCTTCCCCGAAGCCACCATCTCGCAGTCGTTCACGCTCAAGAGCTTCAAGTCGGGCGCGGCCCGGATGGCCCAGGAGGCGGGCGTCCCGCTGATCCCGGTGGCCCTGTGGGGTACGCAGCGGCTGTGGACCAAGGGCCACCCGCGCAACTTCAAGCGCAGCCACACCCCGGTCACCATCCGCGTCGGCGAGGCCGTCGAGGCCTCCCGCGACAAGTACGCCGGCGCGATCACCCGGCAGCTGCGCGAGCGCGTCCAGGAGCTCCTGGAGGCCGCTCAGCGCGCCTATCCGGTCCGCCCCAAGGACGCGAACGACACCTGGTGGATGCCGGCCCACCTGGGCGGCACGGCGCCGACTCCGGAGCAGGTGCGCGAGGCCGAGGCGCGCTGACGCGGTTCGCGCGCTTCACGTTCCCCGGCCGGCTTCGCGCCCGCCGGGGGACGTTCGCACAGCCCCTCGCCCCGCGTGAGCCGCGGCAGGGTGGTCACAGTGCGGCGGGGAGGGTCTTCCACAGGTGCGGCCGGTCGGGGGCGGCCCGCAGCGCGCCGAGGACGGCCGGGTGCGGTGTCGCGTACAGGCCGGGGTAGTCCAGCTCGTCCGCCGCGGGGTCGGGCAGGAAGGCCAGGTGTTCGCCCGCCAGGGAGAACCGCGCGTCCACGCCCGGTTTGTTGCCGCGGGGGTCCTGGCGGTGCCAGGCCCCGTTGAAGCGCACGGCGACGAGTCCGTGCAGGGCGTACCCGTCGCCCTCGTCGTGCACGAACCGCTGGTAGCACAGCGCGGTCGGGATGTCCTCGGCCCGCAGCAGGGCGGCGAGGGCATGCGCCTTGGCGTGACAGATGCCCGTGGCCTGTTCCAGGACGTCCGAGGCGCGCCAGGTCACGCGCGGGTCGCCGACGTCCTGCGAGTGGGGGATGGCGTCGCGGACGAACTCGAAGGCGAGGCGCGCATAACCATACGAGTCCTCCGCATCCTTCGTGAGGCGGGCGGCCGTCTCCCGCACCAGCGGGTGGTGATGGTCGATGGCGTCGTCAGCAGCCAGATAGGCCGAGAGGTCGGGGTTCTCCTGGATCAGCTCCATGACGGGAGAGCATAGGAAAGCGATCACCCGAGAGTCAATGACTTTTCAGGTGACCGCATACCTATGCAATCGATGCCGCTGCTACCGCGCCATCTCCTCCTTGACCGCGGCGACGAACGTGTCCACGTCCTCCTCGGTCGTGTCGAAGGCGCACATCCAGCGCACGACCCCCGCCGCCTCGTCCCAGAAGTAGAACCGGAACTTCTTCTGGAGCCGCTCGCTCACCTCGTGCGGGAGCCGCGCGAACACGCCGTTGGCCTGCACGGGGTACAGGATCTCCACGCCGTGCACGGCCCGCACGCCCTCGGCGAGCCGCTGGGCCATCTCGTTGGCGTGGCGGGCGTTGCGCAGCCACAGGTCCTTGGCCAGCAGGGCCTCCAACTGCACCGACACGAAGCGCATCTTGGAGGCGAGCTGCATGGACAGCTTGCGCAGGTGCTTCATGTGACGGACGGCGTCCTGGTCGATGACGACGACCGCCTCGCCGAACAGCGCGCCGTTCTTCGTCCCGCCCAGCGAGAGGAGGTCGACGCCGGCCGCGTTGGTGAACGTCCGCATCGGGACGTTCAGCGAGGCGGCGGCGTTGGCTATCCGGGAGCCGTCCAGGTGCACCTTCATGCCGTGCGCGTGGGCGTGGTCGCAGATCGCGCGGATCTCGTCGGGCGTGTAGAGCGTGCCGAGCTCGGTGCTCTGGGTGATCGAGACGACCTGCGGCATCGCGCGGTGCTCGTCGTCCCAGCCCCAGGCCTGCTTGTCGATCAGCTCGGGGGTGAGCTTGCCGTCCGGGGTGGGCACGGTGAGCAGCTTCAGGCCGCCCATGCGCTCGGGCGCGCCACCCTCGTCGACGTTGATGTGCGCGCTCTCCGCGCAGATCACCGCGCCCCAGCGGTCGGTCACCGCCTGCAGCGCGACGACGTTGGCGCCGGTGCCGTTGAAGACGGGGAAGGCCTCCGCCGTGGCACCGAAGTGGCTGCGGATGATCCCCTGGAGGTGCTCGGTGTAGTCGTCCTCGCCGTACGCCACCTGATGGCCGCCGTCGGCCAGGGCCAGGGCGGCCATCACCTCCGGGTGGGCGCCGGCGTAGTTGTCGCTGGCGAAACCGCGGACCTCCGGGTCGTGATGGCGTCGCGCGTCGGTCTTCGGAGGGTTCACGGCTTCTCGGTGAGCCACAGACGCTGTCCGTTCACTTCGGGGGCGGGCTTCTCCCAGACTCCGGCGATGGCCTCGGCCAGGTCCTTGACGTCGGTGAAGCCCGCGAACTTCGCGTTGGGGCGGTCGGCGCGCATCGCCTCGTGCACCAGCGCCTTCACCACCAGGATGGCAGCCGCGGAGGTCGGGCCCTCGGTGCCCCCGGCCTTGCGGAAGGCGTCGGCGAGCGCGAGGGTCCAGGCCTCGGCGGCGGCCTTCGCGGCGGCGTACGCGGCGTTGCCCGCGGAGGGGTTCGAGGCCCCGGCGGCGCTGATCAGCACGTACCGGCCGATCTCGCTGCGCTGGAGGCCCTCGAAGAAGGCGAGCGAGGTGTGCTGGACGGTCTTGACGAGCAGCAGCTCCAGGAAGTCCCAGTCGTCCAGGCTGGTCTTGATGAACGTCTCGCTGCCGCGCCAGCCGCCGACGAGGTGGACGACGCCGTCGATCCGGCCGAAGTCCTTCTCGACGCGCTGCGCCCAGTCCCGGGTCGAGTTCAGGTCGAGCAGGTCGACCGGCTCGCCGGTGACGGTGGCGCCCCCGGCCCCGTAGCGGGCCGCGTCGACGGCCTCCGCCAGGCGCTCGGGGTCGTTGTCCGCGCCGACGACGACCGCGCCCGCCTCGGCGAGCCTGAGCAGTGCCGCCCGGCCGGCCGGTCCGCCCGCACCGGCCACCGCGATCACCGCACCGCTGAGAGCCCCGTTCCCCATGGTCTTCGCCTCCTGCTGAGCAGTGTTCTCGGTACGCAGGTCGCTCACGCGGCGATCCGCTCGGCGCCGTCCGCCGTGATGCCCCGGGTTGAGGCGATCACGTTCTTCAGCTTCTTGGACAGTGCCTCATAGAACATGCTCAGCGGAAACTCGTCCGGAAGCACGTCGTCCACGAGTTTGCGGGGCGGCTGGGTCAGGTCCAGGGCGTCGGGACCCTTGGCCCACTTGGAGCCCGGGTGCGGGGCGAGGTAGCCGGAGACCAGCTCGTAGCCGGCGAACCAGTGGACGAGCTTGGGGCGGTCGATGCCGTCGCGGTAGAGCTGCTCGATGTCGGCGCAGAGCTGGTTGGTGACCTGCGGGGCCCGCTGCCAGTCGATGTGCAGCTTGTTGTCGGTCCAGCGGACGACGTCGTGCTTGTGCAGGTAGGCGAAGAGCAGCTGGCCGCCGAGGCCGTCGTAGTTGCGCACCCGCTCGCCGGTGACCGGGAAGCGGAACATGCGGTCGAAGAGCACCGCGTACTGCACGTCACGGGCCTGTGGGACGCCGTCGGCCTCCAGCTTCACGGCCTCCTTGAAGGCGGTGAGGTCACAGCGCAGCTCCTCCAGGCCGTACATCCAGAACGGCTGGCGCTGCTTGATCATGAAGGGGTCGAAGGGCAGATCACCGTGGCTGTGGGTGCGGTCGTGGACCATGTCCCACAGGACGAAGGCCTCCTCGCAGCGCTTCTGGTCGTGGACCATGGCGGCGATGTCCTCGGGCAGCGAGAGCCCGAGGACCTCGACGGCCGCGTCGGTCACCCGACGGAAGCGGGCGGCCTCGCGGTCGCAGAAGATGCCACCCCAGGAGAAACGTTCCGGCGCCTCGCGGACGGCGATGGTCTCCGGGAAGAGGACGGCGGAGTTGGTGTCGTAGCCGGCCGTGAAGTCCTCGAAGGTGATGCCGCAGAACAGAGGGTTGTCGTAACGGGTGCGCTCCAGCTCGGCCAGCCACTGCGGCCAGACCATGCGCAGCACGACCGCCTCCAGGTTGCGGTCCGGGTTGCCGTTCTGCGTGTACATCGCGAAGACGACCAGGTGCTGGAGCCCGTCGCGACGGTTCGCGGCGGGCTGGAAGGCCAGCAGCGAGTCGAGGAAGTCCGGCACCTCGAAGCCGCCGTCGGCCCAGACCCGCAGGTCCTTGGCGAGCGCCCGGTGGTAGTCGGCGTCGTGCGGAAGCAGCGGGGACAGCTCCTCGACGGCCTCGATCACGATCTGGACGGCCTGCTCGGCGTCCGCGCGCGGCGGTGCGCCCTCGGCCGCGAAGTCGATCGACCCGTCCTTCGACTGCCAGGGCCGGATCCGCTCCACGGCATCCTTGAGCACGCGCCACGCCGGGTGCTCCACCACCCTGGACGCCGGAGAAACCTGCTCCCCCGTAGTCGCCTGCACAAGAATTTCCGTCATGTCCCATCCTTCACTGGAGAAGCTCGCGTCAGGACACCGTATGCATAGGGGGTTTCCTCCAGCAAGTGGACCTTCGGGAAATTATCCTGCCCTCCCGCATCTTCACCGCACTTTTTCCTGCCGGACACCGAAGGCGCGGCTACTTCCGCTAGGGCCCGTCCGGCGGGTCGGATCCTCGCACGGGGCGGGTAGAGGAACCCTCGGTGCACGCACATGTCCATGGCGGCCCGGGGCCACTAGGCTGCGTGCTCCTCCGGCCCCAGCCGTCGACGGAAGCGAGTCGTGTCTTGAACTTCCTCACCATCGGTCACCGCGGAGTCATGGGCGTCGAGCCCGAGAACACCCTGCGTTCCTTCGTCGCCGCGGAACACGCCGGCCTCGACGTCATCGAACTCGATCTGCACCTGAGCAAGGACGGCGCTCTGGTGGTCATGCACGACCCCGATGTGGACCGTACGACCGACGGAACCGGGCCCATCGCCGACCAGACGCTCGCGGAGCTGCGCACCCTCGACGCGGGCCGCGGGGAGCGCGTGCCGTTCTTCGAGGAGGTCGTGGACGCCGTGCGGCTCCCGCTCCAGGCCGAGATCAAGGACGTCCAGGCCGCGCGGGCGCTGGCCGAGGTGATGCACGCGCGCGACCTGGTGGACCGCGTGGAGGTGTCCTCGTTCCACGACGAGGCGGTCGCCGAGATCGCGCGCCTCGTCCCCGGGGTGCGCACCGCGCTCATCGGCAGCCGCTTCGGCCTCGACATCGTCGAACGCGCCGTGGAGGCCGGCGCGGCGACGGTCTGCCTCAACCTGCGCCGGCTCACCCTGGAGATCGTCGAGGAGGCGCGGAAGCGGGACCTGCGGATCATCGGCTGGGTGGTCAACACACAGGACCAGCTGCGGCTCGTCCGCGCCCTGGAACTCGACGGCGCGACCACCGACTACCCCGAGATCAGGCGCACGGGCCGCTTCACGGCTTAGGCGGGTCCTGAGGCTCAGCCGAGTTCCTTGACCAGCAGCTCGAACTGGAGGTCGTCGCGCTGCGGAATGCCGAAGCGCTCGTCGCCGTAGGGGAAGGGAGTCATGCGACCGGTACGCCGGTAGCCGCGACGCTCGTACCAGGCTATGAGGTCCTCGCGAACGGAGATCACGGTCATGTGCATCTCGGTGACGCCCCAGTTCTCGCGGGCCTGCCGCTCGGCCTCCGCCATGACCGTCCCGCCGAGGCCGGTGCCCTGGACCGTGGGGCTGACGGCGAACATGCCAAAGTAGGCGTGGCCGCCGCGGTGTTCGAGCTGGCAGCAGGCGACGATCCGGCCCTGCCGCTCGACGGTGAGCAGCCGGCTGTCGGGTGCCTTGATGACCGCGAGCACGCCGTCGGGGTCGGTCCGCTGCCCATGGAGGATGTCCGCCTCGGTCGTCCACCCGGCCCGGCTGGTGTCTCCGCGGTAGGCCGACTCGATGAGCGCGACGAGCGCGTCCACGTCGTCGTCCACGGCGTCGCGGAAGGTGAATTCGGTGGCGGCGGTGTCCATGTGCGCGATCTCCGGTCTCTGACTCGGCTGGGGCATCGCCGAGCGTAGACCCTGCGCCGGTAGGCTCCGGCTGCATGGTGCACGTACTCAGCAGTAGGACCCTGCTCCGGCCGACCGATCCCGAGCGTTCCCACGCCTTCTACGGGGAGCAGCTGGGCCTTGCGGTCTACCGCGAGTTCGGGGCGGGGCCGGAGCGCGGGGTGGTCTACTTCCTCGGCGGTGGCTTCCTGGAGGTCTCGGGCCGCTCGGAGACACCACCGGACCCCGCCGTACGGCTGTGGCTCCAGGTACCGGACGTGGCGGCGGCGCACGACGAGCTGCGCGCCGAAGGGGTGGAGATCGTCCGGCCGCCGGTACGGGAACCGTGGGGGCTGCTCGAGATGTGGATCGCCGACCCGGACGGCACGCCGATCGTCCTGGTGGAGGTGCCGGCGGACCATCCGATCCGGTACCGACCGGGAATCTGAGCAGGGTGGTGCCTGGCGGCAGCCGGGTGGGCGGGGTGGTTCGCCGGTGGAGGGCGAGGCCATCAGGGCAGGCCGGGCCGTGTGTGCGGGCCGCGGCGGCCACCGGATGCCGTGGCGCGGGCCGAGGCATAGCGTGCTGGAGGGGGTCCCTTTCGGAAGGAACGCCATGAAGCTCGACGCGCCCGTGCCCGGCGGGCCCTGCTGGGCCGAGCTGGGGACCAGTGGCCTTGAGGCGGCGAAGCGGTTCTACGCGGAGCTCTTCGGCTGGCGCGCGGAGACCGATCCGCGCCAGGAAGCGGGTGGCTACACCGTCGCGCACCTCGGCGAGGCGGCCGTCGCCGCACTCACCCCCCTGTACCAGGAGGCACAGCCCTGCGCCTGGAACGTGTCGTTCGCGGTGACCGACGCGGACGTCAGCGCGCGGCTGCTCACGGAGGCCGGGGGCAAGGTCCTGATCGGCCCGACGGACGTCTTCGACGTGGGTCGTTTCGTGGTCGCCCTCGATCCGGGCGGTGCCGTGTTCCAGTTGTGGCAGGCGCGGACCTTCCCGGGCGCCGGGCTGTTCAACGCGCCCGGCTCGCTCGGCTGGGTCGAGCTGCTGACCCGCGATCGCCACCGGTCGGAGACCTTCTACACCACGGTGTTCGGCTGGACGGTCCGCTCCTCGGAGAACTACCTCCAGTGGGGCGTCGGCGGAGCGGACTTCGGCGGCATGATCACGATGGACGAGAAGTTCCCGCCCGAGGTGCCCCCGCACTGGCTGCCGTACTTCGCGGTGGCGGACGTGGAGGAGTCGGCCCGGACGGCGGTCGGGGCGGGCGGCACCACGCTCATGGAACCGACCTCGGTGCCGGGCGGGCCACGGATCGCCGTACTGCGGGACCCGCAGGGCGCGGTGTTCGGCGTGTACCGGGCGGCAGACGAGAAGTGAACGTCGACGGATCCCGGGGTCCGGTCCCGCGCCGCTGCGCCGCTCAGACCCGCAGCGCCCGCATGTGTCCCTCGAGTCGGCTCAGCAACTCGCCCAACAGGTCGGCCAGTTCACCCTGCCGGCCGTCGTCCAGGGCGGACAGCACGGCGCTCTCGTAGACGAGCTGCTCGGGCATGATGCCGTCGACGAGGTCCCGCCCGGCGTCGGTCAGCCGGAGGTGGGCGACCCGTCGGTCCCGGGTGTCGACACGACGCCCCACCAGCCCGCGCTCGGTGAGCTGCTTGAGCCGCTTGGTGACGGCGGCCCCGGAGGAGAAGGTCTCGCGGGCCAGTTCGCCGGGGGTCAGCTCATGGCCGGTGCGGCGCAGCGCGCCGAGCAGGTCGAACTCCGCCCGGCTCAGGCCGGCCCGCCGCAGGGGCGCGTCCTCGGCCTGCTGGAGGAGGGCGGCGCAGCGGTTGACGCGGCCGATGATCTCCATGGGGCCGGTGTCGAGGTCGGGCCGGACCGTCTGCCACTGCCGTACGACGGCTGCGACGGTGTCGTTCCTCACCGGCTGCACCGGCTGCACCGGCTGCACTGGATCTACCGGATCTACGGTGTGTACCGGCTGTAGCGGACGCTCCGGGTCGACGGTGCCCTTCCGGTCGCCGCTCCGCCGCCCGTCGCCGCTGTCCGGTCCGTCGCCGCTCCTGGGGCGGTCGCCGGTGGTTCCGGGGTCGTCGGCCGACGGTCCTTCCCCGGTCGCGGGCCCTTCCCCCGTCCCGTTCCCGGCCGCCGCCCGTCCCTGCGTCGCCGTCATCGCCGTACGTCCTCCGCTCCCGTGCTCGCCTCCCGGTCCAGGAGCAGTCCCTGGCGCCGTACCGTCGCCGCGAGCGTACGGTGTCCGGACTGTTCGGCCGACACGACCCGCTCCTCGGGCAGCGCCCGCTGCCACCACTCGCCGGACGCCGCGTCGGCGGTGGCGCGCAGGTCGACCAGGGCGGCGGCGAGGCCGCGGCGGGCGGACTCCAGGGCGCCGGGGGCGGGGCGAGGCTCCGCCAGGAGGCGGGCGGCCTGCTCGCGGGCCCGTTCGACGGCCGTCAGCGCGTGCCCGAGCCGTTCTCCGGCCCTGCGGTTGGTGACGGCGATCGCGGCGACGAAGCCGACCACGGCTCCGACGAGGGTGTCCACCAGCCGTTCGGTGATCAGCCGGCCCGAGTCCTGGACCTGCGCGAACTCGGTGATGAGCAGGGCCATCGGGGTCACGCAGACGCTGCCGAGCCAGTAGTTGCGGCTGATCAGCGCCTCGGCGCCGAAGTTCAGGGCGAGGCAGATCAGGACGAGGGCGGCCTGGGTGAGATGGGCCAGCGGGACGAGCGCGGCGAAGGCGAATACGCCGACCAGGTTGCCGACGACGCGCTGGACCGCGCGACTCCAGGTGAGCGTGATGTTCGCCTGGTAGAGGGACGCGGCGGTGACGAGGGCCCAGTAGGGGCGGCCGATCCCGAGCGCGAGGGAGGCGTATCCGGCGAGGGCGCAGCCCAGGGCGGTGCGTGCGGCGATCGGCGCGAGGGGGCCGAGGCGGAGCCACAGCGGCGGTCGGCCGGTGGCGAGTTCGGCGTCGACGCCGAGGAGTTCGTCGTCGTCCACCAGGTCGGCCGGGTGCGGGACAGGGCCGGTGCCGCGCAGGTCGCGGGCCCAGTCGCGCAGACGCTTCGGGTCGGTGTCGGCGGGGGCGGCGAGGGCGATCTCGGCGCGGACGACGAGACGCTCCAGGGCTCGGCGGGTCTCCGTGGCGCGGGCCGACAGGAGGGTCTGCCAGGCGGCGTGCACGGCGGCGGCCGCGGCGGCGCGGGTCCGGGCGTGGCCGTCGCCGGCGCCGTCCGTGGCGGCGTGGGCGGCTGCCGTGTTCAGGGCGTGGGCGGTGGCGCGGCGCTCCGGGCCGTGCGGCCGCAGCAGCCCGGGGGCCATGCCGATCAGCCAGGCCCAGGCGCCCGTGGCGAGCGCCAGTCCCAGATGGCCGGGGACCTGCCCGGGGCTCTGGGGTATGAACAGTGCGGCGGAGCTGATGAAGGTGAGGACGACGTTGCCGGGCGGGCCGAGGCGGGTCGCGTCGCACAGGGCCTTCTGCGCGGCGGCGAGCAGGGCGCCGACGGTGACCAGGACGACGGCGTCGGTGGTCAGCGAGGCCGTGAGCAGGGCGACCGCCAGGCCGCCGGTCATGCCCAGCACCACCCAGGCCAGGACACGGGCCCGGGCCGCGTAGGGGCGGTTGTGGGCGTACAGCGCGCACAGGGACCCGGCCATCGTGTACATCGCCAGGTCCAGCCGCCCGAGGGCCAGCAGGATCAGGTTCGGCGGGGCGACGGCGGCGATGACGCTCAGGGCGGGCTTGAACCAGATGTCGGAGGGCCGGCCCAGGCGCAGCACTCCGGCGATCGGGAGGCGGCGTCCGGGTCGCCGCCCACGGTGCTTGCCGCCGGGCATGGCGCCGGGCCGACCGCCGCGCAGTGCGGTGGGCGTTTCAGGGCGGGCTTCGGGGCGCGTTTCGGGGCGGGGGCACGGAGGGGTCGCACTGCTCATGGCTACTAATTTAGCATGTGTTTTACCCGTGAAATATATCGTGCTCCGTCGAATGCTCCCCGTGTACACCCTTGCGCCCGCGTGCGCACGGTGTGCCCTGGGCATCGCAACCCTCGATTGCGAACGTCGAGCGGGGAGGTGCGCATGCACGGACCGGCTTCGCCCGGCTGGCTGCTGGTGGCGCTGTGCGCGGCGACCGGGGCCTACTGCCTGCTGCGGATGCGCAGCGCGGTCGAGGAACAGCGCAGGGCCGCGGGCGGCGAGGCGCTGATGGGCTTCGGGATGGCCGCGATGGCCGTGCCCGCGGCCGCGTTCACCCCGCCCCAGTGGGCCTGGCCGGCCTTCGCGGCGGTCTTCGGGGCGGCCGCGCTGCGGGCCCTGTGGGCGGCCCGCGCCGGCGTCCACCATCTGCACCATCTGGTCGGGACCGCAGCCATGGCCTACATGGCGGCCGTGATGGCCGCCGCGCCCGCGCACCAGCACGGACACGGTGGCTCCGACGTCCCGCTGCTGACGGGGGCGCTGCTGCTGTACTTCACCGGGTACGTCCTGCTCGCCGGGGTCCGACTGCTGCCGGTGGCCGGGGCGGGCGGCGGCGCCGCCGTGGCCTGGAGCGACCGGCCCGAGGTGGCGCGGGCGTGCCGGCTGTCGATGGGGATCGGGATGCTCGCCATGCTGCTGACGATGTGAACCGAACTCGGGCGTGGTCTGCGTCACTTCACCGTGACAAGCCGTACCCCTGATCGGTACGCCGCTCATAGGGTGCTGCCCATGATGGTCCCCGCGGTACTGCTGCTGCTCGGTGCCCTGACCGCCGTGATCGCCCCCCGGCTGATCGCCCGGGCCGACTGGCCGGACCACGAACCGGTGGTCGCGCTGTGGGCGTGGCAGTGCGTGGTGGCCGCGGTCCTGCTGTGCTGTGCGCTGTCGATGACGCTCAGCGCGGCGGCGGCCTGGCAGGCGGTGCGCGGGCATGTCTTCGCGCCGGCCCCGCGCTCGGTGGTGGAGGCGTACGCGCTGGGCGCGACCGGCCCCTGGGCGGCGGCGACCGCGGTGGCGCTCGCGTGCGGCGGGCTGTGGAGCGGGGCGATGCTCGTACGGGAGGTACTGCGGAGCCGGGCCGGACGCCGGTCCCGGCACGCCGAACTCCGTTTGCGTGCACCGTTGTTGCCGGGCGAGGAGTCCACGTCCGGCCGACTGCTCGTCCTGGAGGGTGAGCGGCCCGACGCCTGGTGGCTGGCGGGCGCCGCACCCCAACTGGTGGTCACGACTGCCGCGTTGCGGCGACTGAAGGGGCGTCAGCTGGATGCCGTGCTGGCTCATGAACAGGGGCACGCCCAGGCACGTCACGACTGGTTGCTGAACTGCTCGACGGCGCTGGCCACCGGATTTCCGCAGGTACCGGTGTTCGCCGCGTTCCGCGACGAGATGCACCGCCTGGTCGAGTTGTCGGCGGACGACATGGCCTCCCGGCGCTTCGGCCGGCTGACGACCGCGCTGGCGCTGGTCGAACTCAACGAGGACCGGGGCGTGTTCGGCCCCTCCCCCGCCCCGCAGGCCCATGTCTCGCAGCGTGTGCACCGGTTGCTCACACCGCCCGGGCGCCTCACCCCGGCCCGCAGACTGCGACTGACGGCGGCGGCCTCCCTCGTGCCGGTGGTCCCGGTGCTGGTCACCCTGGTCCCCGCCCTCCGGACACTGGGCTGAACCCGACGGCTCCGCGGAAACCACCCCGAAGCCACGACCACCAGCGCCACGAGCCCGGGCCCGGCCCCCCTGCCCGCCGCCCCTGCCCACTACCTGGCCACCCGCCCCCGGGCCCGACCGCGACGGAAACCCGGGGTCGTTCGCGCCGAGTTCGCTTCCGGTACCACCGGTCGGCGAAAATCTCCTTATGCACCATCCGTCCGTCGACCCCCCGCCCCGCCTCCCGGCTCTGCGCGTCACGCTCCGGACCGCCCTGGTCCTGGGGCTGTGCTCCGCTCTGCTCCTCGTCCTGGTCGCGGCCGACTGGCAGCCCCTGATCTCCGTCGACGGCGACGTCTCCCGCACCACCCACCGCTGGGCCGTCGCCGACCCCGACGTGACCCAGGTCTGCCGCATCCTCACGGACTGGGTCTGGGACCCCCTGACCATGCGTCTGCTGGGGGCGGCGGTCGCCGTGTGGCTGGTGTGGCGGCACTCGGACTGGTGGACGGCCGGGTGGCTGGTCGTCACGGCGGCGGTGGGCACGCTGATCCAGCAGTCCCTCAAGGCCGGGGTGGGCCGTGAACGCCCGGTGTGGCCCGACCCGGTCGACTCCGCCCACTACGCGGCGTACCCCTCCGGGCACGCCCTGACGGCCACGGTGGTGTGCGGCCTCCTGCTGTGGCTGCTGCACCGGCACGGCGTCACCCCCGCCGTGTGGCGTACGGCGCTGGCGGTGGCGGTGATCTCCGTGGCGGGCGTGGGACTGACCCGGATCTGGCTGGGCGTGCACTGGCCCTCGGACGTCCTGGGCGGATGGCTGCTGGGCGCCCTTCTGGTGGCCCTGGCGATCGCGACGCACATGCGGTGGCGCCCGTGACCCTGCCGGGGCGGCGCTACGGCTACGTGGGGCCGGAGGACATCCGGCGCGCGGTCACTCCCGGCGCCGGCGGCCGGGTGATCCGCGGTGCCGCGGACCTGGACGCGGGCGCGGGCATGGAGGAGTACGGGGAGCCGTGCACGTACGTCGTCGGGCTCGACGGCCTGCTGCGGCTCGCGCCCCGGCGCAGCGAGCACGTGGCCTGCGCGGGCGGCGAAGACGTTCTCGGCGCGGGCGAGATCTCGTTCCGCCGCACCCCGCACGGGCCGGACGTGCACGAGGTCGGCAACCAGTCGACCGGCTACTGTCCCGAGCCCGACTCCGCGGGATCCGTGAATCCGGCAGGGGCGCGGGCAGGGAGTGCGGGGCTCGTGAGATCCACCCCGATCCACCCGGTTCGTAGACTCGGCCCCGTGCCCACGACCGCCGTGTTGTTCGACTTCTCCGGGACCCTGTTCCGCATCGAGTCCGCCGAGTCCTGGCTGCGGGCCGCGCTGGAGACGGCCGGCGTCGCGCTGCCCGCGTCGGAGCTCGCCGACCATCTGCCGGCGGCCGAACGCCCGGGCGCGCTGCGGACGGTGCTGGACCTGGTGGGGTGACCCGCCGGCATCGGCCCGCTCTCCGGCGACGGTCGCCTGAGGCCACCATTACGGGAAAAGCACGCCCACTCTGGACGATCCCCCGCGTCGCCCAGAGCAGGCGGCAGCCCGGTGTGCTCCGAACCGGAACCCCACCGGGTTGACCCTGAGTATAGTTGGCTGGCAGCCAGTCAACGCAGGAGTTCCAGGATGTCCCCGCGCAGCGCTTCGGTCAATGAGGAATTGCGGCGCCGTTCCCGGGAGCGGCTCCTTCAAGCCGCGGTGGAGCTGGTGAGCGAGCGCGGGTACGAGGCGACGACGCTCGGCGACATCGCGGACCGGGCCGGCTCGGCGCGCGGCCTGGTGTCGTACTACTTCCCCGGCAAGCGGCAGCTGGTCCAGTCGGCCGTGCACCGGCTGATGCACCGCACGCTGGAGGAGGCGCTGGAGCGGGAGCCGCGCACCGAGGACGGCCGGGAGCGGATGGCGCGGGCCATCGACGCGATCCTGGGCCTGGCCCGGGACCGTACGGTGCTGATGCGCCAGCACATGGCGGGCCTCTTGCAGGCCGAGGGGTTCGTGCAGTGTCCGGAGCAGCAGCGGCTGGCCGAGCTGCTGCGGGACACCGCGGCCCGGCGCGGGTCGCAGGACGTCGACCACGACTACCCGATGCTGCGCTCCCAGCTGATGGGCGCCGTCTACGCGATGGTGCTGCCGAACGTGCCCCTGCCGCTCACGACCCTGCGCGCCGAACTGTTCGCGCGCTACCGGCTCGACCGGGAGCAAGGGGTCCCGCCGGACGCCGAGGCGCCCGGCGGGAGGGATGACGCCGATCTGTCGCGCTTCTTCGCGACCGACCCGACGGCTCCGCGGAGCGAGGGTCAGTCGAAGTAGTCCGGCTGGGTCTGGACGTTGAGCTCGTGGACCCGGACCCGCTTGGCGGGGTCGGTGCGCCGGTCGCTGAGCTTCAGCACGTCGAAGCCCTTGGCGATGTCGTTCGAGTAGATGTAACCGTTGTAGTAGTACGCCGACCAGGAGCCGCCGCCCCTCAGCACCTGGGTGTCGAGCGGACCGCGCTCGAAGTAGGCGATCTCCTTCGGCTCGGACGAGTCGGTGAAGTCCCAGACCGAGACACCGCCCTGGTACCAGGCCTGCACCATGATGTCCTTGCCCTTGACCGGGATCAACGAGCCGTTGTGGGCCACGCAGTTCTCGGTGTCCGCCTGGTGGCGGGGGATCTTGTAGTAGCTGCGGAAGACCAGCTTGCGCTTGTCACCCTTGCCGACGATGTCGTAGATGCCGTCGGCGCCCTTGTCCGGCCCGACCGCCGCGTTGCAGGTCGCCGCGCCGCCGCCGCCGAGCTCGTCGGTGAACACGACCTTGTTCGCCTTCTGGTTGAAGGTCGCCGAGTGCCAGAACGCGAAGTTCACGTTGTCCTGGACCTGGTCGATGACCTTCGGGTGCTCCGGGTCCTTGATGGAGAACAGGATGCCGTCGCCCATGCAGGCGCCCGCCGCCAGGTCCTTGGAGGGCAGGACCGTGATGTCGTGGCAGCCGGTCGTCTTGGAGACCCCGGGGTTGGTGGGCGAGCCCGGGTTGCCGCCGCCGTCCGGACCCTCGCCCGGGAACAGCACGGGGAAGCTCACGATCGCGGCCTTCTCCGGCGACTTGCGCGGCACCTTGATGACCGAGATGCCGTCGTGCGGGGGCTGGCAGTCCGGGTAGGCGACGTTCGGCGAGTACGAGGAGACGTAGATGTAGACGTTCTTGCGCTCGGGCACGAGGGTGTGGGTGTGCGAGCCGCAGGCGGTCTCGACGGCCGCGACGTACTTCGGGTTCGCCTTGTCGCTGATGTCGAAGACCTTCATGCCCTCCCAGGAGGACTTCTCGGTCACCGGCTGCGTGGTGCTGTTGCAACTGCTGTCGCTGCGCGAGGAGTCGGTGGACAGGAAGAGCAGGTCGCCCGAGACGGAGATGTCGTTCTGCGAACCGGGGCAGAGCACCTGGGCGACGGTCTTGGGCGACTTCGGGTTGCTGATGTCGAAGACGCGGAAGCCGTCGTAGTTGCCGGAGAAGGCGTACTTGCCCTGGAAGGCGAGGTCCGAGTTGGTGCCGGGCAGGGCGTCCTTGGGGATGTTCGTCAGGTGCTCGATGTTGTCGGAGTGGACGATCTCGTCCTGCCCGGGTATCTCGCCGTCGGCGATCGCCGCCGCCGCCTCGGCCCTGGCGCCCTGGGACACCTCCTGCTGCACGGCGGGACCGTCCCCCGGGTCGGGGGTCGCGGCCGCCGGGACCGCCGTCAGGAGCGCGGCCAGGAGTCCGGTACACGCGGCGGCCACTCCCAGCCGTCTGCGTCGCGTTCGAAGGTCGTTCAACAGGGTCACTGCGTCCTCCCTTGTCGCCGTTCACGTGGAACGGTTCGCGGTGCTCCGAAGTATCGTCTTCATCATGCACATATCAAGGGCTGGCAACGCACTCGTAATGAATCTTTCGGCCCCTTGGTGCGATCCATGGTGCGAAGATCCAGACGAGGACGGCATCCCCGTCCTCAACTCGCCTGCTTCAGGAGGTCGTTGTGCTCGTCCGCCGCGCGCCCCTCGTCTCAGCCTCACTGCTGCTCGCCCTCGCCGTCGCGGGCTGCGACTCCGGGCCGGACACCAACTCGGGTGCCGCGAGCGGCCCTTCGGTGATCGCGCCGGGCAAGCCGGGTGAGACGAACCGGACCCTCTCCGCCCAGGACGCGGCCGAGCAACGCGCCGACGACGACACACCCAACTCCGCCGACGTGGCGTACGCGCGGATGATGATCCAGCACCACGCCCAGGCCCTGGAGATGACCGAACTCGCCGCGAAGCAGGCCGGGTCGACAGCCGTCAAGGGCCTCGCGTCGCGGATCGGCGCCGCACAGGGGCCGGAGATCCAAGCCATGAAGGGCTGGCTCACGACGTACGGCGAGGACGAGACGGGCGGCGAGCACGACCACACAGCGATGCCCGGGATGGCCACCGAGGCGCAGCTGACCCAGCTGCGCGCGGCCCGCGGCAAGGCGTTCGACGCGCTCTTCCTCACCCTGATGATCAGCCATCACGAGGGCGCCCTCACCATGGCCGCGGACGTCAAGGCACAGGGCAACAACGTGCGGATCGAGGAGATGGCGGACGACGTGATCGCGCAGCAGACGAGTGAGATCACCCGGATGCGCGGGATGCAGTAACTCCCCTCGACCCAGGTGTCTCGTCAACGAGCCCTGTCAGCGCCGGGCGTGACGTGGCGTCAGGTAACCCGCGTCACGCGCCTGCGCGATCAGCCTCAGCGACCTGCGGCGGCTGTGTCCCGTCGCGCACATGACCGCGAGGACGGGGTCCACACCCTCCTCCTGGGCCGCGCGGTACTCCTGCGCCACCAGCCACCGCCCCTCGATGCCGCGCGGCCAGGCCGCGCGGGCCCGCCGAGGACCGAACGGCTCGTCGACATCCCCGCCGACGGCCGCGGCCGGCTCCCACAGGTCGTCCGTGCCGTACACGCCACCCGTGCCCTCCGCGTCGTACCCGCCACCCGTGTCGTCCGCGTCATACACGCCGTCGGTGTCATACACGTCGCCCGCGCCGTCCGTGCCGTACACGCCGTCCGTGCCGTACACGCCGTACACGCCGTCCGCTCCGTCCGCGTCCTCCGCGCCTTCCGCGTCCGTCACGTCCGCCGGATCGAGACCGCCGCCCTCGGCGCACCTCTCGAACAGGGGCCCCTCGATCCAGTCCGCGAGCACCGTGAGGTCCACGAGCGACAGGGGCGGCTGCGCACGGACGTCCTCCACCGAGACGCGCCCCCCGCAGACGACTGCCAGCAGCTCCACGCGCGCGGCGTCGACGAACTCCAGCCGCACATGAAACCAGGAAGTGGCGCCCCCGGCTTCCCGGACCTCCCACGCGGGCCACACGGACACCGTGCCGTCCCCGGCGGAACGATCAGAAAGATTAAGAAACGATGCTTCTAGCACACACGCAACGTAACCGCATGATCACTTTCCATACGAACGGACACGCACGCATCGAGCGCGCACAGCACCCTGTCAGCGGAGCCGCCCTGGTGCGATGCTGGAGACACCAGCGATCTCCTCCGTCCCCTTGGGTAAGGAGTTCCGCGTGCTGCGTGTCGCCGTCGTCGGCTCAGGGCCGAGTGGGGTCTACACCGCCCAGAGTCTGGTCCAGCGGGACCCCGAGGTGCTCGTCGACGTCCTGGACCGGCTGCCGTGCCCGTACGGGCTGGTGCGGTACGGCGTCGCTCCCGACCACGAGAAGATCAAGTCGCTCCAGAACACCTTGCGCACGGTGCTCGAGCACGAGCGGGTGCGCTTCCTCGGCGGGATCCTGGTCGGGACGGGCGGGGTACCGGCGGCCCGGCTGCGCGAGCTGTACCACGCGGTCGTGTACTGCGTGGGCGCCGCGACCGACCGGCACCTCGGCGTGCCCGGCGAGGAGCTGCCGGGCAGCTGGTCGGCGACGGAGTTCGTCTCCTGGTACAGCGCCCATCCGGACACCGTCGCCGACGGGTTCCTGCGGGGCGTCCGCTCGGCCGTGGTGGTGGGCGTGGGGAACGTGGCGGTGGACGTCACCCGGATCCTGGCCCGGCGGACGGCCGAGCTCAGCCCGACCGACATGCCCCAGGCGGCGCTGACCGCACTGGCGGCGAGCGAGGTGACCGAGATCCACATGGTCGGGCGGCGCGGCCCGTCCCAGGCCCGCTTCACCACCAAGGAGCTGCGCGAGCTGGCCGGCCTGCCGGACACCGAGGTGGTCGTGGACGAGGCCGAGCTGGCGCTGGACCCGGCGTACGGCGACCCCTCCGCGCTGCCGACGGCGCAGCGGCGCAACGTGGAGGTGCTGCGCGGCTGGGCGGCGACCGCACCGGCCGTCGGCGCCCGCCGGCGGATCCGGCTCCGGTTCTTCCTGCGGCCCGCCGAACTGCTGGCCGACAACGGCCGGTTGGGCGCGGTGCGTTTCGAGCGGACCGTTCCGGACGGACGCGGCGGGGTGACGGGCACCGGGCAGTACGAGGACATCGAGGCGCAGTTGGTGCTGCGGTCGGTGGGCTATCGCGGAGTGCCGCTGGAGGGGCTGCCGTTCGATCCGGAGCGGGGCACGGTGCCGCAGCTCGCGGGGCGGGTCCTGCGCGAGGGGGCGGTGGCGCCGGGCGAGTACGTGGCGGGCTGGATCAAGCGGGGCCCCACCGGGGTCATCGGCACCAACCGGCCGTGCGCGAAGGAGACGGCGACGTCCCTGCTGGAGGACGGACCCGTCCTCGCACGGCGGGAGCTGCCGGGTGATCCGCTCCTGCTGCTGCGGGCCGCCGGGGCCGAACCCGTCGAGTGGGCGGGGTGGCTGGCGATCGAGCGGGCCGAGGCCGCGCTGGGCGCCTCACTGGGGCGGGGCGTGGTGAAGCTGCCGGACTGGGCGGCGCTGTGGACGGCGGCGAGTCCCGCCGGAATCGGTGTACAGGACACACAGCAGCAACACCGGTGAAATCAACAAACTGTTCAATCCCCGTACGTTCTCGTCCTGTCCCGCCTGGTCCGCCCGCTCAGCGTTTTCCGGCTTGCTCGGCCCGTTCAGTCCGTCCGGATGCCCCCGTCGCCCGCTCTGGAGTGCCCATGACCACGACCGCGCCCGTTCATCCCGTCGACGAGGTGCCACCCGCACGCCAGTTGGCCGCCTTCGGCCTCCAGCACGTGCTCGCGATGTACGCGGGCGCGGTGGCCGTGCCGCTGATCGTGGGCGGTGCGATGAAGCTGTCGCCCGCCGACCTGGCGTATCTGATCACCGCCGACCTGCTGGTGTGCGGTATCGCCACGCTGATCCAGTGCGTGGGCTTCTGGCGGTTCGGCGTACGGCTGCCGATCATGCAGGGCTGTACGTTCGCGGCGGTGTCGCCCATGGTGCTGATCGGGACGACGGGCGGCGGACTGCCCGCGATCTACGGGTCGGTGATCGTGGCCGGGCTCGCGATCATGCTGCTGGCGCCCTTGTTCGGCCGGCTGCTGCGCTTCTTCCCGCCGCTGGTCACCGGCACCGTCATCCTGATCATCGGCATCTCGCTGCTGCCGGTCGCGGGCAACTGGGTGGCGGGCGGGGCCGGTTCGGCGGACTTCGGCGCGCCGAAGAACATCGGACTCGCCGCGTTCGTCCTCACGGTGGTGCTCGCCGTGCAGCGGTTCGCGCCGGTGTTCCTGAGCCGGATCGCGGTGCTGATCGGCATCGTGGTGGGGCTCGCGGTCTCGGTGCCGTTCGGGTTCACCGACTTCGACGGGGTCGGGGACGCCGACTGGGTCGGGATCAGTACGCCGTTCCACTTCGGCGCGCCCGCCTTCGAGGCGTCGGCGATCATCTCGATGCTGGTCGTCGCCCTGGTCACGATGACCGAGACGACCGGAGACCTCATCGCGGTCGGCGAGATGACGGGCCGCAAGGTCGAGCCGCGCACCCTCTCCGACGGGCTGCGCGCCGACGGGCTGTCGACCGTCCTCGGCGGCGTCTTCAACACCTTCCCCTACACCGCGTACGCGCAGAACGTCGGCCTGGTGGGCATGACCCGGGTGCGCAGCCGCTGGGTCGTGGCCACCGCGGGCGTCATCCTCGTGCTGCTGGGTCTGCTGCCCAAGCTGGGCGCGGTGGTGGCCGCCGTTCCGTCGCCGGTCCTCGGCGGGGCGGGCCTGGTGATGTTCGGGACGGTCGCCGCGAGCGGTCTGCGGACCCTGGCCGAGGTCGACTTCAAGGGGAACCACAACCTGACGGTGGTGGCCGTGTCGGTGGCGATGGGCGTGCTGCCGGTCGGCGTGCCGACGATCTACGAGCAGTTCCCCGACTGGTTCCGGACCGTGATGAACAGCGGTATCAGCGCGGGCTGCCTGACGGCGATCGTCCTGAACCTGCTCTTCAACCACCTGCCCTCGAAAGCCGGTACGGCGCCGGAGGCGGTCGCCCTGCCGACCGGCGGCGGCGAGGAGCCCGTCGAGGACGTGACGGGCGTGAGGGGCAGGTCCAGGGAAGAGGTCGTCTAGCACCGTGGGCGGCCGGGCTTCCCGGCCGCCCACGCACACGTCAACTCGTGCCGCAGGTGGCGCCGTTGAGCGTGAAGGCGCCGGGCGCCGCACTGTTGCCGGTGTGGTTCGCCTGGTAGCCGATGGTGACGCTCGCGTTGGGGGCGAGCGTGCCGTTGTACGTGGCGTTGGTCGCCGTCACCGCTCCGGAGGCCGGTGCGTAGGTGGCGCCCCAGCCGTTGGTGATGGTCTGGCCGGAGGGCAGGGTGAAGCCGAGCCGCCAGCCGTCGACCGTGGTGGTGCCGGTGTTGGTCAGGGTCACGGAGGCGGTCAGACCGGTGTTCCAGGCGTTGGTCGTCGCGCTCACCCGGCAGCCGCCGGGCTCGGGCTGCGGGGTGGGGCCGGCGGCGTCCAGGCCGAAGAAGGTGATCACGCGGGCGGCCATGCCCCAGGCGTACAGGTTGTGGCCGACGCCCTGGAGGCTGACGGCCTCCACGGGGGCCTGGTCACCCGTGCCGCCGTACCGGGTGCGGGTCCAGCCGGAGGCGGGTGAGTCGGTGGCGGCCGGGGTCTGGCTCACGCCCCGCACATCGGTCCACTGCTTGATCTCCTCACCGAAGTTGGGGTAGCGCAGCACGTCGTCCTCGGTGCCGTGCCAGACCTGCATACGCGGCCGGGGCCCGGTGTAGCCGGGGTAGGCAGCACGCACGAGGTCGCCCCATTCCTGCGCGGTGTGGATCACGGTGCCGCCGGAGCAGGCGCTGTTCCACTCGGATCCGTCGGTGGTCGCGAAGCAGCCGAAGGGAACCCCGGAGAAGGCGGACCCGGCGGCGAACACGTCGGGGTAGTCGCCGAGCAGGACGTTGGTCATCATCGCGCCGGAGGAGATACCGGTGGCGTAGACGCGGCCGGTGTCGGCCGCGTAGGCGGCGGTCACCCAGTCGATCATCGACTTGACGCCGACCGGGTCGCTGCCGCCGCCACGCCTGAGCGCCTGGGGCGAGGAGACGTCGAAGCACTTGCTGCTCCGGGTGACGGACGGGTAGACCACCACGAACCCGTACCGGTCGGCGAGTTGGGAGTACTCGGTGCCGGAGTACATCGCGGGTCCGGAGCCGCCGCACCAGTGCACCGCGACGAGCACCGGCGGGTGAGCGGTGACGGTGGCCGGCGCGTAGACGTACATCTGGAGGTTGCTGGGGTTGGCGCCGAACCCGGTGACCTCGGTGAGGGTGGCCGGGGGGACCGGCGCGGCGGCCTGGGGGCGGGCGGTGGCCGTGGGGGCGGTGAGGAGAGCGGCGGTGAGCAGGAGCAGCAGTACCCCGCAGAACGAACGCAGGGCTCTCCCAGGGGAGTTCGACACGTGCTTGTCCCTTTCTGGTAGCGGCTCGGGGGACGTCGTACGTGGGGTGCGCGAGTGGGAAGCGGCAGCTCGGCAGGTGGCTTCGGCCCGCGTCGGCGGACCCGGACGCAGGCCCCTGTCCGACCGTCATGAGGGAGACGTCCGCACCGCATGGTGGCATGTGCACGCCGGTCATGGAAGCGCTCCCACGCCAACTTCCCGCAAGCCCTTACTGGTTGGCCGGGGCCTGTCCGGGTGGCCGAATGTGTTCTGCGCAAAGCGTTGACTAGAAAGCGCTTGCCCCCTACGTTCCGTTCAGCAGTGTGACCGAGCCGCTCGCATCGACCCCACAAAGGTCACGCTGCCCGCGTAGGCCGTTCGACATGACATACGAGATTCATATACCTGACCGTTTCCCCTCCCCCGAAGGGACGCATCCGCATGCGTGCAGGGCCCCCGCGTACACAGGCGCAAAGGTTCGCCGCCGTCGCGACGGACGCCGCCCGCCCGACGGCGGCGATGCTCGCCCCGCCCCGGTCGGCCGGCGTCGGAACGCCCTGACCGCTCGCCGCACTCTCCCCATCCCCCACCAGGAAGAAGGCATCGGGACATGACTTCACCAGCACTGCCGCGCCGACGGCGCACGCTGACCGGCGCACTCGCCGCTCTCGCGCTCTCGGTTGGCATGATCATGACGACCGGGGCGTTGACGCCGGCGAACGCCGCCACCTGGCCCAGCGCGACCGGCAGTCAGGCGGTCTCCTCGACCATCGCGGTGTCCGGCACCAAGGACTACGGGATGCTCCGCCTCTACGGCACCGGTGACCTGGGCAGCGGCAGTCAGGACGAGGACCAGGGGCCGATCCTGGAACTGGCCGCCGGCGCGGTGCTCAAGAACGTCATCATCGGCGCCCCCGCCGCCGACGGCATCCACTGCAAGGGCGCCTGCACCCTGCAGAACGTGTGGTGGGAGGACGTCGGCGAGGACGCGGCGACCTTCCGCGGCTCCTCGTCGTCCAACGTGTACACCGTCTCGGGCGGTGGCGCGCGGTCGGCCAGCGACAAGGTGTTCCAGTTCAACGGCGCCGGCACGCTGAACGTCTCCAACTTCGCGGTGCAGACCTTCGGCACCTTCATCCGCTCCTGCGGCAACTGCTCGACGCAGTACAAGCGGACGATCAACCTCAACACCATCGAGGCGACCTACTCGGGCAACAAGCTCGTCGGCATCAACACCAACTACGGGGACAGCGCGACCCTGAAGAAGATCACGATCGTCGGGGACAGCAGCAAGAAGATCATCCCGTGCCAGAAGTACATCGGGAACAACACCGGGGCGGAGCCGACCACCAACGGCACCAGCGCGGACGGTACCTACTGCAAGTACGCGTCGTCCGACATCACCTACAAGTAGCCCCCTCCCCATCGGTACCCGCACGGTACGAAGGCGGCCGTACGAAGCGTCCCCGCACGGCGCTTCGCACGGCCGCCGTACCTATGCGCCCGCCCCCGACGCGGTGGCGACGAGTTCTTGTCGGTAGTGACCGTAGGCGGTGCGCAGGGCCGGTCCCGGCCAGTCGGCGGGGAGGAGTCCGGCCGGCAGCACCGGGTCGGCGAGGAGATGCCGTACGACCGCGGCGAGGACCGTGAAGCGGTCGGCGGGCCGCTGGGTCCGCTCGACGTGGGACAGCAGCGCCCGGGCCGTCCGCGCCCACGCCTCGAGGGGCCACAGCCCGGCGACCAGATCGGGGGCGGGCGAGCCGGGGCGGGCGGTGAAGTGCTGGAGCGCGTCCCCGAGATCCCCGGGCCAGGGCCGGCCCAGATTGGCCGGCCGCAGCCAGACCCCCTCGCGGAGCTCGGCGAGCCGCAGGGCGCTCAGCCGGCCGCGCAGTGCGGCGCGCTCGGCGGGGCCGCGACCGGTCGCGGTGATGACGGCCATCTCCCACTCGCCGTCCCACGCGCGCGTGTCCGGATGCACGGCGTCGTCCTGGCGGCGCTGCCGCTCCAGCAGCCGGTCACTGAGCCGGTAGACGCCGTCCGTCCGCCGCAGGTCGCCCGCCGCCACCATCCGGCTGAGCGCGGCCCGCACCGTCGATCCGCCTACGCCGAACGGCTCCACCCCGCGCACCAGGTCCTTCGCCGCCATCTCGGGCGGGTGCGTGCCCAGCAGCAGACTCAGGACCACCGACCGCGCGGACAGCGGGGGCAGGTCGACCTCGCCGGGCTGCGCCGACACGTTCATCCGCATGAGGCCGTACTTTACGTGCGGCTCTGATGTTGCACTATTGCTACAGCCGCATGAGAAGTGCAACATGGCCGCATGGCCCAGACACTCACCCAGCCGCAGCCGCAGCCGCAGGCCCCGGCCGCGCCGCCCGTCTCTGCGCACGTCACGCACGACGTCACCAATCAGCCTCCGCCCCTGGCCCCGTACGACGCCTCCGACGACGTGGCCCTGCTGGAGGGGCTGCGCCGGGAGGGGGCCGGATGGGCGGAGGCGGACGTCCGCCGGATCGGTGTGCGGGCGGGCGGCGTCGAGGCGCAGGAGTGGGGCGAGCTGGCCAACCGGCACGAGCCCGTACTGCGTACCCACGACCGGTACGGGCACCGTGTCGACGAGGTCGACTTCCACCCCAGCTGGCACGAGCTGATGCGGGTCGCGGTCGCGGAAGGCCTGGCCGGCGCTCCCTGGGCGGACGACCGGCCCGGCGCCCATGTGGCGCGCACGGCGGGCGGTCTCGCCTGGGGGCACACGGAGGCTGGGCACGGCTGCCCCACGTCGATGACCTACGCGGCCGTCCCCGCGCTGCGTCGCCAGCCGGAACTCGCCGCCGTCTACGAGCCGCTGCTGACCGGCCGGGAGTACGACCCGGGGCTGCGGGTGCCGACACAGAAGCGCGGGCTGCTCGCGGGCATGGGGATGACCGAGAAGCAGGGCGGCTCCGACGTCCGGACGAACACGACGACGGCCCTGCCCACGGCGGAGCCCGGGGTGTACACCCTGCGCGGGCACAAGTGGTTCACGTCGGCGCCGATGTGCGACGTCTTCCTGGTCCTGGCGCAGGCGCCGGACGGGCTCTCGTGCTTCCTGGTGCCGCGAGTGCTTCCCGACGGCACCCGCAACACGTTCCGCGTGCAGCGGCTGAAGGACAAGCTGGGCAACCGCTCCAACGCGTCCTCCGAGCCCGAGTTCGACGGGACCGTGGCCTGGCTGGTCGGGCCCCAGGGACAGGGCGTGAAGACCATCGTCGAGATGGTCAACTGCACCCGTCTGGACTGCGTGATGATGTCGGCGACGCTGA
This sequence comes from Streptomyces sp. NPDC102259, assembly GCF_044766465.1. Lineage (NCBI taxonomy): Bacteria > Bacillati > Actinomycetota > Actinomycetes > Kitasatosporales > Streptomycetaceae > Streptomyces > Streptomyces sp. NPDC102259. The sequence continues at coordinate 485,888 of NZ_JBIWMA010000002.1, read as the reverse complement.
TGCGCAAGACGCTCGTCGAGGCGGGGCATCACGTGCGGCACCGCAGCGCGTTCGGGGCGCGGCTGCTGGACCAGCCGCTGATGCGCAACGTGCTGGCCGACCTGGCGCTGGAGTCGGAGGCCGCCACCACGCTGACCCTGCGGCTGGCCGGGGCGGCCGACCGGGCGCTGCGCGGAGACGACGGCCAGGGGGGCGAACAGGCCTTCCGGCGGATCGCCACCGCCGTCGGCAAGTACTGGGTGACCAAACGCGGGCCGGCCTTCACGGCGGAGGCCCTCGAGTGCCTCGGCGGCAACGGCTACGTGGAGGACTCCGGAATGCCCCGCCACTACCGCGAGGCGCCCCTGCTGTCCATCTGGGAGGGGTCGGGCAACGTCAACGCCCTCGACGTGCTGCGGGCGTTGACCCGCGAACCGGCGACGGCGGACGCCCTGTTCGGTGAACTCGCCCTGGCGCGCGGCGCGGACGCCCGCCTCGACGCCGCCGTCTCGCGGCTGCGGGCCCGGCTGGGCGAGGCGACGCCGACCGGCGCCCGCCGGCTGGTGGAGCAGATGGCCCTCACCCTCCAGGCCTCGCTCCTGGTCCGGCACGCCCCGCCCGCCGTCGCGGACGCGTTCTGCGCGACCCGGCTGGGCGGCGACTGGGGGTACGCCTTCGGCACGCTCCCGGACGGCGCCGATCTCGACGGGATCCTGGAACGGAGCCTTCCCGGCACGAACTGACGTCTCTCCCGTGCGGGCGGGGGCGCGGGGCGATCAGCCCGTCGGGCGGCCCCGGAGCGCGTCGAAGCGGGCCCAGTCGACGTCCCACTGCTCCACCCGTCGGCGTTCCAGTCGGCCCCGCAGGACCCGGCCGCCCGCGAAGGGGAGGGTGGCCGCGCCGACTCCCGCCAGGCCGCCGACGAGGGAGGCGCGCAGTCTGGCCTGGGCGGCGGTGGCCGGTTTCGTCACCAGGCGGCCCTGCCGGTCCGTCCAGACCGTGACGGGGGCGCCCGCGGCGCTGCCGGGGCCGACCCGGACCTGGCCCTGGTGCGCGGAGCCGTCCGGTCCGGTCCAGCCGACCTTCGCCCACACCTGATCACCGGCGGTGGAACCGTTCACGGCCGCCTTGCCCGGGGCCCGCTCGGTCAGCCGCCCCAGCAGAGGCCGCCACTCGACGCGTTCCCGCGCCAGACCGTGCTCGACGGACCCCGCGGTCGCCCACCCCGCCAGCAGCCCGGCGAGGACGGTCAGCGCCCACACGCCGAGCACGACCCAGGCCTCCACCGTGTCGGCGCGCCGCTTGAGCGGGTTTCGCCGCCAGCGCCACAGCCACACCTTCGGACCACGGAACGCCATCGAAGGCTTCCTCCTCTTGAGCACATGAACATCCCGGCCGCCCTCCCATACGGGGCGGGCGGCCCTGATGCTCAGGCCGAATCCCTGGTCATCCCTCGTCCCGACGGTCCCACGGGCCCGGCACCCGCGCAGGCGTCCCGGTGAAAGTGGCCGATGTCATGCGCTCCGGACCCGCCGTCGCCGCTGTGACCTGCGGCAACGGCATTTCCAGGGGTGACTGTCAGTGGCGGGGTGCAGACTGGCCGGTGTCTGGGACAAGGACGTCAAAGACACGCGGAGGTGATCGGCATGACCGAGGCACTACTCGCCGTGGGCACGCGCAAGGGCCTGTTCATCGGGCGTCGGCGCGGTGGCGCATGGGAGTTCGACGAATCCCCCTACTTCAACGCACAGGCGATCTACTCGGTCGCCATCGACACCCGCGGCGACCGGCCGCGGCTGCTGGCCGGCGGCGACAGCGCGCACTGGGGCCCGTCGGTGTTCCACTCCGACGACCTCGGCCGGACCTGGACCGAACCGGCCGCGCCCGCCGTCAAGTTCCCGCAGGACACGGATGCCTCGCTGGAGCGGGTGTGGCAGCTGCACCCGGCGGCCGCCGAGCCGGACGTGGTGTACGCGGGCACGGAACCGGCCGCGCTGTACCGCTCGCGCGACCGTGGCGAGAGCTTCGAGCTGGTCCGGCCGCTGTGGGAGCACCCCACCCGCTCGAAGTGGGTGCCGGGCGGAGGCGGCGAGGGCCTGCACACGGTCCTCACCGACAGCCGCGACCCGCGGTCGGTGACGGTGGCCGTGTCGACGGCCGGGGTGTTCCGCACGAGCGACGGCGGCGCGAGCTGGGCGCCCGCCAACTCCGGTGTCTCCGCGGTGTTCCTGCCGGATCCCAACCCGGAGTTCGGCCAGTGCGTGCACAAGGTCGCCAGGGACGCGGTGGACCCGGACCGCCTCTACCTCCAGAACCACTGGGGGGTCTACCGGAGCGACGACAGCGGCGGGCAGTGGACCGACATCGGCGCCGGCCTGCCGTCCACCTTCGGCTTCGCCGTCGCCGCGCACCCGACGCTCGGGGACACGGCGTACGTGTTCCCGATCAACGCCGACGCGGACCGGGTGCCCGCCGACCACCGGTGCCGGGTCTTCCGCACCTCGGACGCGGGTTCGACCTGGGAGCCGCTCACGGCGGGCCTGCCGCAGGAGGACCATTACGGCACGGTGCTGCGCGACGCGCTCTGCACGGACGACGGGGATCCGGCGGGCGTGTACTTCGGCAATCGCAACGGCGAGGTGTTCGCCTCGGCCGACGACGGCGACAGCTGGCGGCAGTTGGCCTCGCATCTGCCGGACGTCCTGTGCGTACGGGCCGCGGTGGTCGGATGAGCCGACCCATGGGTGAGGGCCGGCCTGCCGGCCTTGGCCATCGGTTGATCACCGCCGTGCGTACGGCAGTAGGGTGACGCCGTGGCACCACGACCCTTGCATGAGATCGTCGAACCCGGCTGGGCGAAGGCCCTCGAACCCGTCGCCGGGAGGATCGCCGAGATGGGCGACTTCCTGCGCGCGGAGATCGCCGCGGGACGCACCTACCTCCCTGCCGGACAGAACGTCCTGCGGGCCTTCCAGCAGCCCTTCGACGACGTCCGCGTCCTGATCCTGGGGCAGGATCCGTATCCGACGCCCGGGCACGCGGTGGGTCTGTCGTTCTCGGTCGCCCCGGAGGTCCGTCCGCTGCCCGGCAGCCTGATCAACGTATACCGGGAGCTGAACACCGACCTGGGCCTGCCCCAGCCCTCCAACGGCGATCTGACGCCGTGGACGCAGCAGGGGGTGCTGCTGCTCAACAGGGCGCTCACCACGGCCCCGCGCAAGCCGGCCGCGCACCGCGGCAAGGGCTGGGAGGAGGTCACCGAGCAGGCGATACGGGCGCTGGCGGCGCGCGGCAAGCCTCTGGTGTCCGTCCTGTGGGGCCGCGACGCCCGCAACGCGCGTCCGCTGCTGGGCGATCTGCCCTCGGTGGAGTCCGCGCACCCCTCCCCCATGTCGGCGGACCGCGGCTTCTTCGGTTCACGTCCGTTCAGCAGGGCGAACGACCTGCTGGTCCGGCAGGGAGGTCAGCCGGTGGACTGGCGCCTGCCGTGACCGTCGGCGCCGGTCCGGGCGAGGGTCCGGGCCCGCGCGACGGCGCCGCGACCGGCTCCGGTGACGGCATCCTCGCCGTGGACTCGGGTGGTTCCGGTCTCCGGGTCGTCCTGGGCACCGCCGAGCGCGGCGCTCTCGCCCGGCGCTCGTCCCAGGTGCCCGTGCGCACCGGCGCACGGGGCATCGACCCCGCCCACCTGATGGCACAACTGACGCCGCTGGTAAGGGCGTTGTCGGCAGAGACCGGTGTCTCGCGGCCCGCCACGGCGGTCGTGGGCGCGGCGGGGCTCAGCACCTTGGGCGAGGCGCTGCGCGCCGAGCTCCCGGGCGCCCTGGCGCGGGAGTTCGGCGTCCGGACGACCGCGCTCGTCGCCGACGCCGTGACCGCCTACGTCGGCGCGCTCGGCCCGCGGCCGGGCGCCGTGGTGGCCGCGGGCACGGGCCTGATCGCGATCGGTACGGACCTGACGGCATGGCAGCGGGCCGACGGCTGGGGCCATCTGCTGGGCGACTGCGGCAGCGGCGCCTGGATCGGGCGGGCCGGTCTGGAAGCGGCGCTGCGCGCGTACGACGGACGTCCCGGCGGCTCGGCCGCCCTGTTGGTCCGGGCCGAGGAGCGGTTCGGGCCGATGAGCGGGCTGCCCGGCCGGCTCTACCCACGCCCGGACCGCCCGGCCGTGCTCGCCTCCTTCGCGCCGCAGGTGGCCGCCTGCGCCGAGGACGACCCGGTCGCCGCCGGCGTCCTGCGCGACGCGGCCCGGCACATGGCCGAGTCGGCCGCCGCCGTCTGCCCGGCCGACGGGGAGCCCCGCATCGCCCTCACCGGCGGTCTGTTCAGGATGGGCGACCCTCTCCTCGTCCCCCTGGAGGAGGAACTCGCGCGGCGGCTGCCGCATGCCCTGCGGGTGCCCGCCGAGGGCGATCCGCTGGACGGCGCCGTGCGCATCGCCACCGCACTCGCGACGGGCGCGCTCACGCTGCCGCGCGAGGAGAGTCTGTTCTCGGTGGAGAGCCCGGTGAACCCCATCTGATGCATCGTGCGTAGGGAACGTACGCCATGCCCCAAAAGGGGGATTACCGCCTTCGAGGGCAAGTCGCCTGGAAAACACGCTGATCACTTCTGATCCGTACGTAACTCATCAGACAAAACCGGACGGATACCGCTCACGTGCACCCTCCCCGAACAGGGGAGCCCAGGAAGCCAGTAACATGCGTCGCCATGAGCTCCCCCACTGGGCCCGCGTCCGGCCTGCCAGTACGAATGCCGCGGCCTCGCCAGCCCGGGCGGCACCGCCGACCCGAGCCGCTGGCGGCTCCCGAGGGCGCGCCCGCGCTCGTCCTCGCGGTGCCTGGTCCGCCGAGCGCCGCCACCCGCGGCCTCGCCGAGGAGATCGTGAGCATCGCCCGCTCCGAGCTGCCCGGCCTCGACGCGCGCATCGGCTACCTGGACGGGGACGACACCGGTTTCCCCACCCTGCAGTCCGTTCTCGCGCACGCCGCCGACGAACGCACCGCCCGCTTCGAGCAGGCCCGTGCCGCCGGACTGGACGTCAAGGAGCCCGACGGCCCGGTCGGCGTCGTCGTGCCGCTGCTGGCCGGCCCCGACGGCGCGCTGCTGCGCCAGGTCCGCCAGGCCGTCATGGAGAGCCGGATCGCGGCCGAGCTGACCGATGTGCTCGGCCCGCACCCGCTGCTCGCCGAGGCCCTGCACGTGCGGCTGTCCGAGGCGGGTCTGGCCCGCGCGGACCGCGCCCGGCTGTTCACCGTGGCCACGGCCGCGGACGGCATCATCCTCGCCTCCGTGGGCGGCGAGGAGGCCGTACAGGCCGCCGGGATCACCGGCATGCTGCTCGCCGCGCGCCTCGCCGTACCGGTGATGGCCGCGGCCCTCGACCAGGAGGGTTCCATCGCCTCCGTCGCGGAGCAGCTGCGCTCCTCCGGCTCCCAGCAGCTGGCGCTGGCGCCCTATCTGATCGGCCCGGAGATCGACGCCACGCTGATCGAGGAGGCGGCCAGGGAAGCCGGTTGCGCCGCCGCCGAGGCGCTCGGCCCGTACCCGGCCATCGGCAAGCTCGCGCTGGCCAAGTACACGACCGCCCTCGGTATCGCCCCGCCGCAGCCCCAGGGCGCGCCGGTCCGCTGAGCCGAACGCAAGGACGCCGTACGAACGAAGGGCCCGCTCCGGGTGAGGAGCGGGCCCTTCGCGTCACCGCGCCGGGTCGGCACGAGGGCCGGTCGGCAGCGCGGAACACCGGCTCCGAACGACGGCGCCGAACAGCGGCTCGGGTCAGCGGCTCGGGTCGGGGCGCGGGTCAGCGGTGCGGGTCAGCGGTGCGGGTCAGCGGTGCGGGTCAGCGGTGCGGGTCAGCCGAGGACGACGCAGGAGGCGGCGGGCACCGCGATCGAGCCGCCGCGCCGGGGCAGGCCGGTCGCGGGGTCGAGGGAGAACCAGGTGACGTCGCCCGAGCGTTCGTTCGCGACGTACAGGAAGCCGCCGGACTCGGCGACGGCCCGCGGCCAGTGTCCGGCGCAGGGCACGGTCCCGACGAGCCGCAGCGCCTCTCCCGCGCCCTCCACGGCGAACACGGAGAGCACGTCCTCGCCTCGGGTGGCGGTCCAGACGAACCGGCCGTCGGGCGAGACGACGAGCCCCGAGGGGTAGGCGTCCCCGGCCGGTGCGCCGGGCAGTACGGCGGCCTCGGCCAGCGGCTTCAGCGAGCCGTCCGAGGCGTCCCAGCGGCAGACGGTGACGGTCGGGGTGAGCTCGTTGACCACGTAGGCGTACCCGCCCCCCGGGTGGAAGGCCAGGTGGCGCGGCCCCGAGCCGGGTCGCAGCGCGTGCTCCCGGTGCAGGACGGGGCTGCCGTCGCGCAGGGCGCACACCCGCACGGAGTCCGTCCCGAGGTCCACGCTGACCGCCCAGCGTCCGCTCGGGTCGGGCTGCACCTGGTGGGCGTGCGGGGCCTGCTGGCGTCGCGTGTGCGGGCCCGAGCCGGTGTGCCGCAGGACGCCGGAGGCGACGCGGGCGAGGGTGCCGTCGGCGCGGACCGGGACGGCGCTGACGCTGCCGGAGCCGTAGTTGGCGGTGAGGACGTGCCCGTCGTACACGCTGAGGTGCGTGGGGCCGCTGCCGCCCACCGGCACGGGCGGCCCGGTCTGCTCCGGCGCGTCGCCCGTCACCCGGTACGCGGCCACCGCGCCGTCCGCCGTCTCGCTGACCGCGTACAGCGTGTCCCCGGTGGCCGACAGGGCCAGATACGAGGGGTCGGGGACGCCGTTCACGCTGCTCAGGACGGTCAGCGCGCCGCTGACCGGGTCCACGGCGGCGGCCACGATCCCGGGCCCTCCAGCCGCCGTGAACGAGCCGATGAACGCCCGCCGTCGCCTTCCGCCGAGGTCTGCCACCGCTGTCCCCTCCCGGGTCGCCGCTGTCGCTGCTGACGCTGCTGCTCGGGGTGACGGTAGCAGTCGATCACCAGCGGTCTAGACCAGGCGCGCTCGCTCGGCCGGGGGACGGCGCCCGGGCGGCGGGCCGCCGCTGCCGGCAGCCCGAACCAAGAACCCGGACCGGCAGCCCGGACCGACGGCCCGGACCGGCTCAGGCGCCGATCGGGACGCGGTCGGCGCCGCGAAGGGGCACGGCGAGTTCGAGGAGGGCCCGCTCCAGGGCGTGGAGGTGGGCCAGCACCGGCTCGGCCGCGGCGCCCGGCGGTACGGCTGCGGCTTCGGCCGGGCGCGGGCGGCCGTCGGTCGGCGGTGCGGTGAGCGCCTCGACCGCGGCCTCCACCCGCCAGCAGGCGGCGACGAGGCGGGCGTCGTGCGAGGCCTCGGGATCCGCGGCGACCGAGGCCAGCCCGCGCACCTCGCGGGCGCAGGCGTCGAGCAGCTCCAGCACATGCCGGGCCCTGCCCTTGCGCGCCCGCAGCGGGCTGAGCGGATGCACCAGCGGCGCCAGGGACAGCCGGACCCGGGCGAGGATCTGCTCCAGTTCGACCACCCGCCCGGCCGGGTCGGCCGCCGGGGAACCCGCGAGCCGGGCGGCGGCCTCGGCGGTGCAGAGGTGCACACAGCGCAGCGCGCGCTCCACCCAGGCGTCGGTGACGGAGTGCGTGGTCACCGGCAGCACCAGCAGCACCGCCAGCACGGCCCCCAGCGCCCCAACGGCCGTCTCGGTCACCCGCAGGGCGAGCAGTGCCGGGTCGAGCAGGCCGAGCAGCCCGTACAGCGCGCTCGCCATGAAGGTGACGGCGAGCATCATCCAGGTGTACGACACGGCGGCCGAGTAGAAGATCCCGAAGACGCCGACGGCGACGACCACGGCGGTCGCCACCGGCTCCCCGTGCAGGGGCAGGGCCACGGCCAGGCCCAGCACGATCCCGAGGACGGTCCCGAGGAATCGCCGGAACCCCCGCACGAGGGTCTCGCCGCGCGAGGTGGTGTTCACGAACACCCACCAGGTGGCGCCCACGGCCCAGTACCACCGCTGGTCCGACAGCGCCTGCCCGACGACGAGGGCGATCCCGGCGCCCACGGTGGCCTGCGCCGCCTGCCGCGTGGTGATCCGCGCCAGCCCCGTCCCGCTCGCGGGCGGGGCGACGGCCGCGGGCGCCGGGAGCCGGCGTTCGTAGGGCCACACCCCGAACCGCACCGCGGACGACGCGGCGATCGACAGCAGGACGGCAGCGCACAGCTCGGGCAGCTGACCGGGGACGGTGTGCAGGAACTGGGCGGCGAAGAAGGTCATGAACGCGAACACCCCGAGCGCGTGCCCGCGCGGCCCCCAGCGCCGCGCGTACACCCCGGCTCCGACCACGGCGAGGAAGGCCGCGTCACGGGCGACGGGCACCTCGTGCAGGAGGGCCGCGAGGGCGAGCACCGGCAGCCCGACGACCGGGAGCAGGGCGGTGGTCACGGCCTGTGCGCGCACCGTCGCGTCCGTCACGCTGAACAGCGCGAGCAGCGCGGCCAGACCACCGGTGATGGCCGCCACCAGCGAGTGTCCGGCCAGCCCGCACAGGACGACGGCGAGCCCGATGCCGAGCACGGCCCGGGAGGCGAACCGCAGTCGCACCCGTCCGGGATCCGGTGCCACGAACGCCCTTTTCAGCAAGCTGCCCCGCCCTTCCCCACCCTGACACGTCGCGGATGTACCGCGACATGAGAAAAGCGCCGCGGAGGTCCGCAGCGCCATCGACTCCGCCATTTGAGCATCCGGAGGGCTGCTGGTTCAACAGGGGCCGGTTTTACTGAGCCAATGGTCCAGTCAGGAATAGTTTCACCTGGCCATCAGGTTGCCAACGGCACACTCGCGCCGACGCCGGTACAGTCGGCGCTGATCACGAAACGTGCGAGGAGGCCCGCCGGATGGCCGTGGACGAGCTGGACACCCGCATCCTGCGCCTGCTGCTCGAGCAGCCGCGGACGAGCGTGCGGGAGTACGCCCGGCTCCTCGGCGTCGCGCGCGGCACCCTTCAGGCCCGCCTCGACCGACTGGAACGGGACGGCGTGATCACCGGCGCGGCGCCCTCGCTCTCCCCCGCCGCACTGGGCCACCCGGTGCTCGCGTTCGTGCACGTCGAGGTCACCCAGGGGCACCTCGACGACGTGGGCGACGCGCTGGCCGCCGTACCGGAGATCGTCGAGGCGTTCTCCATCACCGGCGGCGGCGACCTCATCACCCGGGTCGTGGCGCGCGACAACGGCCACCTGGAGGACGTGATCCAGAAGCTGATCAGTCTGCCGGGCGTGGTCCGCACCCGCACCGAGGTCGCGTTGCGCGAGCGCGTGCCGCACCGGCTGCTGCCGCTGGTGGAGTCGATCGGGCGAGGGGCCTCGAAGTAGCGCCCGCTTTCGCAACTTTCCGTCCCGTCAGGACCGTTGACGCTCCCCCGTCACACCTCTAACGTCTGGTCGACCATCCGTACGTCGTTCGTGATATCGAACGATGTCGATCACCTGTGGCCCGGAGGAGCAGCACATGGCACCGCCCCTCACCCGACGGATCCTTCTCCAGAGCGCGATGCTCGCGACGGCCGTTCCCGCGCTCTCCGCCACGGCCGCCGCGGGGGCCTCGGCGGCCGCGCTCCCGCCCTCGGCCGCCTGGTCCCTCCAGCCCTTCGGCCTCGAGGACGTCACGCTCGGCGCCGGCGTCTTCGCCGCCAAGCGGCAGCTGATGCTCGACCACGCCCGCGGCTACGACGTGAACCGGCTGCTCCAGGTCTTCCGCGCCAACGCCGGCCTCTCCACCTTCGGCGCGGTCGCCCCCGGCGGCTGGGAGGGCCTGGACGGGGAGGCCAACGGCAATCTGCGCGGCCACTACACCGGGCACTTCCTGACGATGCTCTCCCAGGCGTACGCGAGCACCGGCGAGCAGGTGTTCGCGGACCGGATCCGCACCGCGGTCGACGCCCTGACGGAGGCGCGCGAGGCCCTGCGGCACGACCCCGCCGTCCTGAGCACCGACGGGAGGTTCGGTACGGCCGTGGAGAACGTCCGCGGCTCCTACCGGTACGTCGATCTGCCCTCCGGCGTCCTCGGCGGCGCCACCGAGGTCACCCTCGCCGCCTGGGTGAAGCCCACCCATGACGCCGCCTGGACCCGGATCCTCGACTTCGGCAACGACACGACCCGCTATCTGTACCTGGCCGCCCGCAACGCGAACGGGGTGCCCCGGTTCGCCGTCACCACCGGCGGGCCGGGCGGTGAGCAGGGACTCGACGGCACGGCCGCGCTGCCCCTGAACCAGTGGAGCCACGTCGCGGTGACCCTCGCCGGGGGCACCGGCACGCTGTACGTCGACGGCACGGCCGTGGCCCGCAACACCGCCATGTCGCTCACCCCGGCCGCCCTCGGCACCCTCACCGGCCACTGGCTCGGCCGGTCCCACTACACCTCCGACCCCGTCTTCGCGGGCGCCTTCGGCGGCTTCGACGTCTGGTCGCGCGCGCTGACCGCCGACGAGGTCGCCGGGCTGCGCAGCGCCCGGGCAACCGGCGACCTGGCCTCGTACGCCTTCGACGAGACCTCGGGGAGCACCTTCGCGGACGCCTCCGGACGTGGCCTGACCGCCACCCTGCGCCGCACCTGGGACGGGCCCAGCCATCCCGGATTCCTCGCGGCCTACCCGGAGACCCAGTTCATCCAGCTGGAGTCGATGACCGGAAGCGACTACACGAAGGTGTGGGCGCCCTACTACACCGCCCACAAGATCCTCCGGGGCCTGCTGGACGCGTACCTGGCCACCGACGACGACCGCGCGCTCGATCTGGCGTCCGGGATGTGCGACTGGATGTACTCACGGCTGTCCAAGCTGCCCGCGGCGACGCTCCAGCGCATGTGGGGCATCTTCTCCAGCGGCGAGTTCGGCGGCATCGTGGAGGCGATCTGCGATCTGCACGCGCTCTCCGGCAGGGCCGAACACCTCGCGCTGGCCCGGCTGTTCGACCTCGACAAGCTCATCGACGCCTGCGCCGCCGACACCGACACGCTCGACGGACTGCACGCCAACCAGCACATCCCGATCTTCACCGGACTGGTCCGGCTGTACGACGCGACGGGCGAGGCGCGCTACCTCACCGCCGCGAAGAACTTCTGGCGCATGGTCGTACCGCACCGCATGTACGGCATCGGCGGCACCAGCACGGCCGAGTTCTGGAGGGCGAGGGACGTCGTCGCGGGGACGATCGGCGCGACCACCGCCGAGACGTGCTGCGCGTACAACATGCTCAAGCTGAGCCGGATGCTCTTCTTCCACGAGCAGGACCCGGCCTACATGGACTACTACGAGCGGGCCCTGTACAACCAGGTCCTCGGCTCCAGGCAGGACACCGCGGACGCGGAGAAACCGTTGGTCACGTACTTCATCGGGCTCACTCCGGGCCATGTGCGCGACTACACCCCCAAGCAGGGCACGACCTGCTGCGAGGGCACCGGCATGGAGAGCGCCACCAAGTACCAGGACTCGGTGTACTTCAGGGCGGCCGACGGCGGCGCGCTGTACGTCAACCTCTACAGCCCGTCCACGCTCACCTGGGCCGAGAAGGGCGTAACCGTCACGCAGAGCACCGACTTCCCGCGCGAGCAGGGCAGCACCATCACCGTCCGGGGACGCCGGGCCGCCTTCGCGCTGCGGCTGCGCGTGCCGTCCTGGGCGACGGCAGGCTTCGGGGTGACGGTCAACGGGCGGAAGGCCGGCGGGACGCCGGTGCCCGGCAGCTACTTCACGGTGTCCCGGACCTGGCGCGACGGGGACGTCGTCCGGGTGACGACGCCGTTCCGGCTGCGGGTCGAGAAGGCGCTCGACGACCCGTCCCTGCAGACCCTGTTCCACGGTCCGGTCAACCTCGTCGCCCGCAACTCCGCGACGACGTATCTGGAGTTCGGCCTCTACCGGAACGCGGCCCTCTCCGGCGACCTGCTGCCCTCCCTCACGCCGGTGAGCGGCAAGCCGCTGCACTTCACCCTCGACGGCACCGAGTTCGCCCCCTTCTTCGAGGGCACCGAGGATCCGACCCACGCCTATGTACGGCGGGCCGAGCCCACGATCGTCTTCGGCGCCGACGACTCGGGGGTGGCCAATCCGGCGAGGGCGGACGGCACCACCCTGCTCGACGAGGTGTGGGCGGGGGCGCCGTTCCGCGGGAAGCCGGCGCTGGTGGCGCGGGTGCGGACGGTGGTGGACGCCTGGGTGGCCGCGGGGCTGCTCGGCGCGGCCGACGGAGCGAAGGCGGTGAGCACCGCACGCGGGGCGACGTACGTGCGCTGACGGTGGGCGGGATCGCTACGACCGGCGGCGGGGCTTGCCGCCGCCGGTACCGCGCCGGCCGCCGCCGCCCTTCGCGCCACCGCCCTTGGCACCACTACCCTTGGCGCCACCGCCGCGACCTCGGCCACTCGCGGCCGTGCCCTTGCCCGCACCGGAGCCCGACTGCGGCTTACGGCGCTCACCCTTGCGCTCCGTCGCCGGAGCCTGCTGGGCGCGGCCCCGCGTGCTGTTGACGGTGCGGCCGCGGACGATGCCGATGAAGTCCTCGACCAGCTCGGTGGTCGCGTCCTCGGGCCAGGCGAGGCCGATGTCCGACCGGGGGGCGTCGACGACCGTGCGGTAGGTGAGGTCCTTGCGGTGGTGCAGGCGGGCCAGGGACTGGGGCACGACCAGCACGCCGATGTTCGCCGCGACCAGCTCGATCGCGTCCTCGGTGGTCGCCGGACGCTCGAAGGCGGCCTCGCCGGGCGGCCGCTCCCAGCCGAGGACGTCGTCCAGCGGGTGCAGGACCACCTCGTCGGCGAGGTCGGCCACCGTGACCTCCTCGGCCGCGGTGATCAGGTGGTCCCTGGGGACCACGACGACGGTGGTCTCCGTGTACAGGGGGATCGCGCTGAAGACCGTACGGTCGACCGGAAGCCGTACGAAGGCCGCGTCCGCGGCGCCCTCGCGCAGGACCTCGGAGGCCTCGGCGGGGGTCGCCTGGAGGAGGGTGAGGGGGGTGTCGGGCAGGCGCTCCGCCCAGATCCGCACCCACTTGGCGGGCGTCACTCCGGGGACGTACGCGAGCCGGAACGAGGGGGAGTCCGCCGAGTCGGTCATCCCGCCAGGCTACCGGCTGTGGTCGGAGGTCTCCGCCGCGGCCGATACCCTGGACTGTATGAAGTCCCAGCAGAGCACCCAGACGATGAAGCCCGCCACCGCGGCGAAGAAGCTGGGTGTGCACCTCCCCGCCACGCCCGCCGAGTTCCAGGAGGGCGTCGTCTCGCGCGCCGAGCTGACCGAGCTCCAGGCGAACCCGCCCGAGTGGCTGATCAAGCTGCGCGAGACCGGCCCGCACCCCCGTCCGGTGGTCGCGGCCAAGCTGGGCGTCTCCATCGCGGGCCTGGCCCGCGGCGGGGTGACCGAGGCGCTCACCACCGAGCAGATCGAGGCCGTCAAGGACGCCAGGCCCGAGTGGCTGGAGAAGGAGCGCGCCACGCAGGCCGAGGTCCGCAAGGAGACCGTCCGCATCAAGAAGCGCAACGCGGAGCGAGCCGAGTCCTGACCCCGGTCAGCGGCGCGGCACGAGGATGCTGAGGGCGTTGGCGCAGACGACGGCGGCGATCGCCGACCAGTCGACGAGACCGAGGTCCTGCCCCAGCCCGAACCGGCCGACCAGCGCGGCGAGCACCGGGTTGACGCTCATGAACAGGCCGAACGCGGCGGCGGGCACATGCCGCAGCGTGAACAGATCGGCCAGGTAGGGCACCGCGGAGGAGAGGACCCCGGCGGCCACGGCGTAGCCGACGCACTGGACGGTCGGCGGGTGGCGCAGGACCAGGACGACGCCGACCGGCAGGAACAGCACGGCGGAGACGGTCGCGGCGGCCGCCGCGCCCTGCGCGCCGGGGATCCGTCGGCCGACCGTGCGGTTGAGCAGGATGTACGACGCCCAGCAGACGGCGGCCAGCAGGCCGAGCCCCATCCCCAGGTAGTCGGTGGTGGGCTGCGGGCGCATCAGGGTGACCGCGCCCGCCGCCGCGATCAGCGCGCAGCAGGCGTCGACCCGGCGGCGCGCGGCGGCCAGCGCGATGGTCAGCGGCCCGAGGAACTCCAGGGTCACCGCGAGACCGAGGCCGATGCGGTCGATGGCCGTGTAGAGCGACAGGTTCATCGTCCCGAAGACCAGCGCCAGCAGCAGGACCGGACCCCACTGCCGCCGGGTGAAGGACCGCAGCCGGGGGCGGCCCACGGCCAGCAGGACGAGCGCGGCGACGTACTGGCGTACCGCGACGACCCCCGTGGGACCGAGCACGGGGAACGCGAGGGAGCCGATCGCGGCGCCCGTCTGGTTGGACAGACCGCTGCCGACCATGGCGCCCGCCCCGGCGAGTCGCCGCCGGCTCCCGGACTCGGGTACGGGAAGGGCGACGGGACCCGCCGCGGGGACGGTCGACGAGGGGGCGGTCGACGGGGGCGCGGGTATGGGCACGGTCGGCATGCCCGGATCGTCCTCCCGGTCCGGCCTTGCGCAAAATGCATGACCAGCTCCATCTATACGATGACGTCATGGACAGGAGCGATCGGGGGCCGGGCGTGGAGCTCAGGCAGCTGCGGTGTCTGGTCGCGATCATCGACGAGGGCGGTTTCACCGACGCCGCCGCGGTGCTCGGAGTCTCCCAGGCGGCGGTGTCCCGAACCCTTGCCTCGCTCGAACAGGCCCTGGGGGTAAGGCTGTTGAGGCGCACCTCCCGGGTGGTGGCGCCGACCGCGACCGGGCTGCGGGTGGCGGCGCACGCGCGACGGGTGCTCGGCGAGGTGGACGCCCTGGTGCAGGACGCGGCCTCCGGGCACACCCGGCTGCGCATCGGCTACGCCTGGTCGGCGCTCGGCCGCCACACCCTCGCCTTCCAGCGTCAGTGGGCGGTGCGGCGCCCTGGGACGGAGCTCCGGCTGGTGCGTCTGAACTCCGCCAGCGCCGGTCTCGCGGAGGGCGCCTGCGACCTGGCGGTGGTGCGCAGGCCGCTGGAGGACCGGCGGTTCGACGCGGCGATCGTCGGCCTGGAACGGCGGCTGTGCGCGCTGGCCGCCGACGATCCGCTGGCGCGGCGCCGCTCGGTGCGGCTGGCCGACCTCGGCGTACGGACCCTCCTGGTCGACCGTCGTACCGGCACCACCACCGCCGAGCTGTGGCCGCCCGACGCGCGCCCCGCCACGGAGGAGACCCATGACGTCGACGACTGGCTGACGGTGATCGCCACCGGCCGCAGCGTCGGGATGACCGCCGAGGCGACCGCCGACCAGTACCCGCGGCCCGGCGTCGTCTACCGGCCGGTGCGGGACGCCGAGCCCGTCGCCGTCCGTCTGGTGTGGTGGCGCGACGACCCGCACCCGGCGGCCCAGGCCGTCATCGAACTGCTCACCACGCTGTATCGCACGCAGTGAATCCCGGAGTCGCCCGGGGCCCGTAGCCTTGACTACCATCTGGGCAGGTTCACCGACGTGGGTGTTTCGAGGTTGCTGGGGGTTGGGATGGTTGCTGGTCGTGTGGTGCGCTTCGACAGTCAGCGGGGCTACGGCTTCATCGCTCCCGACGACGGCGGGGAGGATGTCTTCCTGCACGTCAACGACATGCTGATGCCCGAGTCGCAGGTGCGCCGGGGCATCGTGGTGGAGTTCGAGATCGAGGACGGCGAGCGCGGTCCGAAGGCGTCCGACGTACGGCTCGCGCGGGGTGCGGACGGCAAGCCGCTGGCCGCCGACGACGACGTCCTGTGCGATGTGCTGAGCACCGAGGAGTTCACCCGGGACGTCACCGAGACGCTGCTGACGGCGGCGCCCTCGCTCACCGGTGAGCAGATCGTCCAGGTGCGGGCCGGCCTGGCGCAGTTCGCGAAGAACCACGGCTGGGTCGAGGGCTGACGCCCCGGGCCGGCCGAGGGCGCGCGAGGACCCCGGCGAGGCCCGCTACAGCGCGCCGACCTGGGGTTCCGTCCTGCCGGACCCCGGGGTGCCGCCCGCCCCTTCGCCGTCCCGAACCCGTTGTCAGTGGCCTGTTCTACAGTTCCCGTCACTTGATCACTGCGGGTGCGGGAGGCACACATGGGGTGGGTGTCGGCCGGCGACTACGAAGTCGCCCTCGATGACGGCAAGGTGGTGTGCCGCAACGCGGCGGGGCGGCGGTTGAAGTCCGTGCCGCCCAAGATCGCCGACGAGCCCGCGGTGGTGGGCCTGCGTCAGCTCACCGAGTGGCTGGAACGGCACGAACGCCAGTGCCTGGCCGACGTGGAGCGGTGGATGGTGCGCTCGCTGCCGGTGCCGTTCGCCGTCGTCGCCCAGGTGTGGCCCGACCCCGCCTGGCAGGCCGCCCTGCGCGACCTCGTCGTCACCGGGGCCGACGGCGAGGTGGCCGGGTTCCTGCGGGACGCCGACACCCGGCGCGGACTCGGCCTGGTCGATCTCGACGGCGACACCGTCCGCATCACCCCCGACCTGGTCCGCCTCCCGCACCCCGTACTCCTCGACGACCTGGAGGAGCTGCGGGAGTTCGCCGTCGAACTCGGCGTCGAGCAGCGCGCGCAGCAGCTGTTCCGCGAGGTGTGGCGGCGTCCCCCGACGCTCGACGAGGAGAGCACCGCGGTCGAGGAGTACGCGGGCGGCGTGTTCAAGGAACAGCGTTTCCTGCACGGCCGGGTCACCCAGCTCGGCTACCGCGTGCGCGGCGGCCACGCCGTCACCTCCGTCCTCGAGGAGCACCGCACCGTCGAGGCCCGCGTGTGGGTCGGCGACTACGAGGGCTACGAGCAGGCGGAGACCGGTCCCCTGGTGTTCACCGACCCCGCCGGCCGGGTGCTGAAGCTCGGCCTGATCGGGCCGGTGGCCTGGTCCGAGGGCCTGCGCATGGCGGCCGCGCTGTACGCCGGGCGCGACATCGAGGACGAGGAGCGGGCGGCATGACGACCTACGACGAGACCACCGCGGGCGCGCTGCTCGACGCGGGCGCCGTGCTGCCCCCGGGGAGCACCACCCGCGAGGACGCCGACACGCTGACCGTCCGCAGGTACTCCCACCCCGCGCTGGACGACCGGCAGATCGTGCGGCTCGTGCCCGGCACGCTGGGCGAGGCCGAGGACCTGGCGCTGGACTTCCTCGGGCTGGCCCGCGACCCGGAGACCCCCGAGGTCGGTCAGGTGCGCCGGGAGACGCTCGGCTTCCCCGCCTGGGCGCTGGTCAACGACCCGGCGAACGGCCACCACGCGCTGGCGCTGGTCAAGGACGTCGAGCGGCTCGCGCGGCAGGCCAAGTCCCGCCCCGGCAACGCCAAGGACGGCTTCGAGGCGCTCGGCACCCGGCTCGGCCGGGCGGTGCCGCACTTCCTGCCCACCTTCTACGAGCAGGCCGCCCGCGTCTTCCTCCAGCACGAGAACACGACGTACGCCTCCGCCTTCTTCGGCAAGGCCCGGGAGGCCGAGCGGGTGCACGCGCTGAAGGTGGACGAGGAGCGGCAGCGGGCCGTGTTCCTGGAGTTCGCGTTCGCCGGGGCGCTCACGGTCAAGGCGCTCAAGGAGCACGTCAAAGCCCTCGCGGCGCGGCTCCACGCGGCCGAGGCCTGGGCGCAGTTCCGGCAGTTGACCGTGGAGCGCTGCGCGGCCGGGATGCCGCCGTACGCGTCCCTGCCGCAGGACGCGCGCGGGCTGATCAAGGCCGCCGGCCTCGACCGGGTCACCGAGGAGTGCGCGCTGGTCGCCGACCTGCTCTCCTCGCCCGCCGCGGTCCGGGCCCCCGCGTCCTTCTGGAACGCCTACCGGGGGACGCTCGCCGTCCTCGCCGAGCGGCGACCCGAGGTGCGGGCGCGACTGCTGGAGATCATGCCGGCCGGCCTGGGGCGTTCCGTCGAGGACGACGAGTTCTGGCTGGCCCTGCTCGCGGAGTGCGGGGCGGATCTGCTCCTCACCGGTGAGACGGCGGCCGACGTGGACCCCGCCGACGTGGACCCGGCGGAGTGGCTCGGCCGGTGGGCCCTGCACCGCAAGCACGGCGGCAATGTCAGCGGCCGTTCCCCGGCCACCCTGGCCCTCGTGGAGCGGATGGGGCCCCGGCTGCGTGACCTGGGCCGTCCCGTCGATCTGTGCTCGGGCCGCTGGCACGCCGGCGCCGATCTCGACCTGCTCGACCTCTGCGCGGCCCAGGGTGTGCCGCTGACGCTGCCCGGACCCGGCCAGGTCGTGTACCTCTCCGTCGACCGCTGGTTGCGCGAGACCGTTCCGGGCCGGCGCGACCTCACCGCGACTGCCGCGGACCCCCGCCTGCGCCACCTGCTGTACACCGACATCAGCACCCTCAGCGGCCTCCGCCCCGCACCGGAGGTGCTGGAGAAGCTGGCCGCCCACCCCGTGCTCGCCGAGGTGCTGCGCGAGTGGCTGGACGACGCGGCCGGGGAACTGGCCTCGGCGGTCGGCCTGCCCGCCGCGCGGGCCGCGCTGGAACGGCTCCGCCCCTTCCGTACGATCGCCGCCCGGGTCAGCCCGGCGGCCGTCGCCGTGGTCTGCGCGCACGCGGTCGCGCCGCTGCTCGGGCACACGCTGCGGGCGGGCCTGCTGGACGAGCTGGGCTGGCCCGCGCTGGACGAGGCGCTGCGCCGCCTCGACGCCGAGACCAGGCGCGACCGCGACGACACACTGAGCGTCAGCGAGGCCTGGCCCGCGCTGATCCTGGCCCGCGCGCACAAGGTGATCGTCGTCGGCCCCGAGGAGATCCTGCTCGAGCACGACCTTCGGCTGCCCGTGACACTGGACCGCTGGCAGCGCCCGAGCTACCGCTACACGGACGGCGAACTGCTCGTCATGTGGCGGCAGGACGGCAAGCAGCTCGGCTACTGGTCGGCCCGCCCCGCCGACGTCTTCCCGCTCGGCGGTGAGCAGCTTCCGCACTGGTACGGCGGCAACGACGCGGGCGAACCGTCGATCCCGGTCCCCGGCGGCGGTCGCGCCACCGGTGGACGCACGCTGCACGCCGGTGACACCGTCGTGCCGCCGAGCCGCCGCATCCTCGGCGACGGCACCTCCTTCTGGCGCCAGGGCAGGCAGGGCCGGCAGCAGGTGTGGCTCGAGTACGACCCGGCCACCGGCACCCACGGGCGTGCCTCGCTGCCCGCGTTCCTGTCCTCCGGCATCCGGGAGGACGCGAGCCTGCTGCAGCAGCACTGTGAGGTGCTGCCGCTCCAACACGGCCTGGAGCGGAGCCCGTTCGGCACGGACGGCGTCGTGCTCGGCCGCTGGGTGCGCACCGAGGGCGAGGGCGCCGAGGCCCGCACCGTCGCCGGTACCCCGGACGGCCGCACCGTCACCCTGCCGTGGGCCGACGGGCGGGCGCCCGGCGTCCTGCTCGGCGCGCTCCGGCTGCCGGGCGGGGCCGCGCCCGTGGCCGTCGCCCTGCACCGGCAGATCGCCCTCTACGCGGGCGACGACCCGTCCGCGGCCGGGGAGCTGGGCCGAGTGACACCGATGGAGCGCGGCGGCGAGTTCGCCGCCGGCACCCGGTTCGTGCCGCCGGTCGCCTTCTGGCACGCCCTGCGCCCGCGCGACGAGAGCGCGTCGGCGGTGCTGCGCGCCCTGACCGACGAGCAGGCGGCCGAGCTGCTGCGGGCCGCGCAGGAGGCGCTGACGCGACGGCAGGCGAAGCTGGCGGCGGCCAAGGTGGTCGACGGGACCGCGGAGGGCGCTGCCGTCGTGCCGCCCGCGGACGAGGTCGTCCAGGAGATCGTGTCCCACGCCCTGCCCTCGCTCGGCGACGGGAGCCTCGTCACGGGTGTCGCCGCCCTGGTGCGCGCGGCGCTGCGGCTCGCGGAGTCGACGGCCGCGTTCGTGGCGCCGCCGGTCGAACGGCCGAAGGCGGAGCGCCGTCGGATCGACGGCATGTTCGCCGACCTCAAGCCCGAGTACGGCGACGACGCGACGCTGCGCGAGGCCACCACCGGTCTCACCGAGGTGCACGGGTGGTGGGGCAGCGAGGTCCGCTGGAGCACGCTGCGGCAAGTCCGCGCCGTGAACCACGTGCTGTCCGGGAAGCCGGCCGACGGCAAGGCCCTGGCCGAGGCCTCCCGGTCCACCGGGGCCGCCGACGGATGGCGCAGCGACGAGTTCACCCTGCCGGGCATCGGGCTGGTGTGGACGCCGGTGCTCGACATGCTGCGCCCGCTCGCGTACCGCGCCGCCTCCGCCACGGTGACCGAGGCGCACCGCGAGGCGCTGCTGCTGCTGTTCGAGGCGATCGCGGACGGTCCGTTGGCCGCTCCCGGTGCCGCTCTGCGCGAGGTCGTGCTGAGCGAGCCGCACGAGAAGCAGGAACGCGTCGGTCAGGTGCTGCGCCGGGACGGCCGTATCGTCGTCGTCCTCGGCTGCCAGAACCTGGACCGGCAGGCGGGGCGGGTGCACTGGCTCGCCCTGGACCACGATCCGGCCGGTGTCTTCGGCGCCATCGCCCACTTCACGCTGGAGCGGGAGACCGCGCACCCGGCGCTGTTCCCCGCCGACGCGCTGAGCGCCGTCACGGGGCTCGTCCGGGACAAGGGCCCCGCGCCCTGGCAGCCGGAGGCGCCCGCCGCCCTCGCCGCCGCGACGCACGGCGGACTGGGGCCCATGCAGGCGGCGCTGCTGCTGGCCGGCCGGCCGAAGCAGCTCACCGCCGAGGTGATCGCCGCGACCGGTCTGAAGCCGCGTCAGAAGGAGCTGGCCGACGCCCTGCTGTCCTCGGTCGGGAGCGGCGACCGGGCGGCCCTCGTCGGCGCCCTGCTGCCCGGGAACCCCGGCGACCTGTGGACGGCCGGGCCGGACACGGCGGCGGCGGGCCGGGTGTGGGCCGAGCGGCTCGGCGAGGTCGTCCGGCTGCCCGAGGATCTCGCCGGGGAACTCTCCCTGGGCGGCCTGCCCACCGGCTCCGCCGAGGAGGTCCTCAACCCGGCGCTGACCCCCTGGATCAGCCGCACCACCGTCCAACGGCCCGACAAGGACGGCAACCTGGTCGCGGAGGACCCGGCGGCGCTGCCCGGCCGGAACAACCTGACGGGCGCCGTGACCGCGCTGGCCGGACTCGCCTACTCCCTGCCGTATGGGCACCCGTTGCGGACCCTCCTGCCGGCGAGCCTCGCCGCGCTGCGCCGCCGCGTCGCCGACCGGGGCCTGCTGCTCGACCTGGACGTCGCGTGGACGGAGAAGGGCTCCTCGTCCGCCGTCGAACTGCGCAAGGCGTACGGGCTGCCCGCCACCGGGGGCGCCGACGCCCATGGTCTGACACCCGTGGGCGAGGCGCTGGTGCTGCGCCCCTGGTACGGCGACCAGGAGACCGTCCTGGTCCGGGCGGGCGCGCTCAACAGCCCCGACGACCCCGTGTTCGGGCTCGTCGAGGGGCTGGTCGGGCGCGGGCGGGGGGAGGGCATGTGGGCCCTGCGGACCCTCCTCGACGACGAACTGGCCCGCGCGCTCGCGGCCGGGGGCGATCCCGAGGGGCCCTCCGGACACGCCCAGGACCCGACCTTCAGCGTGCCGGGCCTGGTCGCCGAGGTCGCCGAACGGCACGGCCTCGGCGAGGACGCGGCGGCGCTCTATCTCCAGCTGCTCGCCCTCCCGGACCCCACGGACCGCAACTGCGCCCGCTGGACCGGCTGGAAGCCCGCCCGGATGAAGAAGGCCCGCGCCGAACTCGCGGCGAGCGAGCTGGTCGTCGAGGCCAAGCGGGCGCGCGCCGGACGCACCCTGTTCCTGCCGTGCGGCTGGCTGGACCTGACGTCGCCCGCGCTGCCGGTGGAGATCTGGAAGGAGGGCCTCTACCCGGTCCGCTTCTACTCGCGTGTGGTGCCGTTGGTGCCGGTGCCCGAACTGTTCACGCGCGCGTGGGACCGCGTCCGCTCCGGCGACGCCCCGGCCTACGAGCAGCTCACCACCCGCGCCACCCGTAAGGGCCGCCGCCGATGACCACCGTCCCGCCCCACCTGGAAGAGCGCGCGCCGATGACCACCACCGCCCCGTCCCCCGACTCCGACTCCGCCTCCGTCCCCGCCTCCCCCGGCCCGGTTCGCCAGATCGTCCCGCCCGAGGACCGGTACGCCGGCGAGCTGGCCTTCCTGGCCGCCTACGACGACGGGCCGCGCCCGCCCGCCTGGCGGCTCACCCCGCGTGCCGTCGTCACCTTCGTCATGGGCAGCGACGGCCGCGCCCTGAAGCTGCCCGAGGACGCCGGGGCGCCGGACGGGGTGCCGCGCCGGCTGGTCGTGGAGGGCAAGTTCGTCGGCGACCGGGCGCTGGTGGAGCGGTGTGTGGTCACCCTCGCCGGCGAGCGCGGGCTGCTGCTCGTCGGCGAGCCCGGTACCGCCAAGTCGATGCTGTCCGAGCTGCTGTCCACCGCCGTGTGCGGCACCAGCGGGCTGGTCGTGCAGGGCACCGCGGGCACGACGGAGGACCAGCTCAAGTACGGCTGGAACTACGCCCTGTTGCTGGCGCAGGGGCCGAGCCGGCAGGCGCTGGTGCCCTCGCCGGTGCTGACCGCCATGTCGCGGGGCGCCATCGCCCGGGTCGAGGAGGTCACGCGCTGTCTGCCCGAGGTGCAGGACGCGCTGGTCTCACTCCTGTCGGAGCGGCGCATCGCCGTGCCCGAACTGGCGGGCTCGGACGACGCGTTGGCGCATGCCGCGCCCGGCTTCAACCTCATCGCCACGGCAAACCTGCGGGACAAGGGCGTCTCGGAGATGTCCGCGGCCCTCAAGCGCCGCTTCAACTTCGAGACGGTCGGGCCGATCCCGGACCTCGACGCGGAGACCGCCCTGGTGCGCAGCCAGGCACGGGCCTCGGTGGAGCGGGCCGGCGCGCCCTTCCAGGTCGACGACGCCGTGCTGGAGGCGCTCGTCACCGCCTTCCGTGATCTGCGTGAGGGTCGGTCGGCGGAGGGCTGGGAGGTGGAGCGGCCGTCCACGGTGATGAGCACCGCGGAGGCCGTGTCCGTCGCGGGTGCGCTGGCGCTCGCGGCGGCGTACTTCCCGGGCGACCGTGATGTGCTCGGGCTGCTGCCGGGCCATCTGCTGGGCGTGGTCCGCAAGGACGACCCGGCCGACGCGGCCCGGCTGCGCGGCTACTGGGACGGGCCCGTCCGGCGCCGTGCCGAGCAGGGTTCCGCCACCTGGCGCACCCTGTGGGACCTGCGCACGGTCCTGGAGGGCTGACGGCCGTGTCCCTGGACCCCACCACCGCGCCGGACGCGCCGGACTCCCCGGGCTCCCCGGGCTCCCCGGACGAGGCTCTCGCCGCCCTCACGGACCCGGC
The DNA here is from genome assembly GCF_044766465.1 of Streptomyces sp. NPDC102259. NCBI lineage: Bacteria > Bacillati > Actinomycetota > Actinomycetes > Kitasatosporales > Streptomycetaceae > Streptomyces > Streptomyces sp. NPDC102259. Next base: position 462,642 of record NZ_JBIWMA010000002.1, on the reverse strand, counting down.
CGCGCCCTACCTCATCGGGGTACGGCACCACGCGCCCTCGCTGGCCGCCGCCGTGCCCGCGCTGCTGGACGAGGCGAAACCCGACGTGCTGCTCGTCGAGCTGCCGGCCGAGATGCAGGAGTGGCTGCCGTGGCTCGGACACGAGGAGACCCGTGCCCCGGTCGCGCTCGCCGCGGCGCCCGGTGACGGCGGGGGCGGCGCGGGCCCGGCGTTCTATCCGTTCGCCGACTTCTCGCCCGAGCTGGCCGCCGTGCGCTGGGCCGCCCGGCACGGCGTCCCGGTGCTCGCCTGCGACCTGCCCCTCGCGGACCGGGCGTGGGGCGAGGGGCGCGACGGCACCGCGCGGGAAGCGGCGCCCGGACTCGCCGACGCGCTGCGGGCCCGGCTCACGGGCCGTCCCGGGGACGACCTGTGGGACCGGCTCGTCGAGGCCACCGCCCCGGGTTCGCCGCCCGAGGCGCTGCGCCGGGCGGCCCTGCTGACGGGGTGGGCGCTGCGCGCGGACGCGGTCGCCTCCGGCGGGGTGCCCGAGCTGGACCTGCGGCGAGAGCGGTGGATGCGGTCCCGGATCATCGAGGCCACCGCGCGGGGCGAGCGTGCCGCCGTGCTCGTCGGCGCCTTCCACGCACCTGCGCTGACCGGCTCGGCCCTCGCCGGACGAGGCGACGGCTCCGCCCCGGGCGTCGACGAGCGTGTCGGAGCCATGGCCCCGGCCGATGACGGACAGGGCGACGGCGCCGTCCCGAATGCTGGCGAGCAGGGCGACAGCGGCGCTCCAGCCCACGGCGGCCCGGGGGCCGGTGGGTCCTGGGAGGGGGCTGTGGGAAGTCGGGTGGGGTGGATCACCTCGTTGATTCCGTATGCCTATGCCCTTCTGGACGAGCGGTCCGGTTATCCGGCCGGTATCCGGGACCCGGAGTGGCAGGACATGGTGCTGCGGGCCGCGGGCGATCCGGCGGCACTGGAGGAGGCGCTGACGGGGGCGGCCGTGCGGGTGTGCGCGGCGTTGCGGGACCTCGGACATCCGTCCGGGCCGGCCGACGCGCGCGAGATCACCCGGCTGGCCTCGGATCTGGCCCGGCTGCGCGGGCTGCCCGCGGCGGGCCGGGGCGAGTTGGTCGAGGCGGTGCAGACGGTCCTCGCCCAGGGTGAGCCGTACGGGCGGGGACGGGCCGTGGCGCGGGCGATGGAGCGGGTGCTGGTGGGCACGCGCACCGGCCGGCCGGCGCCGGACGCGCCGCGCAGCGGTCTCGTCCCGGCGGTGGAGGCCGAGGTGGCGGGGCTGGGTCTGCCCGGCCCCGAGGACGTCTCGGGCCCGGCGCGGGATCTGCGGCTCGACCCGCTGCGGTCGGACCTCGACCGACGCCGTGAGTTGCTGCTGCGCCGGCTGACGGTGTGCGGTGTGCCCTACGGCGAGGCGAGGGAGGTCGTCGGCGCGGGCGGCGCCGAGGCTCTCACCTCGCGCTGGGAGGTGCGGTGGACGCCGGCGACGGCGGCCATGCTGACCGCGGCCGGCGTGCGCGGGGTCACCGCGGCGCAGGCCGCCGAGGGGGTGCTGCGGGAGCGTCGGCGCGCGGAGCGGGACGCGGGCGGGCCGACGGTCGCACAGGTGCTCCAGGGTCTCGCGGAAGCCGCGGAGTGCGGCCTGCCGACGCTGGCGGACGAACGGCTCGACGATGTCGCCGAGGTGCTGCCGCCGGCCGGCACGCTGTCCGAACTCCTGGCGGGGCTGGCCCTGTCGGACCGGCTGCGGGCCGGTCATGTGCCCGGTCTCGGCGCCGACGAGGACCGTGGGACGCGGGCGGCCGCCGTGGCCGAGCTGCTCACGGCGGCCGCGGTGCGGCAGGTGGACGGACTGACCGGTTCCGAGGACCCGGCCGACGCCCACGCCCTTCTCGAACTCGCGCACCGGGCCGACCTGTTGGGCGGTATCCGGCTCACCGACGCCCTCGCCCGGCTGGCCGCCGACGGCTCCCCGCTGATGCGCGGTGCCGCCGGAGCGGTCCGGGTGCTGCTCGGACAGGAGAGCGCCCGGGTCTTCGGCGACCGGGTGGCGTCCTGGGTGGACGGTGCCGTCGACGCCGACTCGCGGTCGGCGCTGACGGCCCGGCTGAGCGGGCTGCTGGCCGCCGCCGGTCCGCTGCTGGAAGCGGCGGCGCCCGCGCTGGAGCCGCTGCTGGGCCGGGTGGCGGAGCTGCCCGACCGGGAGTTCCTCGACCGGCTGCCCGCGCTGCGGGGCGGCTTCGAGACGCTGAGTCCCGCGGCCCGCGACCGCCTTCTGTCGGCCGTCGAGGAGCGTCTCGGGACCGGCCGCGTCGCCGACACCGACGGGCTGGACCCGGCCGCGCTCGCCGCCTGGGCCGGGGCGGACCTCGCGGCCCGCGCCGCCCTGCGGTCACTGGGGCTGCTGCCCGCTCCGGGCGGCGACGAACGGACCCCCGCCGCCGGGACCCCCACCGCCGGGGCCCCCACCGCCCAAACCTCGGCCGACGAGTCGGCGCCTGCCGGGGAGGACCGCCTCGACCGGCGGCTCGCACCCGCCGACCGGTGGCGGCTCCTCCTGGGCCGTCGCAGTGATCGACTCCCGCCGTCCGCTCGCGCCTTGGCAACGGCGCTGGACGAGCTGTACGGCAGCGGGCGCGGCGAGGGCAGCCGCGGGGACCTGACGGGACCGGGGGCCGGCGGTGGCCGGGAGGCGTCGTATCCCGGGGTGCGGGAGTGGTCGCAGGAGCTGGCCGCCCTGTTCGGTCCTGGCATCCGGGAGGAGGTGCTGGCGGCGGCCGCCGCGTCGGGCCGCAGGGACGTGCTCTCGGAGCTGGACGCGGACAGTGTGCGCCCCTCGGTCGATCTGCTGCGTACCGTGCTGCGGCATGCGGGCGGGCTGCCCGAGGCACGGCTGGCGGCGCTGCGTCCGCTGGTGCGGCGGTTGGTCGAGGCGCTGACCCGGCAGCTGGCCACCCGGCTGCGCCCCGCCCTGCACGGCACGGCGCTGCCGCGCCCCAGCCGGCGTCCGGGCGGCGGTCTGGACCTTCCGCGTACGCTGCGCGCCAATCTGGCGACCGCGCGGCGTGGCCCGGACGGCACGGTCCGGGTCGTCCCCGAGCGCCCGGTGTTCCGTACCCGGGCGCGGCGGGCCGCCGACTGGCGGCTGATCCTGGTCACGGACGTGTCGGGGTCCATGGAGGCGTCCACGGTGTGGGCCGCGCTGACGGCTTCGGTGTTGGCCGGGGTACCGACGCTGTCGACGCACTTCCTGGCCTTCTCCACCGAGGTCATGGACCTCACCGGCCATGTCGAGGACCCGCTGTCGCTGCTGCTGGAGGTCAGCGTGGGCGGCGGCACGCACATCGCGGCGGGGCTGCGGCACGCCCGCGAGCTGGTCACCGTGCCGTCGCGGACGCTGATCGTGGTCGTCAGCGACTTCGAGGAGGGCTATCCCCTCGGCGGGCTGCTCGGGGAGGTGCGCGCGCTGGTCGGTGCGGGCTGCCACGTGCTGGGCTGCGCGAGCCTCGACGACACGGGCCGGCCGCGCTACTCCACGGGCGTCGCGGGGCAGCTCGTCGCCGCGGGCATGCCCGTCGCCGCTCTCAGTCCGCTCGAACTCGCCCGCTGGGTAGGGGAGAAGATCGCATGAGCCAGGACCTGTTGCCGCCGGTCGCGCCGTCCGTCACCGCCGAACTCGTCGAGGCGCTCTCGCCCCGGCTGCGCAAGCGGCTGGACGCGGGGATCGCCAAGCTGACGGCGCGTCCGGTCGTCCGTGAGGGCGACACCGCGCGGATCGCCGTCGACGACGACACCGACCTCGAACTGCACGCGCCCGGGGGCGCGGTGACCAGCGCGGACGCGATCCGCTGCGGTTGCCTGCTCGCCCCGGACTGTCTGCACCGCGCGGCGGCGGCCTCGGCCGCGCCGGTGGCCGAGGACACTCCCGACAGCACGCCCGCGCAGCCGAGGGGCGAAGGGGCGTCGCAACCGTCGGCCGCCGAGACCGCCGAGCCTGCCGAGACCGCCGACCCGGCCCAACTCACCGCCGCGCGGGCCGTGTACGACGCGGCGGCCGCCGTGCTCGAAGCCGGTGCGGACGGATCCGGCGCCGTGCTCCAGGCGGAGCTCCTGCGCGCCGCGCACACCGCGCGACTCGCGGGGCTCCCCCGGGTCGCCGCCGCCGCGGTCTCCGTGGTCAACGGGGTACGCGCGGCCCGCTCCGCCGACCCCGCCCACCGGCTGCCCGACCTCGTCGAGGCGCTGCGCACCGTCCTCGGCATGGCGCACCGTCTGCCGTTCGCGACCGGCCCGGACCTGGCCGAACTGCGCGGCGGCGTACGCCGGCCGTACACCCCGGACGGCTCGCTGCGGCTGTACGGACTGTTCTCCGAGCCCGTCCTGACGACGACCGGATACGCGGGCGCCGTCACCTGGACCGCCGCCGCCGACGGCCGCCTCCACACGGTCTCCGACGTGGCTCCGGGCGGCCCCGGCCGGGCGACCGGCGCCGCCGACCGGGCCGTGCGGATCGGGGACACCGCCCTGACCCACCGTGAGCTGTCGCGCGCGGGCCTCGCGGTCTCCGGTGCGACGGTGTCCCCGACCGGTCGGCTCGGGGCCGGGGCCGGGGTGCGGGCGGTGCGGGCGTCCGGTGCCGCCTGGAGCGCCGAGCCGCTCGACCGGCTGTGGGCGGTGCCGGTCGCCGAGCAGGTCGCGCGCGCCCTGGGCGGCGGGCACGGCCTGCTCTTCCTCGACGTCACCCTGGTGGGCACGGTCCGGGAGGCGACGGGCGACCATCTGCTGGCCGACTGCGAGGGACGCGCGGTCCGGCTCGCCGTGGCCCACGACGATCCCGCGCTCCCCTACCGCGACAACCTCCGCCTCCTGGCCGCCGCCCGGGGCAGTCGGCTGCGGGTCGTCGCGCGGCTCGCGCCGGGGCCGCTCCCGCGCGCCCTGCTGCTCGCCGTCGAGCACCCGACCCGGGCCGGCGACCGGGTGGATCTGGGCCTGGACCGTCTCCAGCACGCGGACCTGCCCGCGGCGACGGCCGCGCCCGCCGCCCCCGCTCCCCCGGCGGACGAGGCGCCGTTGCACCTTCTGCGTCGCCGCGTGCACCAGGCGGTGTCCGGGGGCCGCCGGGTGCTGGGCTTCCCGGACAGCGGGGCGGGCGACGGGGGGCGGCTGCGTCGCGTCGGTCTGGCCACCGCGGGCGATCTGCTCGGCGAGCTCCGGGCCGCGGCGGCGGACCGTTCACGCGACGCCTTCGGTCGGCTGCTCCCGGCGGACACGGGCCGTTTCGCCCGCGCCTGGCTGGCCGCGGCCGTCTACACCGGCGAGGTGGAGCGAGCGCTGTGCGCGGCGGCCTGGGGTGCGGACGCGGAGGCGGTGGCGACTTCGCGGTGAACTCGGCGCCTTTAGGACAGGATCTGACCTCTATCGCTCCTAACGTGGTACTCGATCGCGGAACAGCACTCACGGAAGAAGGCGACCATGAGCAAGCCCACCTCCCTCGACGAAACCACCGCAGCCCCCGCCGTCGGCGGCGAGCGCGCCGATCTGCTGGAGTCGCTCGCCAAGCAGCGGCACTTCCTGCGCTTCACCACCCGCGACCTCACGGACGAGCAGGCCGGCCTGCGGACCACCGCGAGCGCACTCTGTCTCGGCGGCCTGATCAAGCACGTCACCTCGGTCGAGCGGGGCTGGGCGGCGTTCATCCTGGAGGGCCCGTCCTCGATGCCCGACTTCACGCGCATGACCGAGGCGGACTTCGCCAAGCGGGCCGACGAGTTCCGGATGCTGCCCGGCGAGACGCTGGCAGAGGTGCTGAAGGAGTACGAGGAAGTGGCGCACCGTACCGACGAACTGGTCGTGTCCCTGCCCGATCTGGACGCGGACCACGCGCTGCCGCCGGCGCCGTGGAACGAGCCGGGCGCGCGCTGGTCGGCCCGCCGGGTCCTGCTGCACATCGTCGCCGAGACCGCCCAGCACGCGGGTCACGCGGACATCATCCGCGAGTCCCTGGACGGGGCGAAGAGCATGGGCTGAGGCGGCCCCGGCGCGAAGGGCCGTCACCCGACCTCGAAGACATGCGTCTGCCAGGCCTCCAGGGCCACGAACAGTCCGGGGTCGGCCAGTTCGCCGCCGTCACGGTCGTACGCCTGTGAGGTCAGCAGGTCGGTCAGACGGTGCTCCAGCCCGGGCAGGTCGTCCCAGGGCAGGGGCAGCCGTGCCTGGGCCGGGCGGTCGGAGTGGTTGACGACGACCAGGTGGCGTACGTCCGCGTGCGTCCAGGTCCAGGCGAGCAGGTTGCGGTGGGTGTCGTTGTCCGGCCAGCCGGTCGGGACGAGCGGTCGCCATGCGCCCCGGCGGACGGCGGCCGCGGCCGTCAGCAGCCGGTGGTGAAAGGCGCGCAGCGGCTCGTCGACCGGCTCCTGCGGTCTGCGCGCGAGGAACACCGGCGGGCGGACCCGGCGCCCCTCGAACTGCCCCTCGTGCCACGGCCGCCGCCCGCCTGGCCAGACGGTGTCGATGCCGGGCAGTGCGATCTCGTTCCAGGCCTCGCCGGGCACGTCCCCCAGCGTGACCCGGCGTCCGTACAGGCCGCTCAACTCGCCCAGCCAGACAGCCGTGTTGACCTCGTAGAGCACCGTCATGACAGGGGCTCCTCGCGGTCGCCGTCGCTCTTCGGCCGCAGGGACTCACGGCCGCCGCGGTGGAGGAGGGCCTCGTCGGGGCCCCGGTTGTGCGCCGTGATCTCGACCAGCAGATCCTCCGGCCCGGCCTTCGCGTACTCGACGAACACGTCGAAGCAGCGGTTCTCGTCGAAGACGCCGGTGTCGAGCAATTCGTACTCGAAGTCGCCGCGCCCCCGGGCCCGGTTGGTGTCGACGAGGTCGGCGTAGGGGAACTCGCCCTGCGGGTACTTGTAGAGGTACTTCATGTACGAGTGCGTGGGCGTGTTGTCGAGGTGGACGGAGTACTCCTTGACGTCCTCGCCGTGGTTGCCCTCGGTGTTGGTGAGCCCGAACATCCGCTCCTTGAGGATCGGGTCGCGACCGTTCCACAGCGCCAGGGCGAGACACAGCCGTTGCTTGTCGTCGCTGACGCCGGCGATGCCGCCCTCGCCCCAGCGGTAGGCGCGGCTGCGCGCCTGGTCGTGGGTGAAGTGCGACCAGGCGTCGCCGTCGGCGCTGTAGTCCTCCCGGACCGTGCCCCACTGCCGCTCGCTCAGGTACGGCCCCCAGCGCCGCCAGGGCGCCACGCCCTCGTCGGCCTCCGCCAACCGCCGCCGCTCGGCGTCCGCCGCGCCGTCGCCGTCCGTCATCGCCCGTCCTCCTCGCCGCCGCCCGCCACCTGGCTCCACCCTCGGGCGTCCGGGGGCGGGCCGCAATGACAGGTCGTGGACACGGGCACGACATGGGCCGAACGACTGACGCGCGGCGGGGCCGAACCGGTCACCTCACCAGGCCGGCCTGCGTCGGCCACTCCTTCGTCGGCCACTCCTTCATCAGCCGATCCTTTGCGACCGCGCCGGCCCCTCGACGTCGGCCGCCCCGACTTTCCCGGCCTCCCCAGCTTCCGTGGCCTCCCCAGCTTTCCCGGCCTCCCCGACCTCCCCAGCCACCCCGGCCACCCCGGCCACCCGCAACCGCGTCCCCTCGTCACGCTCCATTGACGGTCTCGGTACGACCGGCCACAATCTCCCCCATGAATGTGACCGGTCACACCTCGCTTTCGACAGCAGACGCCGCAGCCGCCCCGCAGCGCCTCACCGTCGACCTCGCCGCCTCCGAGGGCCCGGTGCTGCTCGGCGCCAACGGCGCGCTGTACGGGATCGGCGACGACGGGGTGCCCGGCGACGCCGTACTCGCGCCGCTGAAGATCACCAGCATCACGCAGAAGCCGGAGGGCGGCGCCCAGCACCCCAACGGGGACGCGCTCTCCGTCGCCGGCTCGTTCTTCCGCAACGGCGGCGGCGAGATCAACGTGATGATGCAGGACGTCTACGCCCGGTGGCCGTACGAGAACCTGGGCATCGACGACTACCTCCCCAAGGTCGAGGCGATCGTCGAGGAGGTGTCGGCGGACCCGCACGGCGACCGCTTCGTCTACATCCCCTTCAACGAGCCCGACTGCATCTGGTACGACCTCGGCGTCCCCGACCGGGCGCGGTACGAGGTCAACCGTGACCGGTTCTTCGAGGACTGGAGAACGGTGTACTGGCGCATCCGCGCCATCGACCCCGAGGCGAGGATCGCCGGGCCCAACGAGACGGGCTACCACACCCGTCTGATGGCCGACTTCCTCGCCTTCGCCCAGCGGGAGGACGTGCTGCCCCAGGTGGTGACCTGGCACGAGTTGAGCCCCGACTCGCTGCGGGACTTCCAGCGTCACCACGACGACTACCGTGCGATCGAACGCCGGTTGGGCATCGCACCGCTGAGGATCAGCATCGACGAGTACGCCAACCGCCGCGATCTGTCCGTGCCGGGACGGCTCGTGCAGTGGGTGTCGATGTTCGAGCGGAACAAGGTGTACGCCAACCAGGCCTACTGGGACGCCGCCGGCACCATGGACGGCAACGTGGCGCGTACGAACATCCCCAACGGCGGCTGGTGGTTCTTCCGTTGGTACGCCGGACTGACCGGCGACACCGTCGAGGTCACCCCGCCGCGGCCGCACACCGCCGACACCCTCCAGGGCCTCGCCTCCCTCGACATCTCGCGCCGCCAGGCCCAGGTGCTGCTCGGCGGCTCGGACGGCGACGCGGACGTCGTGGTGCGCGGCGTCCCCGGGGCCGTCTTCGGCCGTACGGTCGTCGCGACCGTCGCCGAGGCCGCCTGGTCGGGTTACGAGGGGCAGCATCCCGCTCCACGGGTCCTCACCCGCGTCGGGCTCGAGGTGGCGGCCGACGGTTCGGTGACCGTGCCGCTGCGCGGCGGGCGCAGGATGTCCGCGTACCGGATCGTCCTCACCCCGGGCGGCGCCGGCGCCCCCTCCGCAGCGTCCGTGCCCTGGTCGGCGTCGTATCGGGCCCAGGACGCGACGATCACCGGAGGCCGGGTCCGCGCACAAGGGGCGGTCGCCGACACCGACGGCTACGCCACCTCCGGCACGCGGGACGCCGGTTCACCCGACACCGTCGCCGACCGGGTCGACTTCACGGTGACGGTGCCGGCGGACGGGACGTACGACCTGTCGATCCTCTACGGCAACGAGTCCGGCGCCCCGGCCACCCAGACGCTGCTCGTCGACGGCGCGGACCCGGTCACGGTGACGTACCCCTCCACCCAGAACCGGGCCTACCTCGCCCGGAAGGACCTCGGCGTCGAGCTGTCGGCCGGCCCTCGTGTACTGACCCTCGCGAGGGGCGACGCCGAGGTCTCCCTCGACCGCCTCGATCTCACGGCGCGCACCGGCGCACCCGCGGCGTCGTACGAGGCGACCCTCGCGGACATCGGCGGCAGCCCGTCGTACGACTACTCCTCGTCGGCCGGAGTGGGCACCGGCGCCCTGGTCCTGCGGGACGGCGACCGGGCCGTCTTCGACGTCCACGCCCCTCGCGACGGCTACTACACGGTCGTGCCGCGGTCCTCGGCGACGGTGCGGCTCACGCTGCACGGCGAGCGGGTGACGGCGGCGCCGGACCGGCCCCTGCGGCTCTACCTGGTGGCGGGCAACAACCGCGTCGCGCTGACCGCGGGGCACGCGGCCGTCCGGTCCCTCGACGTCTCGGGGGCGGGCTCGACCGCCGGCACCCTCTCCTACGACGCCGCGTCCGCCGCCCTCACCGGCGGGGCGAGACTCGTCGACTCCGCCCATGCCTTCGGCGGTTCCTGCATCGACGACCTCGGCAACAGCCCCGACAGTTCCGCCGAGTTCACGGTGCACGCGCCCGACCCCGGCCGCCATGTGCTGGTCGTCCACTACGCGCACGACGACCGCCGCGACAACGGCCACGCGTACAACACCGACATCCTGTCCCGTACGGCGGATCTCACCGTCGGCGCCGGAGCGCCGCGGCGGGTCACCTTCAAGAACACCTGGAGCCGGGACGACTACTGGACGCTGGGCGTCCCCGTCGACCTGCGGAAGGGCGCCAACAGCGTGACCTTCCGCAACGCGACGGGCCCGGCCCCGCGCATCGGCCGCATCGAACTGGGCCGGGTGTTCCGACGGCCGTAGTCCGCCGCGCGCCGACGCCCCGAGGTCAGCGGCCGACGCCTATCAGGCCCGTCAGATAGCGCCACAACGACGAGCGCTGCCGGACCGCCGGATCGGGCAGTCCGGTCCCGGCCGGTTCCTCGACCGGGGCCGGCGAGGACGGCGGCTGCGGCATCGCGGCCAGTTCGTACTGGACGGGCAGCGAGCGCAGGCCTCGCATGAAGGGCGAGGAGCGCCACGGCAGTTGGTCGACGGGAAGGGCGAGGTCCAGGTGGGCGAACCGCTCGAACAGCCGGCTCACGCCGACCGCCGCGACCGTCGACGCCAGCTCGCGCGCCGGGCACTGTCGACGTCCCGCGCCCCAGGCCAGATGCGCCCGGGTGCTGACCGTGGTGCCGGACTCCGCGTGGGCGGCGAAGAGGGGGTCCGCGTGCGCCGCCGCGGAGGAGACCCACACCGGGTCGCCGGCCCGGATCGTGTAGTTCCCGAGCGGGGTGTCCTGGGCCGCGAAGCGCGGCACGAAGTTCACCAGCGGCGGCTTGCGCATGACCACCCGGTTCATGCTCTCCCGGACCATCCCGGCGGACAGGCTGGCGCGCACGCCGCCCTCACCCGAGAGGACCTCGACCACCGTGTTGGAGATGAGGATGCCGACATGGTCGGAGGTCATGCCCAGCAGCATGAACAACTCACGGGCGAGCTGGTCGAGCGAGAGATCGGGGTGCGCGGCCAGCAGGTAGGAGGGAAAGTCCTCCCCCGGCTTCTCCCGCTTCCCCGCGGCCAGTTCGGCCAGCGCCGCCAGCAGCCGTTCCAGGGCGGGCTCCGCGTCCGGACCCGCGTCCAGTACCCGCCACATGTCCATCAGCGCGTCGTCGCCCTGCGAACCGGGGAAGCCGAGCAGATGGCTGGCCACCATCAGCGGCAGCGGCCGGGAGAACTGGGCGGACAGGTCCGCCCAGCCCGTGCCGCCGGCCTGCCCCACCAGGCTGATCAGTTCGTCGGCGTAGGCGCCGACGGCCGTCTTCAGCCTCTTGGCCTGCGGGTGGCGCGGGTCCTGGAACGGCTTGAGGGCCGCGTCCCACGCCGTCCGCAGCGGCCGGTAGCCGGGTCCGCCCTGGATCAGCACATGGTTGACCTCGAGGGACGGTCCGAGCGGCCAGTCGGCCGGCACCCTGCCCTCCGAGCGGGCCCGCCAGTTCTCCAGCCCCTTGGGCCACCCGGCGTCGTCCTGGAGCACCTCCAGCGACTCGCGGTAGCCCAGGACGAGCCAGGCGGGCACCCCCAGCAGGTCGACCGGCGCGACCGGACCGTGCCGCTGTCTGAGCCGCTCGTACACGAGCGAGGGGCGCGTCTCGTAGTCCCGGGTCAGCAGCGGTTCCGGAGTCATCGTCTCCAGCCGTGCGCCGTCCAGGTCCACGGATCCGCCGTCGCCCACCTGCGATGCCATCGCTCTGCCACCCTCCGACACTCGCCGTACCGGCGCGTCGTCATTCGGTAGCCGGAACCGGTCGGACCCTATCCCAGGACCCCGCCACCGGTGAACGACGGGGCACTGCTCGGCGGGATCCCCGGAACCGCTGCCACCGGGTGCGACTGCCTCGCAACTCGGCTCGTCGAGACGTCGGTTGATTCCCCGGTGCCGGACCCCGCGCGGGCGTGCGGCGCCGTCGACCTTGTCACGCCAGCACGAACCCGGGTCCTCGAGGACTCAACTCCCGCAAACAGAACGGTGATCCCTCCGGTTCGCTCCCGGGTCGCTGCCATATTCGAGAACCACTTCGGAGGTGGCTGTGACGCGAGAGGCGACAACATCCCTGGCTACGGCGACGACTACGGCTACGGCTACGGCGAAAGAGGCAGGGACAGCGACGAGCACGGCGGACCGTACCACCGACCGCACCGCCGACCGCACCGCCGACCGCGTCGCGGACCTGGCTCGCCGTCAGGCCCAGGCGGTGGCGCCGGGCACGCCCAGGAGACCCGGGGCCCTCGGTGCGCGGGCGCGCGTCGAACGGCTGCTGGACGAGGGCTCCTTCACGGAGACCGGCGGGTTCGTCCGGGCCCGGTCCACGGGGGACGGCGCCCGCAGGCCCTATGGGGACGGAGTCGTCACCGGGTACGGCACGGTCGACGGACGGCCGGTCTGTGTGTTCGCCCAGGACTCCACGGTCTTCGGCGGCAGCATGGGCGAGGCGTTCGGCGAGAAGACCGTGGCCCTCATGGACCTCGCGCTGAAGACCGGCTGCCCGGTCATCGGGCTCAACGACTCCGGCGGCGCCCGGATCCAGGAGGGCGTCGCCTCGCTCGCCCTCTACGCCGAGCTGGTGCGCCGCAACGTGCGGGCGTCCGGGGTCATCCCGCAGATCTCGGTCGTCCTCGGCCCCTGCGCGGGCGGCGCCGCGTACTCGCCGGCCATCACGGACTTCACCGTGATGGTGGACGGCGTCTCGCACATGTTCGTCACCGGGCCCGACGTCATCGAGGCCGTCACCGGTGAGCGCACCACGGCCGAGGAGCTGGGCGGCGCCCGCGCCAGCAACTCCGTCAACGGCAACGCCCACTTCCTGGCCGTCGACGAGGAGGACGCCCTCGACACCGTGCGCGACCTGCTGTCGTACCTGCCCGCCAACAACCTCGGGCGACCGCCCGAGTACGCGCCCACGCCCGCTCCCGACGGGGCCCGGCTCGACACGCTGGTCCCCGACCGGACCGGGCAGGTCTACGACATGCGCGACCTCCTGCACACGGTCGTCGACGACGGCGAACTGCTCCAGGTGGCGGAACTGTTCGCGCCGAACATCATCTGCGCCCTGGCCCGGGTCGAGGGCGCCAGCGTCGGGATCGTCGCCAACCAGCCGATGCACGCGGCCGGCGTCCTCGACATCGACGCCTCCGAGAAGGCCGCGCGGTTCGTGCGGTTCTGCGACGCGTTCGGCATCCCGCTGCTGACCTTCGCCGACGTCCCCGGCTATCTCTCCGGGGTCAGCCAGGAACAGGCCGGCATCATCCGGCGCGGCGCCAAGCTGCTGTACGCCTACGCCGAGGCGACGGTCCCGAAGATCACCGTGGTGGTGCGCAAGGCGTACGGGGGCGGCTACGCGGTGATGGGCTCCAAGCACCTGGGCGCCGACCTCAACCTCGCCTGGCCCACCGCCCGTATCGCCGTCATGGGCGCGGAGGGCGCCGTCGGCGTGCTGCACCGGCGTGAACTCGCCGCGGCCGACGATCCCGAGGCGCTGCGCGCCCGTCTCGTCGCCGCGTACGAGGCCACCCACGGGACGCCCTACCCCGCCGCCGAACGCGGGTACGTCGACGCCGTCATCGCCCCCCGCGACACCCGCGCGCACCTGTGCCGTGCCCTGCGGGCGCTGCGCGGGAAGCGCGCCCCGATGCCGGAGCGCCGGCACGGCAACATCCCGCTCTGATCCGCCCGACCCGTCAGCCGACACCGCGCCGTGAGGAGCCACGCCCGATGGACAGCCGCCCACCGCTCGCGCCCCCGTACCGGACTCTGCCCGAGTATCTGCGGCACTGGGCCGAAACCGCCCCCGACCGAAGGGCGTTCACATTCGTCGACCACCCCGCCCCGCACTCGCGGGGCGTCCACCGCACACTGACCTGGCGGAGTCTGGATCTGCGCGTGCGGGCGCTCGCCGCCCGGCTCGCCGAGGAGGCCGAGCCCGGGGCACGGGTGGCGCTGCTGTGCCCGCAGGGGACGGAGTACGTCACCGGTTTCCTGGCGGCGCTGACCGCCGGGCTGGTCGCCGTACCGCTGTATCCGCCCGGTCTGCCCGGGCACGGGGACCGGCTCGCCGGGGTGCTGGCCGACGCGCGCCCCGCCGTCGTGGTGACCACGAGCCGGGCCATGGCGGAGGTGGCCGAGCTCTCCGCGCGCGGGGGCGTGCCGGCCGTCACGGTGGACCGGGTCCCCGACGCCGCCGCCCGGGTCCTCGACGCCGCCCGGGACCGGGCGGTGGCCGCGCCGGACCCCGGGGCGACCGCCTATCTCCAGTACACCTCCGGGTCCACCCGCGCGCCGGCGGGCGTGGAGATCACCCACGCCAACGTGGTCGCCAACGCCCGTCAGGCGCTGACCGCCTACGGCGCCGACACGGCCCCGGTGACCTGCGTGGGCTGGCTGCCGCTCTACCACGACATGGGGCTCGTGCTGAGCGTCGCGGCCCCTGTCGTCCAGGGTCGCCCGTCGGTCCTCATGGACCCGGCAGCGTTCCTGCACGAGCCGGCCCGCTGGCTGCGGCTGCTCGCCGCGCATCCGCGGGCGGTGAGCGCCGCGCCCAACTTCGCCTACGACTACTGCGTCTCCGCCGTCACCGACGCGCAGAAGGCGGAGCTGCGCCTCGACGGCGTCGCCGCGATGATCAACGGCAGTGAACCGGTCCGGCCCGGCACCGCCGACCGCTTCCACGCGGCGTTCGCCGGCCAAGGTCTCGCCGCGGACGTCCACTGTCCGTCGTACGGGCTCGCCGAGGCCACCGTCTTCGTCAGCGCCGCCCGGCCCGGCGAGCCGCCGCGCCGGTTCGCCCTCGACCGGGACGCCCTCGCCGCCGGAAAGGCCCTGCCCGCGCGGCCCGACGACGCCGACGCCGTACAGCTGGCCGGCTGCGGCGCCCCTGCGGGCCAGGAGGTCCGCGTGGTCGATCCCGTCTCGTTCGACTCCCTCTGCGAGGGCGAGGTCGGCGAGATCTGGGTGCGGGGCCCCAACGTGGGGCGCGGCTACTGGAACAACGAGGCTCTGACCAGGCGCGTCTTCGGCGCCCGGCCGTCCGGCGCCCCGGGCGGCTGGCTGCGCACCGGCGACCTGGGGACGGTGCTGGGCGGACAGCTGATCGTCACCGGCCGGCTGAAGGACCTCATCGTCGTCGACGGCCGCAACCACTACCCGCAGGACGTGGAGGCCACCGTCCAGGACGCGCATCCGGCCGTACGGCGCGACCGGCTCGCCGCGTTCGGCGTCCCGGGCGACGGAGACGGCGCGGGGGACGCGGGTGAGCGTGTGGTCGTCGTGGCCGAGCACACGCGGGCCACCCGCCTGGACGGGATCGACGTACCGGCCCTGGCGCGGGCCGTGCGCGGGGCCGTCGCCGCCCGGCACGGGCTGCGGCTCGCCGACGTCGTCCTCGTCGCTCCCGGCGCCGTGCCCCGGACGTCCAGCGGCAAGGTGGCGCGCGCCCTCACCCGGGCCCGGTATCTGGAGGGCGCCTTCGGGGCGGGGACCGCGCGATGAGCGCCGTCGACGAGGGCGCGCTGCGCCGCCTGATCGCGGAACGGGTCGCCACCTGGAACGGCACCGGCGGCGAGGTACCGAGGGACGACGGGGTACCGACGAGCGACGGGGTACCGATGGACCTGCCGCTGGCCGACCTCGGCATGTCCTCGCGGGACGCGGTCGCGCTGGCCGGGGAACTGTCCCGGCTGACGGGCCGCGAGCTGCCGGCGACGCTGCTCTGGTCGGCCCCCACGCTGGAGGCGCTGGTGGCACAGCTGCGCGGCCCGGCCGCACGGCACCTGCCCGCGACGCCCACGGCCCCTGTCCCGGCAGCGCTCGACGAGCCCGTCGCGGTCATCGGGGTCGGGTGCCGGCTCCCCGGCGGGGTGCGCGGCCCGGCCGACTACTGGCGGCTGCTGGGCGACGGGACCGACGCGATCGGGCCGGTCCCCGCGGACCGGTGGCGGGACTTCACCGCCTTCCCGCCCGCCGACGCGCCCGCGTACGGCGGCTACCTCGACGACATCGCCGGGTTCGACGCCGACTTCTTCCGCATCACACCGCGCGAGGCCACGGTGATGGACCCGCAGCAGCGGATGCTCCTGGAGGTCGTCCACGAGACGCTCGACCACGCCGCCGTCCCGGCCGCCGCCCTCGCCGGCACGGCCACCGGCGTCTTCGTCGGCGTCTGCGCCCCGGAGTACGGGCAGCTCACCGGCGCCCGAGCGGCCGCCGTCGACCCGTGGGCCCCGGCGGGCGCGGCGCTCGGTGTGACCGCGGGCCGGCTGGCCTACGTCCTGGACACCCGCGGGCCGAGCATGGCCGTCGACACCGCCTGTTCGTCCTCCCTCGTCGCCGTGCACCACGCCTGCGTCAGCCTGCGCACCGGCGAGAGCGACCTGGCGATCGCGGCCGGGGTCAACCTGCTGCTGTCGCCGGTCGTCGGCGTCGCGTTCGCGCGGGCGGGCGCCCTCGCGCCGGACGGCCGCTGCAAGCCGTTCGCCTCGGCGGCCGACGGCATCGGGCGCGGCGAGGGGTGCGCGGCCGTGCTGCTGAAACGGCTGTCCGACGCCGAGCGCGACGGTGACCGCGTCCTCGCGGTCGTCCGTGCCACCGCCGTCAACTCCGACGGCCGCTCCAACGGCCTTCTCGCCCCCAACCCGTCAGCCCAGCAAGCCCTGTTGAGCACCGCCTACGCGCGGGCCGGGCTGGACCCGGCGCACATCGACCACGTCGAGGCGCACGGCACCGGCACCCCGCTCGGCGACCCGATCGAGGCGGGCGCGCTCGGCACGGTCCTGGGCCCGGGCCGCGACCCCGACCAGCCGCTGCTGCTCGGCTCCGTCAAGGGCAACCTCGGGCACCTGGAGTCCGCCGCGGGCGTCGCGGGACTGGTGAAGACGGTCCTCGCACTGCATCACGACCGCATTCCGCCGTCACTGCACTGCGCGCACGGCAGCGCCCTGGACGACGTACGGCTGCGGGTGGTGACCGAGCCCGAGCCGTGGCCCCGCTACGGCGGCACGGCCACCGCCGGGGTGTCGGCCTTCGGGTTCGGCGGTACCAACGCCCATGCCGTACTGGAGGAATGGCGTCCCGACACGCTGCCGCCGTCCCCGGCCGAGGAGCCGGCCGCCCGGCTGCACCTGCTGTCCGACGTCGACACCGAGCGGGTCCGGGACACCGCGGCCCGGCTCGCCGACTGGCTCCGCACGCCCGGGGGACGAGCCGCCCGTCCGGCCGACGTGGCCCGCACGCTCGCCGGACGCACCGGACGCGGGCCGATACGGGCCGCGGTCGTCGCCCATGACCCGGAGGAACTGGCGGACGGACTGGACGCGTTGGCGCAGGGCCGGCCGCAGGCGCGGGTGCTGACCGGCGACCGCGATCGCGTGGGGCGCGGCCCGGTGTGGGTGTTCTCCGGGTACGGCAGCCAGTGGCCCGGCATGGGGCGCCGACTGCTGGCCGAGGAACCCGCCTTCGCGGCCGCCGTGCAGAAGCTCGACGCGCAGCTCGCCGTCGCATGCGGCTTCTCGCTGCACGACCGGCTGGCCTCCGGAGCGGCGCTCGACCAGGTGGAGATCGCCCAACCCGTGTTGTTCGGAATGCAGTTGGCGCTCGCGGAGTTGTGGCGCTCGTACGGCGTGGAACCGGTGGCCGTGATCGGTCACTCCCTGGGCGAGGTGGCCGCCGCCGTCTGCGCGGGCGCCCTGGAGGTGCCGGACGCGGCCCGGGTCGTCGCGGTGCGGGCCCGGCTGCTGAGCGGGCTGCGTGGCGGCGCGATGGCCGTCGTCGACCTGGACGACGGCGAACTGGCCGACCTGGAGGACGAGTTCCCGGGCGTCCAGGTCGCCGTTCACTCCTCGCCCCGGCAGAAGGTCGTCACCGGGGACGCGGACTCGGTCACCCGGCTCGTGCGCCGGCTCGAGGAACAGGGGCGCGCCGCCCGGGCCATGCGGGTCGTCGGCGCCGGACACTCGCCCCAGGTGGACCCGCTGCTGCCGGAACTGACCGACGCCCTCTTGGACGTGCCGGGCCGGCCCGCGCGCATCCCGGTCTACTCCACCGTCCTCGACGACCCGCGCGGCGACTGCCGGTTCGACGCCGCCCACTGGGCCGCCAATCTGCGCCGGCCCGTGCGCCTGGACCGGGCCCTCGCGGCGGCCGCCGCCGACGGCCACACCACCTTCGTCGAGATCTCGCCGCATCCGGTGCTGGCCCGGCCGGTGACCGACACGGTGCCCGGCGCCCTCGCGGTGGGCACCCTGCGCCGCGACGCGGACGGCTGCGCCGGGTTCCTCGCGGAGGTGGGCGCCCTGTACGCCGCCGGCCTGCCCCTGCCGCGTCCGCCCGGCCGGGTCGTCGACGTGCCCGTACCGCGCTGGCGGCACACCCGGTACTGGTGGACGGACGGCCGGGCCCCCGTCGCGGCGACGGCAGCGACGACGGCGGCGGGACGGTGGGCCGAACCCGCCGCACCGGGCGAGGAGGCCGAGGGCCCTGGCGAAGAGACCGAAGGACCGGGCGAGGAGACTGAAGGACCGGTCTCGGTCACTTCTCGCCTGAGCCACCACATCGCCGCCGTCACCGGCCACCCGACGGCCCGCGTCACGCCTGCCACGGCGCTGGCCGACCTCGGCCTGGACTCGCTGATGGCCGTCCGCATCCGCACCGCCCTGGAACGCGAGTTCCGGATCGACCTGCCGCTGCGCGACCTGCTCGGCGCCGCCACCGTCGACGAGGTGGCCGACCGCATCCGACAGGCCCTCCCCGCGACAGCTACAGCGACAGCGCCGGTCACGGCGACGCCGACGGCCACGGCGACCACCGGGGACGAGAAGGAGGGGACCTCTCCGCTCCGGGCCCTGCGCACCGGCGGCTCCCGGCCGCCGTTGTTCCTGTTCCACGCGGCCGGCGGCCGCTGCGACGTCTACCGCGCGCTCGCCGAACGGCTCGGGGACGACCGTCCGGTGCACGGGCTGGAACGGCTGGAGGACGCCCGTACCGTGCCGGAGAAGGCCCGCCGCTATGCCGAGGCGATCATCGCCGCCCACCCCGACGGGCCCTGTCTGCTGGGCGGTTGGTCGTTCGGCGGTTTCCTCGCCCAGGAGACGGCACGACAACTCGCCGCCGCCGGACGTCCCGTCCCGTTGGTCGTGCTCATCGACTCGGTGCGGCCCCTCCCGCGCCCCGACCATGCGCCGGCCGATCGTGTCCGCGCGCACTTCACGGGCTTCGCCCGGCACGTCGCCGACACCTACGGGGTGCGGCTGCGGCTGCCGTACGAGGAGCTCGTGGCGATGGACGACGACCGCGAGCGCATCGACCTCGCGCTGCGGAGCCTGCGCGGGGCCGTCGAGGTACCGGCGGCCGCGTGGGAGCACCAGCGCGCCTCCTACCTGGACCTGAGGGTCGGCGAGGCCCACCGGCCGGGCCGTCACGAGGGCCGCGTGGTCCTGTACCGGGCCACCGAGCCGGCTCCGCACACCGTGCGCGACCCGGCGTACGAACGGGACGACGAGACCCTCGGCTGGGACGAGGTGTGCCCGCGTCTGACGGTCGTACGGGTTCCGGGGCACCACCTCTCGCTGCTCGACCCGCCGCACGTCGACGAGATCGCCGCCCATCTGCGGCGGGTGCTCGCGACGCCGAGCGGACCCGCTGAACCGGACTGAGGAGCCGCCATGCCGCAGCACACCGCCCGACCGTCCCGACGCGCCGTCACCAGGGCCGCGGCGGCCACCGGCCTGGCCGCCCTGTTCGGCGCCGCCGGCGCCGCGGGACGGGCCCGGGCCGCGACCCCGCTGGGGCCGCGGACCTTCGACGTGTCCGTGTCCTCCCCCGCGCTGGGCCGCAGCGCGCCGGTCCGGCTGATCCTGCCGTCGGACTTCGCCGCCCGGCCCACGCGGAGCTACCCCGTCCTGTATCTCCTGCACGGAGCCCACGACGACTACACGTCCTGGACCCGGGAGACGGACATCGAGGCCTTCACCGAGGGCCGCGACCTGATCGTGGTGATGCCGGACGCGGGCCCCACGGGCATCCCCACCGCGTGGCGCGGCGGCCCCGACTACGAGACCTTCCAGCTCCAGGAGGTCCCGGCGCTGCTGGCCCGCGACTACCGGGCGTCCGGCGTGCGGGCCGTCGCCGGGGTATCCACCGGTGGCTACGGCGCGATGGCGCACGCGGCCCGGCACCCGGGCACCTTCACCGCCGCGGCCTCCTACAGCGGCATCCTCGACACCACCGCCCCCGGCGTGCCCGCCCTCCTGGACGCCATCGTGGCCCGGGAGGGCCTGGCCCCGCACTCGCTCTGGGGCAGTCCGCTGCTCAACACCCTCACCTGGCGCGACTTCAACCCGCGGGCCCGGGCCGCCGGGCTGCGCGGCACTCCCCTGTACGTCTCCAGCGGCAGCGGGGTGGTCGGCGGCATCGGCGACTGGCTGCCCGAGGCGCTGGAGAGCACCCTGTGGCCCTCCGCGCACGCTTTCACCGACCTGCTCGCGCTCCTCGGCATCGCGGCCACCACCCACTACTACACGGGAGGAGGACACAGCTGGACCTACTGGAAGCGGGAGTTCACCGCCTCGTGGCCGATGCTCGCCGGTGCGCTGGGGGTGCCGGAGTGATGTCGGTGCAGCCGGGGCACGGAACGGAGCGCAGGGGACGTCCGTCCAACACGGGACGTCCCCCTCGTCCCACGGGCAACGGTGCCTGGGCGAGCCGCCTCCGGGTGAAAGGAGTGTCCGTCGTGGCCGTCCCCACCCCGCGCGGCGTGCCCACCGATCCCGGGACCGTTTCGGTTCCGCCCGACCTGGCCGAGTTGCTGCGCGCCCAACTGGAGGGCGTCGCCGACGAGGTGGAGGAGGAGGTCCGCCGGCAGGTGCCCGAGTACGCCAGGCCGGCCGACGGGACCTACGGCCGGAATCTGCGGGCCGGGGTGGTGCAGGCGCTCACGTTGTTCGTCGACCTCATCGCCGACCCGCGCGGCCAGGGAGCCGCCATCGCCGCGACGTACTACGAACTCGGGCGCGGCGAGGCCCTCGAAGGCCGCAGTCTGGACGCCTTGCAGTCCGCGTTACGGGTGGGCGGGCTGCACGCCTGGCGGCTGATGGGCCGTACGGCGGAGGAACTCGGGCTGGACTCGACGGTCGTGGCCGCACTCGGCGAACTGGCGTTCCGGACCGTGCACGAGGTCGCGGAGGCGGCGGCCGCGGGCTATGCGGAGGCACGGTCACACAGCGCGGGCGAGCTGGAGCGGCGCCGCCGACGCCTGCTCGATCTGCTGCTGGGCGACGGGCCGGTGTCCCCGGAGGCGGTGCAGGACCTGGCGCACGGGGCACGCTGGCGGGTGCCGTCGCGGGTCGCCGTCGTCACGCTGGCGGCCACCGCGGACCCGCACGCGGCGGACGGGCCACCGGCGATGCCCGGGGCGCTGACGGACATGGGATCACGTCCGCCGCGCGTGCTGGTGCCGGACCCGGAGGGCTCCGGGCGGTTCGGCGGCCGGTCGTTCCTGCTGGGCCTCCAGGGCCGTCCGGCGGCGATCGGCCCGACGGTCCCCGTCACCGAGGCCGCGCAGTCGCTGCGCTGGGCCACGCGGGCCCTGGGGCTGATGGGCCGCGGGATCCTGCCCCGGCAGGGCGTGGTGCGGTGCGCCGACCACCTGTCGACCCTGCTGCTGTACGGCGACGAGCCGCTGCTCGCCCATCTGCGGACGCGGGCCCTCGCGCCCCTCGACGCCGCTTCCGAGGGACAGCGCGCCCGGCTGGCCGAGACGCTGCTGGCCTGGCTGCTCAGCGGCAGCAACGTGCCCGACGTCGCCGCCCGGCTGCACATCCACCCGCAGACGGTCCGCTACCGCCTGCGCCAGCTGGAGAAGCTCTTCGGCGACGCCCTGCACGACCCCGACGCCCGCCTGGATCTGATCCTCGCCCTGCGCTTGGCGCACTGCTCCTGACGGTCACCGGCACCGCCCGGCCCGGCCCACTCACCACGGAACAAAAACAAGCGGAATTTCTGAATTCCCGTCCATAACACTCGGCAAGGGAACGCGAATACCTTCGGGATCGTCCTTTTCTTCAGGCGCTTCACGCGCCCCACCCGCAAAGGATCCCCATGCGTATCCGCTTGTGCCTCGCCGCGCTCTCACTCGTCGGCGGGGCCGGAATAGTCACTCTCTCGGCACCCACCGCATCGGCCGCCGCCTGCTCGGACATCGACGTGGTGGCCGCTCGCGGCACCTTCGAGCCGGGCACGCTCGGCCTGATCGTCGGCGACCCGGTGTTCTCCGCGCTCCAGAAGAAACTGACGGGCAAAAGCCTGTCCAGCTACGCGGTGAACTATCCCGCCGACCTTTCCCTGACATCGGCCGCGCAGGGAAACGCGGATCTGGTGAACCACGTCAAGGCGCAGTCGACGGCCTGCCCGAATCAGCGTTATATCCTCGTCGGATATTCACAGGGCGCGAATGTCGTCGACAATTCCATCGGCATCAGCAGTGCGGGCGCGGTGGTCGGCAGCCCCATCGTCGCGACCCTCCCCACGGCGGTCGAGCCGAGGGTCGCCGCGGTCCTGCTGTTCGGCAACCCCATCCGGGCCCTCGGCAAGAGCGTCACCGGCACCTACCAGAGCCGCACCATCGACTTCTGCGCTACCGGTGACCCCGTCTGCGAGAACGGCGGCGACGACGTACTGGCGCATCTCGGCTACACCGCCGACGCCACCGCCGCGGCCACGTTCGCCACCGGCAAGGTCTGACCGCGTCCGACCGTACCGGCACGCCGGCCCACGGCAGGGCCCGGGAGGGGATCCTCCCGGGCCCTTCGGACGTGCGCGACCCCCTCGCGGCTACCGGGGAGTGCGGGCGAACGCCGACAGCGCGCCGGACACGGGTTCGGGCAGCCCGTCGTTCTGCACCGGCGCCGCGGTCAGCACGTCGAGGTGCTGATAGCCGGCGGCGACCACGGGGTGCAGGTCGGCCGGGATCCGGCCCGCGAGCAGCCCGTCGCCCGCCAGCACGGTGAGCGTCGGACGGGCCGTCAGCCCTGTGGGATGGACGACGAGCCTCTTCACCTGCGGTGAAGCCGCCAGCTGGAGGTCGGTGACCAGTTTGGTCGGGAAGTACTGCTCGGTGAAGTCGAGCGGCTGCTCCGCCAGACTGCGGGCCAGCTCCTGGAGGTCGGTGACCTCCTTGCCCGCGTCGGTGAACGGCGTACCGTCGGCCGACCGGTACCCGGGGTCGTCGGCGTCGCCGACCCGGTCGTAGTCGCGCCAGGTGTACAGCGGCCCGTGGGGCTGCGCGGGGATGGCCTTGTAGCCGACGCCGAACAGCTGCGTCGGCTGCGTGCCGCCGTTGGCCACGGGGAAGCTCTTGTCCGTGACCGGCCCGCCGTCGAAGAAGCCCACGCTGCTCTGGAGGAACGCCAGCGGTACGGAGTTGTCGTCCATCAGCGCCCCCAGCACCGTGGCGTTGGTGAGCCGGAAGTCCTTCACCCCGGGTGAGCCGGTGAGGAAGGCCGCGGCGTCCTTCGAGAACAGGAAGCGGTTGGTGGCCTCGATGTTGATGCCGGAGGGCAGATAGGCCGGCAGGTCCGCCTCGCCGTCCGGGTCGCGCACGGCGCCCACGCCGGCGATGGCGAGCAGGGTCATGGTCTCCGGGTTGAGCAGCACCGGCGCGGACAGCGAGCGCGGCACCAGCCCGGTGTCGAGCCCCGCCTGCACCGCCGCGTAGCCGAGCCCGACGTCGGGCAGGCCGGTGTCGTCGGGCAGGCTGCCGCTCAGGTCGGCCAGCGAGGTGGAGACCGTCGTGTCGAGGGCGAAGTAGCCGGCGCACTGGTTGTGCCCCGCGTCCGCCAGGGTGGCGGGGTCGCCGTCGAAGTCGGCCGCCGCGAAGTACCCGGTGACGACCCCGCCCAGCGAGTGTCCGCCGCACAGCACCTTGCTCCGGCGCAGGCCCTGGTCGGGCAGTTCGTGGGTCAGCAGGTCGTATTCGTCCCGTACGGTCTGCTCGATGCCGAGCTTCGCCATCCACCCGAGCCGGTCGTCGCCGACGAAGCCCCCGAAGACCCGGCCGTCGACCGGCTTGGCCCGGTAGTAGTAGTCGACGGCGGTGTGCTGGTCGCCGGAAGCGATGCCGGTGCGGTCCTCCAGGCAGTTGGAGCGCCGGTCCAGGGCCCAGAACTCGATGTGCCGCCCCTGCGCGGCGGCCTTCGCGACGGTGCCGCGGGCGACGCTGTCGAAGGCTCCGGCGCCCTCCAGGATGCCCGGCTGGGCCAGGAGGATCCGGTCGGCGTCGGCCGACGCCGCCGGTCCTTCGGCGGAGCGATAGCGCAGATACGACAGCTGGTCGCAGGCCGCCGGCCGGTCCCCGAAGGACCGCGGCAACGGCACCTTCACCCGTACCACCGTCTCGGTCACACCGTCGGCCGGGTGCGTCGACGGCACGGGCGTCTCGGTCCGCGCGCCGTCCCCCTGAGCGTCCGGGGCGGCCGCGGTGAGCGCCCCCGTGGTCAGCAGCACCGCCAGCGCGGCGCCGCGCCACGTCCTTCCTCTGCTTCGGGTCGTCTTCATAGCCGGACCGTAGGGCCGTGGAAGGCGGGTGCTCGGGAAGTGCTCACAAGAACGCAGCGCTCGGCGGCACGCTTGTCACCGGCCCGCAGAGAACGGGTCGGGGTGGCGTGGCGGGTCAGGCGTCCATGCTGCGCGTCAAGCATCCATGCGCGCAAAGCGTCCGTGCGGGTCAGGCGTCCGTGACGGTCGCGGTGACGGGAGTGCCGATCTCGACGGTGCGGCTGACGGTGCACAGCCGGTTGTGGGAGACCGTGACGGCCCGCGGCAGGATCGCGCGGGCCCGGTCGCCCGAGGCGCCTTCGGGGAAGCTGACGGAGAAGGTGACCGCGAGGTCGGTCATCCGGTTGCCGAAGTCGTCGCTGATCTTGTCGCCGGTCACGGTGACGGTGAACTCGACGGGTTCGGCGTGCCGCCCGGTGGCTACGTCGACGTCGGCGGCGGTGCAGCCGCCGATCGCCGCGAGCAGGAGCTCGACCGGCGTGAAGTCGGTGCCGCCGTCGGCATCGGATCCGGTACCGAAACCGGTGGTGCCGCCGCGGACGTTCGTCGCGGTGAACCGGCCGGCGCCGGTCCGCTCGATGCTGACGAGGCGCTGGGAGTCTTCGCTCATGCCGACGACATTAGTGCCGCGCCCCCGGCACGCCACGCGGGCGGAACTCCGTCACGGCACCGCCTCGCCCTGCCCTACCGGGCAGTCCAGGGGGCGAGGCCGGCCCGAGGGCTAGGCGCCCCGGCGCACCCGGGCGGCCGCGCGGGCCTCGGCGGCCTGACGCGCGTCGGCGGCCTTGCGGGACTCGCCACCGCGGCCGGGCCGCCCCGGGCGGGTGCCCATACCGCCGAAGGGAGCGCCGCCGCGCTTCGGACGCTCCGTAGCGGCCGGCCCGCCGCCGCCGACGGGGACGCCGGAGGGAGCCTGGGCGCCGGTGATGCGGCTCAGCTCGGCCTCCCCGGAGCGGATCGGTGTGATCTGCGCCCTGATGCCCGCGTCGGACAGCAGCCGCGCCATGTCCCGGCGCTGGCTGTGCGTGACCAGTGTGACGACGCTGCCGGACTCGCCGGCGCGTGCGGTGCGGCCGCCGCGGTGCAGGTAGTCCTTGTGGTCGGCGGGCGGGTCGACGTTGACGACGAGGTCGAGGTCGTCGATGTGAATGCCGCGGGCCGCCACGTTGGTCGCCACCAGCACCGTGACGCGGCCGTTCTTGAACTGGGCCAGGGTGTGGTTGCGCTGGGGCTGCGACTTGCCACCGTGCAGCGCGGCGGCCCTGACGCCACTGCCCAGCAGGTGCCGGGTGAACTGGTCGACGGCGTGCTTGGTGTCCAGGAACATGAGCACGCGCCCGTCGCGGGCGGCGATCTCGGTGGCGGTGGCGTACTTGTCGGCGCCGTGCACCTGAAGGACGTGATGCTCCATGGTGGTGACCGCGCCCGCCGACGGGTCGACCGAGTGGACCACCGGGTCATGGAGGTAGCGACGGACCAGGAGGTCGATGTTGCTGTCGAGCGTGGCGGAGAACAGCATGCGCTGGCCGTCGGGGCGTACCTGGTCCAGCAACGCGGTGACCTGCGGCATGAAGCCCATGTCGGCCATCTGGTCGGCCTCGTCGAGGACGGTGATGTCCACCCGGTCCAGGCGGCAGTCCTTGCGCTCGACGAGATCCATGAGGCGGCCCGGAGTCGCCACGACCACCTCGGCGCCGGCCCGTAGCGCGCCGGCCTGCCGGCCGATCGACATGCCGCCGACCACGGTGGCCAGCCGCAGCTTCAGCAGCTGGGCGTACGGGGTGAGCGCGTCGCTGACCTGCTGGGCCAGCTCGCGGGTGGGGACGAGGACCAGGGCGAGCGGCTTCCGCGGCTCGGCACGCCGGCCGGCCGTGCGCACCAGGAGTGCCAGGCCGAAGGCGAGCGTCTTGCCCGACCCGGTGCGCCCGCGGCCCAGGACGTCGCGGCCCGCGAGCGAGTTCGGCAGCGTGGCGGCCTGGATCGGGAACGGTTCGTTCAGGCCGTGCCCGGCGAGCACCTCCAGCAACGCGGCGGGCATGTCCAGTTCACCGAAGGTCGCGGCGGCGGGGAGTGCGGGGGTGACGGTGACCGGGAGCGCGAACTCGGAACGGTCATTCGTGCGAGCTGAACGGTTCAAGGGAGAACCTTCCTCGACGGGGCACGCATCGAGGAATTCCCGGCCGGAGTGCGAACGAGCCGGATGAATTGCAAGCACGAGCCGAAAATGAGACTGAAAGAATTCCATCAGAGTCTTCGGAATCCTTGGAAAGCAGCAAGCTGGGGCCCGCACCACGTGGTGCGGGCCCCAGCTGCCTCATACGCTTTCGCGTCAGGCAGGCGTGATGTTCTCCGCCTGCGGGCCCTTCTGGCCCTGCGTGACGTCGAAGTTCACCTTCTGGCCTTCCTGAAGCTCACGGAAGCCCTGGGTGGCGATGTTCGAGTAGTGAGCGAAAACGTCGGGGCCGCCGCCGTCCTGCTCGATGAAACCGAATCCCTTTTCCGAGTTGAACCACTTGACGGTGCCAGTAGCCATGTCACATCTCCTTCGGGGCAGTGCCCAGAGGTCCACACCGTGTGGACCCATGCGTTGCCACAATGAACCCCGTCCGGATAAGCACCGGATATACAAAAATGCCCGGCGACAGACAGCCGCCGAGGCACTTGAAGTTTCGGGAACCACAACTGCAACTAGCTTGAAGCCTAGCACGGTACATACAACCGCACTACCTTTCGCCCACGCGACACCGGATCGGGCGCGCAAGCCTGTACGAAGTCAAATACACGCGAAAGGTTAATTTTCAGATTACACAAGGTGCGCTCCAGGAGAACGCGACCATGGCCCGAGCGGGCCCCCGCGATCGGGTCTGCCGGTGAGCACGGCCGTGACCACCTCGGTGCGGGACCGCAGTCCGGTGCGTGCGAACAGCCGGGACAGCCGGTTGGCCACCGCGTCCTCACTGACCCGCAGCACCGTGGCGATCTGACGGTTGGTGAGCCCTTCGGCGATCAGGGTCGCGAGCAACTGCTCGTTCTCGGCGGTGGCTTGCCTGCGCCCCGGGACGGTGACCCCGGCCTCCCGCATGGCGGCCCTGGTCCGGAACCGCGACAGTGCGGAGCCGGTCCTCCCGAACAGTTCGTACGCCTCGTGCAGCAGCGTGGGCGGCCCCGCGCCCGCCTCGGCCGCGGTGACGAGAGTCACAGCCGTCTCGAACGGCTGACTGCGCGAGCGCGCCAGGTCCACCGCTTCCCGCAGGTCGTCCCGGGAGGCGCCGGGAGAGTCGTGCCGCAGCACGCGGGCCCTGGCGAGCAGATACCTCAGCCTCGTCCTTCCGCCGCCCGTCCGGTCGGCGATCCGTTCGAGGCGTTCCAGGCAGGTCATGGCCTCGCCGGTGTGTCCCGTCTCCGCGTGCACCTCGGCGAGGGCGGCCCACAGTTCGTCGACGCCGGCGACGTGTCCGTGGGCGTCCGCCGCGTCCAGCCCGACCCGCAGTGTCTTCTCCGCCCCGTTCAGATCGCCGAGGGTCCGCAGCACCTCGGCCTCCACGGCGTCCAGCGAGTACTCCGAACGGCCCTCACCCCGGTCGCGCACGCTGTCGACGAGGCGGCGGGCGCTGGTGGTGCGGCCCCGGGCGAGGAGGATGGCCGCGGTGCGGGCGGGAATCAGACAGCTGTCCGCCGCGGGCGTGTGGATCCGGTCGTTCGCCAGCATCCACCGGGCAGGCTCCAGTGCCTCGTCCCAGCGGCCCTGGAGGTGGCGCCAGAGGAACACGCTGTGGGGCTGCAGCATGTCGGGGTTCAGGCCCTGGGCTGTGAGCAGCTCCTCCGCCGCGTGCAGGTCCCGGCCGCTGAGCAGCTCGTCGAACATGGTGGTGGCCAGGGCGTACACGTGCTCGGCGCCCAGGTACGGGGCCGCGGAGAGGGTCAGTGCGCGTCTGAACCGCTCCGGCCGGCCCAGCACCAGTTCCGCCACGGCCCGGAAGTAGTCGGGCTTCACCCGGCCGCGGACATCGGCGGTCCACACCTGTTCCGTCCGGGCCAGCAGGTCCAGTGCCTCCTGCCACCTCGCCAGCCCGCACAGGGCCAGCACCCGGCCGGTCACCGGGACCAGGGCGGGCAGCCGCAGTTCGTCCCACCACTCCGCCGTGGCCAGCCGGGACAGCGTCCGCCAGTCCGAGTCGTTGGCGGTCGCCGCGGTGAAGAGGTTCGCGGTGTCCTGCAACTCCAGGGGGCCGAGGACGTCCGCGAGGTTGCGCAGGATCGACTCGGCGATGGTCCGGGCGGTCGTGTAGTCACCCGCCTGGTAGGCGGCCTTGGCGTACCGCTGAAGGGCCGGGACGCGGTCGCCGGGCCGCTCGACGAGATGGCCGGCGGCCCGGCACCACCGGAGCACCCCCCTGCCCTCGGAGTCGGGACGGAGCCTTTGCGCGGCGGCCGTCAGCTCCGCGACCGCACGATCGCGGTCGACCAGGTGTCCGGCCTCCGCGACCCGGTCCGCCAGGTAGGCCACCGCGTCCGCCTCGTCGGGCAGCGCCGCCACCGGGGGTGCCGCCGCGCACCCGATGCCCGCGGCGTCCCGGTCCGCCCACAGTGCCTCCACCGCCGTGGCGGACAGCCGACTGCGTTCCAGCGGCCCCAGTCGCTCGCGGACGGCGTGTGCCGTCAGCGCGACGGCGAACGTCCATCCGCCCGCCGCAGCGCCGTCGGGCCCGGGCAGGGGCAGGGGTGTAGACATGGGCGTGGGCGTGGGCCGATCGACGATGATCTCCGCGTCGATCAGTTCGCGGATCCCGGCGCGGACCGCTTCGGCGGACAGTCCGGTCGACGTCGCGATCAGCTCCGAGGCCCGCCCGCCGAGCGGCCACAGGATGCTCAGCGCCCCGGCGACCACCCGGCACGGGGCACTCAGCGCGTCGAGCGCCGCGATGAACCGGTCGCCGTCCGGCAGCACCGGCGTAGGCGTCCGCACCCCTACGAAGGCGTGACCGTCGGCCACCCTGATGGCGTCCTCCCGCGTCCACCCGGTGAGCAGGGCGTCGATCGCGCCCGGGAGCCCGTGCGTCAGCTCCCGCGCCCGCCGGGACAGACTGCTGTCGGGTGTCGCCCGTAACCGTCGCGCCACCGCCGCGGTCGTCTCGTCCGGGCCGAGACGGGACAGCGTGATCGTGTGCGCCCACGGCGCGTCTCCCCACCGCCCCAGGGCTCCGGCAACGCCGTGGCGCGGTGGAGTCCGGTCCTCGTCGTCCGCGGCGCGCCGGGCACGGAGGGCCGCCTCGTGCCTGTTCCCGGCGCGGGCGCTCCGTTCACCGCGTCCCACCGCGGAGGCCAGCAGCCGGACTCCGGTCGGCAGCCGCGCGAAGTCGGTCCCGTGGAGCACGGCCAGCGAATCGGCGTCGGCGAGGTGGAGGTCGTCGAGCGCCACGACCACGGGCGTGGACCTCGCCAGAGCGGCGCCCAGCAGTGCGGTCATCGCCCTCCCGTCGTGTCGCTCGGCCGCGTGCAGCGCCTCGGTGGCCGGCTTCGCCGCGCGCTCGGGTGCCGCGCCGGAGAGGTGCTCCTCCAGCGCCATGAACAGCCGCAGTGCGAGCAGCAGCGGCCGTGCGTCGTCGCCCGGCGCGCAGCCCATCGCGAGCACGGGCGTCCCTTCGGCGCGCAGCCGTTCGCCGAGTGCGTGCAGGAAGGCGCTGCGCCCGGCTCCTCGTTCGCCCCGGACGAGCACCAGGCGCGGCCCGGCCGGATCCCTGAGGCGGCCCTGAACCTCGTCCAGCTCCCGCTCGCGGCCGACCGGGCAGCCGGTCGCGCGGTCGAGGCTCGCGACCGTGCCCCCGTGGACCAACCAGGGGCTTTCGGACGGAGCAGCCATGGTCCACCGCGTTCTCTTCGACGACATGTGCGAGGCGTGCGGCACCGAGCCCGACCGCATCGAGCGTCTCCGGCGGCCTCGCGGCCCGGCCGTCAACACTGCGAGTCATTATGGCCATTTCCGTATAATCGTGTTCCGTCGGGCGGTGGGCTCCGAAAGCACCGCGCCGCGAACGTTCCCGCTCCGGTCGGCCGTTCACCCGCGCAGTACCGGACCAGGAGGAGTGGGCGTGCTGAAGTGCGGGCCTGTCGGCAGGGACGGCGAGATCCGGGACGTGGCCGGGACACTGCTGTCCACCGGCGCCTCGGCGCGCACCCTGCTGCTCGTCGGCGGAGCCGGGACGGGCAAGACCGCTGTGGTGGAGGAAGCCCGGCGAGCGGTGGTCGAGCAAGGCGCCACGGTGTTACGGCTGCGCTGTCACGACGGTGGGAACCCGCCCGGCGCGGCCGCGCTGGCCGATGGCGTCCACCAGGTGCTCACCAAGGTTCATGACCGCCGGAGCCCGGCCCGTACCAGTGCGGTCCGCCGGATCCGGCTGCGGAACACCGGCCGGGACGGTGAGTTGACCCTGCTGTCCACCCTCAGCGAGGTGGTCGCGGACGCGGCCCGTCACCTTCCCTTCGCGTTGGTGATCGACGACGTCGAGCGGATGCCGTCGGCGACGGCGTCCGCCCTCGGCCTGCTGTTACGCGTCTTCCGCCCCGCCGGCGTCCCGATGGTGATGGCCGGCCGCCCCGCACGGCCCGGGCACCCCGGAGACGATGGCGTCCGGCAGCTCACGGCGGCGGCCGACCGGCTGCTCGAACTGCCTGCGCTGCGGCCCGCCGACGTGGAGACCCTCGTGGTGCGGCGGCTCGGCCGCCCGGTCGAACCGGCACTGGTGACGGCGGTGCTGCGGTCGCTGGGCCCGATGGCCGGCACCCCCGAGGCCGTGCTGTCGGTGCTCGACTCGATGGCGGAGCGCGGCGACTTCCTGGAACTCGACGGCCATGTGTGCCTGGCCGAGCCGGAACAGGCGCTGCGGCTCACCACGGACGTGGCACGGCTGAGCCGGCTCTGCTGGCCGGCCGGGCCACCGGACGCCGCCGCTCTGGACGCGGCGGCCGCCGTGGCCCGCAACCTCGAGCACGCCGAGATACGGCTCGACGATCTGCACCGGCTGAAGCCGGGCGGCCCACGCCGGGCCGGCCTCGTCGACCGAACGCTGACCCCGCTGGTCGGGGACGGGATCCTGACCGTGGACGAGGACCGCCGGATCGCGTTCGCCGTTCCGGCCCTCGCGGCGGCGCTGCGGGCGCTGCCCACCCGGCACGCCGTGTCGTCGCTGCACGCGCTGATCACCAGATCGCTGACCGATCGGCTGGGCGCGGAGACGGCCGGGGGTGGATATCCCCGGCTGGCCGATCACGTGGCCGCCGCCGGGGCCGAGTTGGACGACGCCCTCGCGGTGGATGTGCTGCTGGCGGCGGCCCGCACGGACGCCAGGTCCGACTGGTCCCGATCGGTGCGCGCCTACTCCTGGGCACTGCGGCGCCTGCCGCCGCACGACCGCCGGACGCCCGGCGTGCTGTACGAGTCCGCCGAGCTGAGTCTGCGCCACGCCGACCACCCCGGTGCGCTGGCGCTGGGCGAACCGCTGTCCGCCTGCCTGGACGCGTCGTCCACCGAGCGGAACCGGGAAGGTCTGGATCACGTCGCCGGGGTGTGGGCCCTGGCGGCACTGCACGAGCACCGGTTGCCGCACGCCCTCGACGCCGGGCCCCGGGGCCGTGCCGTGGTGGAACACGCGCCCGCCGTGGCCGGTTTCGCGGCGCTCGTCGGTCCGTACGGACTGGGCCCGGTGACGCGCGGTCCGGGTAAGGAGGCCCACCTCGCAGCTGCCGCCGCGGACCCGCGGCCCCGGTCCGGGCCGCTGCCCTCGGCCGCGGAACTCCGGCTGCTGGCCGGGGCCGCGGGGAGCCGCGCCGCGCTGTCGGACGCCCTGCCGCCGGACGCGCACGGCGCACGGAACCTGGACGGCCTCCGGAACGCGGCCGCACACGCGGACCTGGCCGGCGCCCTGGCCGCCGTGCTCGGGGACCGCTACACGGGGGCGGGGGACAGCACGGCCGCGCGGTACCAGGTCATGGTGCGTGAGTACCTGCAAGGGGATTGGGGCCGGGCCCTGGCGTCCGCCCGCCGGATCGAGGCGCGCAGCCGGACCCGCGGCAGCACGGCCGGCCCCGCGCAGCCCGCCCGCGCGCTCGCGGCCGAGATCCACTGCGCGCGCGGGGAGTTGGGGTACGCCCGGACCTGGCTGGAGCTGGTTCCCGACACCGTGGCCCATCCGCTCGTCGCCTGGGCGAGGCTGGGGCTGCGGTACTGGTCGGGGCAGGTGGAGGAGGCACTGGAAGGGGCGCTCGACGAGGTGCGGCGGGCTCGCCGGGAGGGTCTGCTCTCGGGCGTCGAGAAGGTGCTGCTGCGGTATCTGTCGTTCGCGCTGCTGGAGGCCATGCCGTCGGCCATGGAGAAGGCGCTGGACGAACTGGAGGCGCTGGACGAGGAGGTGGGCTCCCCCATGACCCGTGAGGCGGTGCTCGTCGGCCGGGGTCTGGTGCGACGCGACGCGGACAGCGCGCTGGCCGCTCTCCGGTCGGTGCGCCGACGGGGCGACGCGTACCTGGAACTGCTCTGCTGCCTGGGCCTGGTGGAGATCGGCGACGACTGCGAACGATGGCTGGCCGAGGCCACGCGCGGCGCGCAGGAGCTGGGCATCGGACGCGCCACCCGTACGTCGCTCGGCCATATGACGCGCCGCCGGAACCTCGTCCTGCCGAGGGTGCGTCCGGCCAAGGACGAGTTGAGCGAGGAGGACGTCGAACTGACGGCCTTGGTCAGCCGTGGGGCGACCAATCGGCAGATCGCGGCGCGGCTCATGTGGAGCGAGAAGACCGTGGAGCGGCGGCTGACGCGGCTGTTCCAGCGCACCGGTTGCCGCTCCCGGGTGGAGCTGGCCGCCGCCTGGCTGGACGGCAGCCTCGCCCACCGCGACCTGGTGCCGGACGGCGGGCGCGGCACGGCCGGAGGCTCGTTCCCCGTCCCCGGCCCCGCCTCCGTCCCCGTCCCCGGGTCGCCGTCGAGCCGGCGCTGACACGTGCCGCGTCCCGGCTCGGTCCCGGCCGTATCCCGGCTGTGGCGCGCCGGCAGGTGCTTCGGCCGGCGCCTCACGCTGTGGGGAGCACGGCGCGCGCGGGGCACGGCCCCTTCCCGTCAGCGGGTCAGGAGAGGCGGGCCGCGTGGGTGTCGACGGGCAGGCCGAGTCGGCCGGTGTCGAGCGAGCCGTCGCCGTTCACCTGGAAGTTCCAGTCCGCGCCCACGATGTAGCCGAGCACCAGGAGCGCGTCGGTGTCGCGCAGCGCGGCGTCCCGCCATTGGTCGTCGCGGAACTGCGCGGCGGTCACCACGAAGAGGCGGCGGGCGTGCGCCTTGGCTGTCACCAGGGCGATGCTGTCCTGCCGCACGGTCTGCGGGGCCGACGATCTCCGGTCGGATTCCCACGCCATGCTGTCCTGGCAGGCCAGAGCCTCGTCACGGGTCGCCGCGGTGCGCAGCCGCGCCGAGCGCGCGCCCAGTCCGTCGGTGATCGACGCAGTGGCCGCCGAGCCCACCAGGACGACTGTGGCGAGCAGCCCGACCGGACCCGAGATCAGTTCGGTGATGAGGGCCTGTGCCAGGCACCGGACATCGTTGTCCTCACCCGTCAGGGCGATCGCCCCCGGCAGCCGCGAGAGGTCGACGAGCACCCTGTCACCTTGATGGCGCCCGAGGGTGACGGCCAGGGAGTAGGGGTGCGCGACCTCGGCGACCCCGTTTCCCGGACCCGTCAGTTCCTTCGGTTCCACCCACCACTCCTTGCCCGACAGGTCCGCGGTCCACGGCGCGGGCGCGGGAGCGTCGGCACCGGCGAGCAGCAGCGTCAGCCGCTGTCCCGAGTGGATGACCGCGTGCACCTCGGGCAGCGCGCGACCACTGTGCGCGCGCCCTTCGGCCACGGCGCGCAGGCCGAGGGCGACCGCCTCGAGTTCCTTGCGACGGGCGCTCGCTCTCGCACCACGGACCTGCCCCGGCCAGGCGTCACGTCTGCGCAGGAGCCATGCGGCGGCGGCCCCGAGCAACACCGGGACGAGCACCACGGACAGGACAATGGACGCGATCATGCGGCCACCTTTGTTACTAGAAGTTGCCAGAACTGGTCACCGGCTCTGCGGCGACGCCGCCCGCGGCGCTCCGCGGGCGCATCGCCAGGGGCCCGGTGGCACCCGGGGAAACACACCGCCGCCGACCGGCGGACAGCCGAGCGAAATCGTCGAAACGCGTTCCCACACCATCGTGGTGCTCTCCCCGCTTCCGGTGGAAGGCGCGACAGCGAACCTTGCCGGTCTGTACAGGCCCGTCTGGACAGGGCGGTCTGGACAGGCCCGGTCGGGACTGGCCCGTCTGGACAGGAAGGACGGACCGGCCGCTCGCGCCAGGTTTCCCTCGGTCGACGGGCGTCGGGCCGGTGGCACGGTTGTCCGGCCCTCACCGGTGACAGCATCGCCTTCCTGAACCTCGTGGAAGACCTGTGTGAATTGGGGGGCGCGTGCCTCATCAAGTACTCGGCGACACCGTGCGCGTGGCGATTCACGCGCCCGCCCCCCTGGTCCGCGCCGGACTGGCCGGCTTCGTCGCACTGGACCCGCGTCTGCGCGAACTGCCGCAGGACAGGATCCGGGAGGCCGACGCCATCGTGGTCGCCGTGGACGTGGCGGACGCCTCCGCCCTGGACCTGCTGCACCGCCTGTGCGACAAGCCCGGCGCACGCTTCCTGGTGGTGGTGGGCAAGAAGTGGCGGGCCGACCTGACGGCGGCGCGGAAGCGGGGCGTCCGTGCCGTCGTGTGGTGGGACTTCTGCAGCCCGGACGTCTTCGCCCGATCGGTGCGCGCGGTGGCCGGCAGCGAGGAGAGCTCGCTCTCACCCCGACTCGCTCCCGGGGGTCAGCCGCGGAACGCCGAGCGGACGGACCATCACACCGCCGCCTCCCGGGGACGGGCCGTCCCCGGACTGGACTCTCGCGAGGTGGACGTGCTGCGCCTCATCGCCGAGGGAAAGCAGTGCGACGAGATCGCGATCGAACTCTCCTACTCCGAACGCACGGTGCGATACATCCTGTACGGCGCGATGAAGCGGCTACGAACGCGCAACCGTGCCCACGCCGTCTCCTACGCCATCCGGGCCGGGCTGATCTGAGCCGCCGGCGGTGGGAAATCTCGTCGACAGCGCGCCACCGCGCCAGGCAGAGTGGCCGCTCGTGACGAGCAGCGAACTGTGGACCCGCGCGACCGCCGACCGCTACGACGCCGAGGAGGACGAGATGTCCTCGGCCGCCGTCCTCGGACCGACCCTCGACTTCCTCGCCGAACTCGCCGGCGACGGCCGGGCACTGGAATTCGCCATCGGCACCGGCCGCGTGGGCGTTCCGCTACGGGAGCACGGCGTGCCCGTGGTGGGCGTCGAACTGTCCGAGCACATGGCGGCGGTCCTACGCCGCAAGATCGACGAGGAGACGCTCCCGGTCGTCCTCGGGGACATGGCCACGACCGTCGTCCCGGGCGAGTTCACCCTGGTGTATCTCGTCTACAACACCATCACCAACCTGCTCACGCAGGACGAGCAGGTCGAGTGCTTCCGCAACGCCGCACGGCACCTGGCGCCCGGCGGCCGCTTCGTCATCGAGCTGGGGGTGCCGCCGCTGCGGTTCCTGCCGCCCGGGCAGGTCGCGGTGCCGTTCGACGTCTCCGAACGGCATCTCGGGTTCGACACCTTCGACCTGGTCGAGCAGATCCTCGTCTCGCACCACTTCACCCAGGACGCCGACGACGGCGGCTACCGCCGCGGAAACTCCCGCCACCGGTACGCGTGGCCGGCGGAACTCGACCTGATGGCACGGATCGCGGGACTCGAACCGGAACGGCGTGTCGCGGACTGGGGCGGCGCACCGTTCACCCAGGATTCCACGAAGCACATCTCCGTATGGCGCAAGCCGACCTGACCCGCCTTCCTCTCCGCCGAAACCGCCCCCGTCGACCCTGCCCCGTCGAACCCGCCCCCGCCGAACCAGCCCCGGTCGACCCGCCCCCGCCGTGCGCGGTGACGCCGACCGGTGATTGGCTGTCCCCGATTTCGGCAGCGAGTCCATCCACAGGAGGCCCTTTCATGAGCAGTCCCCACGCACTCGAGTACAAGGTCGTCACCTTCCGCGAGTCACTGATCGGCGACGCGCTGGACAGCGACAAGCTGGAGAAGGTGCTCAACAAGCACGCCGAGGACGGCTGGGCCCTCAAGGCGATCACGTCCGCCGACGTCAAGGGCCGTATCGGGCCCGGTGCGGTCGAGGGCCTGCTCCTCACGCTGGAGCGTCCGCGCCGCTGACACCCGCGGTCCCGCCCGTAGGGGCCGCCCACGGGTGCCGCTCCGCGGAAGGTCGTGGAGCGGCACCGGCCCCGGCACCGCCCCGAGGCCGGACGCCTCCCGTGATCCCTCGATGACACCCATGGCCAGTAAGCCCTCAATGGCATGGAAAGTCGCAAAGCTCCCTGTTGTATGGCTTCACGTACAACCGGAGCGAGGGAACATGGCCAACGACACCACCGGCGACCGTCCACCCGACGAGTTGAAGGCCAATGCGATCGGGTTCGTCGACGCACTCGTCATCGGGCTCAACGCCACCTCACCGGCGTACTCCCTGGCGGCGGTCATCGGTCCGATCGTGGCGCTCGTGGGGATCTACGCCCCTGGCGTGCTGGTCGCTTCGTTCGTGCCGATGCTCCTGATCGCGTCGGCGTTCTACTACCTCAACAAGGTCGACCAGGACTGCGGCACCACCTTCTCGTGGGTCACCCGGGCCATGGGTCCCTGGGCCGGCTGGCTGGGCGGCTGGGCCATCACCATGACCGGAGTGCTGGTCGTGGGGTCACTGGCGGACGTCGCCGTGTGCTTCGCGCTGCTCGCCTTCGGCCTCGACAGCTGGGTCGACAACGACTTCGTGCGCCAACTGCTCGCGGTGCTGCTCATCCTCGTGATGACCGCCGTGTGCGTCGTCGGCACCGAGGTCTCCGCCAAGGTGCAGAACGTCCTCATCCTCGCCCAGGTCGTCTGTCTGCTCGCCTTCGTCGTCGTGGCGCTCTACCGCGTCTACGCGGGCACCAGCACCTTCGATTCCGTCGAACCGTCGATCGGGTGGCTCAACCCCTTCGGCGCCGGCGGATCGACGCTGACCGGCGCCCTGCTGCTGGGCGTGTTCATCTACTGGGGCTGGGAATCCGCGGTCAATCTCACCGAGGAGGTGGAGGACTCCGCCACCGCCCCCGGCAAGGCGGGCGTCTGGTCGACGGTCATCCTGCTGGTGACCTACGTCTCGGTCGGCTTCGCCGTCGTGGCCTACGCCGGAACGGCCTTCCTGGCCGAGAACGCCGACGAGGAGGAGTTCATCTTCGCCCTGCTCGCCGGCCAGGTGATGGGCGGCTGGGACTGGGTCGTGCTGCTGGCGGTCTCCACCTCGGCGCTGGCGTCGACACAGACGACGATCATCCCAGCGTCCCGTACGGCGCTGTCCATGGCACGCCGTCACGCGCTGCCCGCGCACTTCGCCCACATCCATCCGCGGTTCCGCACGCCCGACGTGAGCACCTGGTGGGTCGCCGGCATCGCCATCGCCTGGTACCTCGTCGTCAACCAGATCAGCGCCAACGCCCTCTTCGACTCGCTCACCGCGCTGTCGTTGCTGATCGCGTTCTACTACGCCCTCACCGGTGTGGCCTGCGCCGTCTACTACCGCCGCCATCTGACGGAGAACTTCCGCCACTTCGTCCTCATCGGCCTCGGCCCGCTCGTCGGCGCCGGGCTGCTGGCCTGGCTCCTCGTGGAGTCGGTCTCCGACATGGCCGACCCCGCGAACTCCTACACCGGCACCTCGTGGCTCGGCGTGGGCCCCCCGCTGGTCATCGGCGTCGGCATCGCCGCCGCGGGAGTGGTGCTCATGGTGCTGTGGCGGCTGAAGTCACCCGTCTTCTGGTCGGAGCGCGCAGGCGTGGCGGACCCCGATCTTGTCCACGGCGTCCCCGGCAAGGAGTCCTGAGATGGCGGTCGTCCTCGGATACGACGAGTCTCCCGGCGCGGTACGCGCCTTGCGCATCGCGATCCAGACGGCGGCCGCGTTCCGTGAGCCGCTCGTGCTGGTCTACGGCGCCGCGGCCCCGGGGCCGGGCGGCGAGGAGTACCGGGCGCACCACGAAGCCGTCCGCGAGGCCGGACGCGTCGCCCTCGATCACGCCGTCACGGCGGCCGAGGCGGCGGGCGTGCCCACGACCGTCGAAATCATCGACCAGAAACCGGCGCAGGCGCTGGTCGACGCCGCGACACGCCATGAGGCGAGGTTCATCGTGGTGGGCAGCTGGGGCGAGAGCCCGATGCGCGGGGCACTGCTGGGCTCGACCCCCCACAAACTCCTGCACCTGTCGAGCGTCCCGGTGCTCTGCGTCCCGACCGAGCAATGAGCCGCAGCACAACACATCACCCTCGCCGTCACCGTCACCGTCACTCCAGGACACTCAACCGCACCTGGCAGCTGACCGAGACCGCGCCGGGACTGTTCAGACTGCCGTTCGCACGAACCTGAGGGCAGCGGTGACCGTGGCATGGCCGCGGATCATGCCCAGCAGGTTCCAGTCCATGCCGAACTGCGCGCGGTCCACGGAGAATTCGGCGTCCAGGGTGAGCGCGTCGGCGCGACGGCCGCGTCCTCCTTGGCAGGGTCGCCGCCGGAGTCGACGGTGAGCACGAGGTGTTCGCTGTCCCAGGCGGTCTCCATGGCGCCGCGCAGCAGCCGACCGGCGAACGGCGAGGACGCGATCTCGTCGGTGACCAGCCCGATCACGGCCGTACGGCGACGGCGCAGGCCGCGGGCGACGGGGTCGGGGCGGTAGCCCAGCTGGACGGCGGCCTGCCGGATACGTTCCTGTGTCACGGACGAGAGGTTGCCCTCGGCGCGGCCGTTGAACACGAAGGACACCGCGGTGTGCGACACACCGGCGAGCCTGGCGACGTCCCGCGACGTCGGGCGCCCGGTGCCCGTGCTCCTGCTCTCCTCGGCGCCACCCACGCAGTCCGCCGCCCTCGCCCAGCCCGTCCCCACCGATCACCGGCCACCCTATCCGCT
This sequence comes from Streptomyces sp. NPDC102259, assembly GCF_044766465.1. NCBI lineage: Bacteria > Bacillati > Actinomycetota > Actinomycetes > Kitasatosporales > Streptomycetaceae > Streptomyces > Streptomyces sp. NPDC102259. The sequence goes on along the minus strand of NZ_JBIWMA010000002.1, from coordinate 423,098 downwards.
GTGAGCGCCATGCACGCGGGAGATCCCCAGGGCCCCGAGGGGGGTCTTGGTCGTCCGCTTCGATCTCGGGATTCCATGGCGGGCGAGGACGCTTTCGGGTGGGGTGGGAGCACGTCGGCCGCCGGCGATGTCGGCCCGGCCGGCCCGGTGGAGGGGGGCGCGGGCCAGGTCGCGCCGGGCGCTCATGACGACCGGGGTGTGGTGGCGGCGGACCCGGCCGTCGGACCTGTCGGCTGCCAGGGGCGACCGCCTGCCGGCTCGCCGTACATGACGGCCAAGGGGTGCGCCGGTGAGGTCTCTCCGGCCCGGCTCAGGCGGGCCGCCTCTCTGCCGGGTGTGACGTTCTCGGGATCAGCCAGGATGCGATGAGCGACCGTACGGATGGCAGTCACGTTGCGGCCGAGCCGGTCCACAGCGGCGACCGCCGACCTGTCGTACGCCCCTCTCATCGCGAAGGTACGGAGATTCGGCGGCCGCGCCCAGGACGATCTCGCTCAGCCCAGGAAGCTGAGTCGAACCTGACGGTTGGCATTGTCCTTGTTCGTGTCCACCAGGCACACCGACTGCCACGTGCCCAGCTCCAGTCGTCCGTCCACGACCGGCAGGGTCGCGTGCGGCGGGACGAGGGCCGGGAGGACGTGGTCGCGGCCGTGCCCGGGGCTCCCGTGCCGGTGCTGCCAGCGGTCGTCGGCGGGGAGGATGGTGTGCAGGGCGGCGAGGAGGTCGTCGTCGCTTCCGGCGCCCGTCTCGATGATCGCGATCCCGGCCGTGGCGTGCGGGACGAAGACGTTCAGAAGGCCGCCGCGGCCGGCGGCCACTTCGCGCAGGAACGCCTCGCAGTCGCCGGTGAGGTCGACGACCCTCTCCCGGGAGCCGGAGGCGATGTGCAGAACTCGGGTGGTGAACGCATCTGACATGCCCCCATCCTCACCCATACGCCGGGTTCCGTACCCGATCTCACAGCCGGACCGGGAAGATCCACGCCGGCCCTTCAGTTGGTAGAGGCGTGAACAACTTGCGTGAGGTCGAGGTCGTCGTCATAGGCGCCGGCCAGGCGGGCCTGGCCGCCGCCCATCACCTGCGGCGCACCGGTTTCGAGCCGGAGCGCCACTTCGTGGTGCTCGACCACGCCCCCGCCGCCGGGGGTGCCTGGCAGTTCCGGTGGCCCTCGCTGACGTACGGCAAGGTGCACGGGATGCACGCGCTGCCCGGCATGGAACTGACGGGCGCGGATCCCGCCCGGCCGTCGTCCGAGGTCGTCGCCGAGTACTTCGACGCCTACGAGCGCGCCTTCGACCTGCGCGTACGGCGGCCTGTCGATGTGCGGGCCGTGCGTGAGGGCGCCGACGGGAGACTGCTCGTCGAGACCTCCGACGGTACGTGGTCCCCGCGGGCCCTGATCAACGCCACCGGCACCTGGGACCGGCCGTTCTGGCCGCGCTACCCCGGCCAGGAGACCTTCCGCGGCCGGCAGCTGCACACCGCGCGGTATCCGGGTCCCGAGGCGTTCGCCGGGCTGCGGGTGGTCGTGGTGGGCGGCGGCGCTTCCGGTACCCAGCACCTGCTGGAGCTCGCGCCGTACGCGGCTCGGACCACGTGGGTGACGCGCCGGCCCCCGGTCTTCCGTGAGGGGCCCTTCGACGAGGGCGCGGGCCGCGCGGCCGTCGCGCTCGTGGAGGAGCGGGTGCGCCAGGGACTCCCGCCGCGGAGCGTGGTGTCCGTGACCGGACTGCCGCTCAACGACGCGGTCCGGCAGGGGCTCGCCGACGGGGTGCTGGACCGGCTGCCCATGTTCGACCGGATCACTCCGGACGGCGTGGAGTGGGACGACGGGCGGCGGGTCGCCGCCGATGTCATCCTGTGGGCCACCGGATTCCGGGCCGCGATAGACCATCTCGCGCCGCTGCGGCTGCGCGAGCCGGGCGGCGGGATCCGGGTCGAGGGCACGCGCGCCCTCGCCGATCCCCGCGTCCATCTCGTCGGCTACGGGCCGTCGGCCAGCACCATCGGCGCCAACCGGGCCGGCCGCGCGGCCGTACGGGACATCAGGCGGCTGCTCGCGCAGGACCCGGTCGCCGCCTGACGCCCTGCCAGGTCACCCGGCTGCCGCCGACTGGCTCTTCGGGCTCTTCGAGCTCTGCTGGTTCCGGTTGAACTCGGCGACGTTGCGCTGGTGCTCCGCGTAGCTCGCCGTGAAGCGTGTGTCGCCCGGCTTGACCGTGACGAAGTACAGCCAGTCGCCCGGGGTGGGACTGATGGCCGCGCGCAGCGCCTCCTCGCCGGGGTTGTCGATCGGCGTCGGCGGCAGCCCCATGCGCTGGTAGGAGTTGTAGGGGCTCTCGACGCGGGTGTCGTTCTCCGTGGTCTTCAACGTGAAGCGGTTCAGCGCGTAGTTGATGGTGGAGTCCATCTGCAACGGCATCCCGCGCTCCAGCCGGTTGAACACGACCCGGGCCACCTTGCCCATGTCCGCCTTGGTGGCGGCCTCGGCCTGCACGAGGCTGGCGATGGTGACCGCCTGATAGACGTTCATGGCGTTGCGCTGGGCGCCGGCCGCCGTCGGCGCCCCGTTGAACTTCTTGTTGGCGGTGTCGACCATGTAGGACAGCAGCGTCTGCGGCGTCGCCTTCTTGTCCAGCGGATACGTCGCCGGGAAGAGGTAGCCCTCCGGGTTGCCCTCGGCGTCGTTCGGCAGCTTCAGCCCGGCCTTCGGCAACGCCCGCCTGGTGGTGCCGGCCGGCAGGGCGAGCGCCTTGTCGACGGCCTCGTAGACCTGGCTCGCGCGCCAGCCCTCCGGGATGACCAGGGTCGCCGGCTTCGGCTTCTCCTTCGGACTCTCCAGGTTCAGCAGCGGCACCGCCACGGCGGCGCCGGCCACGACGGCGCCGGTCGCGATGAGGACGAGACGGCCCCGGCGCGTCAGTCGAATCGTGCTCCGTGGCGGAGTGTTCATCTGCATGCGGGCACGGTAACCCTCATATCGTCACAAACCCGGCGCAACTTGCCATACTGTCAGCTTGTCGGCTCCAGGCGGGCATCCCGTCGCACCAGGGCCGCGTACCGCCCCTCCCGCGCCAACAGCTCCTCGTGCGTGCCCCGTTCGGCCACCTGCCCGGAGTCGAGGACCACGATCTGGTCGGCCCCCCGAATGGTGGACAGCCGGTGGGCGATGGTGAGCGTGGTGCGGTTGGCCGAGAGCGCGTCGATGGCCTCCTGGACGGCCTGCTCGGTGCGGGTGTCGAGGGCGCTGGTCGCCTCGTCGAGGATCAGCACCGGCGGGTCGCGCAGGATGGTGCGGGCGATGGCCAGCCGCTGCTTCTCACCACCGGAGAACCGGTGCCCGCGCTCGCCGACGACCGTTTCGTAGCCGTCGGGCAGAGCGGCGATGTGGTCGTGGATCTGCGCCGCCCGCGCCGCCGCGTGCAGCTCCTCGTCGGTGGCGTCCGGCTTGGCGAAGCGCAGGTTGTCGGCGACCGTGGCGTGGAAGAGGTACGTCTCCTGCGAGACGACGCCGACCGCGCGCGCGAGGGTGTCGAAGTCGAGGTCACGGACGTCGACGCCGTCGAGGGTGACCCGGCCGCCCGTCACGTCGTACACGCGCGGCACCAGGTAGCCCAGCGTGGACTTGCCGGCGCCGGTCGGCCCGACCACCGCGAGACTGCCGCCGGCGGGGACGTCGATGTCGATGCCGTCGAGGACGGGGCCGCCCTTGCCCTCGTACCGGAAGGCGACGTTCTCGAAGCGGACCTCACCCTTGATCTGGTCGAGACGGACGGGATTGTCGCGCTCGGTGATGTCGATGGGCAGGTCGAGGTACTCGAAGATGCGCTGGAAGAGCGCGAGGGAGGTCTGGATCTGCACGCCGGTCGACAGAAGGCTGACGGCCGGGCGGAACAGGCCCTGCTGGAGCGAGACGAAGGCGACGATCGTGCCGAGCGAGACATCGGGGCCGCCGAGCTGGAGGGCCATGCCCGCGGTCCAGTAGATGAACGCCGGCATGGCGGACATGACGATCCCGATCACGGCCATGCGCCAGCGCCCGGCCATGTTCGACCGCACCTCAAGGTCGACCAGCTGCTCGGACTCGTCGGCGAAGGACCGCGTGAGGGAGTCGGAGCGGCCCATGGTGCGTCCGAGCAGGATGCCGCTGACCGACAGCGACTCGGTGACCGTGGCGGCCATCGCGGCCATCTGCTTCTGACGCTGGGTGGTGATCTTCTTGCGTTCGTTGCCGACACGACGGCTGATCCACACGAACACCGGCAACAGGAGCAGCGAGACGACGGTCAGCCGCCAGTCGAGGGCGATCATCGCGATGATGGTGGCGACCACGCTGGTGAAGTTGGAGACCAGGGAGGTGGCGGTGGAGGTGACGGTGGCCTGCATGCCGCCGATGTCGTTGGCGATGCGGGACTGCACCTCGCCGGTCCGCGTGCGGGTGAAGAAGGCGAGGGACATCCGCTGGAGGCGGTCGTAGACGGCCGTCCGCAGGTCGTGCATGACGCGCTGGCCGACGGTCGTGGAGATCAGGGTCTGAAGGACGCCGAAGACACCGCTCAGGACGGCGCTGAGGATCATGCCGAGGGCGAGGAGGCTCAGCAGGCCGGTGCGCCCCTCGGGAATGGCGACGTCCAGCGTCTCCTTCAGCAGGAACGGGGTGGCCACGGCGACCAGCGAGGCGGCGGCGACCAGCACGCCGACGACCGCGAGCCGGGCGCGGTAGGGCTTGAAGAGCGTGAGGATGCGGCGCACCTGCCGGGGCTGTTCGGGCGAGGTGCCGGGCGAGGGGGTCCAGTCGATGTGATCGCGGGGCATGGCTCCTACGGAGGGTGAGACGGTGAGGACTGACGGAGCATAGCTCATTGTTACCTATACTCACAATGAACGGCGTCCTGATATTGTTCCCGTATGACCACCCCCGATTCCGACAGTCTGCTCGCCGAGCAGCTGCTGCGGCTCACGCGCCGGGTGCACCGCATCCAGAAGCACCATCTGGAGCGGAGCGGGCTCGCCGTCACCCCGGCCCAGGCCCGGCTGCTGCGCACCCTGGCCCACTGCGACGCACCGCCGCGCATGGCCGACCTCGCCGAGCGGCTCGAGGTGGTGCCCCGGGCCGTCACGACCCTGGTCGACGGGCTGGAGGGGAGCGGCAAGGTGCGGCGAGTGCCGGATCCCACGAACCGGCGGGTGATCCGGATCGAGCTCACCGAGGACGGCCGCAAGGCCCTGCAGCAGCTACGGGGCGCGCGGATGTCCGCCGCGGAGGAGATCCTCGATCCGCTGACGGACCTCGAGCGCCAGGTGCTGAGCGGATTGCTGGACGCGCTGGTGGACGGGACACCGGACCGGACGCCGAAGCATGGACAAGGGCGGGGCCAAGGGCAGGGACGGGGCCGGGGGCAAGGCCCAGGGCAGGAACACGGGGGGCACGGGCACAGCTGCTGAGCCTCGCGAGAACGGGCCGTGGCCGCCCCTCCGGTAGTACGGAGGGGCGGCCACGGCCCGGCGCGTCGGCGGCGTCCGTTCAGCCGGCCTCGGGGACGGTCTCCTTGGCGGGCCCGGCGGCGACGACCACCGCGATCCCGACCGCCGCTTCCGGACTCTCCGAACCCTCCAACCGCTCCGACTGCTCGGAGCCTTCCGGCCGCTCGGACCCCTGCGGCTTCGCGGACCCCTCCGGCTTCGCGGGGCCGTCCGGCTCCTCTTCCGGCAGGACGACGGTCTCGCCGTCGAGGACCTTCCTGGCCCGCTCCAGGTCCAGTGCGCCCTCCCAGCGGGAGACGGCGAAGACCGCCACACAGTTGCCGAGGAGGTTGGTGACGACGCGCATCGAGTCCATGATGCGGTCCACGCCGAGCAGCAGGGCGACGGCGCCGGCGGGGATGGCCCCCAGCGAGGAGGCGGTCGCGGACAGGGCGAGGAAGGCCGAGCCGGGGATGCCGGCCATGCCCTTGCTGGTGAGCATGAGCACCAGGATCACGGTGATCTGCTGGCCCAGGCTGAGGTCCACGCCCACCGCCTGGGCGATGAACAGCGTGCCGATGGACAGGTAGAGCGAGGCGCCGTCGAGGTTGAAGGAGTAGCCGGTGGGAAGCACCAGGCCCACGGCGTCGTCGCGGGCGCCGGCCTTGCGCAGCTTCTGCATCACGCGCGGCATGACGGACTCGGTGGAGGCGGTGCCGAGCGCGAGGAGCATCTCCTCGCGGATGTAGCGCAGGAACTTCCACAGGCTCAGCCCGGTGACCAGCCGCAGAGCCACGGCGAGCAGGGCGATGAACAGGGCGGCGGCCGCGTAGCACAGGATGATCAGCTTGCCGTAGGTCTCGATCACTCCCAGGCCGTAGTTGCCGATCAGGACGGCCATCGCGCCGAACACGGCGATCGGCGCCAGCCGCATGACGAAGCCGACGATCGCGAAGATGATCTCCTGGGCCTGCTCGATGGCCGGCAGGACCTTCGGCACCTTGGTGTGGCCGAGGTGCAGCAGCGCGGCACCGACCAGGCAGGCCAGGATGAGCACCTGGAGCAGGGAGTTCTCCGCGAAGGCGCCGATGAAACTGGTGGGCAGCGCGTTCACGACGAACTCGGTCGTCGAGGGCAGCGAACCGCCGCCCGTCTTCGCGTCGACCGCCGAGGTGTCGAGCGTGGACGGGTCGACGTTCATGCCCGAGCCGGGCTGGACGATGTTGGCGGCGAGCAGCCCGATGACCAGGGCGAACGTGCTCGCGACCTCGAACCAGACCAGGGCCTTGAGCCCGATCCGGCCGAAGGCCTTCAGGTCACCGGCCTTGGCGATGCCGACGACGACCACACAGAACACCAGGGGCGAGATGATCGTCTTGATGAGCCGGGTGAAGCCGTCGCCGAGCGGCTGGAGATCCGTGGCCACCTCGGGCCACAGCTTCCCGACGACGATGCCGAGCACGAGCGCGCAGGCGACCTGCGCGAAGAGTGAGGTACGCAGTATGCGTGCGACGCGTCGCGGCGGGGACGGGACGGACGGCGGCACGGGCACTCCTTGGGGGGATGGCGGCACGCAGGAGCCCGAACGGGGACGGACAGAACTTCTGCGATGCGGAAAGCGGCTTCCGTGGCGATCACTTTGAAGGTGCCGTTGATCGCGCACGAGACCTGGGCGTTTCCGCTGTGTAAATCCCGCCACGAGTGACGCGTCGCACGCGCTGCGCCTCAGCAGCCTTCGTGATCCTCGGTCAGCACCCCCTGCACCGTGGTCAGTCGTCGGTCGTGGCAGCCGTTCGAGCCGTACAGCCGGTAGCGCTCGCTCGTCGTGCCGACGGCATGGCGCTGGTCCCGGGGCACGCCGACGGTGAAGGTGGCATCGCCCGTGTACGTGTCGTCGAGCCGTGACCACGACACGCGTCGGCCGTTCCCGGTCGTCACGGAGTCGGCCCGGTCGCCGAGGGTCAGCACGGTGCGGAGCCGGTCGTCCGCGCCGAGGGTGGTGGTGCCGTTCATCGTGTAGGTCCGGTGGGTGCGCGTCGTACGGGCCGGTCCGCGACCGTCGACGGTGACCGACTCGTCGTCCGTCCAGGAGGCGTCGAGGCCGTCCACGGTCTCACCGTCGGTCCAGCGGTGCGCGGAGGTGTTCGCGAGGGCGCGGGTCACGGAGGTCCGCACGCGACCGTGCGAGGTGTCGAGGTACCCGGCGACGGCCAGCCGGTGCCCGCCCTCGGCTTCGACGCGGTGCTCCGTGCCGGGCGTGTAGGTGGTGGAGTCGGTGGGTTCGCCCGCCGCGTGCGTGAGGAGCCCTCCCTCGACGACGCTCTTGCCCGGGTCCCGCCAGACGAGCACGTTGACCGGCGCGCTCCAACCGCTCTGTCCTTCGGACACCCCGACGACGGACACCTCCACGCGGTGCGGACGGCCGTCGTTGAGGATCCCTGCAAAGGGGGTCAGGTCGTATTCGATCGGCTTGACGTCGAAGGCCCTGGGGCCCGGAATCACGTACCAGAGGAAGGGGTTGGACCAGCCGCCGGTCCAGACGGTCGGGAAGGGGACGGCGATTCCGGCCAGTTGCCCGTCGACGCTGACCTGCACCTCCCGATAGGGGCCGTCGTCCGACCGGCAGGAGTAGGGCGCGGCCGCGGGCACGGTCAGATACCAGTACTCCTCGCATCCGCCGCCGGAACCGGTGGCATAGACCTCGGCGATGACGCGTTCGCTGTTGCGGGGCGTGGTGAGGGTCGTGCCACCCGGGCCGTCGGACAGGGTGAGGACGCGGTCGGGGGCGGCGGCGGCCGGTTTCCCCTCGTAGAAGGTGAGCGTCACCTTGACACTGATCACGCCCGTGTAGGTGTCGTCGACGACGTTGCCGATGAGCATCTCCACCTCCCGGGCGGAGCGGAACGTGTCGGCGTAGCGGGTGACGTCCTTCTCGACGGACCACTCGATCCCGTCGGGCGACGGCTCGGGCGTCGACGTACGGAGGATCTCCACCCCGCCGACGTGCAGATAGCCGAGCCGGTCGAACTGCCGCCCCTGGACCTCGCCGTCGAGGCGCAGCACCACCTTGCTCCAGCGGTCCCCGCAGCCGTCCGGCGGGGTGTACGAGCCCCGGTACGGCGTGAAGTCGCGGAACTGCGCCTCGGCGAGGGTGACCTGGCAGCTTTTGCCGTGGGGCCTGGTCACGGGCGGGGCGGCGGTGAGGGGATCGTGCCAGTCGGTGCCGAACTCGGCGGGAGGCTCGACCGAGGCGGACGCCGACGACGGCGAGAGCGAGGGCTGCGACGGCGACGACGGGGAGGTGTCCGCTCGGGCCGTGCCGCTCCCGAGGACGGTGCTCGCCAGGAGGATCGCCCCCGTGAGCATGGACATGATAATCCGGCTTCTCATGGCCGGTGTTCTACGGGGAGTCGACCGCTCCCCGCAATGACGCCTCCGTCACGAGGGCTAGGCCTTCAGCGCATCCCTGTCCCCCATGACCACCACGGGATGCCGAGCTGGGTCGAGGGTACGCAGCAGGTATTCCATCGCCGCCCGCGACAGGCTGACGCAGGCCGATGTACCGCTGCCATGGTCCATGTGCAGCCAGATCCCACCGCCCTTCTCCTCACCCTCGGGCCGCGCCGGGTCGTCGGGCGGGACACCCTTGACGCGGTTGTAGTCGATGGCGATGACGTAGTCGAAGTCGTGCCAGTGCGATCTCGCCCACCAGCGCGGCGCGGCGAAGGAGGCGGACCGTGTGTACGGCAGCCTGGTACCGGGATCGGCCAGGACACCGCCCGCGTCGGTGAGCGTGAACACGCCGACGGGACTGCGGTTGTCGCCGGCGTGGTGCTCGCCGGTCCAGCCCTTCTTGCCGTTGTGCCCCTGCCAGCTCCGGACACGCTCCCAGGCCCTGCCCCTCCTGGCGTAGAGCACGACGATAGCGTGCGCGGAGTCCTTCCCGTCGCCGTACACCGCCACAACCTGGCGTGAAACAGCGGGGATCCGCCGCAGCAGCCGGTCACCGACACCCGGGACTCCACTCGCCGCGGCCGCGCTCGGCGAGGTCCCGCTCCTGCGGCCGCCCGCTCCCGACATACCGTCACTCCCGTGCTGCACGGCCGCACCACCACACGCGGACAAGGCCGCGAGCAGGAGGCCGCAGATCACCGGCGCGGCTCCCGCGCGCCACGCATCGCCCTGTCGCATCGGCCCATGCTCGCACCACTAACCGTGCGTCAGCGCCAGGTTCCGGACATCCGGGCCGTGTCGGACAGCTGCCGGATCCGGCCGCCGCCATGGAAAACCGGTTGATTTTGACCACGCTGCGACGCGAACCTTGCACGGTTTGTTGCCGCTCCCCGCGGACCTTCCCGCGTTCGTCCGCCGCACCCACCCCTCTCCTTCCGCCTCCTTCCTTCTCCGTCGCCCCCCTCCCCCACCCTGACTCGAGCCACTGGGACGTCATGCAGATCCAAGACCTTCCGTACCCCGACCCGGGTGTGCCGGACGCACGCTCGGGACTCCGCTTCCTGTGGTGGCTCGGCCGCAACCAGCTGGGCGGCCAGCTCAAGGCCCTGGCCTGGGGGCTGCTGCACTTCGTCGCCGTCTCGGCGCAGCCGTTCTGCGTCGGGTTCGCCATCGAGGCCGTCGTGGACCGATCAGGTACCCGGCTCGCGCTCACCGGCTGCATGATGGCCCTGTGCGGTGCCGCCACCGCGATCGGGGACACCTTCCTGCACCGCGCCGCCGTCACCAACTGGATCACCGCCGCCGCCCGGGTGCAGCAGCTGCTCGCCCGCAAGGCCTCGCAGCTCGGCTCCGCGCTGACCCGGCGGGTCGCGGCCGGTGAGGTCGTGGCCGTATCCACGGGCGACGTCGAGAAGATCGGCTGGTTCGTGGAGGCCGTGTCCCGCTTCACCGCCGCGGCCCTCACGGTCCTGCTGGTCTGCGTCGGCCTGGTCGTCTACCAGCCGGCGCTCGGCCTGGTGGTCGCCGTGGGCCTGCCCGTTCTCGCGCTAGCGGTGCTGCCCCTGCTGCCCCCGGCGACACGACGGGCCGACCACCAGCGCGAGAAGGCCGGACGCGCCACCGAGCTCGCCTCGGACACCGTGGCCGGCCTGCGGGTGCTGCGCGGGATCGGCGGCGAGGAACTGTTCCTCGACCGCTACCGCAGCGCCTCGCAGGAGGTCCGCCACGCGGCCGTGCGCAGTGCCCGCATGTGGTCGTTGATCAGCGCCATCCAGGTACTGCTGCCCGGCCTGCTGCTGATCACGGTCGTCTGTTACGGCGTCCATCTGGCACGCGAGGGCCGCATCACCGTCGGCGAACTGGTCACGGTCTACAGCTCCGTCATGGTCCTGGCCTATCCCCTCCGGCACTTCGAGGAGATCGCGATGGCCTACTCCTTCTCGCGCCCGTCGGCCAGACGCGCCGCCCGTGTGCTGTCCCTGGAGCGGGTCACCGACATCGGCGGATCGCGCGCGGCCGACACTCCCACGGGCGACCTGTACGACCCCGCCACCGGGCTGCTCGCGCCGACCGCCCGGCTCACCGCCGTGGTGTGCGGCGACCCGGACGCCGCCGGAGAGCTGGCGGAACGGCTGGGCGGACATCCCCCGGAGGACAGCCCTTCGGTACTCCTCGGCGGGATCCCGCTGAACGAACTGCCGCTGGACTCCGCGCGCACCTGCGTCCTCGTCCAGGACAAGGACCCGGTACTGCTGTCCGGTTCCCTGCGCGACCTGCTCGACGTACCCGCCTCAGGTGCGGTCGCCGCGGGTGCGGCGCTGGCCGCCGCCCAGTGCGAGGACGTCCTCGACGCACTCGTACAGGGCTCGTTGGACGCCGACGACCCGATGGACGCCCACATCACCGAGCGCGGCCGGTCCCTCTCCGGCGGCCAGCGGCAACGGCTCGCGCTGGCCCGCTCCCTGTACACCGACCCCGAGGTCCTCGTCCTGGACGAGCCCACCTCCGCCGTCGACTCGCACACCGAGGCACGGATCGCCGACGGGCTGCGCGAACTGCGGGCGGGGCGCACCACGGTGGTGTTCACCTCGTCCCCCCTGCTGCTGGACCGGGCCGACCGGGTCGTGCTCGTGCACGAGGGCGAGGCCGTCGCGGTGGGCGGGCACCGCGAACTGCTGCGCTCCGAGCCCCGGTACCGGGCCGTGGTGACCAGGGAGACCGACGAGGAAGCCGCGCTGGGCCACGCCCTCACGGACGAAAAGACCTCCCTGAGCGGTGTGTTGAAGGACCTGGAAGACGACCGACTCGAAGAGATCGAACGCGAAGAGATCGAGGAGACCGCATGATCGGCGTGGCGCCGCCCGCGTACGACCCGGCGGCACCGACGACGGCTAACACGCTGCCCGTCGGCGCCCCCGCGACCGTCCGCGCCTACGTGGCCGAACTCCTGCGTCGGCACCGCCGCGCCTTCCAGCTCCTCCTGCTCGTGAACACGGTGGCCACGGTCGCCTCGATGGTGGGTCCGTGGCTGCTCGGCGACCTCGTGGAGCGACTGTCGGACGGCGCGCGCGAGCTCCACCTCGGGCTCATCGCCACGCTGTTCGTGCTCGCTCTGGTCGTCCAGGCCACCTTCGTACGACAGGTGCGGCTGCGCGGCGCGATGCTCGGCGAGCGCATGCTGGCCGACCTGCGCGAGGACTTCCTCGTCCGCTCGGTGCGGTTGCCGCCGGGTGTGCTGGAGCGGGCCGGGACGGGCGATCTGCTGTCCCGCATCACCACGGACATCGACCGGCTGGCCAACGCGATGCGCGAGGCCGTGCCCCAGCTGACGATCGGCGTGATGTGGGCTCTGCTGCTGCTCGGCGGGCTCGTCGTCACGGCGCCGCCGCTCGCGCCGGCCGTCCTGGTCGCGGTGCCGCTGCTGGTGGCCGGGTGCCGCTGGTACTTCAAGCGGGCGCCGGCCGGCTACCGCTCCGAGGCCGCCGGCTACGCCTCCGTCGCCGCCGCCCTCGCCGAGACCGTGGACGCCGGCCGCACGGTGGAGGCCCACCGGCTGGGCGAGCGCCGTATCGCGCTCTCCGAGCAGCGCATCCGACAGTGGACCGCCTGGGAGCGCTACACGCTGTGGCTGCGTTCGGTGCTGTTCCCGGTCATCAACCTGGTGCACGTCACGGTGCTCGGCTCGGTTCTCATGCTCGGCGGGGCGTTCGTGCTGCAGGGCTGGATCGGGGTCGGTCAGCTCACGACGGGCGCGCTGCTGGCGCAGATGCTCGTCGACCCGGTGAACCTCATCCTGCGCTGGTACGACGAGCTTCAGGTGGCCCAGGTCTCGCTGGCCCGCCTGGTCGGAGTGCGTGACATCGAGCCGGACGGCGGGGACTCCGGGCTCGTGCCGGACGGGCGCGACGTGCACGCCGACCGGGTCCATTTCGGCTACCGGGAGGGTGTCGACGTGCTGCGCAAGGTGACCCTGGAGGTCTCCCCCGGCACCCGGCTCGCCCTGGTCGGACCCTCGGGCGCGGGGAAGTCCACGCTGGGGCGGCTGCTCGCCGGGATCTACGCGCCGCGCGACGGCCGGATCACCCTCGGTGGCGCCGAGCTGTCGCGGATGACCGCGGAACGCGTCCGCTCCCATGTGGCGCTCGTCAACCAGGAGCACCACGTCTTCGTCGGCTCCCTGCGCGACAACCTCCGGCTCGCCCTCCCGCACGCGCGACTCCGCTCGGGCGAGGGGAACTCGACGGCCTCGACGGCTGAGGAGGGTGCCGCACACGCCGAGGACGCGGAGCTGTGGGCGGCTCTGGGCGCGGTCGACGCGGACGGCTGGGCCCGGGCCCTGGACGACGGCCTCGCCACCGAGGTCGGCTCCGGCGGTGTCGCGCTCACCCCGGCGCAGGCTCAGCAGATCGCCTTGGCCCGGCTGGTCCTCGCCGACCCCCACACGCTGGTGCTGGACGAGGCGACCTCGCTGCTCGACCCGCGTGCCGCCCGCCACCTGGAGCGGTCCCTCGCCCGCGTCCTGGACGGCCGCACCGTCGTCGCCATCGCCCACCGCCTGCACACCGCCCACGACGCCGACGTCATCGCCGTCGTCGAGAACGGCCGCATCAGCGAGCTGGGCAGCCACACCGAGCTGGTCGCGGCGGACGGAGCGTACGCGGCGCTCTGGCGGTCGTGGCACGGATGAAACCACGGCCAGGGGCACGGCTACGAGCCCAGCCACGGGCACAGCTGGGGGCACGGTCGAGGAGCGACGCAGCGGCGGCAACGGCCCGGCACCGGTGCGAGGCCTGAGAGCGCCGGTGCCTGGTCCGGTGCCTGGTCCGATGTTGGTGCCGGTGCCAGGGCCCGCCCCTGGAACAGCGCCGGTACCAGGGCCGGTGCCTGGGGCAGCACCGGTGTCTTGGCCGGGGCCCGGGCCGGTGCCGGTGCCTGGGTCGGCTCCTGGTCCGGTGTCTGCCTCTGCGTCCTCGCCGGGCAGCGACCCGCGTGCCCCGGGGACGGGAGCGGCCTCGGGTAGCGGCCACCGCGCCGGGGTGGAGTCGGCCCGGCCCGGCCTTCGCGCGTCCTCTGGCGTTGCGCGCTCCCGAAGCGGGGTGGAACGCTGGATAGCGGCACCCGCGCGGAACGCAGTCGGGATCCCTCCGGAACACACCGCGCCCGACCGGTGCCCCGTGCGGCGGCACCCCGCCGCCGACCGCGATGAGTACGGGGCCGTCACCCCCTGGAGGTACCCGTGAACAGTGCCGACGGATGGGGGGACGACGTCTACCAGCCCGACGCGTCCGACATCCAGGAAGACTCGGGACTGCTCGATGCCGAGGACACGCTGGAGAACGACGGCGTCGAGGACCCCCTCGACCGCGGCTGGTCCCCTCCGGACCGACCCTGGGCGGTGGAGCACGACGGTGTGACCGCCGCGGAGCGCCGACAGGGCGAGAGCCTGGACCAGCGGCTCGCGGAGGAGATCCCGGAGCCCGATGCGCCGGACGGCGACGGTCTCGGCGATTGCGACGGCACCGACGGGGAACTCCTCGACAACGAGGTCGGCTCCGCACGCTCCGGCAGGCTCGTGGCGCCGGACGAGGGAGCACACGAGGACGAGGAGAGCGCACTGATCGCCACGGACGTGGGCATCGACGGCGCGGCCGCCTCCGCCGAGGAGGCCGCGATGCACATCGTCGACGAGGACGCCCTGTCCGGCTGACCCGTTCCCGGCCGCCCCGGCCGTTCCCGGCCGAGCGCCGCCATCTTCGCCTCCGTCTTCACCATCGCCATCGCCATCGCACGAGGAGCTCTCATGCAGCAGGACAAGCAGCCCGACTACCACGCCGTGGTGTTCCGCGACCGGACCGCCGGTTACGCCTTCCTGACCCGGTCCACCGCCACCAGCGAACAGACCATCGAGTGGGACGACGGCGAGACCTACCCGGTAGTGGACGTGGAGATCTCCTCCGAGAGCCACCCCTTCTACACTGGCAAGGCGCGCACCGTGGACACGGAGGGCCGGGTCGCCCGCTTCGAGCGGCGCTACGGCGACGGCGGGGCCATGACCTGAACCGGTGCCGTCGCCCCCGCCACCGCCACCGCCACCGCCGGGACCGCCGACGGGACCCGTCGGGCCGCTCGTCAGATGTAGTTGAGGGCGGCCGCGCCGCCCACTCCCCCGAGCAGCATGAACACGGGCATCAGCACCTTCAGCTCGACCCAGCTGCCGGCCCGGAACCGCATCACCTTGGGCGGACCGATCGGGTACCAGCGCTTGCGTCCGATCGGGATGGGCCACAGGACCGGGCAGCCCGAGACGGTCAGCGCGTCGCCGATGTCGTGCACCAGTGCGCCCAGCACGATCGGCAGCCCCAGCCACAGGTACTGCTGACCCGGGTCCGTGAACAGCCAGTCGGAGCCGTTGCCGGGCTTGTCCAGGACACCGGCGAGGATCCAGGCGCTGGTGGCGGCCAGCAGCCACACCAGCACATCGCTGCTGGATCCCCGGGCCGCCCGCCACAGCAGCCCCTCGATCGCCAGCACCATGTGCACGAAGAGAAGCGCCAGGACCGCCCAGCGGCCACCGGTGATCGCCAGCGCCGAGGCGCCGCCGCCGATCATGACGGCCCACAGCCAGGTGTGCGTCAGGGTCCGGTGGCCTCCGGAGCGGCGCGGGTCGCCCTGCTTCCTCGTGCCCTTGTAGACGGCGTAGGACAGCTTGTCGACGATCTCGCAGAGCCAGCGCGAGACGGGTCCGAAAGCCCGCGAGATGGTGGCTGCCTTGTGGTCGAGGTCCGGGGCGAGCGCCGCTCCGGCGCAGATCAGCGCACCCGCGAGCAGGACCGGCCAGGGCATCGTGTGTCCCGCCGCGGCGGCGGCCGCGCCGACGCCGAGCCAGGCGGCGGCGCCCGACAGTGAGTGTGCTGGTCCCATCATGGCCGGTGCCCGCCCTATTCCTTGAATGTCGCTGTCCAGTTGACCGGGTGCGTTGACGCTCCGTCGGCGACACAGCGTAGCGGTCGTGATCTTCGGGCCGGCATCCGATTCCCCCATCAGGGACGAGGGCAGGCAAGATGGGGTCGTGACCCTCATCGATCAGCTGCCGCCGACCGCAGATCCCGACGCCCTGTACGAAGCCTTCGAGTCCTGGGCGCAGGAGCGTGGTCTGACGCTCTACCCCCACCAGGAGGAGGCGCTGATCGAGGTGGTCTCCGGGGCGAACGTGATCGTGTCGACGCCCACCGGCTCCGGCAAGAGCATGATCGCGGCGGCCGCGCACTTCGCGGCTCTCGCCCGTGACGAGGTCACCTTCTACACGGCTCCGATCAAGGCGCTGGTGTCGGAGAAGTTCTTCGAACTGTGCAAGATCTTCGGCACGGAGAACGTCGGCATGCTGACCGGCGACGCGTCCGTGAACTCCGACGCCCCGGTCATCTGCTGCACCGCCGAGGTGCTCGCCTCGATCGCGTTGCGCGACGGCAAGAACGCCGATGTCGGCCAGGTCGTCATGGACGAGTTCCACTTCTACGCGGAGGGCGACCGCGGCTGGGCGTGGCAGATCCCCATCCTGGAGCTGCCCCAGGCGCAGTTCGTGCTCATGTCGGCCACGCTCGGCGACGTGTCCTTCTTCGAGAAGGACCTCGCCCGGCGCACCGGCCGCCCCACGTCGGTGGTCCGCTCGGCGACCCGACCGGTGCCGCTGTCGTACGAGTACCGGTACACCCCGATGACGGAGACGCTCAGCGACCTGCTGGTGACGAAGCAGGCGCCCGTCTACATCGTGCACTTCACCCAGGCGCAGGCGGTGGAGCGGGCGCAGGCGCTGATGAGCATCAACATGTGCTCGCGCGAGGAGAAGGACCGGATCGCCGACCTGATCGGCAACTTCCGCTTCAGCACGAAGTTCGGCCAGAACCTCTCGCGCTACGTGCGGCACGGCATCGGCGTCCACCACGCCGGCATGCTGCCCAAGTACCGGCGCCTGGTGGAGAAGCTCGCCCAAGCCGGCCTGTTGAAGGTGATCTGCGGTACGGACACCCTCGGGGTGGGCGTCAACGTGCCCATCCGCACCGTGCTGTTCACGGCGCTGACCAAGTACGACGGCAACCGGGTGCGTACCCTGCGGGCCCGTGAGTTCCACCAGATCGCGGGCCGGGCCGGGCGGGCCGGCTTCGACACGGCGGGTCTGGTGGTCGCGCAGGCCCCCGAGCACGTCATCGAGAACGAGAAGGCCCTCAACAAGGCCGGCGACGACCCGAAGAAGCGTCGCAAGGTGGTGCGCAAGAAGGCGCCCGAAGGATTCGTGGGCTGGACGGAGAACACCTTCGACAAGCTCAT
This sequence comes from Streptomyces sp. NPDC102259, assembly GCF_044766465.1. Classification (NCBI taxonomy): domain Bacteria; kingdom Bacillati; phylum Actinomycetota; class Actinomycetes; order Kitasatosporales; family Streptomycetaceae; genus Streptomyces; species Streptomyces sp. NPDC102259. The sequence goes on along the minus strand of NZ_JBIWMA010000002.1, from coordinate 405,857 downwards.
CGAGTCCGACCCGGAACAGCTGACGTCCCGCTTCCGGGTCACGCACACGATGCTGCTGTCGGTGATCGCCCGGCCCGGCAACGCCTTCGAGGCGATGCGGCATCTGCTCGAGGACAACCACGAGCCGCGCAAGCAGCAGCTTCGGCACATCCGGCGCGCGATCGCGATCTACCGCTCGCTGCTGGACGGCGGGGTCGTCGAGAAGCTCGACACACCGGACGCCACGGGCCGCATCGTCCGTCTCACCGTGGACCTCCAGCAGGACTTCGCGCTGAACCAGCCGCTGTCCACCTTCGCGCTGGCCGCGTTCGAACTCCTCGACCCGGAGTCGCCTTCGTACGCGCTCGACATGGTCTCCGTCGTGGAATCCACGTTGGACGACCCGCGGCAGATCCTGGCCGCTCAGCAGAACAAGGCGCGCGGTGAGGCGGTGGCCGCGATGAAGGCGGACGGCGTCGAGTACGAGGAGCGGATGGAGCGCCTCCAGGACGTCTCGTACCCGAAGCCTCTGGAGGAGCTGCTGTTCCACGCGTACGACACCTACCGCAAGAGCCACCCGTGGGTCGGCGACCACCCGTTGTCGCCGAAGTCCGTCATCCGCGACATGTACGAGCGGGCGATGTCCTTCACCGAGCTGGTGTCCCACTACGAGCTGGCCCGCACCGAGGGCATCGTGCTGCGCTACCTGGCCGGCGCCTACAAGGCCCTCGACCACACCGTCCCGGACGACCTCAAGTCGGAGGACCTCCAGGACCTGGTGGAGTGGCTGGGCGAGATGGTGCGCCAGGTGGACTCCAGCCTGCTGGACGAGTGGGAGCAGCTCGCCAACCCGGCGGAGATGACCGCCGAGGAGGCCCAGGAGAAGGCCGACGAGGTCAAGCCGGTCACGGCCAACGCGCGTGCCTTCCGGGTCCTGGTCCGCAACGCGATGTTCCGCCGTGTCGAGCTCGCCGCTCTCGATCACGTCCACGAACTCGGCGAGCTGGACGGCGAGTCCGGTTGGGACGCCGACGCGTGGGGCGAGGCGATGGACAAGTACTGGGACGAGTACGACGACCTCAGCACGGGTCCGGACGCCAGGGGCCCCAAGTTGCTCATCATCCAGGAGGAGCCGGAGAACGCCCTGTGGCGGGTCCGCCAGATCTTCGACGACCCCAACGACGACCACGACTGGGGCATCAGCGCGGAGGTCGACCTCACGGCCTCCGACGCCGAGGGCCGCGCCGTCGTCCGCGTCACCGCCGTCGGCCAGTTGTGAGTACCGAAGAGGGCACAGGAGAAGCGCACCGATGACGAATCCCGCCGAGAAGCTCGTCGACCTGCTCGACCTCGAGCAGATCGAGGTCAACATCTTCCGCGGCCGCAGCCCGCAGGAGTCCCTGCAACGGGTCTTCGGTGGCCAGGTGGCGGGCCAGGCGCTGGTCGCGGCCGGCCGGACCACCGAAGGCGACCGACCCGTGCACTCGCTGCACGCGTACTTCCTGCGTCCAGGCCGGCCGGGTGTGCCGATCGTGTACCAGGTCGAACGGGTGCGGGACGGGCGGTCCTTCACGACCCGCCGGGTCACCGCCGTGCAGCAGGGGCGCACGATCTTCAATCTCACCGCCTCCTTTCACAAGCCTGAGGAAGGTCCCTTCGAGCACCAGCTGCCGCCGGCTCGCGAGGTCCCGGACCCGGAGTCCCTGCCGACGGTCGTCGAGGAGATCCGGAAGCATCTGGGCGCGCTGCCCGAGCAGTTGGAACGCATGGCACGCCGTCAGCCCTTCGACATCCGGTACGCGGACCCGCTGCGCTGGAGCGCCGAGGACGTCAAGGAGGCCGAGCCGCGCAGCGCGGTGTGGATGCGCGCGGTCGGGCCGCTCGGCGACGACCCGCTCGTCCACACCTGCGCGCTCACGTACGCCAGTGACATGACTCTCCTGGACGCCGTTCGCCTCCCGGTCGAACCCTTGTGGGGTCCGCGGAACTTCGACATGGCGTCGCTGGACCACGCGATGTGGTTCCATCGGCCGTTCCGCGCGGACGAGTGGTTCCTGTACGACCAGGAGTCGCCGATCGCCACCGGCGGACGCGGGCTGGCCCGCGGGCGGATCTACGACCTGGAGGGGCGCCTGCTGGTGTCCGTCGTCCAGGAGGGGCTGTTCCGGGCGCTGTAGATCCGGCGCGTCATCCGGTCCGGCGGCGTAGCCGGTTCAGCAGACCGCGGGTCGGCCGGTCGGGCTCGTCGGGCGGGCCCAGTGGCGCGGCCGCGGGCGTCGGGACCGGCTTCGGGAAGGGCCGTGGCGCGGGCTGCTCGGCGCGTGCTTCTTCCAGGGTGCGTTCGAGGTCGTACCCGAGCCAGTCGATCTCGTCGGGGTCGTCGGCCGTCATGATCTTCTGCACGAGGTGCGCGGCCGGTGTGCCGGGGGTGCAGTGGGCCGGCGGTCCCGGCCGGAACCTGTTCAGGTGGGAGCGTTCGTAGGGGTCCTTGACGATCTCCGCGACCTGGAGGGGGTCCAGGAACCCGGCCAGGGCTCCGGCGCGTTGCCAGGGGCCGTCGGCCTGTCGGTGCAAGAAGCCCAGGTGGCGGCCCCGCCAGTTGCGGGGACGAAGGTCGACGCCCGCGGCCAGCCGGCTCCGCAGGACCTCGGGTGTGCGACCGGTCAGCAGGAAGGCGTTGGTCCCGTCGGTGGCGAACTGCTTGATCTCGTCGGCGAGATAGAGCCAGACTACGACCCGATAGCGGTTGAGATAGAACCTGACGGGGACCACCAGTCCCAGCCGCGCGAGGCGGGTGAACCGGGCCGGGGGCACGCCCATCACCGCGGCGGCCTCGCTGGTCCCCAGGGCCAGCACGCTCGTGCGCAGCGCCTCGGGGAAGCCAGGATCCGAGCGCAGACGTTCGATCTCCGCCCGTGCCACCCGACGGCCCCCGCCGCCTTCGTCGGGCACGGTCCTGATGCGCCCGAGGTGCACGGCGAGGTCGAACTCGACTCGCTTCAGATCCAGTTCCCGCGCTGCCCGGCTCGGCGCGCAGAAAGCGGAGTGTGGTCGCGTGACGGTGTTGCCGGACATGGTCGTCTCCCCCGTGGAGTGAAGTGGAGTGAAGCAGGCCCGCACGGTCCGCGGTGGCCTCGGAAAAAACCGTAGCCCGAGTCGCCGACATCGGTGCGAGCCTGTGGATAACTCCACGGAGGAAGGTGAAACCGCAGGTCAGAGGTCTTCCAGTGGCGCGCGGTCGGGCTGCCGGGCGTCCACGGTGAGGTGCTCTCCGACCCGGTTGACGAGCAGGGTCATCTCATAGGCGATCTGGCCCATGTCGGCCTCCGCCCCGCTGAGCACGCACAGACAGCTGCCGGTGCCCGCGGCGGTGACGAACAGCACCGCGTCATCGAACTCGATCATCGTCTGGCGCACTCGGCCCACGTTGAAATGACGTCCCGAGCCCTTGGCCAGACTGTGCAGTCCGGACGAGACGGCGGCGAGGTGCTCCGCGTCCTCCCGGGGCAGTCCCGTGCTCGCACCCGCCACCAGCCCGTCGTTGGACAGGACGAGTGCGTGCCGTACATGGTCGACGCGCTCGGTCAGGTCGTCCAACAGCCAGCCCAGCCCCTGGTTCTGCGCCATGTCCCGCTCCCCGTGTGACATTCCCCGTGTGACCCTCCGCGTCGTCGGAGAATCTGCCCGCCAGCCTTCCCCAGGAGCGGTCGCGGGAGCAAGGAGGATGGCGGCATGGCACAGAAGATGACCGATGAGGAATGGCGGGCCTTCGTCGCGTACGGGACCCGCACCGGAAAGCTGTCCACCGTACGGGCCGACGGAAGCCCGCATGTGGCGCCGCTCTGGTTCCTGCTCGACGGGGACGAGGTGGTGTTCAACACCGGCAAGGACACGGTGAAGGGGCGCAATCTGGCGCGGGACGGCCGGGTCGCCCTGTGCGTGGACGACGACCGGCCGCCCTTCGACTACGTGGTGCTGCGGGGCCGGGCGCGCATCTCCGAGGATCTCGACGAGGTCCGGCACTGGGCCGCTCGTATCGCGGCGCGGTACATGGGCGAGGAGCGCGCCGAGGAGTTCGGTGCCCGCAACGGGGTTCCGGGCGAACTGCTCGTGCGTGTCGCCATCGACAAGGTCCTGGCGCAGAAGGGCGTCGCGGACTGACCGGGTGACGGTGGGCGAGGTCAGCTCACGGAGTCGAGCAGCCGGGCGGTGTGCATCCGCCCGGCGTACTCGACCAGCCGGATCAGCACCTCCTTCCCCGAGTCGCGGTCACGGGCGTCGCACAGGACTACGGGGGTGCCGCCGTCGAGGTCGAGGGCGCGCGAGACGTCCTGGGCGCCGTAGGTGCGCGTGCCCACGAAGCAGTTGACGGCCACCACGAACGGGATGTGCCGGTGCTCGAAGTAGTCGACGGCGGGGAAGCAGTCCTCCAGACGCCGGGTGTCGGCGAGGACCACCGCGCCCAGGGCCCCCTGTGACAGTTCGTCCCACAGGAACCAGAAGCGGTCCTGCCCGGGGGTGCCGAACAGATAGAGGGAGAGGCCGGAACGGATGGTGATCCGGCCGAAGTCCATGGCGACCGTCGTCGTGACTTTCTGGTCCACGCCGTCGGTGTCGTCCACCGACTGGCCTGCTTCGCTGAGCAGTTCCTCGGTGCGCAGCGGCTTGATCTCGCTGACCGCGCCCACCATGGTGGTCTTGCCCACGCCGAACCCGCCGGCGACCAATATCTTCAACGCCAGGGGGGTCGTGTCGCCGCCCGTGGTGTCGGAGTCTTCGGAGACCATGGATCACTTCTCTCGGGAGTGTCGGCATCGGTCGAGGTCGGTACGGCGACGCCGTGGCTCGGCGCGCCGGTCGCGCGGGGCTTCGGCGCCGCAGTGCGAAGTCAGCATCATGACAACGTCGGCCCCCTTACGAGGGGTTCGACCGCTATCTGACCGATGTGACCGACTCTTGTGTGTTCGGTGTCCGAAGGCGTGCACGAGTCGGTGTGCGGTGGTTCCGTACGCGTCCGGGTCCGTCTGAAGGTTCATCTACAGCGCTCGCAACCCCTCGATCACCTCGCGCAGGATCCGTTCGTCGGGCAACTGCGCGGGCGGAACCGGGCGGCTGACGGTGACGCAGCCGAGTTCCAGCAGGTCTCCGAGGAGCACCCGGACCACGCCCACGGGAAGGTCCGCGCCCGCCGACAGTTCGGCGACGGACTGGGTCTCCGTGCGGCACAGCCCGATGAGGGCGCGGTGTTCCGGTCCGAGCGCCATGCCGTCCGTGTCCGGCGCGCCCGGATCCAGGGTGACCAGGGCGATCAGGTCGAAGCGCACTCCGGTGGGTCCCGGTTTCGTGCGCCCGCCCGTCATGGCGTACGGGCGCACGAGCGGGCCGGCCTCGTTGTCGTACCACTGGCTGCCCAGCTCGCGCGGGGTGCCGGTCATGTCCTCGGTCATCTGCGTGGGTCGCTCTCTGGCCTCATCCGGCGGCGGGCGGGCGCGCGGAGAGCCGTGGCGCCGTGTAGAGGTGCTCTCCGACCCGCTTGACCAGCCGCGCCATCTCGTAGGCGACCAGGCCCATGTCGGCGGTCACGGCGGTGAGGACGGCCAGGCAGGAGCCGTCGCCCGCCGCGGCCACGAACAGGAAGCCGTCGTCCATCTCCACCATGGTCTGGCGCACTCCGCCGGCGCCGAAGTGCCGGCCCGCGCCCTTGGCGAGGCTGTGGAAGCCGGAGGCGACGGCGGCGAGGTGCTCGGCGTCCTCCCTCCTGAGGTCGGTCGAGGCGCCGACGGCGAGTCCGTCGTTGGACAGCACCACGGCGTGCCGTACCTCGCTCACGCGCATCACCAAGTCGTCCAGCAGCCAGTCGAGTTCGCCGGACCGCCCGCCCGACCTCGTGCTCGGGTCCTGGATCATCTGGGGTCTCCTTCGCTGCTGTCACTGCCCGGTTCGGATTCCGGGGCGGCTCCGTGGCCGGGCTGCCTACCGCCGCCCCGTGCCCAGCCCTTCCGGTAGGCGGACATGCGGTCCCGTACGAGCTCGGGGGTGCGCTCGTCGTCGCCGCGCGGGCCGCCGGCCGGCCGAGCCGGCTCCTCGGCGAGTGGCCTGCGCAGTTGGGGGGCGAGGTTGGCCTGCCGTACCCGGCGCGGGAGGTCGTCCGATCCTTCGGCGTCGTCCGGGGGGCGGTGCAGGCGCAAGGCGGTGACTCCGGGAGGCGGGGGGTCGGCTGCCGCCTGCTCGGCGGCCTGTACGGGGGCGGCGGCTCGCACCGGGGCGGCTCGTACGGGTGCCACCAGCGCGGGGCGGTCCGCGGAGGCGGGGACGGCTTCCTGGTGCCGGTCGGCGGTGTGCCGGTCCGCGGCGGACACGCGCGCGTACACGCGTTCCGCGGGCTGCTGCTCGGTCTCCGTCACCTCACGGGCGGAACGTTCCGGCTTGCCGCTGTGCAGCAGCGCGGTCGGCAGCAGGACCACCGCGGTGGTGCCGCCGTAGGGCGAGGTCCGCAGATGGACCTTGATGCCGTGGCGGGCCGCGAGCCTGCTGACCACGAACAGGCCGAGCTGGTCGCTGTCGAACAGGTCGAGCGCCTCGGACTGCGCGATGCGCCGGTTGGCCTCGGTGAAGGTCTCCTTGCCCATGCCCAGGCCCCGGTCCTCGACCTCCACGGCGTAGCCGTTGCCCACGGGTTCGCCGGTGACCCGCACACGGGTGTGCGGGGGCGAGAACTGGGCCGCGTTCTCCACGAGTTCGGCGAGCAGGTGGGTGAGGTCGGCGACGGCGGTGCCGATGACGGCTGCCTCCGGGAGCTGCCGTACCTCCACGCGCGCGTAGTCCTCGACCTCGGAGACGGCGGCACGGACCACGTTGGTGAGGGACACCGGCATGCGCCAGGCCCGTCCGGGGGCCGCCCCGGAGAGGATGATCAGGCTCTCCGCGTGACGCCGCATGCGGGTGGTGAGGTGATCGAGCCGGAAGAGGTCGCTCAGCTCGTTCGGGTCGTCGGAGCGGCGCTCCATGCTGTCCAGGAGGCTCAGCTGACGGTGGACGAGGACCTGGCTGCGGCGGGCGAGGTTGACGAACACCCCGGAGATGCCGCTGGCGAGTTCGGCGCGTTCCACGGCGGCCCGCAGCGCCGCGCGGTGCACGGTGGCCAGGGCCTCGGCGACCTGGCCGGTCTCGTCCTCGGAGGGAGGTCCCGGCGGCGCTTCGGCGCGGACGTCGATCTCCTCCCCGGCGCGTAGCTTCCGCATGGCCTCCGGGAGTTTGCGCCGGGCGATCTCCAGGGCGCCGTTGCGCAGGCTGACCAGTTCGACGACGAGTCCGCGGCCGATGCGCACGGAGATGACGAGCGAGGCGACGACGGCGGCGAGGCCCAGCAGGACAGCGGCGCCGGCCGAGGTGAGCAGACCGCGGGTGAACGGGTCCGCGCGGTCGGCGACCCCACGTCCGGCGTCCGCCTCGATCGTCCGCATCCCGTTCTGCACGCGTGCGTGCGCCTTGTCCCAGATGCCCGCGGGTGCGGCGGCGACGGCCTTCGCGCCGGGCCCGTCGGCGAGCACCTTGTCCTCGGCGGCGTACAGGGCCGCGTAGGCGCTGCCGGCGGCGAGGCGCTGCCAGGCGGTGCGTTCGGGCCCGCGCAGGTCCGCGACGGCCGATTCCGTCAGGGTGCGGCGGGTGTCGACGGCGCCGGTGAAGAACCGCAGGCGCTCTCCGTCGAGGCGGCCGGCGAGGCGCGCACCGGCGAGCACGACGTCCTCCTGGGCCAGCGCCTCGCCCGCGCGGGAGAACTCGAGCAGCACGCGCGCGTCCGAGCCCAGTTCGGCGTCCTGGACGCCGGAGAGGGCGCCGCCGACCGAGAAGGCCGCCGAGATCGTGCTCGTGTACCGGCCGTACGTCTCCTCCCAGCCGGCGCCGCCGTCGAGGACCGCGGTCCGCAGCGAGGAAAGCCCCTCGGCCCCGGAGACGAACGCCTCGAGCCGCTGAGGCACCCCCGTGGGCAGTTCCTGGCCGTCGGCGACGGTGCTGTCGTCGCCGAGGCGCAGCCTGCCCACCGCGCGGTCCGTGCGTTCCGCGAGCGTCTTCAGGGCGGCGGCCTGCCCGGGAGCGGGGTCGGTCGCGTACCGCACGGCAGCCGCACGCTCGGTCTGGAGAGCGGCCACCGCGGCGGCCACGGGGGCACGGACCTGGGAGTCCACGCGCTGCAACTGGCGCAGCCCGGACACGTCCTGCGCGGTGCTGACGGTGGCGTACGCCCACAGGGCGAGCAGGGAGACGACCGGCACCATCAGCAGGCAGACGATCTTGGCCCGCACGGTGCGCGGCCTGATGCGCCAGCGCTCCGCGCGCGGGGGTATCGCGTCGGCCGGTGTGTCGATCTGCTCGTCCGGGCCCTCGTCGGCGGGGGGTCCGGCGTGGGCGCGGCGCCCGCGTGTGGGGGGCGGCGCGTCGGCGCCTGCCGTGGGGGTCCTACGGGGTGTACGCATGGCCTCCTCGCTCGTGAGGGGATGGGGGGCGGGCCGGTCCGTCAGGCGGGCCGGACCTGCTGTCGGACGGTGAGGCTGTCCTCCGGTTGCTGGGCCGAGGCGGACGCCTCGCGCTCCCCCGTGGTGGGCGACAGCGCGACGAAGGCCGAGGTCAGGAAGAGATAGGAGCCGAGGCCGACCGCGAGGGGGAAGATGAACTGCATCGCCGTGGCCCCGGGCAGCGCCTCACCGGAGGGTGCGACGTGGACGCTGACCGCGAACATCGCGGTGTAGTGCATGCTGCTCACCGCCGCGCCCATGACGAGGGAGGCGAGGGTGACCGCGATCGGCGAGCTGATGTTGAGTGCCGCCCAGAGGGCCGCGGTCGCCGCGACGACGGCGATCACGACGGACAGTCCGACGCGTACGGGGTCGTAGGTCACGTCGGCGTGCAGCCGGACGGCGGCCATGCCCAGGTAGTGCATGCTGGCCACCCCCAGGCCGGTGGTGAGTCCGCCGATCAGCAACGCGCGCGTGCGGTCACGGCTGTAGCCGACGGCGAAGACGCCGGCGCAGACGACGACCATGGCGACGAGAAGGCTGAGCACGGTCAGCGGAACGTCGTAGCGGATGTCGGTGCCGCTCACGGCGAAGCCGAGCATGGCCACGAAGTGCATGGTCCAGATTCCGGTGCCGATCGCCGAGGCGGCGGTGATCAGCCAGTTGCGGCGCGAGCGTCCGGTGGCGCCGAGCGCGCGGACGGTGCAGCGCAGCCCGAGGGCGGCGCCGACGCAGGCCATCGCGTACGACAGCACGGGGGTCAGCCAGCCGAAGGCGGCGTGGTCCAGGTGTCCCATGGCCACGGGAGGCTAGTCGGGGCACAGGAGCACAAAGGGGGCGCATTTCGAAAGGTGTTGAAATGTGGCGCAGTAGTGCACCGGAACGATCGGGTCACGCTCGAACGTGTGCACCGAGGCGTCATCCGTGTCGGTGAGGGATCATGCGGAGCATGAGCGACGACCACACACACGTTCAGGAGTTCTTCGGCGCACGGGCCGCGGACTGGGACAGCCGCTTCCCGGACGACGGTCCCGCCTACGCCGCCGCGGTCGGCCGCCTCGACCTGCGCGCGGGCGACCGTGTGCTGGACGCGGGCTGCGGCACCGGGAGGGCCCTGACGCCGCTGCGTGCGGCCGTCGGGCCGTCGGGAGTGGTCGTCGGGGCGGATCTGACTCCTGCCATGCTTGAGGCCGCCGTACGGGCCGGACGCGACGGCGCCGGGCGGCTGATGCTCGCCGACGTGACCGCGCTCCCCTTTCGCTCCGCGTCGCTGGACGCCGTGTTCGCAGCGGGCCTCGTCGCCCACCTGCCCCGGCCGGCCGAGAACCTGCGGGAACTGGCACGGGTGGTGCGCCCGGGCGGCACGCTGGCGCTGTTCCACCCGATCGGCAGGGCGGCGCTCGCGGCCCGCCAGGGACGGCAGCTCACACCGGAGGACCTGCGCGCGGAACCCAATCTCCGCCCGCTGCTGGCCGGTTCGGGCTGGCGCATGACGTCGTACGCCGACGACGACGCCCGGTTCCTGGCCCTCGCCGTCCGCGAGGTCTGAGGGCTCACGCCTCCCCGGCGACCGCTCGCACGAAAGCGTCGGGGTTGTCGAACATGAGCGGTGGCCGGCGCCCGGCACCGTCACCACCCGCACACCCGCCGTCTCCAGGGCGTCCGCTCCGTCGAGCTCACCGGTCCGCTCGCCCTGGAGGTAGACGCGCCGACGATCAAGCGGCTGGAGAAGTCGGGCCTCCTGGTGCGCGCCACCGAACCCGGCCCCGTGGCCGCTCCGCGCCATGTCCTCAGCCTGACCGACGAGGGCGGGAACGAACTGCGCCGACGGCTCGCCGAGCCCGCCCAGCGCGACATCACCGACGAGAACCGCTGGTTCACGGTGCTGGCCTTCCTCCGGCACCTGGACGACGCCACCGCCCAGGCGGCCGTACTGCGCCGCCGACTGGCCTTCCTGGAGGAGCCGGCGAGCTTCTTCTACGAAGGCGACCGGCCGCTGCGGGCGGAAGAGCTCAAGGACCCGTTCCGGCGCGGTGTGCTGACCATCGCGCGGGCCACGTCCCGGGCCGAGCTCACCTGGCTGCGCGACACGCTCACCTCACTGGGCGGCTGACGCCCCTCCCGTGTTCCGGCCGGGGCAGCCGCGGACACCAGGCACCGGGAAGGTGCCCAGCTCGCCCAGCCGGAAGCCGTTCGGGTATCCCTTGATCTCCTGCGCCGGATCTGCCTGAGCCGCTCGAAGCGCTTCGCCGCACCGTCCCCCTTCTGCCGCCGGAGCTCCAACTCTAGGTTGAACAGCAGAAGATGAACGATCGGGCGCGGCAACCCAGGGGGAAGGCGGTCGGCATGTTCGGCAAGGCTTACGGGAGATTCCGCGACGCGATGCGCGCGCGGTCGCGTCCGGGTGGGGAGGGGCGTTCCGAGAAGGGGTCGCGTGCCGGTGGGAAACGCACCCACAATCTCTTCGAGGCGGCCGCCGCGTACGTCTCGGCGGGCGCGGAGGACGATCAGGAGAGGATCGACGAGGCGGCGAGCTGGGTGTCGCCGGAGGCGCTGTCCTTCGGGGTCAACGAACTGGCCTGTCGCGCGGTCATCGCGCTCGCCCGGGAGCGCGACGAGTCGCCCCGTGCCGTGGCTCGTGCGCTCCTCGGACTGCCGCCGGCGTGACGCTTCCGACGGCCGGGGGTGGTCGATTCGCCCCGTCCGACCGGAAAGCCGCAGCTCCGGGTGTGTCGGGGAGTCGTGACAAGCGCCTTCCCACCGCACTAGGGTGCGCGCCGTTGGACAAACCTATGGGGAGGCTGGGATGGCTGGGACGGACGAGGACGCCGTCGCCGCCGCGGACGATGCGCTCTACGTGCTCACGGCGGTACTGCTGACGCCGGCGAAGTTCCCGAGCGCTCTGGGCGACGACTACCCGGAGGCCTGTGCGGCGCTCGGCCTCCCGCCGCTCGCCGACGGGTACGGATTGGTGCTGGGCCAGGACGGCGAGGGCGCGCGGTGGACCGTCGTCATCGACGACGTGTCGCTGGTGGCCGTTGCCATCGCGTCGTGGGACTGCGGAATGGAATACGACCTGTCGCCCGGCGAGCGCACGGTCGTGGCCGCCCTGCCCGGCTGGCCGCTGGCGGTCGCCGTGGCGGCTCCGGACGTGCCCGCGCCGCACGATCCCTCCGCCGAGGTGGCGGAGGGCCCCGCGCTGACGCCCCCGGACACGACCACCTGGGGTCCGGCCCAGCGGAGGCTGGGGGCCGACGAGATCGCGCTCCAGTGGGCGCTGTGGCGCGAGCAGATCGACGACGCGGACTTCGCCCGCCCCCAGGAGGGCACGGCTGCGGACGCGGGCGGCAGCGCCGGCGCCGGCCAGGGGGTCCGGGACGACGAGCCGGGCGGGTCCGACAGCGCCCACCGGGCCGACTCGGCCGGCGGGGCCGAGAAAGACACGGCGAAGGGCACGGCGAAGGGCCACAACGGCATCCGACGCGTCCTCGCCGAGGTGCGCGCCTACGTGGACGCCCCGCCTCCGCTCGGTCGCGTCCGTTCGTCGTTCGCTCCGGGTGACGCGCGCACCCTGCGCGCCGACGGCCCTGGCTGGTCGCTGGTGGCCAGGACCGACGACATCGCGTTCGTCCTGCTCGACGAAGAGCCCGGCGAGGTGCTGCCGATCGGCCGCGGACCCGAACTGCCCGGGCTCCTGGAGGCGCTGGACAAGATGGCCGTACGGCCGCTCTGAGGGCGCACGGCCGCTCTGAGGGCGCACGGCAATCCCTCTGCGGCCGTTCGACGCCCACGGGCCCGGCAGCTCGGATGTGCGGGTGGACGGTGGACGGGGACGGGGACCGCGAGGCGGTCCCCGTCACTCAGCGGCCGAGCTCCTTGCGTGTGGCCCGGCGCAGTCTGCGCCGCTGAGCGGGATCCAACGTGAGGTAGGCCGCCGCCGGAACCCCCAGGACGATCAGCAAGGAAGCCCACCAGGGCAGCCAGATCAACAACAGCAGTCCGACCGCCACACCCCCTGCGGCGATCTTCGCGTTCTTCGACATGTGCGTCGCCTCCTTCGCGGCCACTGCCGCTCTCTGCCATGAGAACGGCTTCGCGACGCCCGCGGTTCCGGATACGACCCTGAGTCGTCCCTGAGGTACAGCCCTGAGACGCCCCTGAGAACGCGCACCCCAGGTCGGCGGACCGGACCGGGTTCAGACCGGGTGCGTGTTTCCCGCCGAAGTGTTGTAACCTCGGCGACCCCGCCCCTGGTAGTCAAGTTTGAGGAGTAGTTTCATCGCTGTGCAGAGGGTTCCCGTGGAGACACCGTTCGAGATCTCCGAACTGGCACGTTGCTCTGCCGTGTTCGTGCCCGGTACCCCGTCCCGAACGGGCCGCGTCGCCTTCTGGAGACCCGACGAAGACTCGCTTCCCGCCATTGGCCGACGCGTGGAGGATCTGTCCGTCGTTCGGCCGGCCGGCGCCGGTGTGGCACTGGCGCGCGTACCCGCCGTCCTGCTGCCCGTGGAGGAGGCCCTGCCCGTCCTCACACACGCGCGTGCCGTGCCGGACGGACACCGGGCCGCCGCGTTCTGGGGTGCGGCCGCCCTGCTGGCCCTGCGGTGTGTGGCACGCGGCCTCCTGCTGCCCGGCCTGTCGCCTCAGGACCACGACGCCTGGCGGATCGGCCCGCCGGCTCCGGAGGACGTCGAGCAGGTGCGCCGACTGGCCGCCTCCATGCCGCCCGAGGCGCACGCCGTACCGGTGGACGAAACCCCGCCGATGCGCCTTCCCGACCCCGAGAGACTGCTGCGGGCCTTCCTGGACGCCGTGGCGGACTCGCTGCCCCGCACGCCCGCCGCGTCGCTCCTGACGGGAGGTCCGGCCTACGCGGACCCGCGACCCCGGCGCCTGCCAGAGCTGCGGGCGTGGGCGGCCGACGTCGCCGCGGGCCATGACGCCGGCGTACGGATCTCGCTGCGGGTCGAGGTGTCCGGGCTCGACGTGCCGGGGGCCGACGCCCCCTCGGTCGGCCGGGCGGCGCCCACGTTCCGGGCCGTGCCACAGGTGCACAGCGTGAGCGATCCCGCGCTCGTCGCGGACGCCACCGACGTCTGGGCGGACTCCGGTGTCACGCGCGGGACGTTCGGCCCCCGCGCCCGGATGGACGCCCTGCTCGCCCTGCGCCGTGCGGCCCGGGTCTGGCCGGCGCTGACACCCCTGCTGTCGGCCACCGTGCCGGACGCCGTCGAGCTCCTCGACGAGGAGGTGTCCGAGCTGCTGGGCGAAGGGTCGCGGGCACTGGCGGGCGCGGGGATCGAGGTGCACTGGCCGAGGGAGTTGGCCCGCACCCTGACCGCCCGTGCGGTCGTGGGGCCGCCCCAGGAGGTGGCGGGGCCCGACCGGCTCGGCGCGGACACGCCGTCCTTCCTGTCGGCGGACTCTCTCCTGACGTTCACCTGGTGGTTCGGGCTGGGCGACCAGCAGCTGACGCGTGAGGAGCTGGACCGGCTGGCCGAGGCCAACCGGCCGCTGGTGCGACTGCGCGACCAGTGGGTGCTGATCGACCCACGGGAACTGCGCCGGGCCCACGCTCAGCAGGACCGCGAGATGACGCCCGTGGACGCGCTGGGCGCGGCCCTGACGGGCTCGACGGAGGTGGACGGCCGACGGGTCGACGTGCGGCCCACCGGGTGGCTGGCGGCCCTGCGGGAGCGGTTGACGCGTCCCGGGACGCAGGAGCTCGTGGAACAGCCCGCGACCCTCGACGCCACGCTGCGCGACTACCAGCGGCGCGGCCTGGACTGGCTGGCGCGGACCACGGCCCTGGGCCTGGGGTGCTGCCTGGCGGACGACATGGGGCTCGGCAAGACCGTCACGCTGATCGCCCTGCATCTGCACCGTCAGACGGACGCCTCGGCGGCGGGTCCCACCCTCGTGGTCTGTCCGACGTCCCTGATGGGCAACTGGCAGCGGGAGATCGAGAGGTTCGCGCCGGGCACGCCGGTGCGCCGCTTCCATGGGCCGCGACGCGATCTGGAGGCCCTGGCCGACGGGGAGTTCGTCCTCACCACCTACGGCACGCTGCGCCTGGACGCGGGGCGGCTCGGCGAGGTGCCGTGGGGCCTGGTCGTGGCGGACGAGGCGCAGCACGTGAAGAACCCGTACTCGGCGACCGCGCGGGCACTGCGCACCATCGGCGCACGCGCGCGTGTGGCGCTCACGGGCACCCCGGTGGAGAACAACCTGTCGGAGCTGTGGGCGATCCTGGACTGGACGACGCCCGGTCTGCTGGGCCGGCTCGGCGCCTTCCGTACGCGGTACGCCCGAGCCGTCGAGAGCGGCGGGGACCCGGCCGCGGCGGAGCGGCTCGGCCGGCTCGTGGGACCGTTCCTGCTGCGCCGCCGCAAGTCGGACCCGGGGATCGCCCCCGAGCTGCCGCCCAAGACCGAGACCGATCGGCCGGTGGCCCTCACGACGGAGCAGGCCGGCCTGTACGAGGCCGTGGTGCGCGAGACGCTCGCCGCGATCGCCGAGGCCGACGACATGGCGCGCCGGGGGCTGATCGTGAAGCTCCTGACCGGCCTCAAACAGATCTGCAACCACCCGGCGCAGTACCTCAAGGAGGAACGGCCGAGGACCGCAGGACGCTCCGGGAAACTCGAGCTCCTGGACGAGCTGCTCGACACCCTCCTCGCCGAGGGGGCGAGTGTGCTGGTCTTCACGCAGTACGTGCGCCTGGCTCGGATCCTCGAGCGGCACCTGGCGGCGCGGGGCGTGCCCACTCAGTTCCTGCACGGCGGTACGCCCGTCGCCGGGCGCGAGGACATGGTCCGGCGTTTCCAGGACGGCGAGGTCCCCGTGTTCCTGTTGTCGCTCAGGGCGGCGGGCACGGGCCTCAACCTCACGCGCGCGGAGCACGTCGTGCACTACGACCGCTGGTGGAACCCCGCGGTCGAGGCGCAGGCCACGGACCGGGCGTACCGCATCGGCCAGACCCGGCCCGTGCAGGTGCACCGGCTGATCGCCGAGGGCACGATCGAGGACCGCATCGCCGACATGCTGCGCCGCAAGCAGGATCTCGCGGACGCCGTTCTCGGGGCCGGCGAGGCGGCGCTCACGGAACTGACGGACGCCGAGCTGGCCGATCTGGTGCGGCTGCGAGGGGACACACGATGAACCGGCACGACGACGTCGAGGAACGGACCTTCGCCGCATCGCCTCCCGCGCACGGGAGCGGATTCGCTCGGACGTGGTGGGGACGGGCGTGGCTGGCCGCGCTCGAGGACGGCGCGCTGGACCGGGAACAGCTGCGGACGGGGCGCCGGCTCGTGCGCGCGGGCGCCGTGGGCGCGGTGTCGGTGCGGCCGGGGCGCGTCACGGCCGTCGTCCAGGACCGCGATCACACGCAGCACCGGGCCGACGTGCTGCTAGACAGGCTCTCGGACGACCAGTGGGACCGTCTGCTGGACCTGGCGGTGGAGCGGGCGGGGCACGTCGCCGCGCTGCTCGACCGGGAGATGCCGCCCCATCTGGTCGAGGACGCCGCGTCGGCCGGCATCGACCTGCTGCCGGGGCTGGGCGATCTGGAGGCGCGGTGCGACTGCGGCGCCTGGGACCACTGCGGTCACACGGCGGCGGTGTGCTATCAGGTGGCGCGGCTGCTCGACCAGGATCCCTTCGTGCTCCTGCTGCTTCGGGGACGTGCCGAGCAGCGCCTGCTGGACGACCTCCAGGCGCGCGGCCCCGCCGCTCGGTCCGCTGCCGAGCCGCCGGGGACGGAGGGTGTGGACGCGGCGGAGGCGTACGCGGCCGGAACCATCCTGCCTCCGCTGCCCGCCGTGCCCGAACTCCCGCCGGAGCCGGGTGTGCCGCCTTCGTTGGACACGGACGCCCCGCCCCCGGCCGGGGTGGAGCCGGCGGCGCTGGAGATCCTGACCGCCCGGACGGCCGCCGCGGCGCACCTGCTGCTCGTGGAGGCGCTCCGCGAAGGTCCTGCGCGGACGGCCCGGCTGACAGTGGGCCAGGACGCCGTACGGCTGGCGGAGGGCGTTCTCGACGTGCCTGGGACGGTGGATCGGCCCGTCGAGGGCGTGGTGGGCCGCCTCGCCGCCGGATCGGGGCGCGACCGGGCGGAGCTGGCGGCTGCCGTCCGGGCCTGGCGACTCGGCGGGGTGGCCGCCCTGTCCGTGCTCGAGGAGGAGTGGACCGTGGAGGGCGAGGCGCTCGCACGCGCGCGTGCCACGCTGGACTCGGCCTGGGAGGAGGACGAGCGGCCGGTGCTGCGGGCACGGGGGAACCGGTGGACGGCCGTCGGGACGGCCTGCCAACTGCGACTGGGGCGGGACGGCAGATGGTGGCCGTACCGCAAGGAGGGCGGCCGCTGGATGCCGGCCGGTGATGCGGCCCAGGACCCGGCGACGGCTCTGGCGGTGGCCCGGCAGGTCGACGAGTAAGCGCTTTCCCGGGCCTGGGCTCCGTACGGTTCCGCACGGGGTGTCGGTCCGACGGGCGGCCGACGCCCCGTGTTCACCCGGAGGTCGTACGGCGTTCGGCGCGAGCGCCAACTCTGGCCGCTGTCATCCAACTTGCCGCATCTTCTCCTCAGGAGGCCTGATGTCCCCGCACGCCACCGGTCGGCGCCGCGTCCACCGTCATGTCGCGGCGGGCGTACCGCTCGCCGTGCTGGCCGCGCTCGCCACCGCCGGACCGGCCGCCGCGGGCACGCCGGCCCAGGAGGCGCACGTCACCCGGACCGCGACCCTCGGCGACATCCCGCTCGGGACGTTCAGCAACGCGCTGCTGCCCGGCACGGTGACCGACGATCGGGGCGTGGACCTGGGCGGCATCGGCAGCGACATCTATCCGGCGGGCCGCAAGGGCGAGTTCTGGACGATCACCGACCGCGGGCCCAACGGACAGATCAAGGTGGGCGGCGCCAAGCGCCGTACGTTCCCCGTGCCCGGGTTCGACCCGGCGATCGTGCGGATCCGGGTGTCCGGGGACACCGTGAAGGTGCTTCAGGCGATCCCGGTCACCACCGAGTCGGGGAAGCCCGTGACGGGCCTGTCGAACCAGGCGGGACGCGACGAGGCGCCGTACTCCTACGACGCGCAGACGCCGCTGTCGTACGACCCGAACGGGCTGGACACCGAGGGCATCGTGCGGGCGGCGGACGGGAGTTTCTGGCTCGTCGACGAGTACGGGCCCTCTCTGGTGCACGTCTCCGCGCGCGGGAAGGTCCTGACGCGTTACGTGCCCCAGGGGCTGAAGCTCACGGGCACGGACTACCCGGTGGTGGAGGCGCTGCCGGCGGTCCTGCTGCACCGGAAGGTCAACCGCGGCTTCGAGGGCCTGGCCCAACTCCCCGGCGGCGACCTCGCCCTGGCGGTGCAGAGCCCGCTGTCGCTTCCGGACACGGCCGCGGGAGAGGGCTCGAGGACCACGCGTCTGCTGCGCTTCTCGCCGAAGAAGAAGGCCGTGACCGCCGAGTACGCGTACCGCTTCGACCCGGTCGACGTGGTCGACCCGAGCGAGGACGACACCTCCGAGCTCAAGATCTCCTCGGTGGTCGCCGTGGGCGGCGACCGGCTGCTCGTGGAGGAGCGCACCGACAAGGCGGCCCGGCTGCACCTGGTACGGCTGAGCCGGGCGGCGAACATCCTGGGCAGCCGGTGGGACGACGACGCGACGTCCCCGTCACTGGAGCAGCTGGACGACCCCGCGGCCTCGGGGGTCCCGGTGCTGGCGAAGCGGCTGGCCGTCGATCTCGGCACGGTGGCCGGAGTGCCCGGGAAGATCGAGGGCGTCGCGCTCGTGGACCACTCCACGCTGGCCCTGATCAACGACAACGACTTCGGGATGACGGACGGCGTCGGCGCCTTCGACGCGCAGGGCCGGCTCGTCGACAGCGGCATCGAGACGACGGTCACCTACGTGCGGCTGCCGCGAGGCGTGTGAGAGACGGGACTTGGGCACGCGCGCGTGGCGGTGTGGGGCCGCCACGCGCGCGTGGCCGTCAGGGCAGCAACTCGTCCAAGGACGGCAGCAGCGACTCGAGATCGCTCGGCAACTCGGTCGGCAGCTCGGTCGGCAGTCGGGTCGGCAGGTCGGTGGGGAACTGTGACGGCAGTTCGCTCGGCAGGCCGCTGGGCAGCTCCACCGGAAGGCTGAAGGACGGGGCGGGGGTGGAGCCGCTGCCGGTGCTGTTGTCGGCCGTCGGCTCGTCGTCCGACGAGTCGTCGCCTCCCATCAGCACCACGGCGACGACGGCTCCGGCGCAGACGAGCAGCGCGAGGACGACGAAGAGGGGGTTCCTGCGCCTCCCGGAGCGGCCCTGCGGACCGGGCGGAGGCGGGGGCGACCAGCCGCCCCCTCCCGTCCCGTCATCGGGTCCGTAGCCGGAGTGGGGCGGTCCGAAGCCGCCCGGAGGCGACATGTCGCCCGGCGGTCCGGGCGGTTGGGGCGGTACGGGCGGCATGGCCATACCGTCCAGCGTCGCGGTGAACCGCTCGCAGCGCGAGCCCCGCACGGAAGTTGATACCGACCCATGTCATGGACCGCATGATTCCGGCGTATTCCGCTCGGAGGCAGCTCGGAGGCAGCTCGGAAACCGACCGCTGGCAGACGGAAGACCGACCGAAGACCGAGCGTTCGACGGCACGCGCGTGTGCACGCTCACCGGTGCACACACGCGTGCGTGCCGGGTTCAGCCCCGGGCGCCCAGGAGGTGGTCCATGGCGAGCTGGTCGAGGTGCTCGAAGGCCATGCCCCGGGCGGCGGCCACCTCGGGGTCGAACTCCTCGAAGGCGGTGCGGTCGGCCAGCAGGCTCTCCAGGCCGTCCGCGGCGGTGGCCTGGGCGAGCTCGTCCAGGCGGGAGGCGCGCAGGGCCTCCTGGACCTCGGGGTCGCCGCGGAACGCGAGCGCACGCTCCTTGAGGATCAGGTAGTTGCGCATGCAGCCGGCGGCCGAAGCCCACACCCCGTCGAGGTCCTCGGTGCGCGGCGGCTTGAAGTCGAAGTGCTTCGGGCCCGCGTAACCGGCGCTCTCCAGCAGGTCGACCAGCCAGAACGCGGAGCGCAGGTCGCCGGCGCCGAAGCGCAGGTCCTGGTCGTACTTGATGCCGGACTGACCATTGAGGTCGATGTGGAAGAGCTTGTCCGCCCACAGCGCCTGGGCGATGCCGTGCGGGAAGTTCAGCCCGGCCATCTGCTCATGGCCGACCTCGGGGTTCACGCCGTACAGCTCCGGACGCTCCAGGCGCTCGATGAAGGCCAGGGCGTGACCGACGGTGGGGAGCAGGATGTCGCCGCGCGGCTCGTTCGGCTTGGGCTCGATGGCGAACTTCAGGTCGTAGCCCTGGGAGGTCACGTACTCGCCGAGGAGGTCGAAGGCCTCCTTCATGCGGTCGAGGGCCACCCGTACGTCCTTGGCGGCACCGGACTCCGCGCCCTCACGGCCACCCCAGGCGACGTAGACCTTCGCGCCGAGCTCGACGGCCAGGTCGATGTTGCGGATCGTCTTGCGCAGGGCGTAGCGACGTACGTCACGGTCGTTCGCCGTGAACGCGCCGTCCTTGAAGACGGGGTGCGTGAAGAGGTTGGTGGTGGCCATCGGCACGGTCATGCCGGTGGTGTCCAGGGCCTGGCGGAAGCGCTTGATGTGCTCCTCGCGCTCGCTCTCGGAGGACCCGAAGGGGATCAGGTCGTCGTCGTGGAAGGTCACGCCGTAGGCGCCCAGCTCGGCCAGACGCTGCACCGACTCGACCGGGTCAAGGGCACGCCGCGTGGCGTCACCGAACGGGTCCCTTCCCTGCCAGCCGACGGTCCAGAGGCCGAAGGTGAACCTGTCATCGGGGGTGGGCTGGTAGCTCATGTCGCGGCTCCTTGCTTGAAGACTGTGTCGCCGACTATTTCGTCATGGCAGTTTACAAATTAGTATGCGAACGCATCTCTGGGAAGACAGATCCCGCGGAGCCGCGGAAAAACTTGAGGGAGAACCCGATGTCAGCAGCCGAGGGTCCGCTCGTCGTCGGCGTGGACACGTCCACCCAGTCCACCAAGGCGCTGGTCGTCGACGCGGCCACCGGCCAGGTCGTCGCGAGCGGCCAGGCGCCGCACACGGTGACCTCCGGGGCCGGCCGCGAGAGCGACCCCCGCCAGTGGTGGGACGCCTTGCGGGAGGCCCTGCACCAGTGCGGTGACGCGGCCCGCGAGGTCGCCGCGGTGTCGGTCGGCGGGCAGCAGCACGGGCTCGTCACCCTGGACGGGCGCGGCGAGCCGGTGCGCCCGGCACTGCTGTGGAACGACGTGCGCTCGGCCCCGCAGGCCCGCCGGCTGACCGAGGAACTGGGCGGAGCGAAGTTCTGGGCGGAGCGCACCGGGTCCGTCCCGGCCGCTTCCTTCACGGTCACGAAGTGGGCCTGGCTGGCGGAGCACGAGCCGGAGGCCCTGCGCGCCACGAAGGCCGTACGCCTCCCCCACGACTACCTCACCGAGCGCCTCACGGGCGAGGGCACCACCGACCGCGGCGACGCCTCGGGCACCGGCTGGTGGGCGTCCGCGACCGAGTCGTACGACGCGGAGATCCTCGCCCATGTGGGGCTCGACCCGGCGCTGCTGCCCCGCGTGGTGCGGCCCGGGGAAGTGGCGGGCACCGTACGCGACAGTCACGACCTGCCCTTCGCCAAGGGCACCCTGGTCGCCCCGGGCACCGGGGACAACGCCGCGGCGGCGCTCGGCCTCGGGCTGCGCCCCGGCACGCCCGTGCTGAGCCTCGGCACCTCCGGCACGGTGTACGCGGTGGCCAAGCGCCGCCCCACCGACCCCACCGGCACCGTGGCCGGTTTCGCCGACGCGCACGGCGACTGGCTGCCCCTGGCCTGCACCCTGAACTGCACGCTCGCCGTCGACCGCGTCGCCGCCCTGCTGGGCCTGGACCGCGAGGCCGTGGAGCCCACCGCGCACCTCACACTGCTGCCCTACCTGGACGGCGAGCGCACCCCGAACCTGCCGAACGCCTCGGGCCTCCTGCACGGTCTGCGCCACGACACGACCGCCGGCCAGCTGCTCCAGGCCGCCTACGACGGCGCCGTGCACTCCCTGCTCGGCGCGCTCGACCTGGTCCTCGACGAGGACGCGGACCGCTCGGCCCCTCTCCTGCTGATCGGCGGCGGCGCCCGGGGCGCGGCCTGGCAGCAGACCGTGCGCCGGCTGTCCGGACGGCCGGTCCAGGTGCCCGAGGCCAAGGAACTCGTCGCGCTGGGCGCCGCGGCCCAGGCGGCGGGGCTGCTGACCGGCGAGGACCCGGCCGCCGTCGCCCGCCGCTGGAACACCACCCGGGGCCCGGTGCTGGACGCCGTCGAGCGGGACGAGGCGACGCTGGCCAGGATCGCCGGG
The DNA here is from genome assembly GCF_044766465.1 of Streptomyces sp. NPDC102259. Taxonomy (NCBI): domain Bacteria; kingdom Bacillati; phylum Actinomycetota; class Actinomycetes; order Kitasatosporales; family Streptomycetaceae; genus Streptomyces; species Streptomyces sp. NPDC102259. Next base: position 383,985 of record NZ_JBIWMA010000002.1, on the reverse strand, counting down.
GTACTCTCCGACGCGGCCCCGCTGCTGGACCGGAGCACGGACGCCCACTGAGCATCGACGAATCGACGGAGGCATGACCGCACCGCTGCACGAGGCCCGGCCGACCGGCCCGGGGCGCGCACTGCCCGACACCCAGCAGGGCATGCGCCGCCGCAACCTGGCCCGGGTGATGCACGCCGTCAGCGCCGAGGGACCGCTCTCGCGCGCGGCGGTCGCCTCACGCATCGGCCTGACCCGGGCAGCGGTCTCGACCCTCGTCGACGAACTCATACGCACCGGACTGCTCGAGGAGCTGGGCCCCGAGCGGCCGGGCCGGGTGGGCCGCCCCGGTTCGGCGCTGGCGGTCAGCGGACGCGGCCCGTCGGGCATAGGCGCCGAGATCGGCGTCGATCACCTGGCGGCCTGCGCAGTCGATCTACGCGGTGAGGTGCGGGCGCGGGCCGTGCGGCACGGCACGAACCGGGGCCGCTCCCCCGAGCCGGTGGTCGAGGAACTGACCGGCCTCGTGCGCCAGGTGGTCGCCGAAGCCGAGCGCGAGGGGTTGTGGCCTGCCGGACTCGCCGTGGCCGTCCCCGGGCTGGTCGCCCGCGACGCTCGTACGGTCGTCCGCGCGCCGAACCTCGACTGGCAGAACGTCGACCTCGGCGCGCTGCTGCCCGCGGAGTTCCCGCTGACCGTGGACAACGAGGCCAACTTCGGCGGACTGGCCGAACTCTGGCTCGGCGCGGACACTCTAGGGGACTTCCTGCACGTGTCGGCGGAGATCGGCATCGGCGCCGCGCTGGTCGTGGACGGCAGCCTGCTGCGCGGCACCCGCGGCTTCGCCGGTGAGCTGGGCCATGTGCCGGTGCACCCCGACGGGCCGGAGTGCGTGTGCGGCGGGCGCGGATGCCTGGAGCAGTACGCCGGCGAGGAGGCGGTGCTGCGCGCCGCCGGGCTGGAGCCGGGCGAGGACCGCGTCGGACTCCTCGCGGGACGCGCCGCGGCCGGCGACCCCGAGGTACGGCGGGCGCTGCACGAGGCGGGAACGGCCCTCGGCATCGCTCTCACCGGGGCGCTCAATCTCCTGGACCCGGAGGGCGTCGTCCTCGGTGGCGCCCTGGCCGGGCTCGCTCCGTGGCTGCTGCCGTCCCTCGAGGCCGAGCTCTCCCGGCGCACGGCGGGTCCCGCCCGTCCCGTGTCCGTCTCCCGGTTGGGTCCCGAGGGCCCGTTGCTGGGGGCCGCGCACTCGGTCGTGCGGGCCGTGCTGGACGATCCCGCGGCGGTCGCGGAACGGGCCTGAGCGGACGGGTCCATGGAGGGGTCGTATCACCGGCCGGGCGTCCACGCCCAGGTCGGCCGAGGTGCCGATCGGTCCTGGAACTCCGCGTTCGGGTGAACGAGTTGTCCACAGTCCCGCGCTCGTCCACCGAGCCCGGCGTGCCTTCCGCCCGACCGGCCGGCGTCGTCCCGGTCCCCACTGGGACTGGAGCCGGTGCCTGACGCCGGTCGGGCGCACCTGACCCGAACCGGACCGAAAGCGGATGGCCGGCTTCGGGGTGACGTCGTCCAGACGGTTGTCGGCCCGCGTACCCGGAGTGACGATGTCTCCAGCCGTAACGCCTTCCGGGAGGACGAGTTGACCGATCCCTGGGTGGCCCTGGAACCGGGTGCCGACCCTGCCGAGCGGGTGCGCGTCCTGCGCCACGCGCATGAGACGTTCACCGAGGCGGGCACCGTGCCGCGGCCGGTGCGTGCCGTCGTGGCCGACTCCTGGCGGCGTTCCGCGCGGGCCGGCGTGGGCCCCGACGGCACGGCGAGCGTCGAGCTGACCGACGGCGATCTCGGCGCCTACCGGTCCGAGCATCCGCTGGCGCGGGTGATGCCGCTGTTCCGTGAGCTGATGGGCACGTTCGCCGCCGACGGACGGCACCTCCTGGCGGTGTGCGACGCGAACGGGCGGCTGTTGTGGGTCGAGGGCCACGCGGCGACCCGACGGCAGGCGGGACGGATGAACTTCGTGCCGGGTGCGCGCTGGGCGGAGAGCGCGGTCGGGACGAACGCGCCGGGCACCGCGGTCGCCCTGGACCGGCCGGTGCAGGTGTTCGCGGCGGAGCACTTCATCCGGCGGGTGCAGCCATGGACCTGTGCCGCCGCTCCGGTGCACGATCCGCGGACCGGGCGGGTGTTGGGCGCCGTGGACATCACGGGCGGGGACGGACTGGCGCATCCGCACAGCCTGGGCTTCGTGCAGGCCGTCGCGCGGGCCGCGGAGGCGCACCTGGCGCTGCTGGCCCCGGCGCGGCCCGCCGTCGACGCACCGCGACTGACCGTGCTGGGCCGGGACGAGGCGCGTCTGGTCGCCGGCGGCCGTGACATCAGGCTGAGTCGCCGGCACAGCGAGATCCTGGTGCTGCTGGCCCGCCGTCCCGAGGGTCTGACGGGCGACGAGCTGCTGTGCGCGCTGTACGAGGACGAGTCGGTGCCCCCCGTGACACTGCGGGCCGAACTCGCCAGACTGCGCGGGGTGCTCGGCCCCGGGCTGCTGGCCTCGCGCCCCTACCGGCTCACCGTCGCGTGCGAGTCGGACGTCGCCGTCGTCGAACGAAGGCTGGCGGCCGGCGCGGTCACGGCGGCCGTGGCCGCGTACACCGGGCCACCGCTGCCGTCGTCCCAGGCACCGGCGGTGGCCCGGCTCAGACGCCTTCTCGGCGAGGCCCTGCGCGCCGCGCTGATCGCCTGCGGCGACCCCGATCTGCTCGCGGACTGGGCGCACGCGCCGTGGGGCGAGGACGATCTCGACGTGTGGCGGGCGCTCGCGGCGGCGCGTCCGACGGCCGCGATACGGGCTCGTCTCGCGTCCCTCGAGTCGGAACTGAAGGCGCCGACGGGACGGCCGCACCCGTAGGCCGCGCGAATCGTCCACGGGCGAGGCGTCCGCAGGTGGACCGCCCACCGGACGAGGCGCCCGCGGGCCACGCATGCACAGGCGTATGCGAGGCCTCCCGGCGGGCGGCGCACCGTGGACGGCGCAACGTCGAGGGTGGGCGGCGCAACGTGGATGCAACGTTCGCCTCCCTAGCCTCCCGCGGAGAGCTGCCCAACGGCGGGCGGCTCTGCTGAGGGAGGCAGAGCAGGATGACCCGTTACGCGACGCCCGGCACCGAGGGCGCGATCGTCTCCTACCAGACGCGTTACGACCACTACATCGGCGGTGCGTACGTGCCCCCGGCGCGGGGGCGGTATTTCGACAACCCGTCTCCGGTGAACGGCGAGACGTTCACCGAGGTGGCGCGCGGTACGTCGGAGGACGTGGAGCGGGCACTCGACGCGGCGCACGCGGCCGCGCCGGGCTGGGGCCGCGCCTCGGCGACCGAGCGCTCCGACATCCTGCTGAAGATCGCCGACCGGATGGAGGCGCATCTGGAGGCCCTGGCGGTCGCGGAGAGCTGGGAGAACGGCAAACCCGTCCGCGAGACGCTGGCTGCGGACATCCCGCTGGCCATCGACCACTTCCGCTACTTCGCGGGTGCGGTCCGGGCCCAGGAGGGTTCGCTCAGCGAGGTCGACGACGACACGGTGGCGTACCACTTCCACGAGCCGCTCGGCGTCGTCGCGCAGATCATCCCGTGGAACTTCCCGATCCTGATGGCGACCTGGAAGCTCGCGCCGGCGCTCGCCGCGGGCAACACGGTCGTCCTCAAGCCCGCCGAGCAGACGCCGGTGTCGATCCACTACTGGATGAGCCTGGTCGGCGATCTGCTGCCCCCGGGCGTGGTGAACATCGTCAACGGCTTCGGCGAGGAGGCGGGCAAGCCGCTCGCGTCCAGCCCGCGGGTGGCGAAGATCGCCTTCACGGGCGAGACGTCGACGGGGCGGCTGATCATGCAGTACGCCGCGCAGAACCTCAAGCCGGTCACGCTGGAGCTGGGCGGCAAGTCGCCGAACATCTTCTTCGACGACGTGTGGGAGAAGGACGACGATCTGCGGGACAAGGCGCTCGAGGGCTTCACCATGTTCGCGCTGAACCAGGGCGAGGTGTGCACCTGCCCGTCCCGTGGGCTGATCCAGCGCGGCAACTACGGCGACTTCATCGAAGCGGCCGTCGCCCGCACCGAACTCATCAAGCCGGGCCACCCCCTCGACACCGACACGATGATCGGCGCCCAGGCGTCCAGCGACCAGCTCGCCAAGATCCTCTCGTACATCGACATCGGCCGGGAGGAGGGCGCCAAGATCCTCACCGGTGGTGAACGCGCCGAGTACGAAGGCGACTTGAAGGGGGGCTACTACGTCCGCCCGACGATCTTCGAGGGCGACAACCGCATGCGGGTCTTCCAGGAGGAGATCTTCGGACCGGTGGTCTCGGTGGCCTCGTTCGACGACTTCGACGACGCCATCAAGATCGCGAACGACACGCTGTACGGCCTCGGGGCCGGCGTCTGGACGCGCGACATCAACACGGCGTACCGCGCGGGCCGGGCGATCCAGGCGGGTCGCGTCTGGACGAACTGCTACCACGCGTACCCGGCCCACGCCGCCTTCGGCGGCTACAAGCAGTCGGGCATCGGCCGCGAGACGCACAAGATGATGCTGGAGCACTACCAGCAGACGAAGAACGTTCTTTGTTCATACAGCCCTAAGAAACTTGGGTTCTTCTAGAGCCTCAAGTGGGTTTCCTGGAGGCACTGTCGCCCTCCAGGAAACCCAGCACGACGAACTCGCTCAGCAACCGATGCAACACTTCGCGCCACCGTATGACCTCCAGGTGACTTCGTCCCGGTACAGCCGCGGGTCATCGTCGATGCCGATACCCGCCTGTCATCGCATCAGCCCGACCGGCGCCGGAGAACGAGGCTGACGCCCACGTCCGGCGCTGGTCCGGCCTCTCCGTCCTTCAATCCGGGACAGACCTCGACGGAGTGGAGCCAGGATCGTCCTGGCTCCACTCCGTGGTGCGGGCGTGTCACTGGAACTGTGCGAAGAACCTCCAGATCTCCGCTTTGGTCCAGGTGGCGACACCGCTCTCGCCGGGGGAGCCGTCGACCGGACCGGGTATGTGGCCTCCGTCGAACGCCGCCCATTGGACCGGGTATCCGGCACGGCAGCCCGAGTAGACGGTGGTGATGTGCGTTCGACTGCCCGGTGCGGGCTCGCGCGGGCTCTGAGGGGTGCAGCCGTTGTTGCCGACGAATCTGTCGCGCAGGGACCGTCCTTGAGCGATGTCGAGGACGGAGTCGCTGACGCCGTGGATTCCGAAGTAGGCGATGGGCTGGGTGCCACCGCTGCACCCGCTGATCTGGGCGCCGGACATGACCGCGACGGCCCTGAAGGCGTTCGCCCGGCTGCATGCGAGTGCGTAGCTCATACCGCCGCCCCAGCTGAAGCCCGTGGCGAAACGCTGTGCCGGGTTGACACAGAGGCCGCCCTCGATTCGCCGGATCATGTCGTCGACGAAGGTGACGTCCTCACCGTTCGCATTGGACCAGCCGTTGCCCAGGCCCTGGGGGGCGACGAGGATGGCGCCGTTGTTCGACTGTTCCTGTTGGCCGTAGTAGGACCAGGCGTTCCCGCTCGTGCCGCCCGAGGCGACGTCGCCGGCGGTTCCGCCCCGCCAGTGGAACGCGAAGATCAGCCGGTAGGGGTGGCTGTTGTCGTAGTTGGCGGGAACCCTGAGGATGAAGCTGCGGCTCTTGCCGCCGCTCTGGATCGTGTGCGTACCGCTCGCCAGAGTCGGAGCGCCGCCGCATCCGGAGCCGCCGCCGGACGACAGCTTGACCAGCTGCCATTGCTGGTTGGCGCCGCCCCAGTCGGCGTACTGGACGACGTTGCCGCCGTCGGTGGTGGAGGCGCCCTGCACCTCCACCGCCTTGCCGCTGGTGCGGTTGATCAGCCGGACGTGGCCCGCGTCCGAGTCGGCCAGGCGGAACTGCTGGTTGGCCCCGTTGTGGTCGGCCCACTGCTGGATGGCGGCACCGTCCGCGGTCGAGGCGCCGGCGACGTCGAGAACCTTGTCCGAATGCCTGGCCTTGAGCCGGTAGAAGCCGTCGCCGGAGTCTACGAACTGCCACTGCTGGTTGGCTCCGTCGTTGCGCGTCCACTGGCCGGCCCGCGCGCCGTCGGCGGTGGAGGCGCCAGAGACGTCCAGCGCCTTGCCGCTGTTGCGATTGACCAGGACATACCAGGCATTGGTGTCCACCGTCGCCGCCTCGGCGGGCACCGGATTCACCGCGGCGAGCACGCCGATCGCAAGGGCCGCCGCCACCACGGCGGCGACCCGGGACCACCAGCGATGTTTGCGTGGAGGGGCGGGGGAAGCCGCACCGTGGGTCTTCATCGATTCACCCTTTCGTTCGCGGCAGGTCCCATCAGGTGCGGGTCCACCGTTGGTTGCTGCCGTTCGAGCACGAGTAGAGTTGGATCAGGGTGCCGTTGACGGTGCCGCCCGCGACGGCGTCGAGGCAGAGGCCGGACTGGACGCCGACGATGGATCCGTCGGAGTTGAGGCGCCATTTCTGGTTGTCGGCGCCCCAGCAGCTGTAGATCTGGACTTTGGCGCCGTTGCCGGTGCCGCCGGCGTCCAGGCACTTGTTGCCGTAGACCCTGAGCTCACCGGCGGCGGTGTACGTCCACTGCTGGTTGGTGCCGTTGTTGCAGTCCCACAGTTGGAGCTGGGTGCCGTCGGTGGTACTGCTGCTGGGCACGTCCAGGCAGCGAACCGACCCGACGCCCTTGATCGGTCCGGAATCCGAAGGGGGCGTGGAGGTACCGCCGTTGAGCGCGTTGAGGACGGCGGTGTAGGCGGGCTTCTTGCTCCCGTCGCCGTTGAACAGCAGCGGCGTCTGCTCCGATCGCCAGGAGTCGGTGTCGCGCACACCCCAGACGGTGATGCCGAGGCAGCGCGGGACGGCCAGGCAGTCGTTGGCCACATTGGCGTAGGTCGTGGCCGGGGCGCCCTGGATGTCGAGTTCGGTGACGGCCACGTCGACGCCGAGGGCGGCGAAGTTCTGCAGCGTGGTACGGAAGTTGCTGTTGTAGGGGCTGCCGCTGTTGAAGTGCGACTGGAAACCGACGCAGTCGATCGGCACGCCGCGCTGCTTGAAGTCTCGGACCATGGCGTACATGGCCTGGGTTTTGGCCCAGCTCCAGTCCTCGACGTTGTAGTCGTTGTAGCAGAGCTTGGCCGCCGGGTCGGCGGCGCGCGCGGTGCGGAAGGCGACCTCGATCCAGTCGTTGCCCGTGCGTTGCAGGTTGGAGTCGCGCCGGGCTCCCGAACTGCCGTCGGCGAAAGCCTCGTTCACGACGTCCCACTGGGCGATCTTGCCCTTGTAGTGGGCCATCACGCCGTTGATGTGGCCGATCATGGCCTGGCGCAGCGTGCTTCCGCTGAGGCTCTGCATCCAGCCGGGCTGCTGGGAGTGCCAGGCCAGGGTGTGGCCGCGCACCTGCTTGCCGTTCTGCACCGCCCAGTTGTAGACGCGGTCACCGGCGGTGAAGTTGAACTGGCCCCGCTGCGGTTCGGTGGCGTCGATCTTCATCTCGTTCTCGGCCGTCACCGAGTTGAACTCACGGCCCGCGATCGTCGTGTACGCCGAGTCGCCCAGCCTGCCCGAGGCGATGGCGGTGCCGAAGTAGCGGCCGCTCTGCGCCGCCGCGGCGCCGAGCGTGTTCTCGGCGGCGTGTGCGGTCGGCGGCTCCACCAGTGTGGCGGACGCACCGAGTACGCCGACGACCAGCGCCAACAGCACGCCGCGGATCTTCCGGCGGACGAAGGGTCCGGGAAGGGCATACGAGCCCATGACTGTGCCTCCAAGGTAGAAATCGCGGTAGGACCAAGCGCGGGGGAATGCGTCGTCCGCTCCCACTCGACAGACGGACGGGGCAGGCCGGAACCCGGGCAGCCCAACCCGAACGAGACGGGGTGGCGCAGGTGCTTCGGTGCCCGGATCTGCCGTACAGCCGTGCGCGGATCTGTCGTGCAGCTGTGCGGATCTGCCGTGCAGAACAGATTGCCCAGGGACGATGCGGTTCGACATCTCGAACCGTGGTCAGGTTCTCAGACAGGGATGATTGAGGTGTTGACGATGGTCGTCAATACTCCTCGCCGAACAAGTTTCGGTTCCTCACCCGAAACTTCCGGAATCCCCCGAGCCGGACGACGAACCCTCCGGCACCACCGTCGGCGGATGCCATAGGGCCAGGGCCGGGACGAGTACAGGGCCGCTGCTTGCTCGGCTTCTCCCCTCCGCGCGGACACTTTGACCGGCGAGCTGTATCCACCAGCTCCGGAGCGGTTCCGGTCGGCGCGACGGCGTGTCAGTCCAAGGGGAGGCGCTGTTTGTGGACAGATCGGCGACAGGCCTTGACCAGAGCGCCCCGCATTCCTAGCTTGTGGCGTCGAAGTATCCGGGAATTCTTCGAAACTTTCGAGGTTGCCCCTGTCCCCCGACACGTCCGCTCCGTGGTGCATCGGGGTCACCTCACCCGCCCCCCAAAGGAGGCCCACTGATGTGGTTCCGCCACCGGTCCCCGGTCCGTCCAGGACGCTTACTCGCCGTCCTCGCGCCCTTGCTGCTCGTGGCCACCTTCCTCGGCGCCCAGCCCGCCGCCGCCGCGACCGTAGACCCCAACGCCTCGTATGTGCTGGTCAACCGCAACAGCGGCAAGGCCCTGGACGTCTACAACCTGGCGACCGACGACGGCGCCCGCATCACCCAGTGGTCCAGGAACGATCAGGCCCAACAGCAGTGGCAGTTCGTCGATTCGGGGGGCGGCTACTACCGCATCAAGTCCCGCCACTCGGGCAAGGTGCTGGACATCTACAACTGGTCCACCGCGAACGGCGGCGCGATCGTCCAGTGGACCGACCTGAACGCCACCAACCAGCAGTGGCGGCTGGCCGACAGCTCGGACGGCTACGTGAGGCTCATCTCGCGCCACAGCAACAAGGCTCTCGAAGTGCAAGGCGCCTCCACCGCCGACAGCGCGAACGTCGTCCAGTACGACGACTGGGGCGGCACCAACCAGCAGTGGCAGCTCGTCAAGGTCGGCGGCGACACCTCCGGCCCGTGCGATCTTCCGTCGACCTATCGCTGGACATCGACGGGCGCGCTGGCGCAGCCCAAGCCCGGATGGGTCTCACTCAAGGACTTCACGGTCGTCCCTTACAACGGCAAGCAACTCGTCTATGCGACGACGCACGACACGGGGACGAGCTGGGGTTCGATGAACTTCGGCCTGTTCACCAATTGGTCGGAGATGGCCTCGGCCGGCCAGAACACGATGTCGGCTTCCACCGTCGCACCCACGCTCTTCTACTTCGCGCCGAAGAACATCTGGGTGCTCGCCTACCAGTGGGGGGGAACCGCCTTCTCCTACCGGACGTCGAGCGACCCGACCAACCCGAACGGCTGGTCGGCCCAGCAGGTGCTCTTCTCCGGAAGCATCCCCGGCTCCGGAACAGGACCCATCGACCAGACGCTCATCGGTGACGGGACGAACATGTACCTGTTCTTCGCCGGCGACAACGGCAAGATCTACCGGGCCAGTATGCCGATCGGGAACTTCCCGGGCAGCTTCGGTACGACCTCGACTGTGATCATGAGCGATACGACGAACAACCTGTTCGAAGCCCCGCAGGTCTACAAGCTCCAGGGCCAGAACCGCTACCTGATGATCGTCGAGGCGATCGGCTCCCAGGGCCGCTACTTCCGCTCGTTCACGGCCACCAGTCTGAACGGCTCATGGGCACCCCAGGCCGCGACCGAGAACAATCCCTTCGCCGGCAAGGCCAACAGTGGCGCCACGTGGACCAACGACATCAGCCATGGCGAACTGATCCGCACCAGCCCCGATCAGACCATGACCGTCGATCCCTGCAATCTGCAGTTGCTCTACCAGGGGCGCAGCCCCGACTCCGGCGGCGACTACGGCCTCCTGCCCTACCGTCCGGGTCTGCTGACGCTGCAGCGCTGACAGCGCGACACGAGCCCGGCTCCGGTAGGAAGCCGGCGTGGCGGGCTCGGCGGAAGGCCGAGCCCGCCGGGTCACGCGACCACGTCAGCGCTCATACGGCGACTGTGCGAGACGGTGAACACTGTGGAAGCCGACCTGGTCCGCCACACCGGCGACATCGCGGACGGCACGGCCGAACGCCGCCGCGCCCAGGCCGTCCCCCCGCCGCCCGGGCTGGGCATGGGGAACGCGCTGGTGGTGACGCTGGCTGGTGCAGCTCGGGGTGGTGGCGGTGACGGGGCTGCTGCATCTGCGGCTGCCCCGGTGGGTCGGCTGAGACGCGGGTGCTCGGCCGAGAGCTGAGCGGAGCAGGCCGCCCCGGTACGGCAGCAGGGCCCGAACCGCGGTGTCGCGGTCCGGGCCCTGCCCCCTGCGGTGGCGATGCGTCACCTCTGTGCGGTGTCGTCGCCCGTCTGTGCGGCGCCCTCGGCTGCGGCTGCTTTCTCGCGCATCTTGCGCACCAGCTCCGCCTTCTGGTCGGCGGCACCCTGGCGGTCGAGGTTGCGGTGCGGACCGTTGTTCTGCCGTTCGGCGCGGGACAGCTTCTTGCGCTTGCCGCCGCCCATGCCCACTGGGTTGTTGATGTTCTTGCTCACGGGTTCTCCCGGAATGATGTGAAGTGATCTACGGATTCATCGGTGGGGGACGGGCGCGGCTGCGTCGAAGGACGTCAGCAGGGGCCCATCACGCTCTCACTCGTAAATCTGCGTCTGGAAGAACATGACCAAGACGTTACCTGGTCCCGTCGGCTCCCCCTACCAAGTTTTCGCCGTCCCGGCAGCGCAGCCGGCGGGCGGTGTCCGACTCGGTCGTCGCAACCCGATGCCGGACACCCTCCCCTGACCTGGTTTCTCACCCGTCAGGCGCCTTTCGCTCGGCCCTTGCCCCGTCCCGGCGGCCCCTCCCCCCACCCCCGTCCCACACAAGCCGGCCGACAGCGCAGAGAACTGTCAGTTTCCACGCGGCGAGGGGCAGGACCGGCCGGAAGGCACCCCAGACAACTGGGATGTCCGAGGGCCGGGGGCCTCGTACAGAATCGGTCCGCGGGCGCCGCTCAGTTGTTCGACAGCGGGACGGTCCGGCAGTCCGACGGTTCGGTATCGCGCCGTCCGAGAGAGCCACCAGTGACCGGAAGGCTCCATTGACCACTACAGCGTTTCGTCGAGCAACGATCCGATTCGCCCACATGAACGCCGGGGAACTCGTCGACCGGTCGTTCGTCGCGGCCTCCACGGCGGTGGACCGGGAATGGGCCTGGGGTGGGTCGCGCGGTGCGGGAATCCGGATCTGCGTCATCGACAGCGGAGTCACGCCGGAACATCCCGAGATCGGCCCCCTGGAGGGGTCGTTCGCGGTGGAACGCGTCGAGCAGGACGCCGCGGGCGACGGCCCGCCGAGCTACCGGATCGTCCCGGACGGCGAGGGCGACGCCGCCGGTCACGGCACCGCGTGCGCGGCGATCATCCGGCGGATCGCGCCGGACGTGAGCCTGACGAGCGTACGGATCCTGGGGCCGCGGCTCGCGGGCGACGGCAACGCGCTGCTGGCGGCCCTGCGCTGGGCGGTGGCGGAGCGCTTCCACGTCGTCAACCTCAGCCTCTCCTCACGCAAGGGCGACTTCAAGGCCTCGCTGCACGACATCGCGGACGAGGCGTACTTCAACCGGGTGGCGATCGTGGCCTCGGCGCACAACAGCCCGGTCCGCAGCTATCCCTGGATCTTTCCCTCGGTGATTTCCGTCGGGTCGCACGAGGTCGCCGACGCCGAGCGCATCGAGGTCAGTCCACAGCCCCCGGTCGAATTCTTCGCGGCCGGTGTCGGCATCGAGGTCCCCTGGGTGGGCGGCGGCCGTTCGTTCCTCTCCGGGAACAGTTTCGCGACGCCGCATGTCAGCGGATTCGTGGCCCGCATCCTCGGAAAGCATCCGGATCTTCCGGTGAGCGAGGTCAAGCACGTCCTCGCCGCCCTCTCGGACAACTTCACCGACGCGTCCGACCCGCCCCGCGCTCCCACTCCCCCGGTCGCTCCGGTCGCTCCGGTCACCGCTTCCGCCGTACCCGTCTTGTCCGCCACATCCGACACATCCACCCCATCCGCCACATCCGCCGAAGGAGCCGGCCATGACGAATCCGGCGCATGACGCCCCCCTCAGCGGCCCTCCGTTGTCCCGGCGCGACGAGGTGCTGCGCTCGACCGTACGGCTGGCCCGACTGATCTTCAGCGCTCCCGCCTCGTCGGTCTTCCTGCACGACGCGGCGGGCGAGGCACTCGTCCTGGAGGCGATCTCCGACCCCCGGGAGGACAGCCTGGTGGGCTGGACGATCCCCGACTACAGCGGCATCGCCGGGTGGGTCTTCCAGAGCGGGGAGGCGGTGATCGCCGACGACCTCGACAACCACCCGCAGTTCAACCGGGACTTCGCGGCCTCCACCGGCCGGATACCGAAAGCCATCATCGCCGCGCCGCTGGACACCGGCGGGTCCGTGTTCGGCGTTCTGGAGGTGCTCGACCCGGTGCTGGGCCCGCGCAGCACGACCTCCGGCCTGGAGCTGGTCTCGGAGCTGGCGCGCCAGTGCGCGGCGGCCCTGGCGCTGGCGGGCCCGCTGCCCGGCCCGGCGGGACGGCACGCGGCCGCCGCCGAGCGGCTGACCACCCTGGTGGCCGACCTGGCCAGCACCGACGATCCGAACGCCGCGCGGACGCTCGCCTCGCTCGAGGAGATCGCCAGCGCCCTGTCATCGAGAAGGGGGTGATCCCGTGCACCTGCTGGAAATCGGCGCCATCCGCAACAAGCCCGCCGCCGGCCTCTATCTGGCCCTGACCCGCCGCTGCCCGCTGTCGTGCGCCCACTGCTCCACCGACTCCTCCAGCACCAGCGAACAGCATCCCGAGACGCCGTTCCGCCGCCTCGTGGAGTCCTTCGACCGAGAGACCCGTCCGGACCTGCTGCTGATGTCCGGAGGTGAGGCGCTGCTGCGGGCCGCGCTCGTCGCCGACCTGGCGCGCACCGCCCGGTCCGCGGGCTCCCGTTCATACGTCCTGTCGGGCATGTGGTTCGCCCGGGAGGACCGGCGGCTGCCGGCCCCGGTGGCCGCGGCGATCCGCGAGGTGGACCACTTCGCGGCCAGCCTCGACGAGTTCCACGAGCGCGAGGTGGGCCGGGCCGACGTCTTCCGGGCGATGCACCGCATCCGCCAGTTGGTGCCGCAGGTCAGTTTCCAGCTCACCGGGCGCGGGGACGACGACCCCTACCTCCAAGGCCTGATCGACGATGTGCGCCGTGAGTTCGACGACCAAGTGCCCATCCTGGTGGGCACCTTGAGTCCGATCGGCCGCGGCCGTCAGCTCGGCGGGCTGACCGCCACGCCCTCCTCCGGCGTCCCGGTCGCGCCCGTCGACCCGTGCGACCGGATCACCTGGCCGCTGGTCACCTACGACGGCACCGTCTACGCCTGCTGCAACCAGGACCTGGTGGAGCGGCGTGTGCCGGAGCACCTGATCCTCGGCCACGCGGCCCGCCAGTCGTGGCCCGAGCTGCGCGAGGAGTTCCTGCGCCGGGAGCTGTACCGGGCGCTGCGCGTCCTCGGGCCCAGCTTCGTGGCGAGCCGGTTCTCGGACGGACCGTGCGACAAGGGCATGTGCGGCAACTGCGTCGCGCTCTCCGGCGACGCCGAGGCCGAGCGGCGGGTGACGGAGTACCTGCGCACCGACTCCGGCCGGCAGGTGGAGGCCGCCGCCCGCCGTCTGGTCGAGCAGGTGGACGGGACCGCCTTCTCGGACCGACGCTCCGGCCGCTACGGGGGCCTGGTGTCCCTGGGATGGGAGGCGGGCCGTGAACAGCCGTCCTACGCCGGCTGACGCCGAGGCGGTGCGCGGCCGCCCCACGCTGGCCGACACCGAGGCGATGCGCCGTCGTCGCGGTGAGTCGGTCCTGCTGTACATCACCGACCAGTGCCCGGTCGGCTGTGCCCACTGCTCGGTGGACGCCCGCGCGGACGGCGGCAGGGTCACCGACTGGGAGGCCTTCCACGACGTCGTCGCCGGCATCGTCGCGCTGCCCGGTCTGCGGTCGGTGGCGGTCTCCGGCGGCGAGCCCTTCGCCGAGCAGCGGGCGCTGCCGTACGCGATCGGGGCGTTCGCCGACGCCGGGCTGGACACCATCGTCTTCACCAGCGGGTACTGGGCGCGCGAGAGCGGCTCCGCGCCCGGCTGGGTGCGGCGGCTGCTGCCGCGGATCTCCACGCTCTTCCTGAGCACGGACGGCTTCCACCAGGGCGGCGTGTCGAGCCAGCGGTTCGTCGGCGCGCTGCGCGCGGCCCACCGGGCGGGCTGCCGCATCGTCGTGCAGGAACTGGACACGGGCGACGGCGCGCGGGTGGCCGAGGGGCTGCTGCTGGAGGCGCTCGGCCCGCGGTGGGCCGACGAGGCGGAGACCAAGCTGATCACCCCCCTGCGGTACGGGCGGGGCTCGGGGGTCTTCGCCCTCCAGAGCCGGCACGAGGTGGGGGCGCTGGCGGCGTGCACGCTGCTCGGCTCGCCCACGGTCCGCTACGACGGGGTGGTGATCCCCTGCTGCAACGAGGGGCTGATCACGGGGCACGGGCCGTCCGCGCTGCGTGCCCCGACCCGGCGGCCCGAGGGCGTGGCGCGGGCGCTGACCGGGTTCCGGGACGACCCGCTGCTGAGGGTGGTGGGGCAGCTCGGCCCGGGGGCGGCGGCCGATCTGCCCGGCTTCGAGGCCCTGCGCGAGGAACGTTTCGAGAACGTCTGCGGCGGCTGCTGGAAGGCGTACGACATCGCGGGCCGCCCGGGGCGGGCCGCGGACTCCGTGACAGCACTGGGCGTGGCCCTGACGGAAGGCGGATGACGGTGGAGGAGCAGACGAGATCGCGGGCGCTGCGCCACAAGATCGGGCTGCTGATGCCGGCGGTGGACGCCGCGTCCCGGCAGATGTGGACCCATCCGCACAGCGACCAGGTCTACCTGGAGTGGCTCAAGGCGCTGCACGGGACGATCCGGGCCACGGTGCCGCTGATGCTGGCGGCCGTCGAGCAGTGCACGGTCCGTCAGGGCGACCCGGTGGCCGATCTGGTGGGCCGCTACCTGGCCAAGCACGTCCGTGAGGAGTACGGGCACGACCAGTGGGTGGCCGACGACTACGTGGTGGCCGGGGGTGATCCCGAGGCGCTGCACACGACCCTGCCGGGGGCGGCCATCGCCTCGCTGGTCGGCTCGCAGTACTACTGGCTGCGCCATGTGCATCCGGTGGCGCTCGTGGGGCACATCGCGGTGCTGGAGGGCAACCCGCCCAGTCCCGGTCTGGCCGGTGACCTGGCGGCCCGGACCGGGCTGCCGGACGAGTCGTTCCGCACCATAGCCCGGCACGCCCAGCTGGACGTGCAGCACCGCGACGACGTGCACCGGCTGATCGACCGGCTGCCGCTCGACCCGGCGCAGGAGGAACTGCTCGGGGTGAGCGCGCTGCACTCCCTGAGGGGGCTGATCGAGGTGATGGAGGACGTCCTCGGCCGGGTCCACCGGCGCTCCCCGGTGGCCCTGGCCGGATGAGCCGCGCGCGGGTTCCGGGCCCGCTGGCGGGCCGCGACTTCCGGCTGCTGTACACCAGCACGGTGGTCTCCGGTCTGGGCGACTGGCTGGACCAGGTGGCGCTGTTGGTGCTGGTCACCACGGTCTGGCACGGTGGCGCGGGCGACCTGGCGCTGGTGGTGGCCGCGAGCATGCTGCCGCTGCTGGCGACCCCGTTCCTGGCGGTGCTGGTGGACCGTCGGCAGTCGCGCCGGGTGCTGATCCTCACCGACCTCGTGCAGGCAGGGCTCACCCTGGGCCTGGTGGTCGCCCCCGGGGTGTACTGGGCGGCCGGGCTGGTGCTGGTCCGTTCGGCGCTGGGCTCGGTCGGCGGGCTCGCGGGCCAGATCCAGCTACGGGTCTCGGTGCCGCCCGGCGGGGTCCAGGCCGCCACCGTGCTGCTCCAGACCGCGATGCAGTCGGTCAAGATCCTCGGTCCCGCGCTCGGTGGGCTGCTGGTCGCCCTCATGTCGCCCCGGGCCGTGTTCGCGGCCAACGCGTGCACGTTTCTCGCCGGGGTGATCGCCGCCCGCGCCCTGCGCACCACGTCGTCGCCTTCCCGGAATACGGATCTGCACTATGCAAAAGAGCTGAGAGAAGGATTCCAGCACGTTTTCGGATCACGCCTTCTGCGGTCCCTGCTGTTCGTCATGTGCAGCCTGATGTTCGTCGTCTTCCTTTACGATTCGATGGCCGCTCTGATCGTGCCGGCACTCGGAATGGGCACGTCCTACATCGGCTACATGGTGTCCGCCGTCGGGTTGGGCGGGGTGGCGGGTTCGCTGCTCATGGGCCGTTTCGCGGCACGACTGCGGCCTTTCCTCACCATGGCGGGGTCGGTCCTGGTGATCGGCTGCATCATCGTCGTCATCGGATTCACCATTGTCCAAGAAATACGTATTGACTCCGCCATATGGCTGTGTGTTATTTTCCTTCTGGGAATCGCGAGTGCCGGAATTCTGGTGACTTTCCCCAGCGTCGTACATTCCGAGACGCCGGTCGAACTGACCGGCCGGGTATGGGCGCTCATGAATTCGGTGCCGGCCGTGCTGAACGTGCTGGCCCCCGCGCTGGCGGCGGCCCTGGTCATGTGGACCGGGCTCGGAAGCCTGCTGCTGATGGCGGGTGCCGCCCTGCTGCTCACCGCTGTCGTGGTCGCCGTCCGGCTCGGCGGCGTACCGCACACCGATCCGTCGTCCGGCGCGGACGACGGTGCCGGCCGGGCCGAGGAACCGACGCCCGGCCCGGCCCCCCTGAACTCCGGTGCGCCGCACCGGGAAAGCAGAGCCCCGTGCGTGGAACGCGCAGGCTCGTCAACCGAGGAGATCACCATGGCAGACAAGATCGACAAGCTGGCCGAGGCCGGTTTCTCCCTGACCGACGCCAACGACGCCCAGCAGGCGGTGCTCAAGTCCCTCACCGAGGACGAGGTCAACGTCCTGCTGAGCGTCAAGTCCCGGGTCGAGGCCGCGGGTTCGGACGTGGAGGGCCACTCCGTCTCCGACCCCAGCGGCGGCTACCTCTGGTAGTGCCGACCCTCGTCCGGGAATCGGCCCCGGGCCGGGTCACCCACCCGGACCGGTGACGTCCGGGCCGTAGCACAGACCGGGTGGTTCACGACGGGGCAAGCGTCGTGAACCACCCGGCTGCCGCTCAGTGAACGGGGAGGACAGCATGAGCAAGCCCACCGGTCCCATCGTAACCACCGCGAGCCTGTGCACCGGCTGCGGTGTCGACAACCCGTCGGCTGCCCGCTTCTGCATGGCCTGCGGGGCCGAGATCGGCCCACCCGGCACTCCCGCCAGCGGTCTGCGCTTCGTCTCCGTCATCTTCTGCGACGTGGTCGGCTCCACCGCACTGGCCACCTCGCTCGCACCCGACCGGTGGGCCGCCGTCCTGGACGGCTACTTCTCCCTGGTCGGCTCACTGGTCGAGCAGTACGGCGGCAAGGTGGAGAAGTTCATCGGCGACGCGGTCGTCGCCGTGTTCGGCGTCGAGGGGCACGGCGAGTCGGCCGCCGCCACCGCCGTCTCCGCCGCCACCGCCATCGCGCACCGGACCGGCGAGTACGCGCGGGGCTTGGGCGAGCTCCTGCTGGACGACTTCCCGGTGCGGTGCGCGGTCGCCTCCGGCCATGTCGCGGTCAGCGGGCGGACGTCGAGCTTCGTGATCGGCTCGGTGCTCAACCGGGCCGCCCGGCTCCAGCAGTACGCCCCCGACGACGGGGTGATCGTGGATCTGGCCACCCGGCTCCAACTCCAGGACCATTTCCCGCTGCGGGCGATCGAGCCGGTCACGGCCAAGGGCTTCGCCCGGTCCGTCCCGGCCTGGATCGTCGGTCCGGCCGGCCCCCCGGCCCCCGGGACGGGCACCGTCGGACGGGCCGACCTGGTCGGTGAGCTGGCCGCCCGGATCGGCGCGGCCGCCACCGCCACCGGCCCGACCCTGATCCTGATCGGGGGTCCCTCCGGGGTGGGCAAGTCCCGGCTGGTCGCCGAGGCGCTCGACCACTGCACGGGCCTGGCCACAGCCGTCCTGCGCTGCCCGCCCGCCGGGACCGGACTCGGCCTGCTGGCCTGCTGTCTGTTCCTGGAGGAGATCGAGAACGCCGCACGGCAGGGCCGCGACACGGTGGACGTGACGGTGCAGCTGACCGGCGCCTCCACCCGCGCCGAGCAGGCCCCGGCCCAGGACCGCGGCGAGCTGGGCCGCGCGCTCACCGCGGCACTGGACCGCCTGCGGGGCCCGCGGCCCCTGCTGCTGGTGGTCGAGCACAGCGAGTGGACCCCGGGGGCACTGGCCGACCTGCTGGACGAGCTGACCGCCGCACCGGGACGGCCGGTGGTGGTGCTGCTGGTCGGGGTCTCCGCCCCCGAGGCGCTGGCCGACCGGGGGGACCACCGGCTCACCGTGCCGCCGCTCGGACGGCCCGACGCGCGGCGGCTGGCCCACCGGCTGCTCACCGCGCAGCACGACCCGTCCGCCGCCGACCCCTCCCGGTCCCGGCCCGCCGACACCGCGGCCCCTGGGCACGACCCGGCCCCTCCCGCCCCTCCCGCCCCCCTCGCTCCCGACTCCGCCGCCGAGGAGATCGCCCTGCGGGCCGGCGGCATCCCCCGCTACATCGAACAGATGGTCGTCCTGCGGCGCTTCGCCCAGCCCGGCGACGACTGGGCGCCGCCCAGCGCGCACGCCGCGCTCGGTGCCCGGCTGGACCGGCTGGACTCCGACTCACGGGAACTGCTGGTGCTGCTCGCCGCCGCCGGCCGGGACCTGTCCCTGGAGGACCTGGGCGCCCTGATGCCCGCCGACAGGGTCGCCGTGGCCGCGGCCGACCTCCTCGAAGCCGGGCTGGTGGAGTCGGCCGACGCCCACAAGGGCCGCCTGGCCCCCGCCTTCCCGGTGGTGGCCGAGGTGGCACTGCGGCGGCTGACGCTCTCCGAGACCGCCGACGTGCACGCCAGGCTCGCGCGCTCCCTGGAACCGGTGGCCGAACGGCGCCCCGCCGTCGCCGAGTTGCTGGCCGGGCACTGGGAGGCGGCGCACAGCGCGTTGCGCGGGGTGGAGCCCGGCTCCGACCGGACGGCCCGGGCCGCCGGGTCCGCGGTCACCGCGTTCGGCGTCGCCGCCCGCTTCGCCCTCTCCCGCGGGCGACCCGAACTGGTGCTGACGCACACCGGACGCGCCCGCGCACTGGCGGAGGCGGACCGCGCGCAGGGCCACGACCTGGACGTCCTGGAGGCGTACGCCCTCGGCGGCCAGGGAATGCCGCAGGCCGCCCTCGAACGCGTCGAACGCGTGCTGTCGGACCCGGACCGGGCCGCCCCGGCCGCCCGGATCCACGCCCGCCTCAACTCGCTCTACTCCCGTACCTATCTGACCGGCGACGCGCCCGCCGTACCCGACGATCCGCACTACCTCGCCGCGGTCGCCTCCCCGGAGCCCGAGGCCCGGGTCGGGGCGCACCTGTACGCCGGGCTCCAGTCCCTGCGGGCGGGCGACCACCCCGCCGCCGAGCGGGCACTGCGCTCCGCGCTGCGGTCGGCCGCCGGCGCCGGGACCTGTCTGGGCCTGACCGAGGTCTACGCCAACCTGGCGATGGCCCTGGTCAACGGCGACACCCCGGTCCCCGCCGCACTCGCCGACTGCGAGCGGCTGCACCAGGAGGTCGCCGGATCCCGGCTGCTGAGCTCGGCCACCGGAGTCGCGCTGGCGCTGGTGCGCCACATGTCCGGCGACCGGGCGGCGGCCGACTCCGCGATGGACAGGGCCGAGGGGGTACTGCGCGATCTGGGGCAGGGCACCGGGGCCGCGACCATCGCGGGCTGGCGTGCCGTCCTGGCGGCCCGGTCCGGCGACTGGGGTGCCGCGGCCGACTGGTGGACCACCCAGGGCGACCGCTGCGCCGCGCTCGGCATGGTCCGCCAGGCGTCGCTGTCCGGCCTCCAGGCCGAGCTGGCCCGGGAGGCGTCCGGCGAGGGGCGGTCCGGCGGCGCGCGGGGCGGGCCGGCGCTCGACGAGGTGGCCGTTCCACCGTCCGAGGCCTGGGCGGAGCACACCGTCGCCCTGCAGGCCCGCGCCGTACGGGCGTTGCGGGCCGACGACCCGGAGCTGGCCGCGACGCACCTGGACGCCGTGGTCCGTCATCTGGGCACGGTGCGCGGCAGCGGCGCGGTGATCACACCGCTGCTGTGCAGCGCCGTCCTCGCCCGCCGTACCGGCCTCCCGGTGGCCGGGCGGGCGCTGACCGCGCTGGGGCGGGCGATCGAGGCCAAGCAGGACCTGGGCGTGCGCGCCCCGCAGACATAGCGGTACACACCGCGCCGCACCACCGCCGCACCGCCCCACCGCACGACCCGTCCCCCGCGAGCGAACTCCGAGAAAGCAGTCACCCGTGCGCGTCCTCCTGCTCTACGCCAACCCCCACCAGGTCCTGCCGGTCGGCCCGTACGGCCTGGAGATCCTGCGGGCCGCGGTCGCCGAAAGCGGACTGCCGGTCGAGGTGTCCGTGTGCAACCCGTTCCTCGAATCGCTCGACCACACCGGCCTGTTGACCGAGGTGCTCGACCGGACCAGGCCCGACCTCGTCGCCCTGTCGATCCGCAACATCGACAACGCCGTGGTCGCCTGCGACACGGCGCCCGGCGCGGACGGGCGGTGGATCGACGTGGTGGACTACCTGGCGCCGATCGCCGAGCTGACCGGGACGCTGCGCGCCTGGGACCCGGGACTGCCGGTGGTGGCGGGCGGCGCGGCGTTCACCGCCTGCCCGGTGGAGGTGATGGACCGGCTCGGCCTGGACCTCGGCCTCGCCGGTCCCGGTGAGGCCGCGTTCACCGCCCTGCTGGCGCGCGTGGTCGCCGACGGAGGCGTCCGGGGCGTGCGGCAGGTGGTCGCCGAGACGCTGTCCACGCTCCCCGGCGGGCTGGTGCGCTCCGCCGACGGCGTTCTGGGACCCGGCCTGCGGCCGCGGCCCGACGTGGTGTCCCGGCCCACCACCGCGCTGCCGCGGATCGCACCGGAGTACGTGCTGTTCGCCAAGGCCCGGGGCATCCCCACCGCGCTGCGCAGCCACGCGGGCTGCCCGCTGCGCTGCTCGTACTGCGTCGATCCGCTGAACGTCGGCAGGGTGGACGCGCGTCCCGCCCGGGCCGTCGCCGCCGAGGCGGAGCACTACGTCGAGCGGTACGGGCTGACCCACTTCCACCTGGCGGCCCCGGAGGTCAACCTGCCCTACGAGGGGGCGCTGACCGAGGTGTGCGAGGCACTGGCCACAAGCCGCCACGGGGAGAAGATCAGCTGGCACGGCTACTTCAACGTCAGGCCGTTCTCCGAGCGGCTGATGGACGCCCTGATCCGGTCCCGCTGCGTGCGTCCGAGTTTCTCGGTGGACGCGTTCGACGACCGGATGCTGCGCGGGCACCGCAAGAACTACCGGATGTCCGACGTCGAGGACACCTTCGGTCTGCTGCTGCGCCGTCGGCCGGAGTGGATGGACGTGCAGATCGGGGTGCTGTTCGGCCAGCCCGGCGAGACGGCCGCCACCCTGGAGAACGCGATCCGCCACATCCGCCGGCTGGCCGACCGGGGCGTGTCGGTGGGCTACTCCTGCGGGCTGCGGGTCTACCCGCACACCCCGCTGGCCCGCACCCCCCTCGACCCCCGGCACCTGTACCGGGCGGACGGGCCGCTCTCCACGACCGGCGGCGCCGCACCCCGCACCGTCCCCGCGGCCGACCTGCTGGCACCGCTGGTGTACTGCGAGCCGATGCCGCCCCGGGAGCTGGCGGCCCACCTCGCCGACCGGCTGTCCGACTGCCCCCGAGTGACCTTCATCGACGAGGGGCCGGTGAAGGAGGCCCGGCAGCCGGACTGGTTGCGCCCCCTCAACGTGGCCACCGTGCACCTCGCGCACGGGCGTTCGGCGCCCGCGGCCGAGATGCTGCGGCTGGTGCTGGGCTCGGACGACAGGCGGGCGGCGGGCATGACGCGGCGGCTGCTCCAGGAGGCGGCCGCGCGGCCACCCGTGCCGGTGGGCGCCGGGGGCGTCCGGACCGCCACCGTCTGACCGGGCCCCGCCCCGCCTTCGCACCCCGTCCCCTCCCCTGCCGTACCGCCTTCCCCGTCCACGGAGGACACCATGGAACTCACCTGGAGCACGGACGACTTCGCCGTCTTCGACGACTTCCTCGCCCCCGGGGCCGCGGCCTCGCTGTGGGAGGGACTGCGCACCGAGGACTACCACTTCGTGCACGGCCGCCGGGACGGCTCGTGGAACAAGGTCTACGGGCTGCTGGACGGCAGTCCCCTCAGCGGGCCCGGCACGCTGAACGACCCGGAAGGCCACTTCACGGGACGCTTCGCCGACCACGCTCCGCACCCGTCCGGCGGGGCGACCGACGCCGTGGTGAAGCAGCTGGCCGAGGAGGCGACCCGCATCGAGCCGTGGACGGGGCGGTTCGGAACGGACTGGCACGCCTTCACCTGCCGCCCCTTCCTCTACCCGCAGGGCTCCGGACTGGCCTGGCACGACGACTCCGGCGACCGGGCCGCCTCGTTCGTGCTGTACGCGCACCCCGAGTGGCAGGCGTCCTGGGGCGCCGAGCTGCTCGTCTCCGGCGGAACGCCCGGGGCGCGGCCGGCCGACCAGAACGCCCACCTGACCTCGCGGGTCGGACACTACGTCGCCCCGCACCCCAACCGGCTGGTCGTCCTGCGGTCGGGCGTACCGCACATGATCAAGAAGGTGGAGCCGCACGCCGGGGACCGGGTCCGGGGCTCCGTCGCGGGTTTCTTCCTGCGCCGCCCCGCCGAGCGGCCGCACTGACCGGGGCCGTACCGGCATCCGTCCGCCGCCGGGACGGGCCGTCCCGCACGGTGCGGTCGTCCCTCAGTCCCGGTCGTCCCTCAGGCCCGGTCCTCGCCGGGTTCCGCCGTGGACCGGTCCTCCCCCGCGCCCCGGGCGCGCCGGGCGGCCGCCTCACGGACGGCGATCACGTCGATGAGGTCGCTGACGGTGCCGAGCGCCTCGGAGGAGAGCCCCACCGCGCGCAGGGCCACACTGCGCACCCCGGCGTCCCGCAGGGCGCCGAGGAGTTCGATCTCCGCGGCGATCTTCGCGCCGTGCTCGTCGTCGAAGAAGTAGGCGACCGGGACCTCGAAGTAGTCGGCGAGGGCCTCCAGATGACGCTTGGTCGGGTTGTTCCTGCGCCCGGTGCGCAGCTGCCACAGGTACGTGGTCGAGAAGGACACCCCGGTGGTCTCCCGACAGGCGGCGGCGACCTCCTCATTGCTGAACGGCGTGCCGTCGGGCCTGCGGGCGAGTCGGAGGAGTCCGTCGATCTTCCGGCTCAGTGACGACGGCGTGGGTTCCGTTTCGGCCACCGCCTACCCCCTTCTGTCGCCGCCCTCCAGTACGCCTACCCGCACAGGTGAGAGCAAGTCCGTTGATTTTCACTGTAGTTGACACCCCCGAAGTCGGTAGCCATGCTGAGGTGGTCAACGGATATGAAAACCGCGAAACGGTGGTTCATCTCAGCTGAACCGCCTGGCCGTCCCCGCCCGCCTGGGTCCACCTCCCGGAGCCGTCCTTGACGATGCCCGTGCCCTTACCCGTGAAGAACGCCCGCCCGTCCGCTCCGCGCCCGCCCACCGCGTTCCCCGCGGACATGGTCGGACGGAACGGCGAGATGGCCGCGCTGTCGGCCCTGCTGACGGACCCGTCGACCCCCGGAGTGCTGCTGACCGGGGTACCCGGTGCGGGCAAGACGCGGCTCGCGGCCGAGACGGCCGCCGCGTACAGCGCGTCGACCGGCGCCACCACCGTACGCGTGGAGGCCGCGGACGAGCCGTCCGCGGACGGCACGGACAGCGTGCTCGACCTCCTCGCCGCCCTCACCGCCGGCCGGGACGCGGGAGAGGCCCGGCCGCTCCTGCTCGTCGACGACCTCGACCGCTCGGACCACCACCGGCTGCTGCGGGCCTGCGCGGTCGCGTCCGTCGTGGTCCTCGGCACGGCCCGCCAGCCTCCCGCGGCCCACGGCCTCGTCCCCTTCCCGGTGGACCCGCTGCCCGTGCCGCTCGACTGCTCGGCGCTGGATCTCGGCGCACTGGCGCGCGTTCCCTCGGTGCAGCTGTACCTCGCCTGCCTGCGCACCATCAACCCCGCGTTCTCCCTCCAACTGCACAACCAGCAGGTCATCGCCCGGACCTGCGTCGAGGTGGGCGGCAACCCCGGCGCGCTCTGCCGCACCGCGCGGGTCGCCGCGCTGGAGAGCCCCGAGGTGGCGTGGGCCTCTCTGGGCGGGAGGACCGTCCCGTACCCGGTCCGCGCCGAGGACGGCGACCCCCGCGAGGCACCGGACGGCGACCCGCAGAGCGCCTCTTCCCGGTCCGCCGACGGCGCGCCGATCCGGCTGCTGGCGCACTGCCAGGTGTTCAGCGGCGGCTTCGGCCCCGAGGCGCTGCGCCACATCACCGCCGTCGCGCCGGAGGAATTCTCCTCGGCGCTGGAGACCCTGCTGCGCGGCCATCTGCTCACCGCCTCCACCGTGCCGTCCGGCCGCCTGGACGGCACGGCCCGGTTCCGGCTCCGGCTGCCGCCGGACGGCCCCGCGCGCCGCCTCCCGCCACCCGAGGACACCGCGGCCCGGCTGGCGCACGCCCGCTACTACGCGGACCTGGCCCGCGCCGCCGCCGACCGGATCGTCTCGGGGCACCAGCGCTCGGGCCTGATCGCCTTCTGGAGCGAGGAACGCAACCTGCGCACGGCACTCGAGACGCTGCTCTGCCACGGGCGAACCGGCGCGGCGCTCGACCTCGTCGACGGCCTCCGCGTCTACTGGCGGGCCACGGGCGGCTGGAGCACCTGGGCCGAGGGGCGCCTCCTCCCCGACCCGTCATGGACCGCGGCCGGCCACCGCGACCGGCTCCGCACCGACCTGCTGCTCGCCGAGGCGGGCATTCTGGCGGGCCAGCCCGAGGCCGCGACGGACCTGCTGGACCGGATCACGGCGGACGCCGCCCGGGCCGCGGGGCTGTCCGCGCGGGTGACGCGGCTGCGCGGCCTGTGCGTCCTGGCCGCGGACCCCGGCCGCGGCGCCGCCCTGCTCGTCGGGGCGGCCGACCGACATCGGTCCGACGGCGACCGCCACGAGGCCCGCCACGTGTCGCTGGAGGCCGCACTCGCGAGATTCCGTCTCGGCGACGCGGTGGCCGCGGCGACCACCGCGCTGGAGGTGCTGGCCGCGGCCCAGCAGGGACGCGACACGCTCGTCGCCGGTGCGGCCCTGCTCCACCTGGCCGTCTTCGCGGCCGCGGAGGGACGCGCGCAGGCCACGGTCCACTACTGCGAGCGGGCCCTGTCGGCCCTGCGCGCCCTGGGCCCGACGGCCGTCCTGGGCGCCATCGCCACCACGCTGGGCAGCCCCGCCCTGCCCGACGTCGTCGAACGCGCCACCGGCACCGCCCGCGGCCTGGGGGCCTTCCACACCTGGCGCGGCGCGTTCCCGGAGGACGCGGGCACGCCCGACTTCGCCATGGCCCGACTGGAGGAGCCGGTGCGGGAGTTGCTGGGCGAGGCCGCCTTCGCCCGCGCCCTGGTCGAGGGCACCAGGGCGTCGCTCCCGGACCTCCTGGCCTCCCTCGTCCCGGCACCCGCCCCCTCCGCCGCCACGCCCGCGGACCCCTCACCCCCGGACACCCGCACCCGGATCGGGCCGCTGACGCCGCGTCAGACCGAGGTCTCGCGCCTGGTGGCGGCCGGTCTGAGCAACCGGCAGATCGCCCACCGGCTGGCGATCTCGGAGTGGACCGTGGTCAACCACATCCGGGACACGATGAAGAAGCTGGGCTGTTCCTCACGAGTGGAGATAGCGGGCTGGATGCACCACTGCGGCCTGCGCCCGTCACCGGAACCACCCCTGTTCCTCCGCACGGCCCTTCCTCCGTCCGCCCCCGCCTTGTCCGGGCCGACGCTCATCCCGTCCTAGGGGGTGTCCGACTACGCGCCCGGCGGGAATCGTCAGGGACCGCCTGGCGCGCCACCCGGTGGCGCATGTGCTCCACCAGCCCGGCCACGGTGAACGCCTCGGCCACCTGGACCAGCCACGCCGCCTCCTCCTCGACCGAGCAGTCGGCCGGGTAGGCGAGCGCGACATCCTGGTCGCCGGGGCCGGCGGGACCGCCAGGGCCGCCAGGGCCTGCGGTGAGGCGCGCGCCGCCGGGGCCGATCCTGGCGGACTCCAGTGCGGCGGCGATGACGGCGGCCTCGGCCATCGCCGCGCGGCCCGCGGCCGGCACGGGGAACCGGTCCAGCGCCGCGGCCGACAGCGCGCGGGCGTCGGGGGGAACGAAGGAACGGAGTTCCAGGTAGCCGTCCCGGATCTCTATCACCCGGCGATAGAGGGCGAACTCGGCGCGGTGCAGGGAGAA
Organism: Streptomyces sp. NPDC102259; assembly: GCF_044766465.1. Taxonomy (NCBI): domain Bacteria; kingdom Bacillati; phylum Actinomycetota; class Actinomycetes; order Kitasatosporales; family Streptomycetaceae; genus Streptomyces; species Streptomyces sp. NPDC102259. The sequence continues at coordinate 357,474 of NZ_JBIWMA010000002.1, read as the reverse complement.
CAGACGCACCGAAGGCCAGCCCAGGTCCAGGGCCGTGCCGGGAGAGACGGCCCGCAACGCCGACCACAGCGGCTCCAGGGCACGGTAGGTCCGATAGGCCCGTAGCCGCCGCCCGACCGCGGTGGTGAGGGAGATCCAGCTCGCGGCGGTGCCGCCCAGGACGCCCAGCACCAGACAGCACAGACCGAGCACCCGGCCCACCGGGTCCAGCCCGGCGCCCTGCCGGTGGTCCACGGCCATGGTGACGATCGACGACACACCCCACAGGGCCCAGACGAGACCCACCGTGACACTGGCCGTGATCAGCCGCAGGCCCGTGCGCAGCGCGCCCGGACCCAGCCCCCGGGCGAACCGGTGGACCGGGACCAGGAACGCGGCCAGGCACCACAGGCTGTAGCCGGTGAAGACCGTGTCGCAGGAGGCGAGGAGCACCGCTCCGCCTCCCTCCGCGAGAAGCGAGCCGTGCCGGGCTCGTACGCCGGAGGAGAGGAACAGCACCGCGCACAGCGTGAGGGCCGAGAGGGTGACGCCGATGTGCAGCCGTCCGGTCAGCAGGCGGGGCCGGGGCAGGCCGATCTCGATGACGGCCAGCGGGAGGAAGGCGAGGGCGGCCATCTCCGTCTCGCGGCCCAGGAGGTGGGTCAGCCGCGGGAACCACGGCCACAGCCACTCCAGGTACGTCGTCGGAGCGGCCAGCAGGGCCATCGCCGCGGCCATGCAGAATCCGAAGCGGCACAGGCAGCGCACCGCGAAGGGCGAGTCGCTCCCGGAGCGCAGCAGACGCAGTTCGTAGCAGCCCAGCCACAGCGCGGCGACGGCCGGGAGGTACGCGAGCAGGTCAGACACGTGGCCGCTCGGGGCGGCGGGAGGGCGCCCCGACGAGGGTTCCGGCCCGTCCGTGATCCCGTCCCGGCAGGGGCCCCTGCCTCAGCACGCGGTGCAGGATGAGAGAGGCGAGCAGTTCCGCCTCCCGCTCGGCGGGCTCGGCGTACACGGTGCGGCCCAGGACCCGGCGCACCAGGTCGGGAGAGAGTCCGGGCAGCAGTGCGCGTACGCCCGGCGACTCGGGGGCGGGCGACCGGTCGTGCCCGCAGAGCAGGTGGGCCGCCTCGTGCACGAGGATGTGCTGGCGGTGCAGTGCGCTGGTCCCCGGGGTGCACAGGATGTAGTCGGCGTGGTCGGTCGTCACCAGCAGACCGCACGGGACGCCCGCGTCCACCGCGACCGGCAGGACCTCGATCGGGCGGCCACGCCGTTCGGCCAGGAGGGCCAGGAAGCTCTCGGCGTCGAAGGGGTGCGGCAGTTCGAGCCCCTCCGAGAGGGCGCGAACCCTCCGCCACAGGCGTCTGTGCGACCGATCGGTGAGCATCAGGGACCCCTCCCACCGGAACGGCGCCGCCGCTCCGCGTCTGCTGCCGTCGAGCGGCCCGGCGTCCCTCCCCTGGACCGCTCCGACATCCGCTCTGAAGGATCAGCTCAATGATCAAAGCATATTTTTTGATAGTACAGCCGTACTGTCGTGCGTCGACAGAGCGCATATCGCGCGCCCCGTTGCGCGCCTCCCGCCCACCCGAATGACACCGCGTGCGCCCCACGAGATCCAGCCGACGGACAGGCTCCGCGCGGTAACGCGAAGGGAACTGACGCGTCATCAGGCAACCGCCTCGGTCGCCTCGACCACCTCAATCGCCACGGTCGCCCGGACCGCGACGGCGCCCTCCCCTTCTACGGCGTCCGGGTCCGCATCGGCCTGTAGCCGGCACGCCCCCCGGGGCCTCGCGCCCTGGAGTGGTCTTGAGCACCCGCTGACCTGGCGTACTGTGAGAACCACGACGCGGGGTGGAGCAGCTCGGTAGCTCGCTGGGCTCATAACCCAGAGGTCGCAGGTTCAAATCCTGTCCCCGCTACTGCTGAAGAGGGCCCGGATCCAGCCGATCCGGGCCCTCTCGCATTCCTGGAAGTCCAGCTCGATACCGCTCGCGCGACAGAAGTCGTCGACCGGGAGCCCGCGTTCGGCGGTCACCGCCGACCACCGATCGCCGCGCCGAAGCGCCGTCGGGGCCCGTCCGAACCAGCGCCTGCGGGCGCGCGCCAGGGCCGAGTAGGCCGGTGGAATTGTGAAGGCCGGGTGTGCGTCCAGGGCAGGCGCACGGTGGTCCTCCGCTGACGCGCACTCATTTCGGCGTCGAGACAGGGCCCGTCACCGCCGTACCGCACGCCATGCCACGCACGCGCCACGGCATGCACCCCGGCCCGGAAGAGTACACGCGCGGACGGCAAGCGCTTGCCCAACCAGCCTCGTTCGACGGCCCGTTGCGGTTCGCCTATCGGTTTCGCGCAGCGGCCGCACCCAGGGGGCCGGGCGAGCCGTTGGAGTGCGCGGTGGCGTCGAGGCACCCGTTCCGGCCACTGATCCAGGACTGCCCCAAAGCTTCAGCACAAATTACACACATCCCTCTCTTCATACTGGCCCCGATGGTCTAGATTGACCGTGCTTCAGCTGTTTGGGCACGAGGCGAACAACAGTGATCTCCAGGTCCGGCGCTATGGAATGCCAGCAGTCGCGTCCCCGGCGCCAGACGTGGGGGTGATCGGTTCTTCGAGTCCGAAAGGGCGCTCGGGTGCGGGGAGCACCCGGGGTATCGACGATTTCCCGCCCACTTCGAGAGTCCGGCAGGACAAGCAAGTCCGGTGCCGCCAGGGTGGGTTGTTCAAGCAGCGCTGAAGTAATCGGGGATGTCATGCGCGGGGGGCGGGGGCCTCCCGAGGGGGGAACAGTACGGGGGGCGGGGGCCTCCCGGGGGGAGGAACAGTGTTGGGCGAACACGTCGAGCCACTGGGAACCTGGGGGGTTCTGTGCGGCAAGGGGGACTAGTCAGCCCGTTTCCGTCAGCGCGCGAGCGCATGGCGAACGGCGCGATCAGACAGCCCGCTATCGAATGGGAGCAACGGTACCGTCGTGCCGTGGTCACCAGCGATACCGTGGCCACCGCCATAGTCGTGGCGGGGATCGGCAACTTCTTCGGAGCCCGGGACGCGGCCAACTGGCATGAGAAATGGGGCATTCTCGCCTTCGGCACCGAGCTGCTGGTGCTGGGGTCGCTCGCGGTGAGCCGTTCGTGGGCTCCGGCCGTGCTCGGCCAGGGCGCCGAGGAATTCCGCCGGCTCGGACGCTCGCTGTTCACGGCGACCGTCGTGCTGGCGCTCGGCGGGATCGCCCTCACCTCGCGCAACATCAAGCTCTGGATCTTCGTAGCGATCCCCGCGATCGCGCTCGTCACCATGACCGCGCGGTATCTGCTGCGCCTCTGGCTGCACAAACAGCGCAAGGAAGGACAGTGCCTGCGACCGGTGCTCGCCGCCGGGAGCCTGGCCACCGTGCGCGACCTGATCACCCGGACCCGCAAGTTCCCGCACCTCGGCTGGCGGGTGGACGCGGTGTGCACGACGGACGGTCTCGGGTTCGACGGTGACCAACTGGACGGAGTACGGGTCGTCGGACGACTGACGGACGTCGCCCATCACGTCCGCCGCGACGGCTACCGTGTCGTCGCGGTCACACCGGACCCGCACTGGTCACCGGACCGGCTGCAGCGGCTGGCCTGGAACCTCGAAGGCAGCGACGCCGAGATGATCGTGGCCCCTGTGCTGATGGAGGTGGCCGGCCCGCGGCTGCACATCGACGCGGTGCTCGGGATCCCGCTGCTGCGGGTCAGCATGCCGACCTTCACCGGCGGCCGCCGGGCGGTCAAAGGGGTGGTCGACCGGATAGGCGCAACGATTCTGCTGATGGTGTTCGCGCCGCTGATGGTGCTCGTCGGGCTGCTCGTGCTGATGGACAGTCGAGGCGGGGCGTTCTACCGCCAGCGCCGGGTCGGCAAGGACGGCCGCGAGTTCACCATTCTCAAGTTCCGCACCATGGTCGCCGGGGCCGACGGGGCACGTGCCGAGCTGGCCGACCGCAACGAGGGCGCCGGCCTGCTGTTCAAGCTCCGCCGGGATCCGCGGGTGACGCGGGTGGGGGCGGTGCTGCGCCGGTACTCGATCGACGAGCTCCCGCAGCTCTTCAACGTACTCACCGGATCGATGTCGCTCGTCGGTCCGCGGCCTCCGTTACCGGAGGAGTCCGCCGCGTACGGCCCGGACATCCGGCGGCGGCTGCTGGTCAAGCCCGGACTCACCGGCCTGTGGCAGATCAGCGGACGCAGCGACCTGTCCTGGGAGGAGGCGATCCGGCTGGACCTGCGGTACGTGGAGGACTGGTCGCTCGCCCTGGACACAGTGATCTTGTGGAAGACGCTACGCGCGGTGCTCTACGGCCAGGGGGCCTACTGATGCGCGCAAGGCCGCAACTCAACGGTCCCGCCGACGCGCGGACCGCAGGCCGGGACGGCCTGCCTGGGGGGAGGAACGAGTCATGAGAGTCAGCGTTTTCGGGCTCGGCTACGTGGGCTGCGTGTCGGCCGCGTGCCTGGCCAGCATGGGTCACCAGGTCATCGGGGTGGACGTCAACCAGGTAAAGGTCGACCTGGTCAACGACGGCAAGGCCCCGGTGGTCGAGGAGCGGATCGGCGAGCTCATCGCCGACGTCGTGCGGAGCGGAGCGTTACGCGCCACCGGCGACGTCCGCGAGGCGATCATGGACAGCGAGGTGTCGCTCGTCTGCGTGGGCACGCCGTCGGAGCCCAACGGCAGCCTGTGCACCACGTACCTGGAGCGGGTCACCGAGCAGATCGGCGCCGCACTGGCCGAGCGGGGCGGGCGGCACACCGTCGTGTTCCGCAGCACCATGCTCCCGGGCACCTGCCTGAACCTGCTGGTACCGATCCTGGAGAAGTACGTCGGCGGCACGGCCGGGGTGGACATCGGGGTCGCGGTCAACCCGGAGTTCCTGCGCGAGGGCACGAGCGTGCGGGACTTCTTCGACCCGCCCAAGACCGTCGTCGGCGAGCTCGACCCGGCCAGCGGTGATGCGGTGACGGCGCTGTACGACGGCTTGCCCGGCGAGGTGTTCCGGGTGCCGATCCCGACGGCCGAGGCGATCAAATACGCGGACAACGCGTTCCACGGCCTCAAGATCGGCTTCGCCAACGAGCTGGGCGCGGTGTGCCAGGCGCTCGGGGTGGACTCGCACCAGGTGATGGACGTGTTCCTGGCCGACCGCAAGCTGAACATCAGCCCCGCCTACCTGCGGCCCGGCTTCGCCTTCGGTGGCTCCTGCCTGCCCAAGGATCTGCGCAGCCTGGTCCACGCGGCGCAGCGGGCCGACGTCTCGGTGCCCATCCTCTCCCACGTGCTGCCCTCCAACTCCGACCATCTGCAGCGCGCGGTGGACCTGGTCGAGCGCACCGGCAAGCGCCGGGTCGGCCTGTTCGGGTTGTCCTTCAAACCCGGCACCGACGACCTCCGTGAGAGCCCGCTCGTCGAACTGGCGGAGAGGCTCTTCGGCAAGGGTTACGACCTGCGGATCCACGATGCCAACGTGAGCCTCTCCCGGCTGATCGGCGCGAACCGCGAGTACATCGAGACCCGGCTGCCGCACCTCGCGCAGCTCCTCGCGGATTCCGTCGAGGAGGTGCTCGAGCACGCCGAGGTCTGCCTGGTCGGGACCAGGGATCCGGCCGTGCTGGCGGCGCTGCCCCATGGCGCCGACGGCCCGGTGATCGTCGACCTCATCCACCTTCCCGATGCCGAAGCGCGCCGGGCCGAACCGGGGTACGTGGGCCTTGCTTGGTGACACATCGTTGGGTGACAGAGCCGGCGGCGACCGGCCGAACCGGCGCGCGCTGATCCTGGTGGAGAACCTGTCGGTGCCGTTCGACCGGCGGGTGTGGCAGGAGTGCACGACGCTGCGCGACGCGGGCTGGGAGGTGCACGTCATCTGCCCCCGGGGGAGCAAGCGGGACACGGAGCCGGAGGTCGAGATCGACGGGGTGCGGATCCACCGCTATCCGTTGCGCGCGGCCACCGGAGGGCCGGCCGGCTACCTGCGGGAGTACGGAGCGGCGTTGTGGCACACGGTCCGGCTGGCCCGGAAGGTCGGCCCGGTCGACGTGGTCCACGCCTGCAACCCGCCCGACCTGCTGTTCCTGCCGGCACTGTGGCTGAAGCGACGCGGAGCGCGGTTCGTCTTCGACCAGCACGACCTGGTACCCGAGCTGTACCTCTCCCGGTTCGACCGCGGTGAGGATCTGCTCTACCGCGGCGTGTGCGCGCTGGAACGGCTGACCTACCGGGCCGCGGACGTCGTGCTCGCCACGAACGAGAGTTACCGTGACGTCGCGATGCGCCGTGGCGGCCGACGGCCGGAGGACGTCTTCGTGGTGCGCAGCGCGCCCCAGGTCGACAGGTTCCAACCGGTGCCGCCCGAACCGGAGTTGAAGCGCGGCAAGCCTCATCTGCTGTGCTACCTCGGCGTCATGGGCCCGCAGGACGGCGTCGACTACGCCTTGCGGGCCCTGGCGAAGCTGCGCGACGAACTCGGGCGGACCGACTGGCACGCGGTGTTCGTCGGCTCCGGCGACGCCTTCGACGCGATGGTGGAGCTGTCCGGGCGGCTCGGGCTCTCGGACCAGGTGGAGTTCACCGGGCGTATTCCGGACGCCGATCTGGTGCGCTACCTGTCCACCGCGGACGTGTGCCTCTCCCCCGACCCGCGCAATCCGCTCAACGACGTGTCGACCATGAACAAGGTCCTGGAGTACATGGCGATGGGCCGGCCGATCGTCTCGTTCGACCTCCGGGAGGCGCGGGTCTCCGCCGGTGACGCCGCCGTCTACGCGGCCGCCGACGACGAGGCCGAGTTCGCCGAGCTCATCGCGCTGCTGCTGGACGATCCGGAGAAGCGGGCCTGGATGGGCAAGATCGGCCAGGAGCGGATCAGCGGGCCGCTGTCCTGGCGGAACTCGCAAGCGTCGCTGCTCGCCGCCTACGCCGCCGCCTGCCGGGACCATGCCCCGGTGTCGGCGGGCGGGCCGGTCCGTACGGGGAAGAGGCCGCACCATTGAATGACGACACGATCCGCCTGGTCACGATCGGACGGATTCTCCGTCGGCGGTGGCGGCTACTCGCCGTCCTCGCCGTAGTGGGCGCGCTCTTCGGCTACGGCACCTCGGTGCTGCTGCTTCCGCCGCGGTACACGGCAGAGGCATCGGTACTGCTGCCGGGGCAGTGGGAGGAGCGCGAGCTGCTGACTCAGGCGGAGATCGCGACCAGTTCGGCGGTGGTCGACCGCGCGGCCGCCAGGCTCGCCTGGAAGGGCGTCGACGGCACCGAACTGCGGGATCGGGTGAGCGCCAAGGCGGACGACGGGAACATCATCAAGATCTCGGGTACGGCCGACACCCCGGAGCGCGCCCAGCGGCTCTCCGACCAGCTGGCCCAGCAGTTCGTCACCTTCGCCACCCGCGTCGCGGGCGGCAGCACCGACCCCGAGGCGGACACGGCGACAGAGACGCTGCGCAAGCAGGTGGCGGAGACCAACCGCCGCATCACCGACCTGGCCAACTCGGCGGATCCGGGGCAGACCGTGGAGGCCGTGCAGGCCCGCACCGAGCTCGAGGGTCTGCGCACCGGGCTGCAGGACGCCATGAAGAAGCTGGAGGAGGCCGATCCGGCGACCACCAAGGCCGGCATGGTCGTCATGGGGCCGGCGCCCCGGCCCACCGGCGCGGCGGCGCCGACGAGGATGCAGCTCATCGTCGCCGGGGCGCTGCTGTTCGTCCTGCTCGCGGTCATCGGCCATCTCGCCGCCGCACGGGTGAGCCGCCGGCTGCGCACCGAACCGGAGATCGCCGCGGCGCTCGGCTCCCCGTTCCTCGGCACCGTCGACGTGCCCGGTGAACAGGGCGGGCACCGGCCCGAAAGCCGTGGCTCACGGGCCCGGCTCCGCCGGCTCCTCGGCATCGACACCCGGTGGGACATACCTGCCCCGCAGAGATCCGGCGACGAGGCCGACAGGCGGATCCGCTACCGGCGGGTGTGCGCTCGCCTCCGGGACCGACTGCCCGCCCCCCGGCGGCTGCTGGTCGTCGTACCGGAAGGCGACGAGGTCGCCCGACTGGCCGCCGGACAGCTCGTCGCCGAGGCCACCGGTGATCCGCAGCTGCGGGTGGTGGAGGTCTCGGTGGACCGGCCGATCGTGCCGGACCGCGACACCGAGTCCGGTGCCCTGGCCGTCCTCAGCGCGGGCAGCTGGACCGCCGAGGAACTCGCAGGCATCGCCGAGGCGTGCGCGGACGGCGGGCACGAGGTCGTCGGCGTCGTCGTCGCCGGCACGGTCCGCACCCGCCCGGAGCGGACTGCCGACCGCCCTTCTGACGAGGCCACCCTGGCGCTCGCAGTTCCCGGCCATGCGACTGGAGGTTCAGCGTGACGACGAGCACGACTTCGGAGTCGTCGGCCGCCGCTCCGCTCCTCGACCTGCAGGCGCTGGTGGTCGCGGTCCGCAGACGCCGCCGCCTGTGGAGCGCCATGGCGCTGCTCGGACTGCTGATCGGCGCGGCTGTGGCGGTCCTGCTGCCGCCGGCACCGGCCGCCGTGACCAAGGTGCTGGTCGCGCATCAGGAGGACCAGCCGAACGACACCGGAACGCTGATCCGCACCGACGCCCAGCTGCTGGCGACCTCGCGGATCGCCGGCCAGGCCCTGCGGATCCTCGAGTCCCCGGAAAAACCGGAGGACCTCATGCGGGACTACCGGGGCACCGGACTGACCAACAACGTCCTCCAGATCGATGTGACAGGCAAGACCGACGCGGAAGCGGTGGCCCGGGCCAGGGCATTGGCCGAAGCGTTCGTCGCGGACCACGCCAAGCGCATCCAGGCCATCGCCGACGCCAACGCCAAGGGCCTGCTCGACCAGCGTGACCGCATGCGGGTGGAGCTCGCCGACGTCAACAAGGCGATCGGCGGCCGGTCGCCCGACACCGACCCGAAGGACGCGGCGAACCTCGAGTCGCTCTTCGCCCGGCGGGCCGAACTCACCTCACAGATCTCCGACTTCGGCCAACGTGCCGAGGAGGCGCGCGTCGGCGCGCCCCAGCTCGTCGCCGGCACACAGATCGTGGACGCCCCGCGCGCGGTGCGGCACTCCCTGCCCAAGGCCGCCGTCACCAACGCCGTGATCGGACTCGTCCTCGGGCTCTTCCTCGGGCTCGCGCTCGCCGCGGTCGGCGCGGTGGTGGCGGACCGCCCCGTGCTGCGCCGGGACATCGCGGCGAACGTCGGCGCCTCGGTCATCGCGGAACTGCCCCGCAGCTCGGGCAGGCTGTGGCAGCGCCGACGGACCCGGGTGGCACGCGAACGGCTCACCACGACCCTTGCCCGCACCGCGCGCGGCTCCGCGGAACCGCTGTCTCTGCTGGAACTGGGCTGCGCGCGCAGCACGAGCGTGATCGCCCTGGGCCTCGCCCGGGCGCTGGCGGAGGACGGGCCAGTGGTCGTCATCGACGGTCTCCCCCGCCCACAGCTCGCGGGCCGCCGCCCGAAGCCAGGAGACCCCACCGTGGTCAGCGGCGAACGCGCCGCGGCCGTCCCGCCTCAGGAGCAGCGGATAGGCGTCGGCTCGGTGGCGCCCGGCACGGCGTGGACCGACCTCCAGTACCTCGGCGCCCGGACCGTGCTCGTCGTGCGTGCCGGGCACGGCAGCGTCGCATGGCTGCACACAGTGGCGCGGCAACTCGCGGACCAGCGCATCCCGGTGATCGGTGTGGTGCTGATCGACCCCGATCGGCGCGACCGGACCGACGGCACGCTGTGGGACGGCCTGGCCAACGCGCTGCGCGGCCGGACCCAGCGGCCGACCTGGCAGAACGGTGGGGGGACCTCCCACGCCGTTCAGGCGGTGGGGGAAGGCCGGCGGCTCACCGAACGCCAGCCGATACGGGCCGCACGGGTCCCGGACAACGACCAGGAGGTGCGGTAGGACGTGTGTGGCATCGCAGGCACTTACCGATGGCCGGACGGAAAGGCGGTGACCGACCGGCTCACCGACACCCTCGCCCACCGCGGCCCGGACGGCTCGGGCCGCTACGGCCACCCCCTGGGTGACGGCGAGGTGCAGCTCGGGCACCGCAGGCTGGCCATCGTCGACCTGTCGGAGACCGGCGCCCAGCCGATGGTCTCGGACGGCCTCGCCCTGACGTACAACGGCGAGCTGTACAACGCGCCCGAGCTGCGTGCCGAGCTGGCGGCCACCGGGGTGCGCTTCCGCGGTACCTCCGACACCGAGGTACTCCTGGAGGCCTGGCGGCGCTGGGGCACGGACTGCCTGCCCCGACTGCGCGGCATGTTCGCGTTCGGGATCTTCGACGAGCGCACCGGTGACCTGGTGCTCGCCCGCGACCAGCTCGGCATCAAACCGCTGTTCCTGCTGCGGCGCGGCGAGGGCCTGATGTTCGCCTCCGAGCTCAAGGCGCTCGCCGCCGTGACCGGCAGGTCGCTGGAGGTGGACCACGCGGCGCTGGTGGCGTCCCTGCTCTACTACTGGGTGCCGGACTCGCGGTGCGCGTTCCGCGAGGCGGAGAAGCTCCCGCCGGGGAGCTGGCTGAGGTGCCGGCCCGACGGCCGGGTGGAGCGCGGCCAGTACTGGAACCTCCGGGACATCGCCGCCGAGGGCCGGGAGCGGGCCCGGGCCGGCGACCGGCCGGACCTGGCCGCCATCGTCGAGGAGTCGACCCGGCGCCACCTGCTCTCCGACGTACCCGTGGCGACCTTCCTCTCCGGCGGCCTCGACTCCAGCTACCTGACCGCGCTGGCGGCCCGCCACCAACCCGGGATCTCCGCCTACACGATCGGCTTCCGCGCCGAGGACGCCAAGTTCGAGGCGATGCCGGACGACCTGCGCTATGCCCGGCAGGTGGCCGAGCGGTTCGGCGTCGACCTGCACGAGATCGAGATCGCCCCGAACGTGCTCGACCTGCTGCCGCAGATGACGTACCACCTGGACGAGCCGATCGGCGATCCCGCCGCGATCAACACGTACCTGATCTGCATGGCCGCCCGCGAGGCCGGGGTCAAGGTGATGCTCTCGGGGATGGGTGCCGACGAGCTGTTCGCCGGGTACCGCAAGCACCTGGCCAACCTGCTCGCGCTGCGCTACCAGCGCGTCCCGCGGCCCCTGCGGCGCGGGGTGTCCGGGGTCGTGGACCGGCTGCCGGTCGCCACGTCCCGCCGGGGGTACCGGTCGGTGCGCTTCGCGAAGCGGTTCCTCTCCTTCGCCGATCTGCCCGAGGAGACCGCGTTCCGGCGCAGCTACACCATGTACGACCAGGACGAGCTGCTCGCCCTGCTCGATCCGGACCTGGCCGGGACGGTCGACGACGTGGTGACCGAACACGCGGACGTCTACCAGGACAACGACCTCGACGACTTCGTCAACCGCATGTGCCTCACCGACGCCCGGATGTTCCTGCCGGGCCTGAACCTCGCTTACACGGACCGGTCGAGCATGGCCGCCTCGACCGAGGTACGGGTGCCGTACGTGGACGTCGAAGTGGTGAAGGCGGCGTTCGCCGTGCCCGGTGATCGCAAGATCGTCGGACGGCAGGGCAAGGCCGTCCTCAAGGAGGCGGCCACCTCGGTCCTGCCCCGGGAGATCGTCTACCGGCCCAAGGGCCTGTTCAGCGCCCCGCTGCGCGCCTGGATGAGCCGGGACCTGGCACCGCTGGTGCGCGAGGTCGTCAACGACGGCGAGCTCGTCCGTTCCGGGCTCCTGCGCCGCGACGCGCTGGCGCGCATGGTCGCCGAGGACGCCGCCGGGCAGCGGGACTTCTCCAAGCATCTGTGGCACGTACTGACCCTCGAGTACTGGTATCGCGACGCGACCTCCGGGTCCGGCCAGAGCGCTCGGTTGACGGCTTAGGAATCAGGAGTTCGGGTGAAGCAGGTCGTACAGAACTACAAGAGCGGCGAGCTGGCGGTGCTCGACGTTCCGGTGCCGGGGTGCAAGCCGGGCGGTGTGCTGGTCCGCAGCGCCTTCTCGCTGATATCCACCGGTACCGAGCTCATGAAGGTCTCCGAGGCCGGCATGTCGATGCTGGGCAAGGCCCGCTCCCGGCCGGACCAGGTGGCCAAGGTCATGCAGAGCGTGGCCACCAACGGGGTGCCCGCCACCTACCGCAAGGTGATGGGCAAGCTGGACTCCTACACGCCGCTGGGCTACTCGCTGTGCGGGGTGGTCGAGCAGGTCGGCGCCGGGATCGACGATGTGAAGGTCGGCGACCTCGTGGCCTGCGCCGGCAACGAGCACGCGCTGCACGCCGAGCTGAACTGGGTGCCGAGGAACCTCTACGCGCCGGTCCCCGACGGCCTCGCGCCGCGGCACGCCGCCTTCGGCACCGTCGGGTCGATCGCGATGCAGGGCGTCCGCCAGGGCGAGCCGCAGCTCGGCGAGGTGGCGCTGGTCATCGGCCTCGGGCTGATCGGGCAACTGGTGGTGCAGCTCCTCGCCGCCGCGGGAGTCCGCGTGGTCGGAGCCGACCCCGACCCGGTGCGCTGCGAGCTCGCCGAGCGCCTGGGCGCCGCGGCCTGCGGCGATCCCGCGTCCGCGGCCGTCGAGGCCGCCGTCGCCGAACTCACCGGCGGTCACGGCGTGGACCAGGTGTACCTGGCTGCCGGCGGGGGCAGCAACCAGCCCGTCGAGCTGGCCGCCCGGCTCTGTCGGGACCGCGGCCGGGTCGTCGACATCGGCAAGTGCCGTCTGGACCTGCCGTGGAACGCGTACTACGAGAAGGAGCTCGACGTCCGCTTCTCGCGCTCGTACGGCCCCGGGCGCTACGACCCGGAGTACGAGCTCGAAGGGCGGGACTACCCGATCGGCTACGTGCGCTGGACCGAGCGCCGCAACCTGGCGTGCTTCCTCGACCTCGTCGCCCGCGGCAGCGTCGACGTGGAGCCCCTGGTCTCCCACATCGCCGACTTCGACGACGCGGTCGAGACGTACCAGCGCCTGAAGGACGGCGAGTTGAAGGCCGTGGCCGTGCTGTTCCGGTACCCCGAGCACGCGGGGGAGGCGGCGGAAGCGGGGGCCCCGGCGGTGACCGTGCCCGCGGTGAAGCGACCCGGCGGCGGAGTCTCCACGCCGGCCCGGGCCGCCAAGACGCCGGTGCGTCTCGCGTTCATCGGCGCGGGAAACTACGCGACGTCGATGCTGCTGCCGCACCTGGCGCAGCGCGAAGGCGTCGAGCTGTCGGCCGTCGTCACCACGACGGCGCTGTCGGCGGCCAACGCACAGCGGAAGTTCGGCTTCGCCCAGGCGACCACCGACCTCGACGCCGTGCTGGGCGACACGTCGATCGACGCGGTGTTCGTGGCCACCCGGCACAGCTCGCACGCCGAACTGACCCGGAAGGCACTCCTCACCGGCAAGACGGTGTTCGTGGAGAAGCCCCTGGCGCTCACCGAGGAGGAGCTGGCCGACGTACTCGCGGCGGTGGAGGAGTCCGGCAACGACCGGCTGCAGGTGGGCTTCAACCGCCGGTTCGCGCCGCTCCTCCAGGAGGCCAGGACACGGTTCGGCGCCCGGACCGGTCCGGCGAGCCTGCGCTACCTGGTCAACGCGGGCAAGCTGCAGCAGGGCAGTTGGTACCTCCAACAGGGCGCCGAGGGCTCGCGGTTCGCCGGCGAGGGCGGACACTTCATCGACACGGCGAGCTGGCTGCTCGAAGCCGACCCGGTCTCCGTGTACGCGACGGCCGCGCCCGGCAACGAGGACCTCCAGGTCGTCCTGCGCTACCCGGACGGCTCCACCGCCGCCATCACCTACGTCACCACCGGCGCGCCCGGCTTCCCCAAGGAGACGCTGGACCTCATCGCGGACGGCAAGGTGCTGCGGCTCGACGACTTCGTCCGTGCCTCGGTGTTTGCAGAAGGGGGGGCCGGCCGCAAGAAGTGGGTCAGTTCACGGCTGCCCAAGGCCCGGGACAAGGGCCAGAACGCCGAGCTGGCCGCGTTCATCAAGGCCGTGCGGACCGGCGGGCCGATGCCGGTGCCGCTGGAGTCGCTGGTCGCCACCACGGCGGCCACCCTCGCCGTGCAGACCGGCCTGGCCGGCGGCGCGCCGGTGACGTTGGCGAGGGCGCGATGACGGTGAACGCGGGGAGTCCGGGCTGGTACCTGCGGCGGTTGTCCCGGATGGGGCCGCGGGAGGTCGGCGGCCGGGTGGGCGACGCGGTGCGCAGACGGCGGTGGCGGTCGGCGCGGCCGGACTGCCCGAGCGTGACCGGCGCCCGGTTCACCGCGGTACTGCCCGCGGGGACGATCGCCGCGGTGCCACCGGACGCCGCGAAACGTCTCATCGCCGAGGCCGACCGGCTGATGGCCGGGCACGCCGAGTTCTTCGGGGTGGACCGCGACGACCTGACCGACCCGGACTGGTGGCTCGACCCGAAGACCGGGCGCCGGGCGCCGTGGGGCTACGCCTTCGACGTGCCGTACCGGGACGAGGACGCGGTCGGGGACATCAAGCAGATCTGGGAGCCGTCCCGGCACCAGTACCTCACCGTCCTCGCCGGCGCCTACGCGATCACCGGGGACGAGCGGTACGCCGAGCGAGTGGCCGAGCACCTGCGGTCGTGGTGGGCGGCCAACGCGCCGCTGCGCGGAGTGCACTGGACCAGCGGCATCGAGCTGGGGATCCGGCTGCTGTCCTGGGTGTGGATCCGCCGGCTGCTCGACGGCTGGCCGGGCGTGGCCGATCTGTTCGAGGACAACCCGGTGGCGCTGAACCAGATCTGGCACCACCAGCGCTGGCTGGCCGCCTTCCCCAGCCGGGGGTCCTCGGCGAACAACCACGTCATCGCCGAGGCCGCCGGGCAGTTCGCCGCAGCCTGCGCGTTCGGGTGGTTTCCCTCCTCGACGCGCCTGCGCACCGACGCGCTGCGGTCGCTGGAGCGGCAGCTGCGAAGCAACACCTTCGACTCCGGCCTCAACCGCGAGCTGGCGACCGAGTATCACGGACTGGTGCTGGAGCTCGGCCTGGCCGCGGTGGCCGAGGCGGACGCCGCCGGTGTGCCGGTCCCCGAGTCGATCCGGCTGACGCTGCTGCGGATGACCGACGCGCTCGCGGCCATCGTCGACAACCGGTTACGGCCGCCCCGGCAGGGGGACGCGGACGACGGGCACGGCCTGGTCGTCGACGGCGCGGGCACCGACCGCTGGGCCTCGCTGCTGGCCACCGGGGACGCCGTGTTCGGACGGCTCGACTGGTGGCCGACGGTGACCGGCACCGATGTGCGCACCCCGCTGCTGGCCGCGCTCATCCGGCCGTACCCGAAGGACGGAACAGCACCGGCCGTGACCCGCCCGGCAAGCCGACCGGGCCACTTCGCCGACGCGGGGATGACCATCCTGCGTGGCCCGGGAGAGATCTGGTGCCGCTGCGACGGTGGTCCGCACGGCTTCCTGTCCATCGCCGCGCATGCTCACGCGGACGCGCTGTCCGTGGAGGTCCGGCACGACGGCGTCGACGTGCTCGCCGACCCGGGGACGTTCTGCTACCACGGGCAGCCCGAGTGGCGGCAGTACTTCCGGTCGACCCTCGGCCACAACACCCTGCGGCTGGACGGCGGTGACCAGTCCGTCTCCGGCGGCCCGTTCCTGTGGACCCGGCATGCCCGCAGCCGCGTCCTGGTCGCGGACCCCGCCGGCGTCGCCGAAGGGGGGACGGCCCGCTGGTGTGCCGAACACGACGGCTATCAGGGCTCCGTGCACCGCCGCCGGGTGGAACTGACGGCCGCGAGCCGGGAGCTGCGGGTGGTCGACGAGGTGCGCGGCCCGCGCCGGACCGTGCACCTGGCGTTCCACCTCGGCCCGGCGATCGCCGCGGACCTGGCGGACAACCGGGCGGTGCTCACCTGGACCCGGGACGGCGTGGATCGCTCCGCGGTGCTCGACCTGCCCGGGGAGCTGTCCTGGCGGGCGCATCGCGGCGAGAGCGACCCGCCGTTGGGCTGGTACTCCGCCGGCTTCGGGCGCAAGGAACCCACCACCACGCTGGTCGGCACCGGTTTCGCCGACGGCGCCGAGGGGTTCACCACCGTCCTCAGGTTCCGCGGCTAGGGGGACGCGTGGGGATCAAGAGTCGGCACTGGGCGTTGGCGGCGGCACCGCTGACGCTGGCCCTGCTGACGGCCACCGGCTGCGACAGCACGTCGAGCGCCCCGGCCGCGACGAAGCCGACCGCCGCGCCGTCCACGGCCACGTCCGCCGCCCGGTCCGTGGCCCGGGTGTGCGCCAACCCCGCCGCCGGACCGGCGAAGGCGCCGGCGGGCGCGGTGACCGTGGACCCCGCGGTGGTGGGCGATCTGGCGGCGAAGACCAAGAGCAGCCCTCCGAACACCACGTTCTGGCTCCGGCCGGGCACGCACCGACTTGAGCGGGACCGCTACGCCCAGGTCATCCCCAAGAAGGGGGACCGCTACCTCGGCGCGCCGGGCGCGGTGCTCGACGGCAGGAAGGTCAACCAGTACGCCTTCACCGGCAACGCCGCCGATGTCACCATCCGCTATCTGACCGTGCGGGGCTTTGTCGCGCCGCAGGACGAGGGCGTCGTCAACCATGACTCGGCCGACGGGTGGGTGATCGAACACACGACGATCAAGGACAACTCCGGCGCCGGGCTGATGGCCGGCGCCCGTCAGCAGGTCCGTGCCGACTGCCTGCGCGACAACGGCCAGTACGGCATGAACGCGTACAAGGCCAACGGCCCCATCACCGGCCTGGTGGTCGAGGGCAACGAGATCGTGGGCAACAACACCGGCGACTGGGAGCGGCGGCACAAGGGCTGCGGCTGCACCGGAGGCATCAAGTTCTGGGCCGTCAACGGCGCCGACGTACGCGGCAACTGGGTGCACGACAACCGCGGAACCGGGTTGTGGGCGGACACCAACAACAACGACTTCCGCATCGAGAACAACGTGATCGAGGACAACGACGGTGCCGCACTGATCTACGAGATCAGCTACAACGCGGTCATCCGGGACAACATGATCCGGCGGAACAACTGGGTCGAGGGCCGAAAGGGAGCCGACAGCGGCGACACCTTTCCGTTCGCGACCGTCTACCTGTCCGAGTCCGGCGGCGAACCACGGATCCGAGCCCGCACCGACAAGATCGAGATCTACGGGAACGTGCTGGAGAACAACTGGTCCGGGATCACCCTGTGGGAGAACGCCGACCGGTTCTGCAACAGCCCGGCCAACACCTCGTCCGGTGACTGCACCCTGCTGGTGAAGAAGACCGGCAGCTGCGTGAGACCGGCGATCGCCAAGGCACCGCTGTACTCCGACTGTCGGTGGAAGACCCAGCGGGTGGACATCCACGACAACCGCTTCGTGCTCGACGAGTCCGTAGTCAAGTGCACGGAGATGTGCGACCGCATGGCGGTGCTGTCCAATTACGGGACCTATCCGGACTGGTCGCCCTACCACGGCGAAGGGGTGGCCGACGCCATCACCGAGGATCAGCACAACCGCTGGCACGACAACGTCTACGTCGGGCCGTGGAAGTTCGTCGCCGAGGACCAGAGCCGGGTGCTCGACTTCGGACAGTGGCAGGGGACGCCGTACCAGCAGGACAAGGGCAGCACCCTCGGCCTCCAGGCTGGTGGTTGAGATGGGTGAGAAACTGACACGCGGACCGGACACGGCGGGGACACTGCCCGGCGCCGATCCGCGCCCCGCCGGCACACCGAGGATCGTCGGGATCGTCTGGGGGCTGCTGGTCCTCAACACGCTCGGTTCCGCCGGGGCGAAGACCATCGTCCCGCTGCCCCGCTCCCTCATCCAGATGGTCACCATGGGCTCGCTGGTCGCCGCGTTCGCGCTGGCGCTCGCGGTCAACCAGCGGCTGCGCATCCGGTCCAGCGCCTACGTGCTGCTGCTGAGCCTGCTGCTGGTGTCGAGCGTGATCTCCAGCGCGAGCCTGGAGTCCGGGATGGGCGCGCTGTTCCGCTGCTTCCGGCTGACTCTCTTCGTCGGCACACTGTGGCTGCTCAGCCGCTGGTGGGACGGCAGCCTGACGTTCGTCCGCCACCACATCCGGGCGTACTTCGCGGTGCTCGGATCGGTGGCCGTCGGCCTGCTCGTCTCACCGGGCAAGGCCCTGCCCGACCTGTACGGCGGGCGCCTGGTCGGTGCGCTGTGGCCACTCACCCCGCCGCAGATCGGGCAGTACGCGGCGGTGATCACCGGGCTCACGGTGCTGCTCGTCATCGGCAAGCGGACCGACCGGACCAGCGCGGTGCTGGTCATCGTGCCGTCGTTGGTGCTGCTCGCGCTGACCCACACCCGGACGGCGACGCTCGGCCTGCTTCTCGGGCTGTCGCTGGCGATCGGCTCGCTCGTCCTGACCAGCGCCGCGGCCCGCCGGTTCTTCACCTGGGCGGTGCTCTGCTCCGTGGTGGCCGCGGTGGGCTTCGCCTCCGCGCTGCAGACGTGGTTCCTGCGCGGACAGAGCCAGGAGAACTTCTCCAGTCTCACCGGACGGGCCAAGGTCTGGAACGCCCTGCTGGCCGCGCCCCGGTCGACCTCGGAGAAGCTGTTCGGCCTGGGCCTGGGCGACAAGTCGTACGGCGGACTGCCGATCGACAACAGCTGGCTGGCCGTCTACAACGAGCAGGGTCTGATCGGCGTCATCCTCGTCGCGGTGATCATCATCGTGCTGGGCGGCGTCGCGCTGCTGCGGCCACCGTCGCTGCAGAGGGCCTGCGCGATCTTCCTGATCAGCTACTGCGCGATCGCGTCGTACACCGAGGCCGGGCTCGGCGACGCCTCGCCGTATCTGCTGCATCTGGCCCTGGCCGCCGCACTGCTGGCGGCACCCGCCACGGCCACTCCGCTGCCGACGCCCACAGTCCCTCGACGAGGCATCCCGCGATGGGCCCAGAGATCGGAGGTGACCTGACCGTGCACGTCCTCGTGGTGCACAACCGCTACGCCTCGGCGCAGCCGAGCGGGGAGAACAAGGTCGTCGACCAGGAGGTGGCGCTGCTGCGCGAAGCCGGCCACCGGGTCGACGTGTTCGAGCGGCGCAGCGACGACATCGCCGCCCGGTCCCTGCCGGGCAAGGTCGCGGTACCGCTCCTGGTGCCGTGGAACCCGGCGGTGCGCGCGGAGCTCGCCGCCCGGCTGCGCGCCGAGCGGCCGGACGTGGTGCACGTCCACAACGTCTTCCCGCTGCTGTCGCCGGCGGTGCTGGCCGCCTGCGCCGACGCCGGCGTGCCCGCCGTCGCCACGCTGCACAACTACACCCAGGTCTGCCCGCCCGGCACGCTGCAGCGGGACGGCCGGCCGTGCACCGAGTGCGTCGGGACCGCACCGCTGCCCGCCGTCCGGCACGGCTGCTACCGCGGCTCCCGGCTGGCGACGGTGCCGCTCGCGGTCAGCCTGTCGGTCAACCGGCGGCGGTGGTGGTCCGGCGTGGAGCGGTTCTTCTGCATCTCCGGGGCGCAGCGCGACGTCCTGGAACGGGCCGGCATGCCGGCCGAGCGGCTGGCGGTGAAGCACAACTTCGTGCCGGAGCCCGACATTCGCCGGGAGGGCGGAGGCGAGCAGCTGCTCTACCTCGGCCGGCTCGCCGAGGCCAAGGGTGTACGGCTGCTGATGGCCGCGTGGGACGAGGTCGCGGCGAGCGGAGGTGTGGGCGTCCCGCTGGTGATCGCCGGCACCGGGCCGCTGGAGAAGGAGGTCACCGCCTGGGCGGCCGGCCGGGACGACGTGCGCTACGTCGGCCTGCTGGACCCGGCGGAGTGCCGGAAGGCCATCGCGCGGTCCGTCGCCGTGGTCGCGCCCTCGACCTGGCTGGAGGCGTTCGGCCTGGTGGTCGTGGAGGCGATGGCGGCCGGGGTGCCGACCGTCGCCGCCGGTCACGGCGCCTTCGTCGAACTCGTCGAGGACGGCGTCACCGGGCTGCTGCACCGGCCGGGCGAGGCCGCCTCGCTCGCGTCCGGCATCCGCCGGATCGCGGCGGACCCGGACCGCAACCGGGAGATGGGCCGGGCGGCCCGGCACCGTTACGAGCAGGGATTCAGCCCGGCCGTCGGCCTGGAGCGCCTGCTGGAGGAGTACCGCACCGCGATCGCGGGTCGGTCAGCACTGACTCGCGGTGGGGACACCCACCGCGAGCAGGGGGGATGGGGACAGTAGATGACACGATGCCGACTCTGCGGCTCGGCGACGCTGGCGAGCGTCGTCGATCTGGGGGCGACCCCGCCGTGCGAGAGCTTTCTCGCCACGGAGCAACTGGACCGGCCGGAGCCGGCGTACCCGCTGCACCTGCGGGTCTGCACCGAGTGCTGGCTCGCGCAGATCCCACCGCTGATCACGCCGGAGGAGACGTTCAAGGAGTACGCGTACTTCTCCTCCTACTCGACCTCCTGGGTGGAGCACGCGCGCACGTTCGTCGCCGACGCCGCTGAGCGGTTGGGTCTCGGCACCGACGCCTTCGTGGTCGAGGTCGCGAGCAACGACGGGTACCTGCTCAGGCATGTGGTGGACCGCGGGATCCGCTGCCACGGCATCGAGCCGTCGGTGAACGTCGGCGCCGCCGCGCGGGACGCGGGTGTGCCCACGCTCACGGAGTTCCTCGACCCGGACACCGGCGCGGCCGTCCGCGCCGAGCACGGCCCGGCGGACCTGGTCGTGGCCAACAACGTGTACGCGCACATCCCCGACGTCGTCGGGTTCACCCGGGGACTGCGCGCCCTGGTCGCCGACGACGGCTGGGTCTCCATCGAGGTGCAGCACCTGCTGACCCTGATCGAGGAGAACCAGTACGACACGATCTACCACGAGCACTTCCAGTACTACACGGTCGCCTCCGCGACCCGGGCGCTGGCGAGCGGCGGACTCACGCTCGTGGACGTCGAGTTGCTGCCCACGCACGGCGGCTCCATCCGGCTGTGGGCCCGGCCGGCCGAGGTGGCCGGTGAGCCGTCCCGGCGGGTGACCGACGTGCTGGACCGGGAGAAGGCCGCCGGGCTGCGGGAGCTGTCCGGGTACACCGAGTTCTCCGCCCGGGTGGCCAAGGTGCGCCGGGACCTGCTGCGGTTCCTCATCGAGGCGGCCGAGCGCGGCGAGACGGTCGTCGGCTACGGCGCCCCCGGCAAGGGCAACACCCTGCTCAACCACTGCGGCATCCGGCCCGACCTGCTCCCGTACACGGTCGACCGCAACCCCTACAAGCACGGCAGGTTCACCCCGGGCACCCGCATCCCGATCCTGCCGCCCGAGCGGATAGCCGCCGACAAACCGGACTACGTGCTCGTCCTCCCGTGGAACCTGCGGGCCGAACTGGTCGAGCAGCTGTCCTTCGTGCACGACTGGGGCGGCCGACTGGTCTTCCCCATCCCGGAACTGAGCATTGTCGAGGTCAAGCGATGAAGGTCGTTCTGTTCTGCGGCGGTTACGGGATGCGGATGCGCAACGGCGCCTCCGACGACGTGCCCAAGCCGATGGCGATGGTCGGCCCGCGGCCGCTGATCTGGCACGTCATGCGCTACTACGCGCACTTCGGGCACACGGAGTTCATCCTGTGCCTCGGGTACGGGGCTCACCACATCAAGGACTTCTTCCTCAGCTACGAGGAGACGACGTCCAACGACTTCGTGCTGCGGGGCGGACGGACCGAGCTGCTGTCCACCGACATCTCGGACTGGACGATCACGTTCGTGCAGACCGGCATCGAGTCGCCGATCGGGGAGCGGCTGCGCCGGGTGCGCCACCACCTGGACGGCGACGAGATGTTCCTCGCCAACTACGCCGACGTCCTCACCGACGCCCCGCTGCCGGAGATGATCGACCGGTTCGCCCGGCGCGACGCCGGTGCCTCGATGATGGTGGTGCCGCCGCAGTCGTCGTTCCACTGCGTGGAGTTGGGCGAGGACGGCCTGGTGGGGGGCATCACCGCGGTGAGCGAACTGCCGCTGTGGGAGAACGGCGGCTACTTCGTGCTCCGCCAGGAGATCTTCGACCACATCCCGGAGAACGGGGACCTGGTCGCCGACGGATGCGCCCAACTGGCCAAGCGAGGACGGTTGGTGGCGCACCAGCACCGCGGTTTCTGGAAACCGACCGACACCGTGAAGGAGCGCGCCGCGCTCGACGACGCCTATGCCCGGGGCGAGCGCCCCTGGGCCGTGTGGGAACGGGACGGCGGCGCGCTGGCGAGCGCGGCCGGCGGCCGAAACGGCTCCGGGGCAAACGCGTGATCCGACTCGGGGCCGGGCGCCCCTTGGACCGGATCGTCGCGGTGGGCGCGCACTGCGACGACATCGCCATCGGCGCCGGCGGCACGCTGCTGACGCTGTGCCTCGCGCGGCCGGGCATCCGCGTCGACGTGCTGGTGCTCTCCGGCGGTGGCAGCGAGCGGGAGCAGGAGGAGCAGGCCGCGCTCGCCGCCTTCTGCCCCGGCGCCGACCTGCGGCTGACGGTGCACAAGCTGCCGGACGGCCGGATGCCCGCGCACTGGGAGGAGGCCAAGGCCGCGGTCGAGGAGCTGCGCGCGCGGACCGAGCCGGATCTCGTGCTGGCCCCGCGTACCGACGACGCGCACCAGGATCACCGCGGCCTGGCGAAGCTGATGACCACCGCGTACCGCGACCACCTCGTGCTCGGCTACGAGATCGTCAAGTGGGACGGCGATCTCGGCCGTCCGGCGGCGTACCAGCCGCTCTCGCCGGAGATCGCCGAACAGAAGGTGCGGCTGCTGCAGGAGCACTACCCCTCGCAGCGGCACCGGCCCTGGTACGACCGGGAGGCCTTCCTCGGCCTCGCCCGGATCCGCGGGATCGAATGCCACGCGCGCTACGCCGAGGCGTTCGCCGTCACCAAACTCACTCTCGACCTGGGGGAATGAACCTTGCGCGTACTGCTGACCGGACACCAGGGCTATCTGGGCACCGTGATGGCCCCGGTGCTCACGGCCGCCGGGCACGAGGTCGTCGGGCTGGACTCCGGCCTGTTCGCCGACTGCGTGCTCGGCCCGCCGCCCGCGGACCCGCAGGGGCATCGGGTCGACCTGCGCGACGTCACGGCCGAACACGTGGCCGGGGTGGACGCCGTGATCCACCTGGCCGCGCTGTCCAACGACCCGCTGGGCGCGCTGGCGCCGGATCTCACCTACGACATCAACCACCACGCGTCCGTGCGGCTGGCCCGGCTGGCCCGCGACGCCGGAGTGCGGCGCTTCCTGTACGCGTCGACCTGCTCCGTCTACGGCGCCGCCGGCGGCGACGACCTGGTGGCCGAGGACGCCCCGCTGCGCCCGGTGACGCCGTACGCGGAGTCGAAGGTGCGGGTGGAGGACGACCTGCACGCGCTCTCCGACGGCGACTTCAGCCCGGTGTTCCTGCGCAACGCCACCGCCTTCGGCTACTCCCCCAGGCTGCGCGCCGACATCGTGCTGAACAACCTGGTGGGCCACGCACTTCTGTCCGGCGAGGTCCTGGTGCTCTCCGACGGCACCCCCTGGCGCCCGCTGGTGCACGCCGCCGACATCGCACGGGCCTTCGCGGCCGCGCTGACCGCGCCGCGGGAAGCGGTGCACGACCGGGCGTTCAACATCGGCAGCGAGATCAACAACGTCACGGTCGCCGAGATCGCCGAGCAGGTCGCCGAGGCGGTGTCCGGCTCGAAGGTGGTGATCACCGGGGAGAACGGCGCCGATCCGCGGTCGTACCGGGTGGACTTCTCCCGGTTCCGCGCCGCGGTGCCCGGCTTCGACTGCGAGTGGACGGTGAAGCGGGGCGCGCTCGAACTCGCCGACGCCTACCGGGAACACGGGCTGACCCGGGAGGACTTCGAACGACGCTTCACCCGGCTGGCCGTGCTGCGCGCGGGGCGCGACGCCGGCGCCGTCGACGACACCCTGCGGTGGCGCCGATGACCGCGGCCGGCGAAGAGATGCACGCACTGGTGGAGCGGCTGTACCCGCTGTGCCGGAGCATCACCGGCGACGGGGTGCGCGCCACCCTGGAGATCGTCGGCGAGTACCTGCCGCTCCAGGTGCACGAGGTGCCGACCGGGACGCAGGTGCTCGACTGGACGGTGCCGCAGGAGTGGAACATCCGGGACGCGTACATCGCCGACGCCACCGGCCGCCGGGTCGTCGACTTCGCCGCGTCCAGCCTGCACGTGCTCGGCTACAGCGTGCCGGTGTCGGCGACCATGCCGCTGACCGAGCTCCGCGCGCACCTGCACACCCTGCCGGACCACCCGGCCTGGGTGCCGTACCGCACCAGCTACTACCAGCCGGAATGGGGGTTCTGCCTGGCCCAGGACACCTTGGACGCGCTGCCGGACGGCGAGTACGAGGTGTGCGTCGACTCCACGCTCGCCGACGGCCACCTCACCTACGCCGAGCACGTGGTCCCGGGGCAGGTCGCCGACGAGGTGATCGTCTCCTGCCACACCTGCCACCCGTCGCTGGCCAACGACAACCTGGCCGGCATCGCGGTGGCGACGTTCCTGGCCCGAACGCTGGCGGAGCGGACGCCGTACTACACCTACCGGTTCCTCTTCGCGCCCGGCACCATCGGGGCGATCACCTGGCTGGCCCGCAACGCCGAGCGGGTGGACCGGGTCAAGCACGGCCTGGTGCTGGCCTGCGCCGGCGACCCGGGCCGGCTGACGTACAAGCAGAGCAGGCGCGGCGACGCGGAGATCGACCGGGTGCTGCGCCATGTGCTGGCCGCCTCCGAACGCCCGCACCACATCACCGAGTTCACTCCGTACGGCTACGACGAGCGGCAGTTCTGCTCGCCCGGGTTCGATCTCGGCGTGGGCTCGCTCAGCCGGACCCCGTACGCCGGCTACCCCGAGTACCACACCTCGGCGGACAATCCGGACTTCGTCTCCCCGGAGGCGATGGCGGACACCCTCGCCCTGTGCGGTGAGGCGTTCGCCGTGCTCGACCGCAACCGGCGGTACGTCAACCTCAGTCCCTACGGCGAACCGCAGCTGGGCCGCCGGGGGTTGTACGACTCGCTCGGCGGCCGCAGCGACGCCAAGCAGGCCCAGATGGCCATGCTCTGGGTGCTCAGCCTCTCCGACGGCGAGCACAGTCTGCTGGACGTCGCCGAGCGGTCCGGGCTGCCGTTCGACACCGTCGCCGCCGCCGCCGACGCCCTGCGAGGCGCCGAGCTGATCAAGGCATGACGCGGATGACCACCGAGGGGGAGAAGACGACAGCGCCGGCCGGATCCGCCAAGCGGGCCCTCCTCGGCCGACTGTCCTGGGGGCTGGCCGACCAGGCGGCCTCCAGCATGTCCAACTTCGCGGTGGGCATCTACGTGGCCCGCTCGCTGGGGGTGACCGCGTTCGGCGTGTTCAGCCTGGCCTGGGTGACCTACGGCGTCGTGCTCAACGTCTCCCGCGGGCTGGCCACCGATCCGCTCGTGGTGCGCTTCAGCGGCGCGTCGGACGCGTCCTGGCGCGGGGCGGTGGCCCGGTCGTCGGGCACCGCGCTCGGCGTCGGCGCCGTCCTCGGCGCGGCGTGTCTGGTGGTCGGCCTCGCTCTCGGCGGCCGTGTGGGGCCCGCGTTCGCCTGCCTCGGCGTCATGCTGCCCGGGCTGCTGCTGCAGGACGCCTGGCGGTTCTCGTTCTTCGCCGCCGGCGCCGGGCGGAAGGCGTTCGTCAACGACCTGGTGTGGGGCGTCGCGCTCGTCCCGGCCATGGTCGTGGCGGCCCACGTGGGCAGCGTGGCCGCTTTCGTGCTCGCCTGGGGCGCGTCCGCCGCGGTCGCCGCCGCGTACGGCTGCCTCCAGTCCGGCATCCGGCCCCGCATGACCGGCGCGCGCGGGTGGCTTCGCGAGCAGCGCGACCTCGGCTACCGGTACCTGGTCGAGAACGTCAGCCTCAGCGGCGCGAGCCAGCTGCGGGCGTACGGGCTCGGCGCGCTCGTCGGCGTCGGCGCGGTGGGCGCGGTGCGGGGCGCCGAGCTCCTGATGGGCCCGTTCCTCGCCCTGCTGATGGGGCTGTCCCTGGTCACCGTCCCGGAGGCGGCACGGGTGCTGCGGCAGGCCCCGCGTCAACTGGGCAGATTCTGCCTCCTCCTCGGCGGCGGGCAGGCCGCCGCCGCGCTGCTCTGGGGCGGGGCGCTGCTGCTGATGCCGGACCGGCTCGGCGAACTCGCGCTCGGCGACGTCTGGCACTCCGCCGCGCAGCTCATCCTGCCGATCACCCTCGGCGTCGCGGGGGCGGGCCTGGGCACCGGCGCGGCGGCCGGGCTGCGCGCGCTCGGCGCGGCCCGGCGCAGCCTGCGCTCCCAACTGTTCGCCTCCGCCTGCTACGTCAGCGGCGGACTCGGCGGGGCGGTCCTGGCCGGCACGGTCGGCTCGGCCTGGGGCGCCGCCGCCGCGACCGTCAGCGGCTCGGCCGTGTGGTGGCTGCAACTGCGCGCCGCCCTGCGCGAGCGGCACCACGAATCCGTTCCCGAAGTGAGGACCTCATGACCGACCGACCCAGGCTGAGCATCGGCCTGCCCGTGTACAACGGCGAGGAGTACCTGGCCGAGTCGTTCGACGCCCTGCTCGGCCAGACGTACGAGGACTTCGAGCTGGTCGTCTCCGACAACGCCTCGACCGACGGGACCGAGGACATCTGCCGCCGGTACGCGGCCAAGGACTCGCGCATCCGGTACCTGCGGCTGCCCCGGAACATCGGCGCCACGCCGAACCACAACCATGTCCTCGCCGAGTCCCGCGGCGAGCTGTTCAAGTGGGCCTCGCACGACGACCTGTACGGCCGGGACCTGCTGCGGCGCTGCGTGGAGGCGCTGGACGAGCGGCCGGACGTGATCCTCGCGCACACCGGCCAGGCGGTCATCGACGGCGCCGGCCGGGTGACGGTCCCCTACGACTACACGCTCACCACCGACTCGCCGCACGCGCCGGAACGCTTCCGCAGCCTGCTCTTCGAGCCCGGTGGCGACGACTTCTACGGGGTGATGCGGGCCGACGTGCTGCGCCGGATGAAGCCGATGGACAGCTACCACCACGCGGATCGCACGTACGTCGCCGAGATCACCCTGCACGGGCGCTTCCACCAGGTGCCGGAGCTGCTGTACTTCCGCCGCGACCACCCCACCCGGGCCGAGCGGGCGAACCCGAGCAAGCGTTCCCGGTGCGTCAACCTGGACCCGCGCCGGGCGGGCCCGCTGCACCCGACGCCCCGGCTGCTCGCCGAGTACGTCTGGGGCTTCGTCTCGGCGATCCGGCGGGCGCCGTTGTCCCCGGCCGACCGGCGCGCCTGCTTCCGCCACCTGGCCGCGTGGGCGACCAGCCGGGTCCGGCCGGGCTCCGGCGAACGGGTCGAGGACCGCGCCCCGGTCGATCCGGCCAAGCTCACCGTCTCCGTCGACGCCCTGGTCGCCGGCCGTGAGGGGAGGCAGGCATGACCCCGGCGCACGAGACTCCGGTGCGCGTCGGGGTGTTCGGCCTGCTCGGCTCCGGCAACCTCGGCAACGACGGGTCGCTCGAGGCCGTGCTCGGCTACCTCCGCGCCGAGCACCCGAAGGCGGTCGTGGACGCGCTGTGCGGTGGACCCGAGGTCGTCTCGGCCCGGTACGGGATCCCCGCGACGCGGCTGCACTGGTACCGCGGGGAGTACCGGACCGCGTCGCGCGCGGGCGCGGTCGCGGGCAAGGGCCTGGGCAAACTGGTCGACGTCTTCCGCACCGCCGCCTGGGTGCGCCGGCACGACATCGTGATCGTGCCGGGCATGGGCGTCCTGGAGGCCACGCTGCCGCTGCGGCCGTGGGGCTTCCCGTACTCGCTGTTCCTGCTCTGCGCGAGCGGCCGGCTGTTCGGCACCCGGGTCGCCCTGGTCGGCGTCGGCGCCGCCGCGATCGGCAACCGGGCCACCCGGACGCTGGTGCGCTGGTCGGCGCGGCTGGCCGCCTACCGGTCGTACCGGGACGCCCCGTCCCGTGACGCGATGCGGGCGATGGGCGTGGACACCGCGCGCGACGAGGTCCACCCGGACCTCGCGTTCGCCCTGCCGACGCCGCCGGCGAGCGCGCCCTCGGAACAGACGCCGCGCCCGCCGGGCCCGGTCTGCGTCGGCGTCATGGCCTTCCACGGCGGCGACGACGACCGCGCCCGGGCCGAGGAGATCCACCGGCGCTATCTCGACGGGACGACCCGCTTCGTCCGCGCGCTGGCCGAGGACGGCAGGCCGGTCCGGCTGCTCACCGGCGACGGGGTCGACGTGCCGGTGGTCGCCGCGATCCTCGACGCGGTGGACTCGCCGCTGGTCACCGCCGCCGACGTGTCCTCGCTGGCCGACCTGATGAAGGAGATGGCTGCTGCCGACGCCGTGGTGGCGGCCCGCTACCACAACCTGATCTGCGCGCTGAAGGTCGGCACGCCGACGCTCGCGGTCAGCTACGCGGCGAAGAGCGACGCGCTCATGGCTCAGATGGGGCTGGGCGCGTACTGCCACCCGGCACGCGAGGTCGACGCCGACCGGCTGCTCGAGCAGTTCCGGGAGCTGGAGCAGAGAGCGGAGGAGCTGCGGCGGACCCTCACGGAGCGGAACCAAGTCGCCGCCCGGCGCCTCCAGGACCAGTTCACCGCCTTGACCGCGGCCCTGTTCCCGGCGACCGACCACCCCCACGCCCACACCCTGCGGGAGACTCCGTGAAAGCGACCGGAACGAAAGCGACCGGAATGAAGGCGACCGAAGTCCCGGCGATCGCCGGCGCCTACCTGTTCGAGCCGACGCCGTACGCCGACGAGCGCGGCTTCTTCTGCCGCACCTTCGACGCCGACGTGGTCCGCTCGGTGGGCCTCGACCCGAACGCCTTCGTCCAGGACAGCCTGTCCCGCTCGGTCCGGGGCGTGCTGCGCGGCCTGCACCTGCGCTCCGGCGCCGGCGAGGCCAAGCTGGTGCGGTGCTCGTACGGGAGGATCTTCGACGTCGTCGCGGACCTGCGGGCGGACTCGCCGACCTACCGCGGCCTGGGCTTCTTCGAGCTGTCCGACGAGACGCAGGTGACGCTGTACATCCCGGCGGGGTGCGCGCACGGCTTCCAGGCGCTGACCGAGACCGCCGACGTCTCGTACCGGATCGACCGCCCGCACGATCCGGCCGAGGACGTGACGATCGCCTTCGACGACCCGGAACTCGCCATTCCCTGGCCGCTGCCGGCCACATCGATGTCCCAACGGGACCGAGAGGCGCCAAGCCTCGCCGAGGTCCTGAAGCAACAATAGAAAGTTGAGGTCGGTGTGGACACAGTAGACACCGCGGAACTCCTCCTGCCCCGGTCGCGGATGGCGAACGAGCGGCTGCACGCCATGATCCCCGGGGGCGCGCACACCTACGCCAAGGGCGACGACCAGTACCCCGAGAACCTGGCCCCGGTCATCAGCCACGGCCGCGGTGCCCATGTGTGGGACATCGACGGCAACCGCTACATCGAGTACGGCTCCGGCCTGCGGTCGGTCAGCCTCGGCCACGCCCACCCCCGCGTGCTCGAGGCGGTGCGGCGGGAACTCGACCGCGGCGGCAACTTCGTCCGGCCGTCCATCGTGGAGGTCGAGGCCGCGGAACGTTTCCTGGCCACCGTGCCGACCGCCGAGATGGTGAAGTTCGCGAAGAACGGCTCCGACGCCACCACCGCCGCGGTGCGCCTCGCCCGCGCCGTCACCGGGCGTCCGCGGGTGGCCATCTGCGGCGACCATCCGTTCTTCTCCGTCGACGACTGGTTCATCGGCACCACACCGATGTCCGCCGGCATTCCGGCGGCGACCAACGAGCTGACCGTGGCGTTCCCCTACGGCGACCTGGCCGCCACGGAGGAGCTGCTCACCCGGTACCAGGACGAGATCGCCTGTCTGATCCTCGAGCCCGCCGGCCACACCGAGCCGCCGCCCGGGTACCTTGCCGGCCTGCGCGAGCTGGCCCACCGGCACGGCTGCGTACTGGTCTTCGATGAGATGATCACCGGCTTCCGCTGGTCGGAGGCGGGCGCCCAGGGCCTGTACGGCGTCGTCCCCGACCTCTCCACGTTCGGCAAGGCGCTGGGCAACGGGTTCGCCGTCTCCGCGCTGGCCGGGCGCCGCGACCTGATGGAGCGGGGCGGGCTGCGTCACTCCGGCGACCGGGTGTTCCTGCTGTCCACCACGCACGGGGCGGAAACGCACTCCCTCGCGGCCGCGATGGCCGTGCAGACCATCTACGCCGAGGAGGGCGTCACGGCGCGGCTGCACGCCCTCGGCGAGCGGCTGGCCGCCGGTGTCCGCGAGGCCGCGGACACCATGGGCGTCGGCGACCACCTCGTCGTCCGGGGCCGGGCCAGCAACCTGGTCTTCGCCACCCTCGACGAGAACCGGCAGCCGTCGCAGCGGTACCGCACCCTGTTCCTGCGCCGGCTCCTCGCGGGCGGGGTGCTGGCCCCGTCGTTCGTGGTGAGCAGCGCGCTCGACGACGCCGACATCGATCACACCGTCGACGTGGTGGCCCAGGCATGTGCGGTGTACCGCAGGGCACTGGACGCCGCCGACCCCACCCCCTGGCTGGCCGGACGACCCGTGAAGCCCGTGTTCCGCCGCCTGGCGTGACATGACGTGACATGACGCGCCTGCCATGACGTGACGTCAGCGACGCTGCCGCCGACCGGCGTCGGCCATTCGATCGACAGGCCGGTCGGTCATCCGATCGGCCGTCCGGTCGACCAGCCACCCGGTCGCCGGCATCACGGCCAGCGCGGTGCACCAGCCGCCGAGGACGTCGGTCGGGTAGTGCGCGCCCAGGGCGACCTGCGCCCAGCCCATGGCGGCACCGGCAGCCAGCGCCGCGGCGAGCACGAGCCACGTGCCGGCCGTCCTGCCGAGGCCGAGCCGGCCGGTCGCGAGCAGCGCCACCACGAGGGCGAGCGCGGTGGCGAAGGCGGTGTGCCCGCTCGGGTAGGACAGGTTCTCGCCGTGGATGGTGCGCCCCACCACGGACTTGAGCAGCGTCGCCGTCCCCACGGTCAGACCGACGCCGGCGACGACGAGCACCGCCGCGCGAGGACTGCGAAGCAGCAGGCAGACCGCCATGATGGCGATGACGAGCGGCGCCGCTCCCCCGGGCTCCCCCAAGAAGTCCGTGGCCAGGGCGATGTGCCGCCACGGCGGCCCGACCCCGTACAGCGCCGATCCGATCCGCGCGTCCACCGTGCCGGGCTCGCTGTCGTCGGCGAACAGGACCCCGAGCACGACGACCACCAGCGCGGCGAGGGCCGCGATCAGCCCGAGCCACGCGCGCAACGACGGGGGCACCACCGCGGGCGCCGACCGGCGGGTCACCCGCCCACCGCGTCAGGTCGGCCTACGGTGCTTCGCCGTGTCCGGCAGATGCGACGCACCTCCCCCTCGGCCTGTTCATCGCCTTGGCCAACGACCCCCGAATCAGGTGCTGTTCGCCACTCTGCCCAACAATGCCATGGCACTGCCCCACCCGCGACACCATCGAGGAGGGACGTGGCAGCTTTCGGGGCTCATCCGGCGGCCGCCATGAACACGCACGACATCGGCCGCGGCTGAACGCGCGCCGGAGTGCGCTCGGATCGGGGTGGCGCAGGTCGCCGCGCTCGTTCGCGAACTCGTCGGCCAGCGGCGGCCGTTCGGGCTCGTCGGCGCCGATCCTGTCGCTGAGCAGCAGGTCTTGCCCTTGACGCGTACGTCAGGGGTTAGCGTCTGCGCGCCGACAGCGGGGCCGGTCCGGCTGTCGGCGTCCACGCGCTCACCCCCTCGAACCCGTTGAGGAGTCCCGACATGGCCGCTGTCCTGCCCGCCACGACCCGCGAGATCCTGCTGACCGAGCTACCCGGCGGGCTGCCGGGGCCCGAGCACTTCACGCTCTCGCGGAAGGCGGTGCCCGTCCCCGGTCCGGGACAAGTCGTCGTCCGCAACCGGTACTTCCTCGTGTTCCCCGGCCTGCGCACGCTGATCGGCGGCCAGGCCGACGGCGTACCGCTGCCCCGCGTCCACGTCGGTGACGCGCTGTTCGGTCCCGCGGTCGGTGAGGTGGTCGCGGCCGGGCCCGGTGGCCCGTTGCGTCCGGGGGACACGGTCACGCATCTGCTCGGCTGGCGTGAGCACGCGCTGGTGGCGGCGGCCGACTGCGCTCCGCTGGGCGATGCGCTGCCCGACCCGGTGGCCCATCTGTCGTCCGGGTCGGCCGCCTACGGAGCACTGACCCGGCTCGTCCAAGTCCGCCCCGGGGACACCGTGTTCGTCACCGGCGCGGCGGGATCCGTGGGGACGCTGGCGGGGCCCGTCGCGCGGCTGCTGGGCGCGGGGCGGGTCATCGGGAGCACCCGGTCGCCGGACAAGGCCGAGCGGCTGCGGGCCGAACTGGGCTACGACGCGGTCGTGGTCGCCGGGACCCGGCCGATCGACGGGCAACTGGCCGCGGCGGCGCCGGACGGCATCGACGTGCTGCTCGACAACGTCGGCGGTGACCAACTGGCCGCGGCTGTCCGCGCCGGCCGCCGGGGTGCCCGGTTCGCGCTGGTCGGCGCACTGTCGGGACAGTTGTCGGCGGGCCGGGACGGGGGCAGCGCGCCCGCGGAGATCGACACCTTCCGGCTCGTCAACCAGGGCATCTCGCTGCACGGTTACAGCGGCCAGGACCATCCCGAGGTGGCGGAGGAATGGACCAGGCGCTTCGGGGTCTGGCTGCGCGCCGGCGAGATCGCCTTCCCGCACGTACGGATCCCGGGCATGGATGACGCGCCGCGGGCGTTGCAGGAACTGTTCGAGGGGCGCCACTTCGGGACCGTGGTCGTGGAGTTGCCGCCGACGTGAGGCGTCGTCGCGCGCGGTCGCGGCGACCGGGACCGAGGGCGCGAGGTTCGGACATGCGGATCGGAGACGCGGCGGCAGCCGCGGGGACCACCCCGCGGGCACTGCGGTTCTACGAGGAGCGGGGCCTGCTGCCACCACCGCGGCGCACCGCCACCGGGCAACGTGAGTACGGGCCGGACGAGGTGGCGAGAGTCCGCGTCATCCGTGAGCTGCTGGCGCTCGGGCTCACCGTCGAGGACCTGCGCGGTTTCGCCGACCGGATCGGCCTGCTGGTGGCGGATCCCCGGCGGCGATGCGGGCCCCCCGACTCCGGCGGGCCCGGCGCCGGGGTCGTCGACCGCAGGATCGCGGCCCTCGACGCCGAGATCGACCGCCTGAGCCGGCTGCGCGCCGGGCTGGCCCTGCTCGCCTACGAACGTCCCTGACGACACGTCTCGCGAGGTGAACGGCTCACCGAGGCCGCCGCCGGGAACGCCTCGACGGCGCCCCGGCCGCGCCCCGCCCCGCGCCCCGCGCCGGTGACGACCACGCCCCTGCCTTGGGGTCTCCCCCGACGCGGCTCGGTCACGGCCGCTCCCGGGTTCGGCGGCGGGCGGCGGGGATCGGCACCGGGTCGGCGCCCGTCACCACCGTGTTGGACACCGTGCCGATGCCCTCGACGGTGAGCGTGACCGTGTCGCCGGGCTTCAGCGGCGGCGGCGACTGCTCTGCGCGCACCCCCCACAGTTCGGCCAGGCAGCCTCCGTTGCCGCAGGTGCCCGAGCCGAGCACGTCGCCGGGGCGGACGACGGCGCCCCGCGAGGCGTAGGCGACCATCTCCTCGAAGGTCCAGCTCATGTTGGACAGCAGATCCTCGCCGACGACCTCGCCGTTCACGGAGGCGGTCAGCGCCAGGCGCAGGAAGCCGTCGGCGTCCCGGTACGGCTCCAGCTCGTCCGAGGTGACCAGGTACGGCCCGAGGGTGGCGGCCGTGTCCTTGCCCTTGCACGGGCCGAGGCGGACCTGCATCTCACGGGACTGGAGGTCCCGGGCCGACCAGTCGTTGAGGATCGTGTAGCCGATGATGTGGTCGCGGGCCTGCTCCGGGGTGAGGTCCCGGCCCTCGCGCCCGATCACGGCGGCGACCTCGAGTTCGAAGTCGAGGGCCTGGGAGCCGGGGGGCACGGGCACGTCGTCGTACGGCCCGATCACCGCGTAGGGGTTGGTGAAGTAGAACGTCGGCGCGTCGTACCAGGCCTCCGGTACCCCGCCGGAGCCGTCGATGGAGCGCCGTACGCCCTCGACGTGCTCCTCGAAGGTGACGAAGTCCCGGAGCGTCGCCGGCTCCAGAGGGGCCAGCAGCCGGACGTCGGCGAGCGGGACGGCCGGTTGCTCGGGGCGCGCCCCGAGGGCCGCCTCCAGCGGCGAGACGCCGTCCGGCAGGTGGCGTACGACGGTGTCCTCGACGATCCCGCAGCGGCGGCGGCCCGCGTGGAGGTAGGTGGCTATGCGCATGCGTCGCTCCTCACACCGGCGGGGCGACGAACACACCGCGGTCGACGTCGTTGAAGGACTCCTTGGCGACGAGTTCGTTCATGGGGTTGGCGGTGCCCCACTGGTCGGCGATCTCGGGCCGGGAGAAGTCGTAGACGTGCGGGTGCCAGGTGTCCTCGTCCAGCAGTTCCAGCTCCGTCGTGTACTCGACCGTGTTGCCCTGCGGGTCCAGGAAGTAGGTGAAGGTGTTGTCGCCGGCCGTGTGCCGGCCCGGGCCCCAGAGCTTGCGGGCCCCCGAGCGGATCACCCGGCCGGAGCCGCGCAGGTACTCGTCGATACCGCGCATCTCGAAGGAGACGTGGTGCAGCGAGGTGTGCGGGCCCTTGGCGATCGCCATGGAGTGGTGCTGGTTGCTGATCCGCATGAAGTGCATGGCCTCGCCCATGCGCGGGTGCATGAGGGTGTCGGAGAGCCGGAAGCCCAGGTGGCGCTCGTACCACTCCCGGGTGACGTTCAGGTCGGGGGAGTTGAGGACGACGTGCGAGAGCTTGACCGGGATGGCCTCCTTCTCCTCGATCCTGCGGTGCCGCCGTACCTCGACGTCCGCCGAGACCTCGACGGTGCGGCCGTCGACGTCGAAGAAGCGGAAGCCGTAGCCGCCGCCGGGGGTCTCGACCTTGCCCGGCCGCGAGACCAGCCGGACGCCCCCGGCGAGGAGGCGCTCGGCGAGGGTGTCCACGTCCGCCGCGCTCGCGGCGCCGTAGGAGACCAGGTCGAGGCGCTTCTCGTCGGCCTTGCGCAGCCGGACGACGTAACTCTCGGGGCTGC
Source organism: Streptomyces sp. NPDC102259 (assembly GCF_044766465.1). NCBI lineage: Bacteria > Bacillati > Actinomycetota > Actinomycetes > Kitasatosporales > Streptomycetaceae > Streptomyces > Streptomyces sp. NPDC102259. The sequence continues at coordinate 322,380 of NZ_JBIWMA010000002.1, read as the reverse complement.
CCTCGGCGGCCAGGAAGGAGATCCCGGAGTCCTCGGCGACCTTGGTCAGGCCCCAGACGCCGGCGTAGAAGTCGAGCTGCCTGTCGTAGTCGGGCACGGCGAGGTCGACGTGCCGCAGGTGGGTGAGCAGACGCATGGGGTCAGTCCTTCCGGAGGAGGGCGGCGGCGTTGCCGCCTCGTACGGCGTGGAAGTCGGCGTCGGGGAGCCGGGCCGCGCGGAGCGCGCCGACGGGGTCCTCGGTGCCCATGTCGAAGGGGAAGTCCGAGCCGAGGAGTACGCGGTCGGCGCCGACGGCGCGGACCAACTCCCGTAGGACGTGCGGGTCGTGGACGAGGGAGTCGAAGTAGAGCCGCCTGAGGTAGCTGCTGGGCGGGTGGGCGCAGCCGGCTCCGGCGTCGGCGCGCGCCGACCAGGCGTGGTCGGAGCGGCCGATGTGGGTGGGCAGGTAACCGCCGCCGTGCGCGGCGATCAGCTTCAGCCCGGGGTGCCGGTCCAGTACCCCGGAGAAGACGAGGTGGGAGAGCGCGACGGCGTTCTCGGTGGGCTGGCCCACGGTGTTGGACAGGTACCAGCGGTCCAGGCGCTCGTCGAGCGTGCAGCCGAAGGGGTGCAGGAAGAGGATCGCGCCCCGCTCCTCGGCCCGTGCCCAGAAGGGCTCGTACGCCGGGTCGGACAGCTCCCGACCCGGGGCGTGCGAGGAGATCTCGACCCCCGACAGGCCCTGTTCCAGAGCATGTTCGAGGGCGCGGACGGCCAGGTCCGGGTGCTGGAGCGGAACGAGGCCGAGCCCCTTCAGCCGGTGGGGCGCCCGGGCGCAGTGCGCGGCCGTCGCCTCGTTCGCGAGCCGGTACACCTTCTCGGCGCTCTCCTCGTCCGCCCAGTAGTGGTAGTGCGAGGGCGACGGACTGACCAGCTGCACATCGACGCCCTGCGCGTCCATGGCGGCGAGCCGCACGGTGACGTCGGTGAGCCGCGGGACGCGCTCACGGACCATGGGACCGCTGACGGCCAGCGAGGCGGGGCCGTTGCGCCGGGCGTCCAGCTCCCTGGCCGCGGTCAGACCGGGGAGGCCCGCGACGAGGGCCTCGACCTCGGGGAGCAGGACGTGGGCGTGCACGTCGACGGTCGGCGACGGGTGAACGGTCACGGCAGTTCCTTGAGCATCGTCATCGTCCGGCCGATCAGGCCCGGGACGTCGGCGTCGCGGACGCCGTCCAGCTGCCACCGTCCGAGCCGCACGGACGCCTCGACGACGGCCCGCACCCGGGGGATGCGGCGCTCGTAGTACCGCTGGAGCAGGTCGTCGTCCCAGTCCCGGCCGCCGGTGAGGAGTTCCACGAGAACGGAGGCGTCCTCCAGGGACATGGCCGCGCCCTGCGCGAGGGTGGGCGGACAGCAGTGCGCGGCGTCGCCGACCAGCACGACCCGGCCGCGGTGCCAGGAGCCCTCGACCAGCAGCCGGTCGAACCAGGTGTAGTTGACCTTCGCCGGGTCCGTGATGTGCGGGGTGATCTCGGCCCAGTGACCGCCGTATCCCCGTGTGAGCCGGCGCATCTCGTCGGCGTGGTCGGCCGGGTCGATGGTGGCCCGGTCGCGGCAGGCCTCGACGACGTAGGCGTAGAGGGTGTGCTCGCCGGTCGGACAGTAGCCCGCGATGTACGCCGGGCCGCCGTACGCGAGATCGGTGCGCACCAGGCCCGGGGGACGTGGGGCGGTGGTGCGCCAGATGGCCATGCCGGTCGGCTCGGGTTTCGCGGTGATGCCGATGGCGGCCCGGGTCGCGGAGTTGAGCCCGTCGGCGGCGATGACCAGGTCGTAGCGGCCGTGGGCGCCGTCGCTGAAACGCACCGAGACGCCCTCGGCGTCCTGGTCCAGGGTCTCGGCGGTGGTGCCCAGGCGGACCCCCGCGCCACTGGCGCGGACGGCGTCGATGAGGATCTGCTGCAACCGGGGCCGCTGCATGCCCAGGGTGGCGGGCAGGTCGTCGCCGCCGGTCCGCAGGTCCTCGGCCTCGTGGAGGAGGGTGCCGTCGGGGGCGATGACGCCCAGCGAGCCGAAGGCCCAGCCGGCGGATTCGACCTGGTCCCGGACGCCGAGTTCGCGCAGCACGCGCAGCGCGTTGCCCTGGAGGGTGATGCCGGAGCCGGTCGTGGCGTTCCAGTCGGGCCTGGCCTCGATCAGGTCCACGGTGACGCCTGCGCGGCGCAGCAGGACGGTGACGGCGTTGCCTGCGGCGCCGCCGCCGATGACGAGGACCGTGCGGGGTGTGGTCATGGGAAGCTCCCTTGTCACGCGGGCTACTTGACCGCGACCGGGTTGACGGGTGAGCCGACGGCTCCGGTGATGGGCAGGGGTGCGGCGGTGAGCCAGAACGCGTACCGGCCGTCGGCCGCGCAGTCGGCGGCGAGCCCGTCGAGATCCCACATCTCCCCGATGAGCAGGCCCATGTTGGGGATGGCGACCTGGTGCAGGGGCTGGAAGGCCGCGTCGAACTCGTTCGGCCGTACCTCGAAGCCCCAGGTGTCGGTGGCGACGGCGGCGATCTCGGTGCGGTGCAGCCAGCCGGCCGTGGTGAACGACAGGCCGGGCGAGTCGCCGCCCGCGTAGTCGCCCCAGCCCTCGCGCCGGGCCCGGGCCAGCCGGCCGGTCCGCACGACGACGATGTCACCGCGGCCGACCGCCACGCCGTGCGCGTCGGCGGTCGCGGTCAGGTGCTCCTCGGTGATGGCGAATCCGTCGGGCAACTCACCTTCCTGTCCGATGACCTGGCCTACGTCCAGGAGGACCCCGCGTCCCGCGACGTACGGCGCCATGTGCTCGATGCCGGTGACCAGGTCGCCGTCCGAGGTGACGACCCGCTCGGCCGGCCGGCCGTTCCAGGCCTTGCCGTGGTCGAAGATGTGGCCGAGCCCGTCCCACTGGGTGGAGCACTGGAGCGGCATCGCGATCACGTCGTCGGCGCCGCCGATGCCGTGCGGGAATCCCTGGTTGCCGAGGGCGGCGTCGGTACCGGTGTCGAGCATGGTGTGCACCGGGTTGGTGCGCCGCCGCCAGCCCTTCTGCGGGCCGTTCATGTCGAAGGACTGCGCGAGCGAGAAACTGACTCCCCGGCGGACCAGCGCGGCGCCTTCGCGGCGCTTCGCCTCGTCGAGGAAGTTCAGGGTGCCCAGCACATCGGCCTCACCCCAACGACCCCAGTTGGAGTAGGACTTGGCTGCTTCGGCGATGGCGCTCTCGGGGTCGTGCGGGTCCAGGCTCACGACGTCGCCTCCGCGATACAGCGGGTGCGCTGGGCGCCGAGTCCGGTGATCGAGCCGTCCATGACGTCGCCGTCCCGCAGCAGCCGTCCCCAGTGCATGCCGTTGCCGGCCGGGCTGCCGGTCAACACCAGGTCCCCGGGCAGGAGTCGGGCGGTCTGAGAGGCGTAGGACACCAGTCGGGCGATGCCGAAGAGCATGTCCTTGGTGGACTCGTCCTGCATGGTCTCGCCGTTCAGCTTCAGGGTGACCCGCAGATCGCCCGGGTCGGCGACCGACGTGGTCGGCACGATCCAGGGGCCGAGCGGGGTGAAACCGGGGGCGTTCTTGCTGCGCAGCCAGTCGGTGCCGATGGCCTTCATGTCCCGGCGGAAGACGGTGGCGCGGTCGGTGAGGTCGTTGGCGATCGTGTACCCGGCGACGTGCGCCAGGGCCTCCGACACGGACACCCGGTAGGCCGGTCGACCGACGACGACCGCCAACTCCAGCTCCCAGTCGGGCTGTTCGGCCCAGGAGGGCAGGACGACATCGTCGTAGGGCCCGGTGATCGCGCTCGGCAGACCGATGAACACGTACGGCAGGTCCTCCGCCGCCCGCCGGTCCATGATGTCGGCGATCTCCGCCCGGGCCGCTTCCGGCGTGCGCGGATCGTCGGGCGCGCGCTGGGCGACCTCCAGGTCGATCACGTGCTGCCGGTAGTTGGCGCCGGACTGGAAGACCTGGCGGGGCTCGACCGGGGCGTGCACCCTCAGCCCGTCGAGCGACCGCCAGGCGGCGGTGGTGGCGGTGGCTTCGACGGTGTCGGTGGCGTCCCTGGCATCGGTGGTGGCGATGGCGCCGTCCGCCGCGAGGGCGCTCAGGCGCGGCAGCGCCTCGTCCCAGCGCTCGAAGAGCCGCCGGGTCGTCAGGGCGGGGTCGCCGAAGACGGTGCGAAGGTCCAGGACCCGCCCCTCGGGGAGCACGAGACCGGGGAAAGGTTCCTGGTCAGGGGCGGAAAGGGTGCCGAGGGCGAAAGGTCCGGAGAAGGACGCGGAAGGGGCTGCGGGTTTCACTGACATGTCCTCCTGATGGCGATGCGACCAATCTGGCCCCCCTCCCGTAATCTGGGAAATCGATTCTTTGGATATCGATCATCCATCGTGTGAATAACGCCGCCTGAGGGCGGCCCTCGGTGTGGAGGCGTCGTGTACCTGTCCGGCCTCGATCTCAACCTCGTCCTGTCCCTACGGGCGCTGCTGGAGGAACGCAACGTCACCCGGGCCGGACAGCGCATCGGGCTCAGCCAGCCCGCGATGAGCGCGGCCCTGGCCCGTCTGCGCCGCCACTTCGACGACGAGCTGCTCTCCCGCGTCGGCGGCCAGTACGAGCTCACCGCACTCGGGCGCGCCCTGCTCGACCGCACCGCCACCGCCTGTGACCTGCTGGAAAGGGTGTTCAGCAGCAGGGCCGAGTTCGTTCCCGGCCGTGAGGAGCACGAGTTCACCCTGCTCTCCTCCGACTACGCCGTCGCCGTGTTCGGCGCCGAGCTCGCCCGGACCGTGCACGCCGAGGCTCCCGGGGTACGGCTGCGCTTCCAGCGGCCTCCGACCGACGTGACGGAGGAGACGGCCCCCCTGCTCGGCGCGGCGGACGGGCTGCTGATGCCGCACGGCGTCATCAGCGGCTTCCCCGCCGTCGAGCTGTTCACCGACGGCTGGGCCTTTCTCGTCGCCGAGACCAACGAGGAGGTCGGCGACCGGCTGACCATGGACGACCTGGCACGGCTGCCCTGGGTCACCTACCAGCGCACCTACGACGCCCCCGCCGCCCGCCAGTTGAGCATGCTCGGCATCGAACCCCGCGTCGAGGTTTCCGTCGACAGCTTCCAGGTGCTGCCGTTCCTGGTGGCCGGCACCCGCCGGATCGCCCTGGTGCAGCAGCGCCTGGCCGAGCAGCTGCGCGGGGTGGCCGCCGTACGCGTCATGGCGGCGCCGTACGAGGTGGTCCCCCTCCAGGAAGCCCTGTGGTGGCACCCGGTCCACACCCACGACGCGGCCCATATCTGGCTGCGCGAGACCGCTGCCCGCGTGGGAGCGGAGCTGAGCGCGCTCGCCTCCGGAGCCCGGACCCCGGGCCGCGTCCGAGGCGTGAATGCGTGAATGCCCCCTCAGCCCGTCGTCAGCAGGCCCTTGAGCGCGAGGTTGAGCTCCAGGACGTTCACCCGGGGCTCACCGAGGAAGCCCAGGGTGCGGCCCTCGGTGTGCTCGTCGACCAGCTCGCGGACCTGGGCCACGGACAGGCCGTTCCTCTCGGCGATCCGGTGCACCTGGATGTCCGCGTACTGCGGGGAGATGTCCGGGTCCAGTCCGGAGCCCGAGGAGGTGACCGCGTCGGCCGGCACGTCCGAGGGACTGACCCGGTAGTCGGCCGTCGAGTTGTCCTCGACGACCGCCGCCTTCGCGGCCGTCACCCAGTCGATCAGGTCCTTGTCGTCGGCGGACCGGTTGGTCGCGCCGGACAGGATCAGCTTGTACCGGGTGTTGACGCTGTTGACGCCGAGGCCGTTGCGCGGACGGCCCTGGAACCACTTCAGGTCGGGCTCCGGGGTCTCCTGGCCCTTCTTCAACGGCAGGTCGTAGGCCTGGCCGATGAGGGAGGAGCCGACGACGTGGCCGTCCGCCTCGATCTCGGAGCCGTTGGCCCGGCCGGGGAAGACCCCCTGGGCGATCCCGGTGACCACCAGTGGGTAGACGACACCCGTCGCCAGGGTCAGCACGAGCAGGGCTCGCAGGCCCGCCCACAGCAACCGGGCCGTGTTCGTAACCGAGTTGTTCATAGCCTTCAGCACGCTTTCGAGAGGTTACAGCCCGGGAACGAGGGAGATCAGCAGGTCGATGAGCTTGATGCCGGCGAAGGGCGCGACCAGGCCGCCGATGCCGTAGATCGTCAGGTTGCGCCGCAGCATCCTGTCCGCGCTCACCGGCCGGTACCGCACGCCCCTCAGGGACAGCGGGACCAGGGCGATGATGATCAGCGCGTTGAAGACGACCGCGGACAGGATCGCGGAGTCCGGCGAGGACAGTCCCATGATGTTGAGCCTGTCCAGGCCCGGGTAGACCGCCGCGAACAGCGCCGGGATGATCGCGAAGTACTTCGCGACGTCGTTGGCGATGGAAAACGTCGTCAACGCGCCCCGGGTGATGAGGAGTTGCTTGCCGATCTCGACGATCTCGATGAGCTTGGTCGGGTTGGAGTCGAGGTCGACCATGTTGCCGGCCTCCTTCGCGGCCGACGTCCCCGTGTTCATCGCCACCCCGACGTCCGCCTGGGCCAGCGCGGGTGCGTCGTTGGTGCCGTCGCCGGTCATCGCGACGAGCTTGCCGCCCGCCTGCTCCCGCTTGATGAGCGCCATCTTGTCCTCGGGGGTGGCCTCCGCGAGGAAGTCGTCGACGCCGGCCTCCTCGGCGATCGCCTTCGCCGTCAGCGGGTTGTCGCCCGTGATCATGATGGTCTTGATGCCCATCCGGCGCAGTTCGTCGAACCGCTCGCGCATACCGTCCTTGACGACGTCCTTGAGGTGGATGACTCCCAACACCCGTGCGCCGTGCGTGTCTTCGACGGCGACGAGCAGCGGTGTCCCACCCGCCTCGGAGATCCGGTCGGTGAGCGCGCCCGCGTCCTCGGACACCTCGCCGCCCCGCTCCCGGACCCAGGCGACGACCGAACCGGCCGCGCCCTTGCGGATCCTGCGCCCGTCGACGTCCACGCCCGACATCCGGGTCTGGGCGGTGAAGACGATCCACCCGGCGCCGGACAGGTCACCCTGATGGCGCTCCCTCAGCCCGTACCGCTCCTTCGCCAGGACGACGACGGAACGGCCCTCCGGCGTCTCGTCGGCCAGCGACGACAGCTGGGCCGCGTCCGCGAGTTCGGCCTCGGTCGTCCCGCGCACCGGCACGAACTCGGCGGCCCGGCGGTTGCCGAGGGTGATGGTGCCGGTCTTGTCGAGCAGCAGGGTCGAGACGTCGCCGGCGGCCTCGACGGCCCGGCCGGACATGGCCAGTACGTTCCTCTGCACCAGTCGGTCCATCCCCGCGATGCCGATCGCCGACAGCAGCGCGCCGATCGTGGTGGGGATGAGGCAGACCAGCAGCGCCACCAGCACGACCATCGTGAGGTGGGTGCCCGCGTAGTCCGCGAACGGCGGCAGCGTCGCCACCGCGAGCAGGAAGGCGATCGTGAGCGAGGCGAGCAGGATGTTCAGCGCGATCTCGTTCGGCGTCTTCTGCCGGGCCGCGCCCTCCACCAGGCTGATCATCCGGTCGATGAAGGTCTCGCCGGGCTTCGTCGTGATCCTGATGACGATCCGGTCGGAGAGGACCTTCGTGCCGCCGGTGACGGCGCTCCGGTCACCGCCCGACTCACGGATGACCGGCGCCGACTCACCGGTGATCGCCGACTCGTCGACGCTCGCGACGCCCTCGACGACGTCACCGTCGCCCGGGACGACGTCACCGGCCTCGCACACGACGAGGTCGCTGATCCTCAACTCGGTTCCGGGGACCCGCTCTTCGGAGCGAGAGTGCCCGGCGAGCCGTCGGGCCACCGTGTCGGTCTTGGCCTTGCGCAGGGTGTCGGCCTGCGCCTTGCCCCGGCCTTCGGCGACCGCTTCCGCCAGGTTGGCGAAGACCACGGTCAGCCACAGCCAGGCGCTGATGGTCCAGCCGAACCAGTCGCCCGGGTCCTTGAAGGAGAAGACGGTGGTGAGCAGGGAGCCGATCCACACCACGAACATCACGGGTGACGTGACCATCACCCGCGGATCGAGCTTGCGGAAGGCGTCCGGCAGTGCCTTGACGAGTTGCCCGGGGTCGAAGAGCCCCGCGCCCACCCTGCTCTCCTGGTGACGGGTCCGGACGTCCTGGTGGGGTGCCCGGGTGGGAGTGACTGTGGACATCGAGTCCTCTTGCTTCGTTACGTCGGTCGTCATGACGCCAGCCCTTCGGCGAGGGGTCCCAGCGCCAGAGCGGGGAAATAGGTCAGCCCGGTGATGATCAGGATCGCGCCCACCAACAGACCGGTGAACAGCGGCTTCTCGGTGCGCAGGGTGCCGGCCGTGACCGGCACCGGCCGCTGCTCGGCGAGCGAGCCGGCCAGCGCCAGCACGAACACCATCGGCAGGAATCGGCCGAGGAGCATCGCCACGCCCAGGGTGCTGTTGAACCACTGCGTGTCCGCGTTCAGACCGGCGAAGGCCGACCCGTTGTTGTTGGACGCCGAGGTGTAGGCGTAGAGGATCTCGGAGAAGCCGTGCGCGCCGGAGTTGCTCATCGAGTTGCCCGGGGTGGGCAGCGCCATCGCCGCGGCGGTGAAGACCAGTACCAGCGCCGGGGTGATGAGGATGTAGCAGGCCGCGAACTTGATCTCGCGGGTGCCGATCTTCTTGCCCAGGTACTCGGGCGTACGGCCGACCATCAGTCCGGCGATGAACACCGCGACGACTGCCATGATCAGCATGCCGTAGAGGCCGGAGCCGGTGCCGCCGGGCGCGATCTCGCCCAGCATCATGCCGAGCAGGGTGATGCCGCCGCCGAGGCCGGTGAAGGAGGAGTGGAAGGAGTCCACCGCGCCGGTCGAGGTGAGCGTCGTCGACACCGCGAAGATGGACGAGGAGCCGACCCCGAAGCGGACCTCCTTGCCCTCCATCGCGCCGCCGGCGATCTGGAGCGCCGGACCGTGATGGGCGAATTCGGTCCACATCATCAGGGCGACGAAGCCGACCCAGATGGCGGCCATCGTCGCGAGGATCGCGTAACCCTGCTTGACGGAGCCGACCATGATGCCGAAGGTGCGGGTCAGCGCGAACGGGATCACCAGCAGCAGGAAGATCTCGAAGAGGTTCGTGAACGGGGTCGGGTTCTCGAACGGATGGGCGGAGTTGGCGTTGAAGTAGCCGCCGCCGTTGGTGCCCAGCTCCTTGATCGCCTCCTGCGAGGCGACCGCGCCGCCGTTCCACTGCCGCGAGCCGCCGAAGAACTGGCCGACCTCGTGGATTCCGGAGAAGTTCTGGAGGGCGCCGCAGGCGACCAGGACGATCGCGGCGACGGCGGCGAGCGGCAGCAGGATACGGACGGTCCCGCGCACCAGGTCCGACCAGAAGTTGCCCAGTTCACCGGTACGGGACCGCGCGAACCCCCGTACGAGAGCCACCGCCACCGCGATGCCCACGGCCGCGGAGACGAAGTTCTGCACGGCCAGACCCGCCGTCTGCACGACGTGCCCCATGGCCTGCTCGCCGTAGTACGACTGCCAGTTGGTGTTGCTGACGAAGGACGCGGCGGTGTTGAACGCCTGGTCCGGGTCGATGGCCCTGAAGCCGAGCGAGCCGGGCAGGTGGCCCTGGAGCCGCTGGAGCAGGTAGAGGAAGAGGACGCCGACCGCCGAGAAGGCCAGCACACCGCGCAGGTAGGCTGGCCAGCGCATCTCGGTGTCCGGGTCGGCGCCGATGCCCTGGTAGATCCACTTCTCGACGCGCCAGTGCCGGCGGGAGGAGTAGACCCTGGCCATGTAGGTGCCGAGGGGGATGTAGGCGAGCGCCAGCGCCGCCGTGAGAGCCAGCAGCTGGAGCACGCCGGCGAGTACGGGACCCATGGCCGCTCAGAACCTCTCCGGGAAGATCAGGGCGAGTACCAGATAGCCCAGCAGGGCGACGGCCACGACGAGGCCGACGATGTTCTCGGCGGTCACAGCTTGGTCACCCCCTTGGCGACGAGGGCCACCAGCGCGAAGACCGCGAGCGTGGTGACGACGAAGGCCAGGTCGGCCATCGCGAACTCCTTGAAGAGGTGCGGAAGAGGTACGGACAGTCCGAGAGAACACCGTCCGTGGCCGGAAACGACCGTCGTTGACACGTCTCTGACGGCGGCGCCCACGCCTTTGACGCGGCCCTTACGGCCGACGGTCGGTGGTGGGGTCCGCAGGAGGCGCGGACCGGGTCACGGGATCTCCTGCTCGGCCCAGATGATCTTTCCGTCGGCCGTGTACCTGGAACCCCAGCGATGGGCCAGCTGTGCCACCAGAAAGAGGCCGCGGCCCCCCTCGTCCATGATCCGGGCATGCCTCAGCCGTGGGGCCGTACTGCTGGCGTCGGAGACCTCGCAGGTCAGGCGCGCGTCGAGGATCAGCCGCAGCCGAATGGGCGGCGTGGCGTAGCGCACGGCGTTGGTCACCAGCTCGCTCACGATGAGCTCGGACGTCATGGCCAGATCGCCGAGCCCCCAGGCCTCCACCTGCCGGGTGGCCCGGGCCCGGACGTCGGCGACGGCGGCCGGGTCCACCGGCACCTCCCAGGAGACGACATGGTCGGCGCCGAGGGCGTGCGTGCGCGCCAGGAGCAGGGCGATGTCGTCGGGCTGGGGCACGGGCACGAGCTGCCGCACGGCCGAGGTGCACAGGGTCGCCAGATCGGCGTCGGACCGGGCCAGCACCTCGCCGAGCCGGGACATGCCCTCTTCGATGTCCCGGTCGGCTCCCTCCACGAGTCCGTCGGTGTAGAGACCGATCAGGCTGTTCTCGGCGAGCTCGATCTCGGTCGATTCGAAGGCCATCCCGCCGAGCCCCAGCGGAGGCCCGGCCGGAGGCTCCGGGAAGGACACCCGTCCGTCGGGGCCGACGACGACGGGCGGCGGATGGCCCGCCCGGGCCATGGCGCACCGGCGGGTGACCGGGTCGTAGACGGCGTACAGGCAGGTCGCCCCGAGGAAGGCGGTGGCGGACTGGTGGGCGGCCGGGTCGTCCGTCCGTTCCACGCTCAGCCGGAGCACGAGGTCGTCGAGGTGGGCCAGCAGCTCGTCGGGAGGCATCTCCATGTCGGCGAGGGTCTGCACCGCGGTGCGCAGCCGGCCCATGGTCGCCGCGGCGGCGATGCCGTGCCCCACCACATCGCCGACGACGAGGCCCACCCGGGCCCCGGACAGCGGGATGACGTCGAACCAGTCGCCGCCCACCCCGTCGGTCGCGTCCGCCGGCAGATAGGAGGAGGCCAGCTCCAACGCCGTTCCGCCCGCCAGGGCGTGGGGCAGCAGGCTGCGCTGAAGGGTGACCGCGGCCGTGTGTTCCCGCGTGTACCGGCGGGCGTTGTCGACGCACAGCGCCGCCCGCGCCACCAGCTCCCGGGCCAGCAGGACGTCGTCGGACCGGAACGAGACGGGGTTCAGGGACCGGACGAAGGTGGCGAGGCCCAGCGCGGTGTTGCGCGCCCGCATCGGCACGGAGATGAGGGAGTGCAGGCCGAACTCGCGGATGCTCACCGCCCGTTCGGGCTGTTCGGTGGTCCACAGCTCGTCGGAGGGATCGAGTACGGGGATGAGGATCGGCTCGCCGTCGATGAGCAGGTGGGCGTCGTGCGGCGGCGGCAGGAAGTCCACCCGGTCCCCGATCCGTGCCACGGCCTCCGGGCAGCCCTCGCGCACCGAACACATCCCCGCGCGGCGCATCACCGGCCGCACGGGCGCCGGGCCGGCGTCGGTCAGCCACGCGCCGTGCCCTTCGGTGCTGAGCACCGGCTCCAGGAGGTCGACGATGACGAAGTCCGCGAATCCGGGCACGGCGAAGTCGGCGAGCTCCTGGGCGGTGACCATCACGTCCAGGGTGGTGCCGACGCGGGTGCCGGCCTCGTTGACCAGCGACAGCAGCCGGCGGGCGTTCCACCGCTCGGTGACGTCCTGGACCATGTAGCAGACCCCGGTGACGGAGCCTTCGTCGTTCACCAGGGGGAAGAACGACGTGGAGTAGGCGTGCCGGCGGTGCGGGTCGGCCCAGCTCCACCCCAGGTACTCGTAGTCGGTGATCGGGACCCCGGTCTCCAGCACCTTGCCCATCAGCCCCTCGATGGCGACCGCCTGAAGGCCGGGCAGCAGGTCGCTCAGCCGGCGCCCCAGGCGCTGTTCACGGGGCACACCGCCGAACCGTTCCAGCGTGTCGTTCAGCCACACATAGCGCAGCTGTGGATCCATCACGGCCATCCCGACCGGGGAACGGGTCAGGAACCCGTCGAGGACGGACTGACCCAGCGCCCACTGCTCGCCCTGCCCGCGTGCCGAGAGCAGGAAGCACTCGTCGTCGCCGATCCGGAAGGAGGCGGAGACCCGCAGGTCGACGTCGACGGGGTGGCCGTCCCGGTGCCGTACGGAGATGACACCGCTCCACCCCATGCCGGCCCGGCACCGCGCCGCGACACCGGCCACCCGTGCCGGGTCCCGGTCCATCGCCACCAGCTCCGCCGCCGAGCGGCCGACGACCTCCGCGGCCGGACGGCCTAGCAACGCTTCCGCACCACGCGTCCAGCCGACCACGACGCCGTCCGCGGACACGATCGCCGCCGCGTCGGTGGACGCGTCGAGGAGATCGCGCGGTCCCGCGGGCGTCGGAGCGTCGAAAGCATCTCGCGCAGAATCCATGGGTTCCGTCCTTTACACGAACCATGGTCCTGCTTGTCCGCCCGATGCGCACGGCGCCGTCGACCTCCCCCGCGAGGCCTCCGGTTTCCCGACACGCCGAACCGGAGGCAGCATGGAGGTACAGGAGGAGGCTCCGCGATGACAGCCGAACCCATCCGGTCGGGCGGGGACGCCTACGGCCCCGACACGTCCGCGCCCACCGGCCTGCTGGACGTGCTGAGCGTGTCCGCGATGGTCATCGACATCGACGGACGCATCGTGTTCTGGACCCCCCAGGCGGAGGACCTCTTCGGCTACACCGCGCAGGAGGCCCTCGGCAAGTACGCGGCACGGCTGTTGATCCACCCCGAGCACCTCCAGTCCGTGGTGCGGCTGTTCGCGGAGGTGCTGGAGACCGGCCGGAGCTGGGCCGGCGCCTTCCCCATCCGGCACAAGGACGGCAGCAGCCGACTGATGGAGTTCCGCAACATGCGGCTGCAGGACGATCTCGGGGACGTCTACGCCCTGGGCATCGCCGCCGACCACAACCTGCTCCAGCGCGTCGAGACCGATCTGGCGCTGTGCGAACGGCTGATCAACCAGTCGCCGATCGGTCTGGCCCTCCTGGACCCCGACCTGTGCTACCTCCTGGTCAACCCGGCGCTCGAACGCATCGACGGCATCCCCGCCGAGGATCATGTCGGCCGTCGGCTCAGGGACGCGATGCCCCTTCCCGACGTCGACACCATCGAGTCCGCCCTGCGGCAGGTGCTCACCACCGGCACGCCGCTGCTGGACCAGTACCACGTGGGCCGCCCGCCGACCGACCCCGAGCACGAACACGCCTGGTCCCTCTCCTTCTACCGCCTGGAGGACCCCGGCGGGCGGGTGCTGGGCGCGGCCGCCTCGGTCGTCGACGTCACCGAACGGCACCGCGCCGCCGCGGAGGCCGACCGGGCCCGGCGGCGCCTCGCCCTCATCGCCGAGGCCTCCACCCGGGTCGGCACCACGCTGGAGGTGGACCGGACCGCCCACGAACTGGCCGAGATCGCCGTCCCCCAGCTCGCCGACGTGGTCGCCGTGGACATCCTGGACTCCGCCCTGGCCCTGCGCCGCTCGCGTCGGCCGGACAACGGTTCGGAGCTCTTCCGCGCGCTCGCGCTGAAGGCGAGCCACCCCACCGTGGCGCTGCGCGCCGCCGACCCGCCGGGCGACGTCGCGGCCTACGAGGGTGACCGTCTGGTCACCCTGTGCGTGCACACCGGCCGGCCGGTCCTGGTGCGGCACGTCAGCGAGCAGGACATCCCACGGATCGCCCGGGACGCCGAGGCCGGTGCGCTGCTGGCCCGGGCCGGGGTCCACTCGTACCTCGCCGTGCCGCTGATCGCCCACGGCGAGGTGCTCGGCGCCCTCGACCTCAAGCGCACCCGCAACCCGCTGCCGTTCGACGAGGACGACGTCATCCTGGCCGGTGAGCTGGCCGGCCGTGCCGCCGTGGCCATCGACAACGCGCGCTGGTTCCAGAGCGTGCGCAACACCGCGCTGACCCTCCAGCGCAGTCTGCTGCCCGACCACCCGCCGCATCACACCGGTCTGGAACTGGCCTCCCGCTACCAGCCCGCCCAGGCGACCAGCGAGGTCGGCGGCGACTGGTACGACGTCATCCCGCTGACCGACGACAAGACCGCGCTGGTCGTCGGGGACGTCATGGGCAACGGCATCGACGCCGCCGCCACCATGGGCCGGCTGCGCACCGCGACCTGTGCCTACGCGGACCTCGACCTGGAGCCCGGCGACGTGCTGCGGCACCTGGACAAGATCACCTGCGACCTGGAGCACTACATCGTGACCTGCCTGTACGCGGTGTACGACCCCCGTACCCGGCAGTGCCGCATCGCCAACGCGGGGCATATGCCGCCCGCACTGGCCGGTCCCGGCCATCCCCCCACGCTGCTGGAGCTCCCCACCGGGGCCCCGCTCGGCGTCGGCGGCGTCGCCTTCGAGACCACCACGGCCGAACTCGCCCCCGGCGATCTGCTGGTCCTGTACACGGACGGCCTCGTGGAGACCCGCCTGCACTCCATCGACGACCGTCTGGCGGTCCTGCTCACCTTCCTGGACGAGCCCGGCCGTCCCCTGGAGGAGATCTGCGACCTGCTGCTGTACGGCCTGCGCCACCCCGACGACCACGACGACGTCGCCCTGCTCATCGCCCGGACCCAGTAGCGGGTGCGTCGGCCATGACCAGCCCCGCGATGTGGGAGGTGACCGTGTCGAGGATGTCGGTCCAGGCGCCCGCGTCGCCCAGCACGAGGTAGTTGAGGGTCAGGCCGTCGGTCATGGCGGCCAGATACCGGGCCAGGACGGGGACGGGGACGCGCAGCCGGAGGTCCATGCGGCTGCGGAGCTGCTCGATGAGTTCCGTGTAGGCGTCGCCGTACATCTCGTACTGCCGCCGGGCCAGTTGCTCGAAACCCGGCTCGCGCAGGGCGTACTGGGTGAGTTCGTAGGTCAGCATGTGCTCGTCGGGATGGGCGCGGACGTGGTCCCAGTACGCCTGGAAGCCCGCCCGGACGGTCTCCTCGAGGGTGGCCCTCGGCCGTAGCGCGTCCTTCACGACGCTCACCGAGTGGTCGGTGAGCGTCGTGATGACGGACTCGACGAGGGCCTGCTTGGAGTCGAAGCAGTAGTGGAAGACGCTCAGGGACACCCCGGCCTCGGCGGCGATGGACCGGGTGGTCGTCTTGGGGACGCCGTCCCGGGCCATCGCTCTGATCGCCGCCTCCGTCAGCTGCCGGCGCCGTTGCGCCGACGGCATCCGTGCCATGTGTGTCCCCCCGTGGCTGCCTGCTAGGCGCTGTGGACGCCCACCTCGTACAGCGAGTATCCCCAATCCGTGCCCCGGTCCAGGCCGTGCACCCGGACGTAGCGGGCGGGGGTGCCGGTGAACCTGGCCGTGTCCAGACCGCCGTCGCCGGAGGTGGTGGACCAGGCGGTCGTCCAGGTGGTGCCGTCGGTGGAGAGTTCGACGCGGTACGACTTCCCGTACGCGCGCTCCCAGTCGAGGGTGACGCGGGAGACCAGGTTGGTGGAGCCCAGGTCGACCTGCCACCACTGGTCGTCGCTCCAGTCACTGGCCCAGCGGCTGGCGTCGTCGCCGTCCGCGGCCCGGCCGGGCTGGTAGCTGGTGAACGGGTTCGACTCGGACGAACTCGCCGTGGCGGTACGGCCCTTGGCGAGGTTCACCGAGGCCTGGTGCTGCTCGGTCGAGCCCCAGGTGCCGAGGTAGGACTCGGCGCCCCGGAAGAGGTCGTCCACCACGTCCTGGCCCGCGACGAGCCGGATGTCCTCGATCCAGTCGGGGATCAGGCCCACGTCGGCGCCGCCGTCGGTGTTGTAGTCGAAGGTGCGGGCGCCGACGGTCTGCTTGTCGATGAGGGAGCCGCCGTCGACGCTCTTGAAGGGGTACGTGACCTTGTTCGCTGCGTCGGCTCCGCGCGGGGCGGGGTGGTCGCCGATGCCGTTGAAGTCGGTGCCGTAGCCGTAGCCGACGTCGTACTTGTCCCGCAGCGCTTCGGTCCGCTCGGCCTCCTTGCCGAAGGCCTCGGAGCCGTGCATGTACTGGGCGACGAAACCGCCGAGGGAGTAGACCCGCTCGGTCCAGTTCAGGTCCATCCAGCTGTGCGAGGACAGGACGCCGGGGTAGTTCGCGGCCTCGAAGATGTCGAGCGCCTGGCCGGTGGCCTTGACGCTCATGTGGTCGATCTCGAGCATCATCTTGCGCTTCATCATGCCCCGCACGGCGTACTCGCCCAGGGCGGTGAGCCCGCGGGTGTTGCACTGGGCGTCCGCGTCGTACGAGGGGACCTCCGTGCCCGCGGGCAGGTCCGACTCCGCCGCGGAGGCGGCGGTGCCGATGGGGTTGTCGTGCTGCGGTCCGGTGCACTTCTCGGTCTGCCAGAACGTGCCGGTGGACAGGAACTGGCCGACGTTGATGGCCGTGCCGAGGCCGCCCTCGTCGAAGCGGACGCCGCACAGCGCGTTGTCGAACTTGTGGCACAGGAACATGCTGCGCACGCCCAGCGCGTACAGCTCGTCCAGCCCCTTGTCGACGTCGGCCTGGCTGCACTGCGCGATGTCGAGGATCTGCTTGCAGCCGAACGGCTCGGAGGTCTCGACGCCCAGGACGACCGCCAGCTTGCCCTGCTTGACGACCTCACGCGCCTGCGCGCTGTCCAGGACGATCCGGAACCAGCCCTTGCCGGTGCCGCCGTACATCTTGTCGATGTAGGCCTGGAGGTCGTACGTCAGCTTCGCCTGGAGGCGGATCGACGTCATCTCGTCACAACTGCGGTCCTTGAACGGGTAGATGGAGCAGATCATGCCGTTGGTGACCAGGTCGTTGACCAGCACCCGCTGTCCGCCGCGCCAGGCCCGCTCCACCCAGGCGTAGTAGTTCGCCTGATGGGTCATCGAGTCGTAGGCAGGCCAGTCCTTGAAGGTCGGCCAGCCGGCCGGGTCGTGCTTGCCGTCGCCGCCGTGGGTGATGTAGTCGAAGAGCGCGAGCGTGCCGTCCGGGTAGTGCTCGGGACAGTCCTTGAGCGCGTCGGCGACCCCGGCTTCGGAGAACACCTTGCCGCAGATGAGCCGGCCGCCGAAGGCCTCGTTGGAGAACAGGTGGTTGTGCGCGTCGACGAACCCGCGCACATCGCCCGCCGAGTCGGTGCCGGTGAACGGCTCGCCGGTCACATTGATCTGGGAGTCGGGGGTCGGTCTGGCCGTCGGCGTCCACCAGTCCGCGCCGGCCGCCGAGCTCGGTGTGGGGCCGAGGACCGTGGCGAGCACGAGCAGGAGCAGGGAGACGACGGTGACATCCCGGCGTCTGCGGTACGGGCGTCCGGTCATGGTCACAGCCCACGTCCCTCGGTCGGCGGGAAGGCGCGGTCGACGAGGGCTTTTCGACTGCCCATGAGATTGTCATGACCGGCGCAAGATAGTGCGACGAGGATCGCGACAGATGCCCTACCGAGTCAAGGGTCCGGGACGCTTGACCTGATAGGCGATGGTCCACGGACGGCCCGGCGCACGGCGCAAACTCCCCCGTCGCGGGCGATCCCACCTCGGTCAGGCCGTCATGGATCCGGGGCGCGCTGGAGTCGGGGGTCCGGGCCGCACTGGAGACACACGGGGCGCAAGGACATCTCGGAAATGTTTTGAACGCGTTCAAAACAGTAGTAGGGTCCTCTTCGACAAGGAGGGGGCCTCACTCATGAAGATCGTGCTACCCAGCGGCACCGGGCAGGTGGGGACCGTGCTGCGCCGCGCGCTGACCGCGGCCGGACACGAGGTCGCGGTACTGAGCAGACGGCCCACGGGCCCCGGCGAGATCCCGTGGGACGGCCGCACGCGCGGCCCCTGGACCGAGGTGATCGACGGCAGCGACGTCGTGGTCAACCTGGCCGGCCGCAGCGTCAGCTGCCGCTACACACCGGACAACCTCCGGGCGATGATGGACTCACGGGTGGACTCGGCCCGGGTCGTCGGCCGGGCGATCGCCGCCGCGGCGCGGCCCCCGCGGATCTGGCTCCAGATGAGCACCGCCACCGTCTACGCCCACCGGTTCGACGCCCCCAACGACGAGGCCACCGGCGTGATCGGCGGAGCCGAACCCGGCGTCCCGGACTACTGGGGCTACAGCGTGGACATCGCGACCGCCTGGGAGCGGGAGCAGGAGATGGCCGACACCCCGCACACCCGCAAGGTGGCGCTGCGGGCCGCGATGGTGATGAGCCCGGACCGGGGCGGGGTGTTCGACGTCCTGTCGCGGCTCGCCCGGCTCGGCCTCGGCGGCCCGGTCGCGGGCGGCCGTCAGTACGTGTCCTGGATCCACGACCACGACTTCGTCCGCGCGGTCGAGTTCCTCGTCGGACGGGACGACCTCGCCGGACCGGTGAACCTGGCCGCCCCGGCCCCGCTCCCCCACCGCGCGTTCATGCGCGCGCTGCGCGGCGCGTGGAAGGTCCCGGTGGGCCTGCCCGCGACGAAGTGGATGGCGGAACTCGGCGCCTTCGCCCTGCGCTCGGACACCGAACTGCTCCTCAAGAGCCGGCGCGTGGTCCCCGGCCGGCTGCTCGACGCGGGCTTCGCCTTCGACCACCCCGAGTGGCCACAGGCCGCCGCCGACCTCGTACGACGGGTGCGAGGCCGCTGACGGGCCGCGCGGACGTGCACAGGGGTCACGTCCGCGCGGCTGTTCTCGGTGGGCGTCAGCTCGTCGCGCGGACCGCTTCGAGGATCAGGTCCGCGACCGCCTTCGGCTGCGACACCGCGACGGCGTGCGAGGCGCCGTCGAGCTCGACGATCGTCGCCCCGGCCCGCTGGGCGCCGAAGCGCTCGACCTCGGGGTTGATGGCCTCGTCCGCGCCGGCGATCAGCGCCCAGGACGGCTTGGTCTGCCAGGCGGCCGCCGTGGCGGTCTCCTCGAACGCGGCGGCGGCCAGCGGGCGCTGGGCCGCGGCCAGGATCTTGGTGACGTCCCCGGGCAGGTCGGCGGCGAACACCGACGGGAAGGCGTCCTCCGCGATGGTGACCTCGACGGCGGGGTCGCCGCCCGGAACCGGGTACGTCCACTGCTTCAGGTTGCTGACCAGCGTGGAGAGCGGGAAGCGGCCCTGGAGCTCGCCCAGGCTCTCGCCCTCCGCCAGGGCGTAGGCGGCGACGTAGACGAGACCGACGACGTTCTCCGTGGTGCCGGCCACCGTGATGAGGGCGCCGCCGTAGGAGTGGCCGACGAGGATCACGGGGCCGTCGATCTGGGCGGCGAAGGAGGCGATGTACGCGGCGTCGGAGGCGAGGCCGCGCAGCGGGTTCGGCGGGGCGATCACGGGGACGCCGTGGCCCTGGAGTTCGGCGATGACGCCGGACCAGCTCGCGGCGTCCGCGAACGCTCCGTGGACCAGAACGACAGTGGGGGTGGTCATGGGAAAAGGTCTCCTGGAGAAGGTCAGACGTGCAGGGCGTCGCGCAGGGTGCCGACGGCGAGCGTGATGGCGGCTTCGGCGGCGTGGGTCGGGCGCAGCGCGTTCAGCATCACGAAGTCGTGGATGATGCCCTGGAAACGCACCGCGGTGACCGGGACACCGGCCGCGCGCAGCTTGTTCGCGTACGCCTCGCCCTCGTCGCGCAGCACGTCCGCCTCGCCGGTGATGACCAGGGCCGGGGGCAGGTCCTGGAGCTGCGCGGTGGTGGCGCGCAGCGGGGACGCGGTGATCTGGGCGCGCTCGGCCTCGTCCGTCGTGTACTGGTCCCAGAACCACTGCATGCCGTCTCGGCGCAGGAAGTAGCCCTCCGCGAACTGGTGGTAGGACGCGGTGTCGAAGCTCGCGTCGGTGACCGGGTAGAAGAGCACCTGCTGGACCAGCGGGACGCCGCCGCGCTCCTTGGCCATCAGGGTGAGGGCGGCGGTCATGTTGCCGCCGACCGAGTCCCCGGCGACGGCCAGCCGTCCGCCGTCCAGACCCTTGGACGCGCCCTCCTCGACGATCCAGCGGGCGACCGCGAAGTTCTGCTCGATGGCGACGGGGTAGCGGGCCTCGGGCGAGAGGTCGTACTCGGGGAAGACGACCGCGGCCTCGGCGCCGACGGCGAGCTCGCGCACCAGCCGGTCGTGGGTGTGGGCGTTGCCGAACACCCAGCCCGCGCCGTGGATGTAAAGAATCACCGGCAGGGTGCCCTCGGCGCCGGCCGGCCTGACGATCCGGGCCCGGACACTGCCCGTGGGACCGCCGGAGACGGTGACCCACTCCTCGTCGACCTCGGGCTTGTGGATCTCACCGGACTGGACCTCGTCGACGGCCTTGCGCCCCTCCGCCGGCGGCAGGTCGAAGAGGTACGGCGGGTTGGCGGTCGCCTCGGCGAACGCCGCGGCCTCGGGTTCGAGCACCGGCGTGACCGGCTCGACGACGTCGGACATGGCATCTCCTGCTGTATTCGATGTGCGTTGTCTTGCCCCGTCACGCTAAATCCGCCGCGCGAACGGAATTTGTCCGCCCGCGCACCGACGCTGTGCTCACAGTGCACAGCGGCCGCCCGAGTGGTGGGCACGGGATTCGGGCCGCGTTCAGCGCGGGCCGCTCAGCGCGGCGCGCCCCGCGGTGTCCCGCCATTCGCGCGGTGACATGCCGTAGGCCGACCGGAAGACCCGGCTGAAGTGGGTGGCGCTCAGGAAACCCCACCGGGCGGCCACGGCCGCGATGGTCCGGCCTCCGCGGCCGTACCGCATCAGGTCGCGTCGGCACTCCTCCAGACGTCGGCGCAGAATCCACCGGCCCACGGTGGTGCCCTCGTCCTTGAACAGCTTGTGCAGATAGCGCACGGAGATGTGGTGGGCGCGCGCGATGGTCTCCGGGGACAGGTCCGGGTCGGTCAGCTGGAGTTCGACGTACTCCAGGACGCGCTCCAGCACCGGGGAGTGCGCGCCGGCCGCGCCCGGCGCACCGGGCGTACCGGGCGCACCGGGCGTATCGCGGGACCCGTGCGTGCCGCGTGTCCCGGGCGCCGCTGTGCCCAACTGCTCGGCGGCGAGGGTCGCCAGCAGGTTCACCGCGTTCCAGGCGAGCATCTCGCCGACGGGAGGACGTGCCTCGGCCGTGGCGCGGGCCAGGTCGGACAACAGCGGCGACAACAGGGCGCCGAGCCGGGAGGATCGGGCGACCGGTTTTCGCGCGAGCCGCCGGACGTCGGAGTCCACCAGGCCGAGCAGGTCGGCCGGGACGAGGAACGTCGTCGCCCTGAACGGCTCGCGGAAGTCGAGCTCGGGCGCGCGGTGGACGTCGTAGAAGCAGACGTCCCCGGGCGCCAGACGCAGGCCGGGGGCATCGACCGGCTCCTGGGCGGCGGGAGCGGGGGCGGCGGGAGCGGGCCGAGCGCCGCTCCGCAGGCCGACGAAGAGGTACTCGCCGCCGTCACGGGCGAGCAGCCGGTGCGCGGGGTGCGGCGACGTCTCGCCCGGCAGCCGGGCCGGCGTCTCCTCGCCGGTCGTGATCTCGACGCCCAGGCGGGTCCGGCACACGGGCGGGTCGAGGGTACGGGCGCTGTCACAGGTACTGCTGCTGGTAGTGGGCATCTTCCGCCGTAGCCTCCGGGGACCGTCCATCACGTCGTCCGGACGGTAGTTCGGCGGATGTGCAAAAAGAGTGACAACGAAGTGACAGCGCCTTCACGGGCCGTGCGGGCGGCCCTCCGCCTCGGCGCGTTCCGTGGCGAAGGCCCGCAGCAGGTCGTGGAGGGTGTAGCGGCCCGGCGCGGGTTCGGTGAGGAGGTGGGCGTCGGCGAGCACGCCGAGCAGCAGCCGGGCTCGGCGCACCGGCAGCCCGGCGAGCGCGGCGGCCCCGGCCGGGGTGATGTCGGGTCCTTCGTGCCGGGGCAGCAGCCGGAACAGCCGCGCGCTGTCCGGCGCCAGGAGCCGGTAGGAGCCCAGGAAGGCCTCGCGGGTGGCGGCGAGGGCGTCGAGTCCGCCGTGCGCCTCGCGCAGTTCGGCGGCCACCGCGGCGAGCGGGAAGTCCCGTCGGCCGACGGCACGCGCGGCGACGGTGGCCAGCGCCAGCGGCAACCGGCCGCACCTGGCGACGATCTCGTCGACGGCCCGGGGTTCGGCGGCCACTCGCTCGGCGCCGATCCGTCCGGCCAGCAACGCGTACGCGTCCTCGGCGGACGGCGGTGCGAGGCGGAGCGGCCGTGCTCCCGAGGCGACCAGTCCGGGCAGGGTGTGACGGCTGGTGACCAGCGCCAGACAGCCCGGACCGGTGGGCAGCAGCGGGCTCAGCTGCCCGGTGTCCGCGGCGTCGTCGAGGACCACGAGGACGCGCCGACGGGCGAGAAGGGTGCGGTACACGCCGGTCAGGGCGTCCACCCCGTCCGGCATGCGGGGCGCGGGCACGCCGAGCGCCGCGAGCATCCCGCGCAGCGCGTCGGCCGGCTCCACGGCGGGCCGGGCCGGATCGGAGCCACGCAGCGCCACGTGCAACTGCCCGTCCGGGAAGCGGTCGGCGGCCCGGTGCGCCCAGTGCAGTACGAGGGTGCTCTTGCCGATCCCGGCCATCCCCCCCACCAGCACGGCCCCCGCCGCCGAGCCGGCCATCCCCTCCAGCCAGTCCAGCTCGACGACCCGCCCCACGAAGGACGGCAGAGCCGACGGCAGCTGAGCGGGCCGCACGAACCCCACGACACCCCGACCGGCGGGGGCGTCGGCCGTGCGGGCGGGTCCGCCCACGCCGACGCGAGTGGCAGGCCCGGGGGCAGCGGCCCTGTCGTCGGCGGAACCGGGGGTGGCGGGCCCCCGCTCGCCCGGCCGCGGGACGGTGAGGCCCCGCACGGTGGGACCGAAGCCGGCGCTCGCGGGAACGGGAGCCGCACGGTCGGCGAGGCGGCGCGCGGACAGCCCCGGGACGGCGGCCCCGGAAACACCTGCCTCGCCGGCGGCGAACCCCGGAGCGACAGCCCCCGGAGGGACAGCCCCCGGACCGTCCGGCCCGGAAGCGGGGGGCTCGGCCGGGGCCGGGGCCGTGGGGTCCTGGGCGGTGCGGCCCGGGGCCGCGGGTCCCGGGGTCGTGGGGTCCAGGGTCGCGGGGGCCGGGGTCGCGGGGGCCGGGGTGGTGGTCCTCGTGGTTTCGATCGGTCGGCCGAGGTGGACGACGGGCCCGCTCTTCAGTCGGTGTCCGACGTCCTGGCGCAGTACGCGCGTGTGGGCCGCCGCCAGTTCCGCGCCCGGGGTGAGGCCCAGTTCGCGGGTGAGGCGCCGGCGGACGTCCTCGTACGCCCCCAGCGCCTCCGCCTGGAGTCCGCAGGCGGCCAGCACCAGCACCAGCCTGGCGTGCAGCGACTCGTCGAGGGGGTCGTGCGCGGTGGCCCGGCGCAGGGCGGGCAGCGCCTGCTCGGCGTGGCCGCACAGCAGCGCCGCGTCGGCCGCCAGCCGGGCCGTCTCGAGGAGTTCCCGCTGCACGGCCGTGAACTGGACGTGTTCGCGCGCGGACGCCGGGATCCCCATCGCCACCGGCCCCCGCCACTCCCCCAGCGCCAGGACGAACTGCCGGGCCGCCGTCTCGGGCCGTCCGGTGGCCGCCGCCCGCTTGCCCTGCCGGGTCAGCTCACGAAAGCGCAGCAGGTCGACCTCGTCGGTCGCCGCCTCCAGGAGGTAGCCGCCGGTCCGGCGCGGCAGACGCCGGCCCGGAGCGCGGGGCGGCAGCCCCGGTTCGAGCAGCCGCCGCAACGTGCCGACGTAGCGCCGCACCACGTTCAGCGCGCTGGCGGGCGGCCGATCGGACCACAGCACGTCGACGATCTCGCTCGTCGGCACGGGCCGACCCGCGTGCGTCAGGAGCAGGGCGAGCAGGGCGCGTTGCTGGGGGAAGCCGGGATCGAGCTCGTCTTCGTCCCGCCACACCCGTACCGGACCCAGCACCTCGAAGCGCATCACGTCACCCGGGGGTGTCGTCGTCCGGCGGCGTGATCGAGCCGGAGCCGGATGTCAGACGGCACCGGCGTGACCGTCCCGTGCGTCCAGCAGTGCCTCGACCCGCTCGGCGTCGGGGTGGTTCAGGCCCCTGAACAGGACGAGAGCCTCCTCCCAGGCGGTACGGGCGCTCTCGTGGTCGCCGGTGGCCAGGTGGGTCTCGCCGACCCGGACGAGGATGTCGGCCTCGACGTAGGGCACGCCCAGGTCGCGCAGCAGGGCGAGGGCGTTGCGGTAGCCGAGGAGCGCGTGCGGGTGGCGGCCGAGGTGGTGGTGGGCGTAGGCGATGCTGTCCCAGGTGGCGGCCTGCCCGTAGCGGTCGCCGAGTTGCTGGAGCATGGTGAGGGCTTCGAAGCAGTGCGTGAGGGCCTGCCGGTGGTCCCCGAGCAGGGCGTGGTACCAGCCGACCGAGTTCAGCACGCTGGCCTGCGCGGCGCGGTCGCCGAGCGTACGGAACAGGCCGAGGGCGAACCGGTTGTGCCGCAGGGCGCCGGGCAGGTCGCCCTGCTGGTCGCACTCCCAGCCGAGACTGCGGTGGGTGTGCGCGCGGCCCGTGTCGTCGCCCAGGTCGGTGAAGAGCTCCAGGGCCCGCTCCAGTCGGGGGACGGCCCTGGCGTGCAGACCGAGCCGGCCCTCCACGCGGGCCAGTCCGCGCAGGCCGCGGGCCTCCAGCGCGGGGTCGGCGAGCCGTCGGGCGGCGTCGAGCGCGGTGCGCTGCACGGCGAGCCCGTCGTGCCAGTGACCGCGTCGGTCGAAGAACGGCTCCAGGGACCAGGCCAGTTGGCAGGCGAGACGTTCCTGCACGGGCTGCCCCGACGTGGCGGCCAGGTCGACCACGGCGAGCAGCACCGCGTGTTCGGCGGTGAGCCAGGCCAGGGCGCGGTCGTCGTCGGCGAGGGGTTCGGGGTGGACGCCGTCGGGCGCCGGCGGCAAGGGCAGCGGGTCGGCGTTGGGGGCCAGCAGCCGGTCCGCGGCGTGGGTGGTGTGCAGGTAGTGGTGGTACAGCCGGTTCAGGGCCGCCCGGCGGTCGGCGTCGGAGTCCCGCTCGTGGACGAGTTCGCCGGCGTGGGCGCGAAGAAGGTCGTGGAAGGCGTAGCGGCCGGGACTGTGTTCGCCGACGAGATGCAGACCGGTCAGCTCGGCCAGCAGCGGCCGGGCCCGGCGTACGGGCAGGCCCGCCAAGGCGGCCGCGGCCGGCAGGGAGAGGTCGGGGCCGGGGTGCAACGCGAGCAACCGGAACAGCCGGGCGGCCTCGGCCGAGACCGCGCGCGAGGACCAGGAGAAGACCGTGCCGACGTCCACGGAGGCGTCGGAGCGGGCGAAGGCGTCGAGGCTGCCGTGGGCCTCGCGCAGTTCGGCGGCGACGGCGGCGAGCGGGAAGTGGGGGTGACCGGCGGCGCGGGCGGCGACGCAGGCGAGGGCGAGCGGCAGTCCGGCGCACAGCTCGCCGATCTCGTCGGCCGCCCGGGGCTCGGCCGCGACCCGCTCCGCGCCCAGTCGGCGGACCAGGAAGGCCCGCGCCTGGACGGCGTCGAACGGGCGCAGGACCAGGGAGTGGGCGCCGTGGGCGGCGACGAGCCCCGTCAGTTCGTCGCGGCTGGTGACCAGGGTGAGGCAGCCGGGCGAGCCGGGCAGCAGGGGCCGCACCTGCTCGGTGTCACGCGCGTTGTCGAGCACGACGAGGACCCGACGGCCGGCGAGCACACTGCGGTAGAGGGCGGCCTGTGCGTCCACCCCGTGCGGGACGCGTTCCGGCGGCACGCCGAGCGCGCCGAGGAACCCCCGGACGGCCTCCCCCGGGTCCAGGACGGCGCCGGACGGATCGAAGCCGCGCAGGTTGACGTAGAGCTGCCCGTCGGGGAACCGGTCGGCGATCCGGTGGGCCCAGTGCACCGCGAGCGTGGTCTTGCCGACGCCCGCCATACCGCCGATGGCACTGATCACCACGGCCCCGGGCCGCGACCCGTCCGCGCCGGACAGCGCGAACGCCTCGTCGAGCTCGACGTCCCGGCCGGTGAACGCCGTTATTTCGTGCGGGAGTTGGGCAGGCAGCGGAAGGGAGGACGGAGGGGCCGGCGCAGGTGCGGGCGCGGTAGAACCGCCCGGCCCCGGCTCCTCGGACACACCACTCGACACATCGCTCGGCGCGTCACTCGACGCACCGGACGACGCGGCCCGCGCACCCTGCACCACCCCGTGCAGCACCGCGTCGCGCGCGTCGCGCAGTTCCGCTCCGGGGTCGATGCCGAGTTCCTCGGCCAGCCGCACCCGTACGGCCTCGTAGGCGGCCAGCGCCTCCGAGCGGTGGCCGGCCGCCGCCAGCGCGAGGAGCAGTCCCGCCTGGAGGGGTTCGTCCAACGGGTGCCGCGCTGCGGCCTGTCGCAGCTCGGGCAGGACCGCCTCCGGCCTCCCGGCGCGCAGTGCGGCGTCCGCCGCCTGCCGCACGGCGGCCGGCCGTTCACGGTCCACCGCGTCGAACGCCGGGTGCACACGGGCCTGCGCGGGAATGCCGACGGCGAGCGGCCCGCGCCACAGCGACAGTGCCTCGGTGAGGAGTTCGAGCGCCTGCGCGGGTGACCGGTCCGCGATCCGGCGCCCTTCCTCGCGCAGCGCGCGAAACCTCAGCAGGTCCGAGGAGTCACCGTCGGTCACCAGCCGGTACCCACCGGCGTCCCGCACCAGCCAACGCCCCTCCGCGCGGGCGGCGAGACCGGGTTCCAGCAGCCGGCGCAGCGAACCCACATGGCGCCGGACGACATTGACCGCGCTGCGCGGCGGAGCCGCCCCCCACAGGACGTCGACGATCTCGCCCACGGCGACCGGCCGCCCCGCTCCGACCAGCAGCAGGGTCAGGAAGGCACGTTCCTGCGGTCCTCCGAGCTCCAGTTCCGCGTCCCCCCGAAACACCCGAAGGGGCCCCAGGACCGCGAACCGCACCGGCTCCAGCGGCACGCCATCCCCTCCCTCCGGTCTTCTTCCCCCGGCTCGACTGTACGACAGGAGAGGGATTACCCAGAGTTACACATGGCGCGTTCCAGCTGCTCAGAGACGGCGGTCGAACGAAAACCTAGTTGAGCTAGGTTGAAACCTAGGGATACTAGGAAACGGTCGAGGGCACGAGGCCCCCACCCGTACGGACAACCGACTGGAGCAAGCCATGAACCCGCCCCGGACCGGCACCCTCGCAGTGCCCGGCGCCACCCTGCACTACGAGACGCGCGGCAGCGGACCGGTCCTGCTGCTCATCCCCGGCGGCGCCGGGGACGCCGGAATGTACGCGGGCATGGCACCGGAGCTGGCCGCCCGCCACACGGTCGTCTCGTACGACCCGCGAGGTCTGTCCCGCAGCCCGCTCGACGGACCGGCGGACGCTCCCCGCGCCGACGAACGGGTGTCGGTCTGGAGCGACGACGCCCACCGGCTGCTCGAACTGCTCTCCCCCGACGAGGAGGCGGTCGTCCTCGGTTGCAGCTCCGGCGCCGTCGTCGCGGTGGATCTGCTCGCCCGGCACCCGCAACGGCTGCGCCGGGTGGTCGCGCACGAACCACCGCTGCTGGGGCTTCTGGAGGATCCCGCCCCGCATCGAGCGCTGTTCACCGAGGTACGCGAGATCTTCCACGCCGAGGGCGCCGACGCCGCCATGACCCGGCTCGGCGAGGGGCTGGCGGACGGATCGGACCGGCCGGCGCCCGCGCGGCCGACGGAACTGCCGCCCGAGATCCAGGAGATGGCCGTCCGGATGCACGCCAACCTGCCCGTCTTCCTGGGCCGCGTCCTGTGTCCGTTCTCCTCGGCCGTGCCCGACCTCGCGGCGCTCCGGCCCGTGGCCCACAAGCTGGTGCCGGCCGCCGGGCGCGACTCCCGGCGCCAACTGCCGCTGTACGGACCGGCCGCGCGCCTCGCGGAGCTGCTGGGACGCGGACTCGTCGAGTTCCCGGGCGGCCACCTCGCAGCCGTCGAGTCCCCGAAGGAGTTCGCCGACCGACTGCTGACCGTCCTGGACGGACCGGCTCGGTGACGGCGCACCGGCCCGCACCGGGTCGGCCGCCGGACACCCAGGGCCCGGGACGACATCGCCCCGGATCGCCCCGGACCCCGAGAACCGTCGAGTGACCGCCTGTCAGCAGGTGCGGCCGGTGTAGTGGGCGCCCTGGATCTTGGCGGCCGAGCCCAGCCAGGACGTGCCGGGACCGACGCACCGCTCGTAGTCGGCCGCCCAGGCCACGTCGACCTTGATGACGACGCGTGAGCCGTCGGACGTGCAGTGGTTGTAGAAGGCGTCGGAACCGGTCTCGTAGAAGCCGCACGGGTCCGCGGCCGCGGGGCCCGCGGTGGCGGCCGTCAGCGCACCCAGAGAGGTGAGGACGAGAGCGACGGAACCGAGGGTGCTGAGCACCGTACGACGAACACGCACAGCGGAACTCCTTGCCGAGATGAGGGGGCGGTGGCGGGAAAAGCCCAGGTCCGCCATGGGACCGAAGGCCTGCACCAGGATCGTGCGAGCCCCTCGGAGATGATCGGGCGACGGGCCCCGTTCACCCCGCGAATCGTTTCGCCGCTACTCCGTCGGAGTGGTCGTCCCCGGAAAGGCGACTAGGCGGGGCCGGGTCCCCGGAATGGCGGGCCGTTTCACCCGGGTGAGCGCCTTGAGTGGTGGAGCGGGGCTCGCTGACTGACGGTGGATCACGTCGGGCCGGGTCGTGTCAGCTGACGAAGTGTCGGCTGCCCGGTCGTGACGGAAGGACCATCAGATGCGTTCTGCTCGCATGATCCTGGCCACCGCGGCGGCTTCGGCCGCCCTCGCCATCGGCGCCCCCGGTGCCTACGCCGGTGACACGGACCACGACGACTCCTCGTACAGCAAGGAGGACAGCTCCTCGTACAGCAAGGAGCACGACAACGAGGACGACTCCTCGTACAGCAAGGAGGAGGACAAGGAGGAGGACTCCTCGTACGGCAAGGAGCACGGCAAGGAAGACCAGGGCAAGGAAGACCACGGCAAGGAGGAGGAGCACGGCAAGGAGCACGGCAAGGAGGAGCACGACTCCCCGCACGGCGGCGTGCACACCGGCGGCGGCGCCCTCGCCTCGGTGAACGACAGCGACCACGGCGCGGCCAAGGACCCCAAGTACGACCCCGAGACGTACAAGGACAAGGACACCTGGACCAGCGGTGAGCACGACAAGGACTCCTGGAACGGCGGCAAGGAGGAGGAGTCCGGCGGCTGGAGCAAGGAGCACGACAAGCCCAGCGGCGGCATGCACACCGGCGGCGGCGCCCTCGCCACCCCCACGGCGACCGCGGCCGGACTCGGCGTCCTCGCCGTCGCCGGCACCGGCCTCTACGCCCTGCGCCGCAAGAAGACGGTGGGGGGTGTGGCCTGACCCATGCCTGACGCGATAGCGAAGCCGCGGCCGCCACACATGCCCCCTGTGGCGGCCCGGCCCGCTTCCCGCGGACCCGGCCGTCTTCGGCCGGGCGTCTCCCGGCCGGGATCGTATGCAGGAACCACTACGCCCCTGTCGGCCCGTCCTCCGCGACCGTACACTGACAAATCGTAGACGTGCGGATGCAGTTGACCGGGGGGAGCCGCCATGTCGGGGGACCAGTACGGCAGATACAACGACACCGACCACAACACCTTCTACTACGTTCCACCCATGCCGTCGGCCCCGCCGCCGGCGCCGGCGGACGGCGCTCGGGCCGTCGCGGTGGCCGTGCTCAACCTCAGTGGTCTGGGCCTGGGCTACGCGCTGGTGCGCCGCTGGGCCCTGATGGCGCTGTGCTGGATCGCCACCGCCGTCCTGCTGTTCGTGGCGCTGCCCGCCGACCCGGACGGCGTCCCGGGCTTCGCCCTCGTCCTGTACGTCCTGTTCCTCGTCGCGGTGGCGGCGGACGGTGCGCGCGTGGGCCTGCGCACCCGGTTGACGGGACTGCGGCGGGCGCCGCTCGCGCTCGGGCTCGGACTGCTGCTGCTCGTCGTGCCGGCCGGGGGTGTCGTGCTGTACGACGACGCACGGGACGAAGCCACCCAGCAGATGCTCCTCGACCGGCTCGACGAGGCCGACCAGCTGGTGCAGGCCTCCGGTGACAAGCCCTTCGACTCGGCCCGGGCCGACTACCGCGAGGCGCTGGGCGTCTACGCGGACCTCACGTCCGACCACCCCGGTTCCCGGGCGGCCGAGCGGGTGCCCGCACGGATGAAGACCTACTACACGACGGTCGGCGCCGCGTACGCGCAGGGCGACTACTGCGAGGCGGTGGAACCGCTGAAGTATCTGCGCACGGTCCCGAAGAGCCTGCCCGGGACGGACCTCGGGGCGCTGAAGACCTGGCCCGACGACCGGCTGGCCACCTCGCTGTACGAGTGCGCGTCGACGGCGCTCACGGCGGGCGAGGCCAACTGGGGCTCGCAGTACGGGGAGCTGCTGGCCACCTTCCCCGATTCCGAGCAGGCCGCGAAGGTCGAACCCGCCGTGGCCGCCGCCGTCGTCCGCACGGAGAAGGACCTGCACGGCGCCGAACCCTGCTCCGCGGTCCAGCGGCTGCGCACGCTCGGCTCGCAGATCGACGGCCTGGAGGCGGAGCAGGCGGACATCGGAGCCGCTCTCGACAAGGACAGCAGCCGGGCCACGACCAGCGCCGACACCGGCACGTACACCTGCGGCGTGGACCAGTACCGGGACGGCGACTTCGAGTCGGCGCAGACGACCATGACCGAGTACGCCTCCGCCCACAAGACCGCCAAGAACGCCGGCCTGGCGAAGAAGATCGCCATAGCGGCGGAGATCGCCCAGACCCTGCCGGCCGCGGGCAAGAAGCTGCCGACGACCCGTACCGGCGGCAGCATCTCGGTCACCGTGCAGAACGACAGTCCCGACGCGGTCACGGTCCTCTTCACGGGTCCGGTCACCGGCAGTTTCACCCTCAAGGCCTGCGGCGGCTGCAAGGCGTACTCCCTCGGCAGCACCATCAACCCGTCGTTCGAACCGTGCAGCGACAGCGGCAGGAACTATCCGCAGCGCACCATCAGCCTGCCGGTCGGCACCACGTTCTTCCTGCACAAGCCGAACGGCGACAGCTCCGCCACGCCCGCCTCGGACACGGCCAAGCTCGAGTCGGGCTACATCTACACGGAGTGCGCCTACACGACACAGAGCTTGGGGACGGGCCTCTGAATTCCGTGTGAAAAACCAGCGTATTTCCGCCCGCTGAAAGGCTGTCAGTCGCGCACCGAGTTACCTGTGGGTCGCATGTGACGGGTGATAAGGTGCGCCGGAATTCTCTCGCGCAGGGCCCCCACACGAAAGCCTTGAGATACTCCATGAACGACATAACGGCGGAATCGCCCGTGCATTCCTTTGTCCCGGGCGGTCGACGCCGGCACCGCAAGGCCAAGCAGAGCGGTACCGGCGTCCGGCGGGCGATCGTGCTCGCCCTGGCCCTGCCCGTCACCTCGGCGGCCCTGGCCGGCCCCTCGGCGTTCGCCGCCGAGAAGGGCATCGGCACGACGGCCAAGGACACGGCGGCGGGCCGGACGCTCGACGCGGACGACCAGCAGCTCATCGCCAATCTCGAGGCCCGCGTCGTCGACCCGCGCCTGGGGTCCGAGGTCAGCGGCGTGGTCCTCGACTCCGAGTCCGACACCACTTTGTGGGACCACAACGGCGCGACCGCGCTGATGCCGGCGTCCAACACCAAGCTCGCCACGGCGACCGCCGCCCTGACCGTGCTGGGCCCGGACCACACGTTCACCACCAAGGTCGTCTACGGCAACGGCACCCTGACCGTGGTCGGTGGCGGCGACCGTACGCTGACCAGCGCCGACCTCGCCGAACTGGCGAAGACCGCGGTCGCCGGGCTCAAGGCGGCGGGACTGACGTCGGTGAAGGTCGCCGTGGACGACAGCCTCTTCGGCGCACCGACCCTGGCCAACGGCTGGAACACCGGCTACTACCCCGACTCCGTCGCCCCGGTGCGCGCGCTGGTCGTCGACGGGCACGGGGTCCAGGACACCTCGATCGACGCCGGGCAGGTCTTCGCCCAGCAGCTCACGGCGGCCGGGGTCACCGTCGACGGCGCCGTCACCCGCGCCAAGGCGAGCCCGGGCGACGTCCCGGTGGCACGGCACCGGTCGGCGCCGCTGTCGGAGATCGTCCACAAGATGATCAAGGTCAGCGACAACAACATCGCCGAGACCCTGCTGCGGATGACCGCACTCGGCGCGGGCCGCCCGGCCACGTTCGAGGGCGGCACGGACGTCGTGCGCCAGGTGTTGAGCCTTCGGTACGGCGTTTCCCTCGACAACTTCGAGATCTACGACGGAAGCGGCCTTTCGCGGGCCAATCGTATTCCGGCCGCCACGCTCGCGGAAATCCTCGAACTGCTGACGGAATCGCGTTACTCCCGGACCCTGGGCTCCATCCTCGACGGATTGCCCGTCTCCGGCGAGGCCGGCAGCACGCTCGGTCCGGAATGGGGCCGCTTCGACGACGTGAACTCCACGTGCGCGGTCGGCAAGGTGCACGCGAAGACCGGCACCCTCACCGGGGCCATCGCCCTGAGCGGTCTGACGCAGGGCAAGGACGGCAAGTGGAAGGTCTTCTCGTTCATCGAGAACAACTCCACGGCCAACCCGGCCGACATCAAGGACGCCATGGACGGCCTCGCGGCCACCGTCAACGGCTGCTGGGCGTAGCGAACACGTGGGCGCGGCGAACCCGCGCACATGCGGAAAGGGCCGGCGCCATCGGGGCCGGCCCTTTCGCGCGGCACAGCCCGCCCGTCCGTCGAGATGTGAGCCACACCACAAGAAAACGCTGCCGTTTCGATGACTTCGAGGGCTAGCCTGATCAGCAAGTGAACGAAACAGTTTCGTTCATGAGAGGCATACGCCCCCACTCGCATGGAGAACACAGCCATGGCCTCCGTACTCATCGTCAACGACCAGTCCCTTCAACGCGTCGGCCTGCGGATGTTGCTGACCGCCGAGCCCGATCTGACCGTCGTGGGCGACACGGCGAGCGGGGCCGAAGCGGCCCGGATGAGCGCCGCGCTCGGTCCCGACGTCGTCCTGCTCGGTGGCCACCGTCCCGAGACCGACGCCATCGAGACCATCCGCCGCATCGCCCACCCGCCGCGCCTCAGCGCGGTCCCCGGCCCCGGCGTACCGGGCGGGCAGCCGCCGCGGATCCTGGTGCTGACCTCCACGGGACACGAGGGGCACGCCTACGCCGCCCTGCGCGCGGGCGCCGGCGGATTCCTCCTGAAGGACGCCACACCCCACGAACTGACCGCGGCCATCCGGGTCGTGGCCGCCGGAGACGCCGTCATCACCCCCGAGCTGACCCGCGCGCTCATCGACACCGTCCGCCATGAACGCGCCCCGCGTCCCGGTGGGCGGGCGGTCGGACTCGACGCCTTCACCGAGCGCGAACGCGATGTCCTCGTCGCCGTCGCCTCCGGCTGGTCCAACGCGGAGATCGCCGCACGGCTGTCCATCGCCCCGACCACCGTGAAGTCCCACGTCAGCCATATCCTCGCCAAGATCGGCGCCCGCGCCAGGGTCCAGGCGGTCGCCTTCGCCTACGAGTACGGCCTGGTGCGCCCGGCAGCCTGACGACGGCCGCCCCGCTCCCCCGGAGCCCAGCGACCCGTCCCCGTCGGGCCCCGGCCCGGGACGGCGACGCCCGCCACTGCGCCCCCGCTTCTCCCCCACGTCCCACGGCCCCGTACCCGACACTGCGGGGACGGGGCCGCCGGGCGCCTAGCCGCGGTCGCGCTGGTGCACGCGGGCCAGGAGCAGGTTCGGGTCGTCCTGGGTGAAGTACGCCGCGCTGGGGACGTAGGCGGTCCGGCCGCGAACCGCCACCGAGGTGGGGTTGGACAGTCCGTCCTTCCGGGTGAGGACGACCCGGTGGGTGCCGTCCGGGCTGATCTGGGCGATCTCGCTGCCGCCGGTCTGGGCGGCGAGAACCGTGTCACGGTGCCGGTCCACGAACGCGAAGTCGTCGATCGCGTAGACGCCCGTCGCCCGGGTCTCGATCACGCCGGCGCAACCGCTCTCGCGCACGGGGATGCGCAGCAGCGTCCCGGCGTTGGTGTTCGACACCCACACGGCGTCGCGGTGGACCCGCAGGCCGTTGACTCCGACGCGGGCCGCCGGCCGGGCGTTGCGCGGCTCGAGCGCGGCTCCCGTGGCCCAGGCCGTGGGCTTGCCGCCCGAGCGCGGAACGCGCCAGACGGTGCCCAGCACCGAGTCCGCGACGTAGAACACGCCCCGACGCTCGTCGAGGGCGAGGCCGTTGGGGAACCCGGTCGGCGGCAGCTGTGCGATCTGCTGGGGCTTGCCGCCGCCGGACGGGATGCGCCAGATCCCGGTCGCGCGGGTGCCGGTGGCGTAGTTGACGTACAGGGTGCCGTCCTGTGCGCGGGCGATACCGAGGACGACGGCAGCGCCGACGACGGGCGTCTGCGGGTTCGCCACGGCGGGCAGCGTCGCGAGGATCCGGGTCCGGCCCTCCCGGGTGACGTTGACGACCTGCCGGGCGGAGGAGAACGTCAGGTCGGCGGAGCCGTCGGGTTCGAGCGCGATGTTCTCCGGTGACTGGCCCTTGGCGAGGTCGAAGTGGGCGACGACGCGCGGAGCGGAGACCGCCGGCTCGTCTCCGGTCGCGGGAGCCGTGGCGAGCAGGCCGAGGGCGAGGGCGGCGGCGGTGACGCCCGCCGAACGGGGGACTCGGGGCATGGGACCTTCCCTGTGGGGTAGCGGAAACGCCGCTGTGCGGCGGCCAGACGACCATCGCGCCGGGCGGGCGGCGGCGGCCGCAGTCGTGGCCGGGGGATCGCCCGCGTGGCCCAGGGCATGGACCCGCCTGCCGCTCACCCGGGTGACATGGCGATGCAGCAGACTGTGCGGTGCGGACGGCGGTCCGGCCGGCCGTCCCACGGCGGCTCACCCGGACGCACGCTCACCCGGACACTCACCCAGAAGGAAGCACAGCGTGATCATCTTCGGCACCAAGGGATACCTCTACCAGCTGGCGATACTGACGCTCGTGTGCGGCCGCTGCGGCAACCCCGCCGCGCACACGCTGCGCAAGCGGGTCACCAAGTTCACCCTGTTCTTCGTGCCGCTGTTCCCGATCTCGACGAAGTACGGGACGCAGTGCACCTTCTGCGGCGCCGAGCAGAACCTGACCAAGGAGCAGGCGGAGCAGTTGACGGCGCAGGCCGTGGGCGGCGCCGGCGGCCAGGCGTACGGGCAGCCGCACCAGCAGCCGTACCAGCACTGACGGCCGCCCCCTCCCGGCGGCTCACCCGGTGAGTCCCGCCCGCGCGCAGGCGGCCAGGAGCTCACGGGTGCAGATCTGGCCCTCGGTGTACAGGCCGCCCTTGATCAGGGTCCGCTCGACGTCACGGGCCCGCACCGGGCGCGGCTGGAGCAGCACGGCCGGGATGCGTTTCGTGGTGGGGCTGTCGACGGTCGTGGTGGCGCTGTCGCGGGGGTCGTCGCCCCGCCCGACGGCGACGGCCATGGCGGCGACCGCGGCGGCTTCCTTCGTGAACGGCTTGTACACCGTCATGTACTGCTCCCCCTTGACGACGCGCCGCACGGCGTCGAGGTCGGCGTCCTGGCCGGTGATCGGCGGGAGGTCGGTGACGCCGGCGCTCTTGAGGGCGGCGACGACGCCCGCGGCGATGTTGTCGTTGGCCGCGAGGACTCCGTCGATCCCGTCCGGGCCGAGGGCCGCGATGGCGGCGGACATGTTGGTGTGCGCGTTCTGGGTGCTCCACTCCGGGGTGTCGTAGGACCGGGCGATCCGCACCCGGCCGGTGAGGACGGACAGGGCGCCCTTGCGGTACGCCTCCGCGTTCGGGCTGGTCGGATCGCCGTTCATCATGACGACGTCGTCGCTCCCGGCCGCCCGCCCCAGGGCCTTCAGGAGCGCCTCGCCCTGGAGTCTGCCGACCTGGAGGCCGTCGAAACCGACATAGCCGGTGATCGGGCCTTCGGCGAGGCGGTCGTAGGCGATCACCGGGACACCCGCCCGGTCCGCTTCCTGGATGGAGGAGCGCAGCGCCCGGGTGTCGGCGGCGTCGAGGATCAGGACCCTGGCTCCCTTGGTGATCATGGAGATCATCTGCTGCCGCTGCCGGGTGACGTCGTTCTCGGCGTTGGCGTATTCCGTCCGGCAGCCGGGGCAGAGCTTCTTCACCTGCGCCTCGATCAGCGGTCGGTCCGCGTGTTCCCAGCGCGGGACCGCGCGGCTCGGCAGCAGCAGACCGACGGTGAAGCCTTCGCCGACCGCCTTCTCGTCTCCCCCGCAGGAGGCCAGGGGCGTCGTCAGGAGCGCCGCGGCGAGCACCGCGACGACAGCCCCGCGGCGCGTCCTCACGGCACTCCCTCCGGCACGGCGATCTCGCTCCACACCTGTTTGCCGCCGGCCACCGGGACCGACCCGAAGGCGTCCGACATCGCCTCGACCAGCAGCAGGCCCCGGCCGCCGGTCGCCTCCCAGTCGACGATCACCGGTTTGGCGGGCGCGCGCGGCGAGGAGTCGCTGACGGAGACGCGCACCCGGTCCCCGCGCAGCACCAGGTCGAGCCGGACCGGCCCCTGGGTGTGCACCAGGGCGTTGGTGACGAGTTCGGAGACGACCAGCAGCACCGCGTCGGCCGCCTCCTGGACCTTCCAGCGGCGCAGGGTGCGCGCGGTGAAGCGGCGGGCGTGCATGACGGCGTCGGGCAACCGCCACACCATCCAGCCGGCCCGGATCGGCCGGGTCTTCATACCGTCGTAGCGCAGGAGCAGCAGTGCCACGTCGTCCTCCCGGCGGCCGGCGTCGCCGAGGAGCGCGTCGGCCATCTTCCCCGGGTCGGCGGGGTCCGCCGCGGCGAGCGCGACCCGCGTGCGGCGCATGCCCTCGTCCAGAGGCAGGTCGGCGGCCTCGACCAGACCGTCGGTGACCAGGGCGAGGACCGTGCCGGGGGCCAGTTCGACGGCCGTCATGGGGAAGTCCGCCTCGGCCAGGATGCCGAGCGGCGGCCCGCCCGCCACCTCGACCTCCTCCGTGGAGCCGTCGGGAAGGCGCAGCAGGGGGGCCAGGTGCCCGGCCCGGACGAAGAGGATGTTGCCCTCCTCCAGGTCCAGTTCGGCGTAGCAGCAGGTGGCGAACAGGTCGGTCTCCATGCCGACGAGGAGCCGGTTGGCGTGCGAGACGACCACGTCGGGCGGGTGACCCTCGGTGGCGTAGGCCCGGACGGCGGTCCGCATCTGGCCCATGATCGTCGCGGCGCCGGCGCTGTGTCCCTGGACGTCGCCGATGACCAGGGCCACCCGGTCCTCGGAGAGGGCGATGACGTCGTACCAGTCGCCGCCCACCTGCAGCCCGCGTCTGGCGGGCAGATAGCGGGCGACGGCGGTCCCGCCGGGCAGTTCGGGCAGCCGTCGGGGCAGCAGGCTGCGCTGGAGCATCGTCGCGAGTTCCTGCTCGGCGTCGTGCGCGTGGGCGCGCTTGAGGGCCTGGCCGACCAGGGCGGCGGTGGCGGTGAGCAGGGACCGTTCCTCGGGGGCGAACTCGTGCGGCCGGTCCCAGCCGACCAGGCACACCCCGGCGACCTGGCCCTTGGCGGGGAGCGGCAGGACGGCCAGTCCCCCGGCGCCGACGTCGGCCAGACCGGCTTCGAGGGCGGTGCCGGCGGGCCAGAGGTCCATCCGGCCGTCCCGCAGGGCCGCCTGGAGGGTGGGCAGGGCGCGCAGCGACGCGTCGGGCCATTCCGTGCGCCACTCGGTACGCCACACGTCCGGCCAGGCGCTGGGCTGGGGCGGGTCGAGGGCGGTGACCATGACCCGGTCGTCCTGGACCGCGGCGAGCGCCACGTGGTCGGCGGCCAGCGGCTCGCGCAGGGCGGCGACCACCACGCGGCCGACGTCGCGGACCGTCGCGGCCTCGTCGAGGGCGGCCGTCAGCCACTGGATCCGGGAGACGTCGTCGCCGCCGCGGCGCAGCACCGAGGTCGCCGTCACCACGCCCAGAACCTGTTGCGGCCCGTCGTCCGCGCCCGGTTCCGCCCGGCAGCTCAGGCTCAGCCAGCGCATCTCGCCGGTGGGGCCGCGGACCCGGAACTCCAGGTCCCGTCGGCCGAAGGCGTCGGTGGTCGGCTCCAGGAGCGACATCAAGGCGTGCATGTCCTCCGGGAGGGCGTGCGCGAGCAGGGTGTCGACCTTGCCGTCGAAGTCGTCCGGGGTGATGCCGACCAGTTCGAGCAGGGTGTCGTCGGCCTCGATCAGGCCGGTGTCCGGGGAGAGGACGAAGGAGCCGAGGCGCAGGCTTCGCAGGGCGGGGCCCAGCAGCGGTGTCGGTATCGGCGGGTCGGCGCCGGGCCGGAGCAGCGCGGCGACCGCGTCGGCGTACCGCTCCAGGAAGCGGCGCTGCTCGACCCCGAAGCCGTCCGCCGAGTCCCCCAGGACGAGGAGGCAGCCCAGCCGGTTGCCCTGGATGCCGAGGGGCAGCGCGCCGAGCGGGGTGTCGTTGGTCAGCCAGAGGGGGTGGTCGGTGCGGAAGGCCCGCGCCGCGGGCGAGTCGCCGGACAGCGGCAGGCGCTCCGGCGGTGACGAGCCGGAAATGACGCTTCCGGACGTGTCCACCAGCCGAAGCTCGCGTGTGCCGGCCCCGGGCGCGTAGACCGCCGCCAGTGTCGCTCCGGCGAAGCTCAGAGCCCGGTCGAGGCATGTCCGCAACGTACCTCCCATCCTGCCGCAGGTGCCGACAGGTTGAGATCAGGGCACCCACCCACCAGAATCGCATATAAGGATCAACCGAACATATCCACCGCTACCCACCACCCTATTGTCGTCTACGGCAGGTATCACTCATGAAGGCCTGCATCAGGGACACGGCCGCGGCGGTGACCGCGGTCTCCACCGCGGTCGTCCTCGCGGCCTGCGGTGCGAGCACCGGCGACGAACCCGGCCGAGCGGACGGGCCGCGCATCGGTCTGCTGCTGCCGGACGTCACCACGGCCCGCTGGGAGACCCAGGACCGGCCCCTGCTGGAGAAGAAGATCGGCGAACTGTGCCCCGACTGCGCGGTCGAGCACGCCAACGCCAAGAACGATGTGGCCCTCCAGCAGGAACAGATGGACTCGATGATCACCAAGGGGGTCGACGCCATCGTGCTCGTGCCCGTGGACTCCCGGTCGCTCGGCCCCGCGGTCACCAAGGCCCACGAGGCGGACATCCCCGTCATCTCCTACGACCGTCTCGCCGAGGGACCCATCTCGGGTTACGTCTCCTTCGACGGCGTGGAGGTCGGCAGGCTCCAGGGCCGGGCGCTGCTGAAGGCGATGGGCGACAAGGTGCCCGGCGCCCAGATCGTCATGATGAACGGCGATCCCAGCGACCCGAACACGAAGTCGTTCGAGGACGGCGCCCGGTCCGTGCTCGACGGAAAGGTGAAGATCGGCAAGGCCTACGACACCCTCCAGTGGCGCACGGAGACCGCGCACATGAACATGTCCGGGGCCATCGCGGCCCTCGGCGTCGAGTCCATCGACGGGGTCTACGCGGCCAACGACGGCCTCGCCGCCGGGAGCATCTCCGCCCTCAAGGCGAACAAGGTCGACCCGCTGCCCCCGGTCACCGGGCAGGACGCCGAGCTCTCCGCCCTGCGGCGCATCCTCGGCGGCGACCAGTACATGACCGTCTTCAAGCCGTTCAGGCCCGAGGCCGCCGCCGGCGGCGCCATGGCCGTCGCCGCGGCCCGCGGGGAGAGCCTGGAGCGGGTGGCCACGGCCGAGGTGCCGACGCGCGGCGGGGAAGCGGTCGCCGCCGTGCTGCTCACCCCGGTGTCGGTGACCGCCGACAACATCGGGGACACGGTGGTGAAGGACGGCCTGCACACCGCCCGGCAGATCTGCACCCCCGAGCTCCGGGCCGCCTGCGAACGCGCCGGACTGCCCTGACCCGCGCCGAACGCCCACCCCGCCGACAGGACACACATCGACCCGACACCGCCGGACCTGACGTCCTGGGGAAGGAGATGGTTTTCGTGCCGGAGATCCGCTCCGGACAAGCCGCCGCCCTCCTCGGGCACGACCGGCGCGGCCGGCCGTCGAGGCGGGTCCTGTGTGGCGCCCGCGACGGGGCGAGGTGGTGACCCGCATGCGGGCCGTCGCCCGTGCCGTGCGGAGCGGGTCGGCGGCCGTCCGGCGCAAGCTGAGCGCCGGTGAGCTGGGCTCGCTGCCCGTCGTCCTCGTCCTCGCCGTCGTCTGGATCACCTTCCAGTCGCTCAACCAGAACTTCCTCTCGCCCCGGAACCTGTCCAACCTCAGCGTGGACATCGTGGGCACCGGGATGATCGCGGTCGGCATCGTCTTCGTGCTGCTGCTCGGCGAGCTCGATCTGTCCGTCGGCTCGATCAGCGGGCTCGCGGCGGCCGTCTTCGCCGTGCTGAACGTGAACAACGGGGTGCCGGAGTGGCTCGCGCTCATCGTCGCGGTGCTTACGGGCACCGTCGCGGGCACCGTCCAGGGCTACTCCATCGCCAGGACCCGGGTGCCGGCCTTCGTGATCACCCTGGCCGGGCTGCTCACCTGGAACGGCCTGATGCTGTCCGTCCTCGGGGACAGCGGCACCGTCAACCTCGACGAGAACGGGCTGGTCGCCAAGCTGACCAGCTTCTACTTCACCGACGACGCCGTCGCCTACGGCCTGGCGGCGGTCGCCGCGGCGGCCGTCTTCCTCGTCTCCGACCGCGACCGGCGCCGCCGCAGAGCCATCGGGATGCCGCACCGGTCGCTGCGCGGCATCGCGCTACGCACCGGAGCGCTCGCCGTGGTCGCGTTCGGCGTCGCGTACCTGCTCAACCGGTTCCAGGGGCTGCCCCTCGCCCTGCTGATCTTCCTCGTGGTGGTGGCCGGTCTCGACGTCCTGCTGCGCCGCACGCGCTACGGACGGCAGGTCTACGCGCTCGGCGGCAGCGTCGAGGCGGCCCGCCGCGCCAGCCTCAGCGTGACGTGGGTGCAGACCGCGGTGCTCGCGGCCTCGGGCACGATGGCCGCCGTCGGCGGCCTGTTCCTGGCCTCGCGCATCACCTCGGTGAGCCAGAGCTCGGGGTCCGGCGTGCTGCTCATCAACGCCATCGCGGCGGCCGTCATCGGCGGCACCAGCCTGTTCGGCGGTCGCGGTACGACCTGGTCGGCGGTGCTCGGCATGCTGGTCATCCAGTCGATCGCGTCGGGCATGGCGATCACGGACACTCCCCCGGCCGTTCAGTTCGTCATCACGGGCGGGGTGCTCTTCGCCGCGGTGATCATCGACTCGTTGTCACGGCACTCCCAGGCGGCACGCAGACGGGACTACTGAGGACCCGTGCGCGGACGGGACCGAGGGCACGTGCGTACAGGGCTCGGGCACGTGCGTGGACGGCACTGAGGGCACGTGCGTGGAACGGTCACGCCGACCGTTCCACGCACGGCGGTCACGGGGTCTGTTCGTCGTCGACGAACGCCGTGATCAGGCTGTGGGGTGCGCCGTCGCCGAACATGAGCTCGTGGAGCCGGGTGCCGTCGGCGGCGGCCGCGGCGGCGCGGGGGAACATGGCCCGCTCGTACGCGGTGAGCGCGGCCTCGACGTCGTCGGGGTGCGCGGCGAGTGCCTCGCCGAGTTCGGCGCCGTCGTACATGGCCAGGTTGGCGCCTTCGCCGTTCGGGACCGAGAGATGGGCGGCGTCGCCGAGCAGGGTCACCCCCGGCACCCGGTCCCACCGGTGTCCGATCGGCAGAGCGTGGAGGGGGCGCAGGACCGGCGCGGTGTCGGCGTCGGTGATCAGCGCGGTGAGCTCGGGCGCCCAGCCGTCGAACTCTCGCGCGATCCGCTCGCCGGCCTCGGCCGCCTCGGTGAGATCGACGGCGGCGAACCAGTCCTGCGGCCCGGCGAGCATCACGTAGGTGTGCAGGGTGCCGCCCTTCTCCCGGTGCGCCACGACGCCCTTGCCCGGGGCGAGCGCGAGGAGCGCCCCGCCGCCGACCGCCTTCGCGCTGGCCGGGTGCCGGGTGTCGCCGTCGAGCAGATAGGTCTCGACGACCGACATGCCGGCGTACTCGGGCGGGGTGGCGGAGAGCAGTGGCCGCACCCGCGACCACGCGCCGTCCGCACCGACGAGCAGGCTCGTGGTGACGGTGGTGCCGTCGGCGAAGGTCACCTCGTGGCGGCCGTCGCCTAGGGCACGGGCGCCGCTGACCTTGTGGCCCCACCGGACGGTGCCGGCCGGGAGCGAGTCGAGCAGTATCTGCCGCAGCTCGCCGCG
This sequence comes from Streptomyces sp. NPDC102259, assembly GCF_044766465.1. Classification (NCBI taxonomy): domain Bacteria; kingdom Bacillati; phylum Actinomycetota; class Actinomycetes; order Kitasatosporales; family Streptomycetaceae; genus Streptomyces; species Streptomyces sp. NPDC102259. Next base: position 279,886 of record NZ_JBIWMA010000002.1, on the reverse strand, counting down.
CTGCACCTCGGGGCGTCCGCCCGTGCCGTCGTCGGGCTCGTCGAACAGGACGGCCCCGTCCCGGTCGAGGATCCGCAACGCCTGGCGGCCCTCCAGGACGAGGCCGCGGAACTCGTCCATCAGACCGGCCGCCCGGAGAGCCGGTTGGCCGCTGTCCTCGTGGATGTCGAGCATCCCGCCCTGGGAGCGAGCCGTCGGTGAGGCCTCGGCCTCGTAGACCGTGGACGTGATGCCGTGGACGTGGAGGACCCGGGCGAGGGTCAGTCCGCCGAGCCCGGCGCCGATGATGGTGACGTCGATGGTCATGGTGAGTGATTCCTTGCGTCGCACGCCTGCCGGATGGGCACCCGGCGGGATCCCTCGAAAGGTCCCAGCCCCGGCCGACAGGCCGCCGACACCGGCCCGACAGCCCCGACAAGCCGCCGACACCGCGGCCCCGCGGCCCGTCCGCCCCGGGCTGCGGTATGTGGTCCTTGCGGGACCCGGCCGAGCGCGCGTCCGCTGCCGCGAGGGCGACGCCCTCGCCGCGGCGGCCGCCGACTGCCCGACTGCCGACTGCCGACTGCCGACTGCCGACGGTGGAGTTCGACGGAACGGGGTCGAGTTCGCCGAGACCGCTCCCCCGGGGGCCGGCCGGGACCGGGCCGTGCTGTCGCCCGGACGCGGGCCGGCCGTAATCCGGTTGACCTGGCCGCGCGTCGACGCTGCACTGTGGCGGGACACCACGGGTCGTGGTGCCGTCATTCCGGGGAGGCGCCGCCAGCGATGGAGATCCGTTCCACGACCGAGCAGGACCACGACGTCTTCGTCGACACACTCCATGGCGCGTTCGGGCGCTTCCCGGAGACCCCGGCCGAGGACGGCGGCGGGGTCTGGTGGTCCGCGCTCGAGCCGGACCGCAACCTGCTCGCCGAGACGGCGGACGGTCGGCCCGTCGGCACCGCCGCTGCGTACTCCTTCGAGCTCACCCTGCCGGGCGAGATCATCGTCCCGGCCGCCGGGGTGACCGCCGTCGGCGTCCTGCCCACGCACCGACGCCAGGGCGTCCTCAGCGCGATGATGCGGCATCAGCTCACCGAGCTGCGCGCCCGCGGGGAGTTCCTCTCCGTGCTGCTGGCCTCCGAGGCCCTGATCTACCGCAGGTTCGGCTACGGACCGGCGACCTACACCCGGCGGCTGACGGTGCCGCGCCACAAGGCCGCCCTCGCCCTCCCCCGGGCGCGCGGAACGGCCGCCGCCCCGGCGGCCGGCTCGGACACCGGCACGGACACCGGCTCGATCGAGCTGCTGCGGCGTGCCGAGTGCGGCGAGATCCTGGAAGAGGTCTACGACCGGTATCGCCGCGCACAGCCCGGCGCACTGTCCCGGCCGCACCGCTGGTGGGCCCGGCGCGCGGGGCAGCCCCCGATCTCTCCGGCGCCGCGCCACGTCGCCGTCCACCGGGACGCCGACGGCGTCCCGGACGGGTACGCCTGCTACTCGATCGGCGAACGCGAGACCCTGACGGTCGACGAGACCATCGCCTGCGACGACGCCGTCTTCACGGCCCTGGCCCGCTTCGTGCTGGGACACGACCTGGTCACCCAGGTCGTGTTCAAGCACTTTCCGCCCGAGCACCCGCTGCGCTGGCAGTTCGCGGACTTCCGCGCCGGCCAGGTGAGCGACGACACCGACTGGCTCTGGGTGCGGTTGCTGGACGTCCCGCGTGCGCTGACCGCGCGCGGCTGGTGCGCGGACGGCGAGCTCGTCCTCGACGTCGACGACCCGTTCCTCGGCGAGCACGGCCGCTACCTGCTGACCGTCCGGGACGGCAAGGCCGACTGCGTCCCGACGGACCGGGAGCCCGACCTCTCCCTGGACGTGAGCGACCTGGGCTCGGTCTACCTCGGCGGCACCGTGCCGAGCACGCTCGTGCGTGCCGGACACGTCCGGGCCCACCGGCCGGGCGCGGCCGCCCTCGCCGACGCCCTCTTCCGCGCCGAACGCCCCCCGCACTGCCTGCACTGGTTCTGACCGCGCGCCGGCCGAGCCCGATCACGTCCCGCCGGAGCGTGCGCGGGCGATGTCTTAGGTGAATGTTGCACCACTTTTTGAACGCAGTGCCGTCGACGCGTCGTAGTGAGGGGTACCCGGCGCGTCACGCGCGAGGCGCTCCACAGGCGATAGGTCGATCGTGCCGAAGAACTCACCCGCGGTCGAGGGACGAAGAAAGCCCCTCACCCGCAACTGGCCCCTGGCCAGACGGCTTCGGGCCGTGCTGCTGATTCCCGTGCTCGTCGCCCTCGTGCTCGGGGGCGTACGGGTGAAACGCTCGGTCGACACCTGGCAGGACGCCGACGACGCGGTCCGCGTGGCCGAGCTGATCCAGGCGGCGAACAAATACGCGAGCGACGCGATCAACGAACGCGATCTGTCGGTCATCCCCCTGCTGACGGGCGCCAGGGAATCCGACACGGTCGTACAGGCCCGGAAGATCACGGACGCGGACGCGCGGGTGTTCGACGCGGCGGTCGCCCGGATGCCGAAGACCGGCGGTCTCGTCCGGCGCGTACAAGTGGTCCGCGCCGGTGAGGCGCAGCTCGCCGCCGTGCGGGCCAACGCGTTCACCTCCCGGATGTCCGGAGTGCAGACGGAGGAGAGCTACCACACCGTCCAGCACCCCTTGATGGAGATCTCGAACGAACTGGGCTTCGGCAGCAGCAGCCAGGCGAGCATCGGCCGCACGCTCTACGCCGTGTCCCTGACCCAGGCGGCCGAGTCCCTGATCCGGTCCATCGGCACGCATCTGCTGGTGGAGGACCGCGACCGGCTCGCCACGGGCGAACTGGCGTCCCAGCTGGCCTCGTTCCGCTCGTACGCCTACCTCGAGCAGGTGGGGCTCCAGGAGTACGCGGGCGCCGGCACCGCCGAGGACGTGACGAGGCTTCAGCAGGCGCTGACCGCCGCCGAGGAGCGGGGCAGGCAGCAGACCGCCGCGGCGGCCGCACAGGCCGCGGCGGCGGGGCGGACGTTCGTCACCCCACCCGGCATCGACGAGATGATCGCCGAGATCGCCGACGGAAAGCCGGCCGAGGAGCTGGCCGCGCGGGGCATCACACCCGAGTCGTTCTTCGCCGCGTCCACGCTGGGCTTCGACGCCTACCGAGGCATCCAGGTGAACCTCACCGACGACGCGCTCGCGAGCGCCCACGACATCGCCGACGACGCGCGCCGGGACGCCGTCACCAACGCGGCGCTCGTGCTCGCCTCGGTGCTCGTGGCCTTCCTGCTGGCCTCCTGGGTGGCCCGCACGATGAGCACCGGGATGCGCCGTCTCAGCGCCTCCGCCATCGAGATCGCGGGCCAACGGCTGCCCGCTCTCATCGACCAGATGTCCCGGCCCGACGCCGGCGAAGTGGACACCCGGGTCGTCCCGATCCCGATCGACAGCACCGACGAGATCGGCGAGGTGGCCCGCGCCTTCGACCTCGTCCATCGCGAGGCGGTCCGGCTGGCCGCCGAGCAGGCCCTGCTGCGGGGCAACATCAACGCGATCTTCACCAACCTCTCGCACCGCGGCCAGTCCCTGATCGAACGTCAACTGGCCCTCATCACCAGCCTGGAGGACAACGAGACCGACCCGGAGCAGCTGGCGAACCTCTTCCGGCTCGACCATCTCGCCACCCGGGTCCGCCGCAACGGCGAGAACCTCCTGGTGCTCGGCGGTGAGCGGCCCGCCGAGCAGTGGGACCGGCCGCTGCCGCTGGTCGACGTGGTCCGCGCGGCCTGCTCGGAGGTGGAGCAGTACGAGCGCATCCGGCTCTCCGGACTGCCGGAGGCCCAGATCGACGGCCCGGCCGTGCCCGACCTCGTGCATCTGCTCGCCGAACTGCTGGAGAACGCCACGGTGTTCTCCTCCCCGCACTCGCAGGTGCGGGTGAGCGCGGTGCGGCTCCCCGACGGCCGGATCACGGTCGAGATCCACGACGAGGGCATCGGGCTGGCGGCGGACGACTTCGCGGTGATCAACCGCAAGCTGGCCGACCCGCCCACCGTCGACGTCGACATCTCCCAGCACATGGGGCTGTTCGTGGTCGGCAGGCTCGCCGAACGGCACGGCATCCGCGTCCAGTTGCGCCCCTCCGGCGAGAAGTCCGGCACGACGTCCCTCGTCATGCTGCCCGACACGGTCATCCGGCCGCTGCCCGGCTCCCTGCCCGACTCCGACACCCTGACACTGGCCCTGCTCAAGACCGCCCCGGAGTCCGAGTACGCGGGCGCCGCGATCTCTCCCGGCGGCCAGGACTCCGGCGACGCGTTCACGGACTACGAGTCATGGCACGACGAGCCGGCCGGGACGCGGCCCGCAGCGGAGCCCCCGCCGGCCGACGCCCGCCCGCGACGACTCTCCCGACGCACACCCCGGAGCAACCGCCGCCGCCCGCCCTCCGACTGACACCCCCGGAGCCGGGGCGGGGGCGGGCGGCGGCGGGACACGCCACCGGATGGCCCATCTCCGCGTTTCCGGGCCCTCCGGTCATACCGTGCACAATATGAAGAAATGCCATATCGCGTACTTGGCGTGCACCGCAGCGCTGATGGGGACGGGGCTCGGTGCCGCTCCGCCGGTCGCCGATCACACGGTCCATGTGGTCCACCCGGGGGAATCCATCCAGAAGGCGGTGGACGCCGCGCAGCCGGGCGACACCGTTCTGCTGACCTTCGGCACCTATCACGAGAGCGTCGACGTGAGCACGCCCGGGCTCACCCTGCGCGGCGTGGGCCGCGGCACGGTGCTCGAGCCGGCCGCGGGCGCGAGTACCGTCAGCACGGCCCCGAGCACCGCCCCCAGCACCGGGTCGGACACCTCGAAGGGCTCGCAGGGCTCGCAGGGAACGAAGGCCGCGACCAGCTGTGCCGCGAGCGGCAACGGCATCTGTGTCGTGGGCACGAAGGACCACAACGTCGACGGCGTCACGATCGCCTCCCTGAAGGTGACCGGCTTCGCCAAGACCGGCGTCTACGCCACCGAGGCCGACGGGCTGACCGTGCGGCGCGTCACCGCGGAGAAGAACGGCGTGTGGGGCATCGCCACGGAGCAGTCCGTGCACGGCCTGTTCCATGACAACACCGCCCGGGACAACGGCGACGCGGGCTTGTTCCTCGCCAACTCCGTCAAGGAGGAGCTGGGCGCCACGGACACCGAGGGAACCGTGGTCGAGCACAACCGGCTGGAGGGCAACCGGATCGGCGTCACCGTCCGCCGGCTGCGCAACCTGACCCTCGCGGGCAACCAGCTCACGGGCAACTGCGCGGGCGTGTTCGTCGTCGGCGACGAGAACAAGCCGAAGGCCGGCTTCGTGACGGTGCGCGACAACCGCATCGAGCGCAACAACAAGTCCTGCCCGAAGACCGCCCGGCTGGACGCCCTCCAGGGCACCGGCATCGTCCTGACCGGCGCCGAGGACAGCCTGGTCACCCACAACGTGATCAAGGACAACGTCGGCAAGTCCCCGCTGTCCGGCGGCATCGTCCTGTTCAAGAGTTTCGTGGGCACGACCAGCGACCGGAACCGGATCAGCGACAACCTGCTGCGGGGCAACTCGCCGGACCTCGTCAACACCGACACCGGCAAGGGCAACACCTTCGAAGGCAACTCCTGCCGCACGTCGAAGCCCGCCGGTCTGTGCTGACCCCACGAACGCCACGACCTCCACGAACTCCAAGCAGGAAGGAAGGCGGCACATGACGACCGCTCAGTCTGCCCCTCCGCCGTCGATGCGACTGCGGGAACTCGCGTTCGGGGCGGCATGTGCCGCCGCCCTGCGCGCGGCCGCCCGGCTGGGCGTCGCCGACGCCCTCGGCGACAGCCCCATGGCCGTGGAGGACCTCGCGGCCGCGGTGAAGACCGAACCCCGCCCGCTGCGACGGCTCCTGCGGGCCCTGTCCTGCTACGGCGTCTTCACCGAAGGGCCGAACGGGACGTTCGCGCACACCGACGTCTCCCGGCTGCTGCGCGAGGACGACCCGAACAGCCTGCGCGCCATCTCGCTGTGGTGCACCGAGCCGTGGACCTGGGACGCCTGGCCGATGCTGGACGAGGCGGTGCGCACCGGCCGCAACGTGGTGGAGGACCTCTACGGCAAGGAGTTCTTCCCCTACCTGAACGAGGACGCACCGGAGTCGGCCGACGTCTTCAACCGCGCCATGACGACCTCCAGCGTGCAGTCGGCGCGGGACGTCGCGGAGTTCCTCGACCTCACGGGGAGCTCGTCGGTCGCCGACATCGGCGGCGGCCAGGGGCACGTGGTGGCGAGCCTCCTCGACAAGTACCCCTCGATGCGCGGAGCGCTGCTCGACCTCCCCCGGGTGGTGGAGAACGCGGTGCCGCGTCTGCTCGCGGGCGGCGACCTCGCGGACCGTGCGCGCGTGGTGCCCGGCGACGTCCGTACGGCCGTCCCGGTGAAGGCCGACGTCTACGTCATCAAGAACATCCTGGAGTGGGACGACGAGAGCACGGCCCGCACGCTGCGCAACGTCCGGGAGGCGGGCGGCCCCGGGACACGGGTCGTGGTCATCGAGAACCTCGTCGACGACTCGCCCTCGATGCGGTTCAGCACCGCGATGGACCTGCTGCTGCTCCTCAACGTCGGCGGGGCGAAGCACACCACCCAGAGCATGGTGGACCGGCTGACCGAGGCGGGCCTCGTCATCGACGACATCAGCCCGGTCAACCCGTACCTGCACGCGTTCGACTGCCACGTACCCGGCTGATCCGACCGCGTCCCCGTACTCCCGCATGCCTGTGTCCCTCAGCGAAAGACACACACAGACCACCGGTCGCCGGGCCCGCAGCGTCGCGGGCCCGGCGACCGGTGATGGTCGGCGGCGGTCAGCCGGCCGGCTCGCGCTCCCAGAGGTAGAAGCGCTGCGCCATGGCGTCCTTCGGGGAACGCCAGGTCTCGGGGTCGTACGCGCTGACGTACGCGGCCAGCCGCTCGCTGACGTCCCGGAACTCCGGGTGTCCGGTGATCTTGGCGATGGCGGGCCCGGGCTCACGCTCGGACTCGATCAGGTGCATGTACACGTCGCCGAACTGGAACAGGCTGCGCCGGGTCACGCCGACGAGCTGCGGCAGCTCTCCCCGGTCGGACTCCTCGAACACCTTGGCGATGTCGGGCGCCGATCCCGGGGCCATCCGGGCGACGATCAGAGCTTGGTGCATGGTGCTGTTCTCCGTCCGGCTCAGTCGGTCAGACCGGGGGTTGCGCCGCGCTCGGCGGCGGTCTTCTCGATGCGGTCCCGGATCAGGCCCAGCTGGACCTTGGAGTTCCGGTTGATGTTGTCGGTCATCCACTCGTCGTCGACCGGCGCCTCCGGCTTCATCGCGAAGTCCTGCGTCCAGATCATCCGCGTACCGGCCGGCACCTCCTCGTACCGCCAGTGGATGTCCATGTGGGCGAAGGGACCCGTCTCGACCCGGCGGGCCTTGACGGTGAGCGTGTCGCGGTCCGGCTCGCGCTCCGAGACCCAGCTCCACACGGTGCCGTTCTCGTCCGGGTGCATGGTCAGCCGGAACGTCGTCCGGCGGCCCTCCCGGGAGAGGATCTCGACGGAGGCGTACTCGCTGAACAGCCGGGGCCAGTTCTCCAGGTCGTTGGTCACCTCCCAGACCAGGTCGAGAGGCGCCGCGATGGTGATCTCGTTCTGCGTGTGTCCGGTCATCTCACGCTCCTGTCATGAGGGCACTGTTGACGAGGTCGAGGAACTGCCGGGGCGACTTGGAGCGTTCGGCGTCGGGAGGCATCGGCGTGCCGTACCGGTTCTCCAGCTCGCCCACGATCCCCAGCAGGCCGAGCGAGTCGACGCCCAGGCGGTCGAAGCCCGCGTCGTCGCGGCGGAGGTCCTCCGGGGCGACGGTGACGCCGGCGGACTTCTTCATGAGTTCGGCCAGCTCTTCCACAGTGATGCGGTCAGTCATGCCATTCCCTTCCTCTACTGCTCCACGGCGCCTCGCTACGAGGCGTCGGTGGCGCCGTGCCGCAGCACCAGCGCCGAGTTCGACCCCATGAGTCCCCGGCTCAGGACCAGCGCCGTGCGTACTTCGGCGGTGCGGGCCCGGCCGGTCACGAGGTCGAGGTCGTGGCAGATGTCGAAGACGTTGGGGGTGGGTGGGATCACGCCGTGCTCCATCGCGAGCACCGCCGCCGCGGCGTCCATCAGGGGCGCCGCGCAGTAGCCCCGGCCGATCCCGGTCTTCGGCGCAGTGACGGGCACACGGGTGCCGTGCGCGCCGAGGGCGTCGGCGATCGCCAGGGCCTCGGCGCGGTCCGCCGCCGGTACGCCGAGGGCGTCGGCGAAGACCACGTCGATCTCCTCGGGAGCGCAGTCGGCCTCCTCCAGGGCTTGCCGGACGGCCTGGGCGAGCCCCTCCCGGGACTCCTCCCAGCGGGCGGCCCCGGTGAAGGTCGCGGCGTGTCCGGCCAGGTGGGCCCGCACCCGCGCGCCCCGTGCCCGGGCCGCGGACTCCGCCTCCACCACGAGCATGGCGCCGCCCTCGGCGGGCACGAACCCGCAGGCCGCGGCGGTGAACGGGCGGTAGGCGCGGGTCGGGTCGTCGACCGTGCTGAGTTCCTCGTAGCCGAGTTGGCAGACCATCGAGTAGGGCGCGATCGGCGCCTCGGTCGCCCCGGCCACGATCACATCGGTGCCGCGGCGCACCGCCCGTGCCGCATGGGCGAGGGCGTCCAGGCCGCCGGCCTCGTCGGCGGCGACGACCGAGCAGGGGCCCTTGAAACCGCGGCGGATGGAGATCTGGCCGGTGCTGGCGGCGTAGAACCAGGCGATGGACTGGTACGGGCCGACGAACCGGCTGCCCTTGCCCCACAGCTGCTGGAGCTCGCGCTGGCCGAACTCGCCGCCGCCGGAGCCGGCTGCGGTGACCACGCCCACGGAGAAGGGCGCGCCGTCGGTCTCCGGCCGGCCGAGCTGAGCGTCGTCCAGCGCGAAGTCGGCCGCGGCCATCGCGAAGTGCGTGAACCGGTCGGTCTGGACCAGGAAGCGCTCCTCGATCACGGCCGACGGGTCGAAGTCGCGGACCTGGCCCGCCACTCGCAGCGGCAGATCCTCGCAGCCCTCGCGGGTCACCCGGTCCAGGACGCTGATGCCCTCCCTGGTGGACTTCCAGAAGGTCTCGGTACTGGCTCCGTTGGGCGCGATCACACCGACTCCCGTGACGGCCGCGCGCCGTGGAAGGGGTTCTCTCATCGTGTCTTCTCCCTCGGCCGGTTCATGACCACCGCGGACTGGAAGCCGCCGAAGCCGCTGCCCACCGAGAGCACACTGGCGAGCTTGCGCTCGCGGGCCACCCTCGGGACGTAGTCCAGGTCGCACTCGGGGTCGGGCGTCTCGTAGTTCGCGGTCGGCGGTACGACCTGGTTGGCCAGGGCCAGCACACAGGCGACGAGTTCGATCGCCCCGATCGCGCCGAGGGAGTGGCCCACCATCGACTTGATGGAACTCATGGGCGTGTCGTAGGCGTGCGTGCCCAGGACCCGCTTCACGGCGGCGGTCTCGTGGCGGTCGTTCTGCTTGGTGCCCGACCCGTGCGCGTTGACGTAGTCGATGGCGGTGGCGTCCAGCCGGGCGTGGTCGAGGGCTTCCTCGATGGCCCGGGCCATCTCCAGGCCTTCGCTGGTCAGGCCTGTCATGTGGTAGGCGTTGCCGAACGTGGCGTAGCCGCCGAGCTCGCAGTAGACGTGCGCGCCGCGGGCCCGGGCGTGCTCGAGCTCCTCCAGGACGAGTACGGCGCCGCCCTCGCCCATGACGAACCCGTCACGGTCGGCGTCGAAGGGACGCGAGGCGTGGGCCGGGTCGTCGTTGTTGGAGGAGGTGGCCTTGATCGCGTCGAAGCACGCCATGGTGATCGGCGAGATCGGCGAGTCCGAGGCGCCGGCTATGCAGATGTCGGCCCGGCCCTCCTCCACGGTGTGGAAGGCGTACCCGACCGCGTCGAGTCCGGAGGTGCAGCCCGTGGAGACGGTCTGCACCGGACCGCGCGCCCCGAACCGCTCCGCCACCGTCGACGCGAGCGTGCTGGGCGTGAACGCGCGGTGCAGGTGCGGGGCCGCCTCCCGGTGGTCCACGTCCCAGCGCTGTCCGCCGTGGCTGACCAGGACGTAGTCGCTCTCCAGCCGGGTGGTGCCGCCGACCGCGGTGCCCAGGGAGACGCCGACCCGCCAGGGGTTCTCGGCGGCGAGGTCGAGACCCGCGTCGCGTACCGCTTCGTCCCCGGCGACCAGGGCGAACTGGATGTAGCGGTCGCACCGTTCGACGTCGGTCGCGTTCAGGCCGTGGGCCGCCGGGTCGAAGTCGCATTCGGCGGCGATCCGCGACCGCAGACCGGACGGGTCGAAGAACGTGATGGCCCGCGTCGCCGTGCGCCCGTCCGCCAGGAGGTTCCAGAACGCCGGTACGCCTATGCCGCCCGGGGCGACGATGCCTATGCCGGTGACCGCCACTCGTCTCGTCATGAGCGCACCTGACGTCGCGCGGCCGACTCCGCCCCGACCACCGCGGGCTCGGCTTCGGTGCCCTCGGTGTCGACGTGGCCGAGCGGCGGGCTCGGGGCCAGCGGGCCGAGGTGGAAGACCATACGGGCCTCCACCTTGCCGACGTTGCGGAAACGGTGGCGCACGTTGAGGGGGATCAGGAGCCCCTGCTCGGGCTGGAGCGGGTGCGGCACACCGTCCAGGTCCACCTCCAGCTGCCCGCACACGACGTACACGAACTCCTCGGAGTACGGGTGGTAGTGCTCACCGATGCGGTCGCCGGGCTGGATGAGGGCCATGCCCATGAAACCGCTGGTGGCGCCCACCGTGGCCGGGGTGAGCATGGCGCGCAGGTCACCGCCTCGCCGGGTGTTGGGCTCGACCTCGCTGAGGTCCACGATTCTGTGACGAGAAGTGATCACGACGTTCCTCCGATGAAGTACTGCACCGACGTGGCAGGGGCGGGGCACCGCCCCCGCCACGTGATGACGAATCAGGCGTCGGGCGACCGGCGGTCGGTGACGAGATCCATGCGCGCCAGTTCGAGGAAGCGCGCGAGACGGCCCTCCTTCGACGCGGACGCGCCGGCGGCGTCGTCCTGGAGCGTCGTCAGCTCGGCCACCTGTCCGGGGTCGGACAGACCGAGGGCCTGCACGGGGTCGGCGGCCTCGATGCCGCCGCGCACGTCGATCAGCCGGACGACGACGTCGTCGCGCTGGAAGATCGTGCTGCGCAGCACCGGGCTGCGCGGGTCGTCCGCCGCCGCCTCGTCCTGCCGGGCGAGCAGCTCGGCCAGCTTCATGCCGCGGTCGGGCCGGGTCGGGTAGTGCAGGGCGTACCGCTCGGCCTGCGCGTCCTGCCGCTCCGCCGTCACGTGGTGGACGGCCGGCAGCGCGGCCCGGGTGAAGAAGACCCGGGCGGACTCGGGGTCGTTGAGGTCCCGGTCCTGCTCCAGATGGGGGTTGATGGCCTCCTCGACGGCCCGCACCTCGGGCTGCCGGGAGACGTGGCGCAGCGCGGAGAGCAGGTCGCCCCGCACCTCGATGGCCCGCACCACGCGGTTGCCGTGCATGAACAGCGAGGTGCGGCACAGCCGGGTGGTGTCGTCGACCTGCGGCTCGGGTGAGGCGTAGTCGGCGAGGATCTTGGCGACGATCTCCTCGCTGCCCGGCTTGACGGTGAAGGTGAGCGCGTGCCGGATCACGCCGTCGCCGATCCTGGGCGCGGTCTGGAGCCGGCGCTTGGCCTGGTCGGGGGCCGCCGCCGGGCCGCCGGTCTCGCGGACGACGTGGAAGCGCAGCGAGCGGGTGTCGCGCACGCAGCTGTGCAGCGGCTCCACCATCGCCACGTGCTCCTCGCTGTTGACCCAGGCGAGGAACGGCGGGGCGCTCTCCCACTCGCTGGTGATGAGCCACTGCGAGGGGTTCTCGATGGACTGGCACAGCTGGTCGCTGACGTGCCCGGGGACGGACGCGACCTGGTTGCAGAGCTGCTCGTACGCCTCGAGGAACTGCTGCTGGGCCCCGTCGTAGACGTCGACCAGAAGGACGACGCGGAGCCGGGAGCCGTCGAACACGGACTGGGAGACACGTTGCGACGCCTGTCGCGCCCGCGAACCTGCAACACGTTCGGACGTGGTGGTCATCCTGCGCACATCTCCTTCGCGGAGGGGATAGGTGAACGTCGGCCGCGGTGATGCGACGTCAGCGTGCCTCGATCCTGTGCCCGTCCCCGCGAGCGCGCGACTCGGATGAACTACGTGGGTGACTGGGCGGGTGGCCGGGTGGGTGGCCGTCAGACGAGATGGGCGAAGACGACCAGGTTGTCCGTGTAGTCCTTGACCTGCCGGTCGTAGGCCCCCGCACAGGTGATGAGCCGCACCTGCGCCTCTGCGGTGTCGCTGTACACCCGTTCGTCGGGGAAGTCGGCCTTGTCGAAGGTCTCCACGCTGTCGACCCGGAAGGACGCCTTTCTGCCGTCGGCCCGCAGGACCTGGAATCGGTCGCCCTTCACCAGTTCGCTGAGCCCCGCGAAGACGGCCGGGGAGGTCTTGGTGTCGACGTGCCCCGCGATGATCGCGGTGCCCGTCTCTCCGGGCGCGGCTCCCTTGGCGTGCCAGCCGACGAGGTTCACGTCGTTCGCGGGGGGCGGCTCCAGCTGACCGGTGTCGCCGATGGCGAGGTCGACGAAGGGGGCGTCGACCCCGATCTTCGGGATGAGCAGCCGCACGGGCCGGGAGCGCGGCAGGTGCTTGCCCACCGCGTCCGCGCCGTCCGCTTCCCCGCCGGCCGGGGAAGACGCGTCCGGGGCGCGGGCCGCGGGGACCGACCCGGCGGCGGGCGGGGCGTGCGGCGGGCCGGCGATGCCGGTCGAGGTGTCGCTGCCACCGCCGAACAGGTTCAGCGCCAGGAGCACCGCGACCGCGGCGCAGATCATCATCACGCCGGCGCGGGAGGTTCCCTCTTCGGTGGACGCCGGCTCGTCACCGGAGGGATGGGCGGGGTCGGAGGGAGTAGGGGTGGGGGAAGGGGGAACTGCCATCGGGGACCACCTCATTCGGGCACGGCAGCGGGGCGGACAGAGCACGGGGAGCGAGCCGGGCCGCCACACGGGGGTACCGGTGGCGGCCGCGGCTGCGCTATCGCGTCCGGCATGGGTCAGGCCACGCTTCCGGCGGTCTTCTTGCGGCGCAGGGCGTAGAGGCCGGTGCCGGCGACGGCGAGGACGCCGAGTCCGGCCGTGGTCGCCGCGGGGGTGGCGAGGGCGCCGCCGCCGGTGTGCATGCCGCCGCTGGGCTTGTCGTGCTCCTTGCTCCAGCCGCCGGACTCCTCCTCCTTGCCGCCGTTCCAGGAGTCCTTGTCGTGCTCACCGCCGGTGGAGCTGCCGTTCTCGGTGTCCTTGGCCGCGCCGTGGTCGCTGTCGTTCACCGAGGCGAGGGCGCCGCCGCCGGTGTGCACGCCGCCGTGCGGGGAGTCGTGCTCCTCCTTGCCGTGCTCCTCCTTGCCGTGGTCTTCCTTGCCCTGGTCTTCCTTGCCGTGCTCCTTGCCGTACGAGGAGTCCTCCTCCTTGCTGTACGAGGAGCTGTCCTCCTTGCTGTACGAGGAGTCGTCGTGGTCCGTGTCACCGGCGTAGGCACCGGGGGCGCCGATGGCGAGGGCGGCCGAAGCCGCCGCGGTGGCCAGGATCATGCGAGCAGAACGCATCTGATGGTCCTTCCGTCACGACCGGGCAGCCGACACATCGTCAGCTCGGGTGACCCGACCGGGACGTGATCCACCGTCAGCCGCCCGTCGCCGCGGCACCACTCGGGGCGTTCACACGGGTGAAGCCCGCGGGGTCAGGCGATCCCCAGCCCGGTCTTCAGGACCCGGCGCAGCACCGCCTCGGCAGCCGCGTCCGGCCCCGGCGACCGCCAAAGGACGAACCCGTCGGGCCGGACGAGTACGGCGCCCCCGCGTGCCGTGCCGTGGCGCTCCGCCCAGTCGGCGTCGCCCTCGGGCACCAGGTCCGCGTCGGCTCCCGGGCCCACCCGGTACGACCTGATCGGGACGACCAGTTCCTCGGCGAGGCGGTTGGCGGCCTCGTGCCATCCGCTCGGCTCACCGGCGTCGCTGAGCAGGACGAGGGACCGCTCGTACAGGTCGAGGGTCGAGAGCCGTTCGTTCCCGCGGCGGACCCACAGGTGAGGCGCCCTGCTGCCGGGGCCGCCGGTCAGGTCCAGGCCCTCCGGCACGACCGGGACCGCGGGGTCGGCGCCCACGACGGCGCCCTGCGGGTAGCGGTAGCCGAGGGCCACGTTGAGGATGCCTCGCTGGGGACCGCCGCCTCCCGCTCCGGGCGGCGCGGCGAACCCGGGGTGGCTGTGCTCGGCCGACCGGGCGGCGGCCCGGGCGCTGGTGGCCTCGGCCACCGGGCGGCGCTCGGCGTCGTAGGTGTCCAGCAGCGCCTCCCCCGCCCAGCCGTCGAGGACCGCGGCCAGCTTCCAGGCGAGGTTGTGCGCGTCCTGGATACCGGTGTTGGAACCGAAGGCCCCGGTCGGGGACATCTCGTGGGCCGAGTCGCCGGCCAGGAACACGCGCCCCGTCCGGTAGCTGCGGGCGACCCGCTGGGCGGCGTGCCAGGGCGCCTTGCCGGTGATCTCCACGTCGAGGTCGGCGACCCCGACCGCGCGGCGGATGTGCTCGGCACACCGCTCGTCGGTGAACTCCTCGAGCGTTTCGCCGTGTTCGGGGTGCCAGGGGGCGTGGAAGACCCAGTTCTCTCGGTTGTCCACCGGCAGCAGGGCGCCGTCGGCCTCCGGATCGGTCAGGTAGCAGACGATGAACTGGCGGTCGCCCACGACGTCGGCGAGGTGGCGGGAGCGGAAGGTCAGGCTGACGTTGTGGAACAGGTCTCCGGGCCCGCTCTGTCCGATGCCGAGCTGCTCCCGGACGGGGCTGCGGGGGCCGTCGGCGGCGACGAGATAGTCCGCGCGGATGGTGGTGTGCTCACCCGTCTCCCGGCTCTTGACCACCGCGGTGACGCCGGTGGGGTCGCTGTCGAACGACATCATCTCGCTGGAGAAGCGCAGGTCGCCGCCGTACCTCCGGGCGTGGTCGAGGAGGACCGGCTCGAGGTCGTTCTGGCTGCACAGGCACCAGGAGCTGGGGCTGAAGCGGGCCAGGCCCCCGCCCGGGTCGATGTCCCGGAACAGCCACTCGCCGGCGTCGCCCACCAGGGTGGGCGTCTGGAGGATGCCGTGGTTGTCGGCCAGGGTGGCGGCGGCGTCCCGGATCGCCTGCTCGACACCGGCCACCCGGAAGAGCTCCATCGTGCGGACGTTGTTGCCGCGGCCGCGCGGATGGATGGAGGTGCCCGCGTGGCGCTCCACCAGTACGTGCGGTACGCCCAGCCGTCCCAGGAACAACGAGGTCGCCAGGCCGACCAGGGAGCCGCCGACGATGAGGACCGGGACCCTGATGATGTGGGGGCCGATCTCTTCGGCTTGTTCTTTCGTCACTCTCGCCTCCAGCGCGTCGATTCCGCCGACCCGGCCGGATACGGCGGAGATCCTCATGCATGCCCCGTGGAGGTGACGGCGGCTCAGGCTTCACCCGCCTGCGTCGCGGCGCCGGGCGGGCCCGCGCGGGGCCCGTGGAACCGTCGAACCCCGCACACCGTCGGGTGTGCGGGGTTCGACGGTTCGGACCGGACGGCTCTCGGGCGGTTCTCGGACGAACTTCGGACCGGCTCTCAGCGGGTGAGGTAGAAGCGGACCGTCGTGCCCTCGTCGGAGGTGTGCAGACGGACCAGGTCGGCCACGTAGTGGACCAGCATCAGCCCGCGGCCGCCGATCTGACCGCGCACGGCAGGTCTTCGGCCGGCCAGTGGATCGGACAGCCGGCCCGCGTCCCGGACCTCGCACACGACCTGTCCCGCCTCGGCCCAGACGGCGAGCGTGCCCCGTCCGGCGCCGTGCACCACGCTGTTGGTCGTCAGCTCCGCCACCGCCAGCTCGGTGTCGCCCAGCCGCTGCCCGGCGAGGCCCAGCCGTTCGGCCTCGCCGACCGCGAAGGCGCGGGCCGCGTACAGCTCGTCGGCGCCGAACGCGAACACGGCCGCGTCCGGCGCGGGCACCAGCACCTCGTTGTAGCGGGCGACGACGGAACGCCAGTCGTAGGCGTCGCTGACCCCCTCCTTGTCGCCGGTCACGATCGTCGGGTGGGTGATCCGCGCGTCGGCCAGGACCTCCGCGTCCAGGCGTGCCTCGTCGTACGGGCAGAGGATGGTCACCGGACGGCCCTCGAAGGCCGCGTTGATCAACGCCTCGTGCTGTGCGCACGCCGGGTACTCGACCGCGCTGCGGCCCCCCCAGATCGGCTCGCCGATGATCCGCACCCGCCCCCGCTCATGGGCGTCGGCGAACGCGCGTAGCACTCCGGGAATGATCCGGCCCGGGTTGCGGCCCTCCACCGTCATGTCCATCAGGCGAACGGCCTGGGCGTCCGGGCCCAGTCCGGCTCGGATCAGCTCCAGGTTGGGTCCCGGCACCGCCACCGCCACCGGCTCGCCGAGGTCCAGGCCCTCCTGCACGAAGGACACCGTCCGGTCCACGTACTCCTGCTCGGTGCGGTAGAACAGCGCGGGGTGCTCGAACGCCTCGTGGGTCGCCACCATGCTCATCGCGGCGCCACCTCGATGCTGCGAAGGCCCGGCCAGAACAGGCCCAGCACGCGCGGCACCTGCGGGGGCGGATGCTCGACCACCACCCGGCCGCCGGGCAGGCCCAGCGCCGTGACGGCGAGCGCCGCGACTCCTGCCACGTCGACGAACGCCACTTCCGACAGCTCCACATAGGACACGTCGGCGTGCTGCCGCGCCAGGCCCGCCAAGGCCGCTTCCCAGGGCGAGCGAGTGACCTCGCTGATCTCGCCCCGGGCCCGGATGCCGGGCCGACCGGACAAGAGGCCCACCTCCAGCACGGCGCCGTGCGCCGACCCGAGTCCGTCGTCTCCGTGCGAGGCGTCCACCACCCACGGCCTCCTTCGCTGTCTGCCGCTCACCGCCACCAGCCTAACGTGGCCCCTCACGCCTCAGGTGCGCTACTCCGGCAGAGGCGGCCGTCGGCCCGGCTGCGGCCGGATCCGTGGAGCGGGACGTAACCTGGCCCGCACCGCACGACGAGCCGGCTGCGGACGACGGTCGAACCCATGGTGACGTGATGTGTTGGAGTGCGACGGCCGACCTGGTGGCGGGCGCCGGGGTGGCGGCCGTCGGGGTGGCCTGTGTGACGGGTGTGCGCGACCGCCGGGATCTTCCCCTCGCCGCACTGCCGCTGCTGCTCGGGGTTCATCAGATCGTCGAGGCGGTGGTCTGGGACTCGGGCGGGGGCAGCGGACCCGCCACCGTCGTCTGGGCCGTGATCGCGCTCCCGCTGCTGGCGGTGTGGGTGCCGGCGGCGGTGCGGTGCGCCGCCCCGCCGGACGCCCGGCGCAGGCTGGCGTTCCTCCTCGCGCTCGGCGTCGCGACCGCCGCCGGGCTGGCGGCCGGTATCGCCACCGGGCCGGTGACGGCCGCGATCCGCGGCCACACGGTCGGGTACTCGGTCCACCTCTCTCACCCGACCGTGCTCGTCGCGGGTTATCTCCTGGCCACCGTCGGTTCCCTGCTGCTGTCCGGCGACCGGGGGCTGCTGGCCCTGGGGGCGGTGGTCGGCGCGGGCGCGGCAGTCTGCTTCGCGCTGTGGCGGCTGGAGTTCGTCTCGACCTGGTGCGCGTTCGCGGCGGTGTGGTCGGTGCTGCTGCTCGGCTGGCTGCGCCGGCGACCGGACGCCGCACAGCCGTCACCGGGCCGGACGCGGAACTCCGGCGCCACCCGCTGAGCGTGCGCACGGCCGCCGGATCTCGCCACTACTTCACCTGCCTCACCTGCGTCATCTCCTTCACCTGCCTCACCGCGTCCAGTAGGCGATGTTGCGGAAGCGGGCCTCGGCGCGGCCGGAGCCGTGGTGGTAGACGCCGTTCTTGAAGTAGCGGGTGGCGGGGCCCCGGTCGGCGACCGTCAGGACGAGGGAGTCGTCGAAGTAGACCTTGACCGTGCCGGTCCCGGCGGTCGCCTGGTGGGCGATCTTCACGTTGAACCAGGTGTCGTACGCGTCGGTCCTGAGCACCGTGCCGTCGTAGCGCCGCACGGTGCCGCCGCCGGTGTCGTAGACGTTGAGCATGATGTCGGTCGCCGGGGTGCCGGAGGGGTGGACGCCCCGCAGGATCTGGACGAAGGACGCGCCGTCGGTGCCGGACGGCAGGTAGACGTCGGCGTCCCACATGCGGTTGCCGGTCGTGTAGTCGACCTTCCAGCGCATCTCGGTGCGCGGGTCGGTGGAGCTGCCCTCCTCGAACGGCTCGTCGGTGGCGTACACCCACATGCGGTGGACGCCGTCGCCGGCGGTGTGCCGGTCGCCGAGGTCGAGGTTCCAGGGCTTCTGCCAGCTGTACGTGAACGAGGTCCGCGTCCAGCCGTCGGTCGGATCGGCGGCCGGGGCCGCCGTCGCGGCGCCGGCGGACGCGGGCGGCAGGGTGAGCGCGGCGCCGCCGGCCAGCAGGCCGGCCCCCGCCCGTAGGACGGTTCTCCGGTGCATCACGTGTTCCCTTCCAGTGGCTTCCAGTGGGGGATGGACGAACTCAGAGAGTCAGGAACATGCCAGCAGGCAAGCTCAATACATCGGAGGAGTCAAGGGCTCTGCGACATGTCCGGGCCATTGACAGCCACACGAGGCCTCCCTAGGTTCCCGATACACCCGATGTATCGATGACCCGTCAGGTCTGGAGGACGATGATGACCTCGCAGTCGGGGGAGCGCTCCCCCCTGCCCCGCAGAGCCGTGATCGGCACCGCGCTGGGTGGTGCGGCAGCCGCGGCCCTGCCCGGTAGGGCCCACGCGGAAGAGTCCTTACCGGCGGTGGAGTCCGCCGCCGGTCCGGTGCCGGCCGCCCGGGCACGCCCGTGGAGACTCCGCTCCGCCATGGACACCGACCGCGCCTGGGCCGGGTTCCTGCGCGAGCAGGATCTGCGGTGGACCAGGCTGCCCACCCGCTGGTACGAAGGTCCGTTCCTCGGCGACGGACTGCTCGGCAGCATGGTCTACCAGGAGCCGGGCGCCAACCGGATCCGCTTCACGGTCCAGCACGGCCGCGTCCAGGACCACCGGCCCGAGTTCGGCAGCGGCTGGGGCACCTGCCGCCTGCCCGTCGGACACCTCACGCTGGATCCGGTCGGCGCCATCACCGCCGTCGACTGGCGGCTGAGCCTGTGGAACGCCGAACTCACCGGCACCGTCACCACCACCGCCGGCACCCTCACCCTCTCCGCCCTCATCCACGAAGAGGTGCTGGCCGCCCGGGTGACGGCCACCGGCGGCGAACAGGTCACCTGGACCTTCCACCCCGAGGAGGCCCTCAGCCCCCGCCGCGTCCAGGAGGCACCGCCGGCCGGCTACACCGCCAACCCGCCCTGGACCACCCGGACCACCGCCGACGGCACCGAGCAGGTGCTCCAGCCCCTCACCGGCGGCCAGACGGCCACCTCGTACCGCCGCACCGGTAACGACCTGCTGCTCAGCGTCGGCCACAGCTCACCCTCCACCACCGCCGCCGAGACCGCCTCGCTGCGCAACCTCCGGCGCGCGGCCTCGTACCGCACGCTGAGACGACGGCACACGGACTGGTGGCACGCCTTCTACCCGAAGAGCTTCGTCTCCTTCCCCGACCAGCGGCTGCTGAGCTTCCACTGGATCCAGCTCTACAAGGTCGCCTCCGCCAGCCGCGCCGGCGGTCCCGTCATGGCCACCTCGGGGCCCTGGCTGGAGCCCACCCCCTGGCCGGCGGTGTGGTGGAACCTCAACGTCCAGCTGGAGTACTGGCTCATCCATGGCTTCAACCACCCGGAACTCGACTCGCTCGCCACGACGCTGCGGCAGAACCAGGAACAGCTCGCCGCCAACGTGCCGGCCGCCTACCGCGTGGACAGCTCCGGCGTCGGCCGCAGCTCCGACATGTTCGCCGACCGGGCGGTCGGCCGGCCCGGAAGCGGCGCCGAGACCGGCGACCTCACCTGGGCGCTGCACAACGTGTGGCTGTCCTACCGGCACTCCATGGACGAGTCCCTGCTGCGCGACACGGTCTTCCCGGTGCTGCGCCGGGCGATCAACTACTACCTGCACTTCCTCACCCCGGGCAGCGACGGCAAGCTGCACCTGCCGAGCACCCTCTCCCCCGAGTACCCGGTCGTGCCCCCGCAGGACACCAACTACGACCTCGCACTGATCCGCTGGGGCTGCCGGACCCTCCTCGACTCCGCCGAACTGCTCGGCATCGACGACGAGTCGGCCCCGCGCTGGCGGGAGGTACTGGCCAGGCTCACGCCGTACCCGGTCGACGCCAACGGCTTCATGATCGGCGCCGACACCCCGTACGCGCAGTCCCACCGGCACTACTCGCACCTGCTGATGGTGTATCCGCTGTGCCTCGTCAACTGGGACCAGCCGGAGAGCCGGGAGCTGATCGCGAAGTCGCTCGTCCACTGGCACGCGCTGACCGGCGCCCACCGGGGCTACAGCTACACCGGGGCCGCCTCGATGTACGCGACGACCGGCGACGGCGACACCGCGATCACCTATCTGCGGAAGTTCTTCGACCCCACCACCCGCTACCCGTGCCAGGCCAACACGCACTACACCGAGGCCGGTCCGGTCATCGAGACGCCGCTGTCCGCCTCGCAGTCCCTGCACGACCTGTTCTGCCAGAGCTGGGGCGGTGTGATCCGGGTCTTCCCGGCCGTCCCGTCCGCCTGGGCGGACGTCACGCTGCACGACTTCCGCACCCAGGGCGCCTTCCTGGTCAGCGCCGTCCGCGAGGCGGGGACGACCCGGTTCATCCGGATCAAAAGCCTGGCGGGCGAGCCGCTCAAGCTCCGGCACGGCCTCGGCGGAGCCCTCACCGTGCTGCTGGACGACGGCACCCGGGCCCGCACCCACGACCTGGGCGACGGCGTGCTCTCCATCGACCTGCCCCGGGGCCGCGAGGTGCTGGTCCATTCCGGCTCCCGGCCCGACCTCGTCATCGCGCCCGTCGCCGTGAGCGAACCGGGTGCGGCCTGGGGACTGCCGTAGCGCCCGTCCGCCGGCCCGCCCGTCCTCAGGTGACGGGCAGTCCGTAGGCCCGGTCGAAGTGCTGGGCCACGAGGTGTCCGGCTCCGTCGCAGGAGAGCTGCCAGTCGTTGACGCCGGTCTCGCGGCCGTCGGTGAAGTTCCACAGCAGGCGGCCCGAGGCGGTGTCTATCGCGTAGAAGCCGTTCTTGTTCTCGAAGGCCGGAACGTGGACGGCGTGCGCCCCCACCGCGATCGGGTGGTCGACGTTGATCCGGGGGGTCTCGCAGAACCAGCGCCGGGAGCCGTTCGCCGCGTCGAAGGCGTGGACGCCGTAGGGGTCGGTTCCGGTGGCGTAGACCGTGTCGCCGGCTGCCCCGAGGGAGGCGAACATGCCGCGTTCCGCCTTCGCCTTCCAGCGGAGCTTTCCGGTGTCGAGGTCGAGGCCGATGAGCTCGGAGCCGATGGCGAAGACGGTCCGGCCGAGTACCGCGAGACCCGGCCGGAGGTCGTAGCCGACCGGGTGCCGCCAGCGCAGGCTGCCGCCGTCGCGGGTGTAGCGGACCGAGACGTTGCGCAGTCCGTCGGCGTAGACGAAGTAGTCGGAGGTGACGACGGGCTGGAGGGGGATGCCGACGTCCTCGGGGTCGATCGGTATGACGAGGGCCCGGCGGGCCTCGAGGTCGACGCCGAAGACCGTGCTGGTGGAGGTCGCCACGCCCTGTTCCGCGGACCGGCGTTGCAGCTTGGCGCCGAGGACCGAGACGGCGTAGCCGTCGTAGCCGCCGAGCAGTTGGTCGAACCGGAAGTCCTCGCCGAAGTCGAGGGTGAACCGCTCGGCGCCGTCGGCCGGGTCGACGCCGATCAGCGTCGCCCCGGTGCCGAGCGCGACCGCGGCGCCGTGGACCAGCAGGACGGGGCTGGGCGAGAGGCTGATGCCCTCGTACACCCACTTGGGTCGGGCGCCGTGCTCGAGGTCGAGGCAGATCATGTTGCCGGGGCGGGCCTTCAGCAGGGCCGTGCCGTCGTGGAAGACGGCCGGGGTCTGGAGCAGCGGGCCGCCGCGGTAGACCCAGGCCGGTTCGGGGGCCGGGCCGAGCCGGGGCGCCCGCTGCCCGCCGGTCCTGCCTCGGGTGACGAGGGCCGTGGCCCCGACGAGGGCCGCGCCCGCGGTCATGCCGAGGAGGGCGCGCCGGCCGACGCCGAAGCGTTCGGGGGCGCGGCGGTGCGCGGGGGCGACGGAACGTTCCGGCACCGGTTGCGCCGGGGTGTCCGGGGCCTGCCGTCCCGGCGGCCCGGCGGTGGGCCGCACGCCACCGGCATCCCCGGCTCCACTGTCTCCACCCGCGGCGCGGTCGCCCACGCCGCCGGCTCCGCGTGCGCTGTCCGGGTCTGCCGCGCCGGCTCCGGCGTCGGCGGTGTCGTACGCCGGTCTCTCCGCCGGGGACCGGCCCGGCTCGCATCCGCCGTACACGGGCGTCTCGGGGGCGGGCGCGGGGGCGCCGACCGGGGCGACCGGGGGTCGGGCGGGGGCCAGGGTCCGCGCGAGGCGGTCGAGGTCCTTCGCCGCCGTCCGGCGCTCGGTGACCATGGCGGCCACGCGCGCGGGCAGCCAGCCCTCCGTCAGCCCCTGTTCGGCGCCGCCGGGCGCGCAGGCCGCGGAGAGCCGGTCGGGGCTGATCCGAAGGCCCGGGTCCTTGGCGTGACAGAGGCTGATGATCTTGTCCAGCGGTTCGGGCACCAGGGACAGGTCGGCCGAACCGTGGACCACCTGGTAGAGAAGGGCGGCCGCCGCGGCTCCACCGAACGGCGGGTGTCCGGACGCGGCGAACGCGAGCACCGAGCCGAGGCAGAAGACGTCTCCCTCCGGTCCCACCGGATCGCCGGTCGCCTGCTCGGGACACATGTAGTCGAGGGAGCCGAACAGGGCCCCGGAGCCGGTGAGTTCGTAACCGTCCCGGGCCCTGACGATGCCGAAGTCGATGACGCGCGGACCGTCCGCGGCGAGCAGCACGTTGGACGGCTTGAGGTCGCGGTGCACCAGCCCCTCGGCGTGCACCGCGATCAGCGCCTCGGCGACGCCCGCGCCCAGCGCGAGCACCGTCTCCACCGGCAGCGGCCCGTGTGCGGCGACCGCCTCGGCGAGGGTGGGGCCGGGTACGTAGGCGGTGGCGAGCCATGGCGTCTCGTCGTCCGGCGCGGCGTCCACCACGGATGCCGTGTACACGCCGCCGACCGCCGCCGCGGCCGCCACCTCGCGCCGGAAGCGGATGCGGAAGTTCTTGTCCTCGGCCATCTCGGGACGGATGACCTTGACCGCGACGGGCCGGCCGGCCGACGACGTGGCCAGATAGACCCGGCCCATGCCGCCCGCGCCGAGCCGGGCCACCGGACGGTACGGCCCTAGCTGCTCGGGATCCTCTGGGCGCAGTGGTTTCATGCCCTCGGCCGCCTGTTCTCGGTGGTACGGGCGGGAGTCCCGCCCACGCCGCGGGGGAAGGCCCTGTGGGGGGTCTGGCAGCAGACTAGAGGCTGCGGTGGCGGACGCGAGCACTTCGCGGCAACCGCGGCGCATCCCCCGGAGGGAACAGTTCCGCCCTACTCCTGCCCCGCGACGGCGAGATGACGGCGATGTGACATGGCGTCAGGGGTCGGGTGACACGTGCCCGCCCTGCGGGAACGATGCGCGATGAGCAACAGCGGAGCGACAGGTGTAGGAGGAAACCACCGACGCGGGCACAGACCTCCGATGTGCCGAAGGTCACCCGTGTTCCCGGCGACCGCCGGACCTACCGCGGGTCTTCGGCGGCGGCCGCGCAGGTGATCTCGTCCCGTAGGGTGTAGTGGGTGCGGAACGGCTCCCGCCGCACTTCCCTGCCGTCGTCGGAGAAGACCCGGTCGACGGTGACGTCGAAGCCCTCGAGCGGGGTCTGGGGCACGCACTTCTCGTCCGTGCTCACCTTCCGCTCCGGCTGTCGCACGTGGGTGCGGGGCCCGGTGACCGACTTGATCTCGTCGTACTTCCTGGTGCCGAGGAAGGTGACGGTCACCGAGGTGTCGGTGGCCTCGGCCTGGATGTAGAGGGCGTGACCGGAGTCGTTGGCGAACTTCAGGTCGAGGCTGCCCCAGGCGACCGTCGCCTCCCGGCCCTCCGGGTAGCGCTCGATGTAGAAGGAGTGGGCGCCGTACTCCACGGGCTTGACGCCGGCGAAGAACATCGCGTTGAACATGGTCGTGGCCACGGTGGAGACACCGCCGCCGGGCGCCTTGGTGAACTCGCCGTCGAGGATCATGATGCCCTCGCCGAAGCCGTTGGCCTCGGTGCGCTGACCCACGGTCCGGTTGAAACTCCAGGTCCGGCCGGGCAGCACGACGGAACCGTTGATGAGCCGTGCGGCCCGTCCGATGTTCTTCGTGCGGTACGCGGCCGGTTCGAAGTGGACGGTGAAGGAGGACAGCTTCTCCGTCAGCCCCAGCCGCGCCGCGCTGTCACGGGTGACCTGCGGCTGGGTCCGCCGCGCGGCCACCTCCCCGGTACGGGCCGCTCCGCCGGACCGGGTGAGCAACGGCAGCACGGCCTTGCCGAGCGCCTTGTCGGTGATCTGGACGCCGGTCCGGGCGTCGTGGGCCACCACGACCCGGTCGCCGTCCAGCCGCAGGGCGGCGTTCGCGGCGGTGGTGGTGACGCCGGCCAGGGGGCGGGCCACCGAGGGGGCCGCGCGCAGGCCCTTGTCGTCCAGTCTCGGTACCAGCCGGCCGGCGTCGTCCGGCCGCATCGTCAGATGCTCGCCCAGCACCTTCTGCCCGATGGTGAGCCGCTTGCCGCCGGTGGTGAGGGTGACGGGCGCCGACATGGCCGGCCGCGCGAACTCGCGCACCGCCCGCCCCACCTCCTGCGCCGTGACCTTCGGCCGGGTCTCGCGGGCGGGCAGGACCGTGACCGCGTCCGCCGCCCCGCGCAGGAAGGAGGTCTTCAGGGCGCCGACGGCGGCGTTCACGTCCAGTGCGTAGCCGGTCTGCGGGGCGACCTGCTGGACCCGGCCGTCGGCGAAGCCGACGGCGCCCTCGCGGACCTTCTGGTCGAGGGTCTTCGCCAGGGTCCCCAGAGCGGTGCGGGCCTTGTTCTCGTCGAGGTGCACGACCGGCTCCTGGGCACTCCCCGAGCCGAAGAGCCCGCCGACCATGGCGACCGGGTCGGAGCCGACGCGGGCCGCCCGGTCGACCGTGCGCTCGGCGTCGAAGGTGAGTCCCGCCTGGCGCGGGTCGACGGTCCCGCTGCGGGCCCCGACCCGTACGGTCAGCTCCCGCGAGCCGGCCGCCGTCAGGTGCTCGTCCAGCTTGCGGACGGCCTCCGCACGGCTGAGGCCGCCGATGTCCACGCCCCGCACCGTCGTGCCCGCCTCGATCTGCCCGCCCGTGATCAGCAGCCCGGCCAGGTACAGCGCGCCGACGCCGACGGTCAGCGCACCGCCCGCCAGGGCGAGGGACGGCACGGAGGCTGTTCGAGGACGCATGGGACTCCTGGACGGACGATCGGTCGGTGATCCGCCCCGCTGCGCGACACCGCACACACCACGGCGCCGAAACACAGGGGGAAGCGTCCCAAGCTACCCATAGCGCGCGTTGAGCTCATATGTCCCAGAACACCTATGTTCCGGATCACTTCCGTCGCGGGGACACCTGCGCCGTGTGGACGTCCGGCCCAGGGATGCCGGTACGGAGGCCCGCGCGGAGGCGGTGAGGAGGCCCGGACGCAGGCGGTGAGGAGCAGTGCCCGCGGCGGGACTCTCGAGGCCGCCACGAGCACCTTCCAAGGGCTCCTGAATAACCTGCGTGTGGGCTCGCCGGAGTACAGCGACGTGGCTACTGGGCGCACGTTCTGGATCGACGTCCACGCCGGGATCAGCACCGACATGACCGACTGCGTCGCCAGCCCCATCCGCGAGTTCACCGCGCGCTGACCACCCCCAGCCCGACCGCGTCCCCGTTCGAAAGGCAGTGCGCACATGTCAGACCGAACCGCCGCATCGACCCCGAGCGGTCCACCGCAGCGCCGGGCCCCGCTCCCCTCGCTCACCGGCCTCAGATTCGTGGCGGCCCTGCTCGTCTTCCTCTACCACACCTCGTACCTCGCCGGACCCCTGCGGCCGACCCTGCCGATCAGCTTCTTCGCCGATCCCGACATCGCGCAGCCGGTGGCCGACTTCTTCCTGCCCGCCGGACGCATCGGGGTGTCCTTCTTCTTCGTGCTCAGCGGCTTCGTCCTGACGTGGTCGGCGACGCCCGGGGACCGGCCCACGGCGTTCTGGCGGCGCCGTGCCCTCAAGATCTACCCCAACCACCTCGTGACCTTCGCCCTGGCCATCTGGCTGTGGGCGTCGGCCACCCCGCTGCACGCGTGGCTGGCGAACCTCTCCCTGGTGCACGCGTTCAGCAACCGGCCCGACACCGCGATGAGCGTCAACTTCCCTTCCTGGTCGCTGTGTTCAGAGGTGCTCTTCTACGCGCTGTTCCCTCTGTTCATCGTCGTGGTACGCCGGATCGAGGAGCGCAGGCTGTGGCTGTGGGCCGCCGGCATGGTCGTCGGCGTGGCGGCCATGGCGGTCGTGACGAAGCAGTTCATGGCCGGTGGCGCCAAGAGCCCCTTCGGGGATCTGACGGCCAACCAGGAGTGGTTCGGCTACGCGTTCCCGCCGCCGCGCCTGTTCGAGTTCGTGCTCGGCATGCTCCTGGCCCGTATCGTCGCCGCCGGTCTGTGGCCGCGCATCGGCCTGCTGCCCTCGGCCGCCGCCTTCGCCGTGGGCTACTGGGCCGCGCTCACCGCCCCCGACCCGTACAACTTCAGCCTCACCACGGTCGTCCCGATCGGCATGATCCTCTGCGCCGCGGCCACCTCGGATCTGCGGGGCGACGGCGGCTGGCTCACCAGCAGGCCCATGGTGCTGCTGGGCAACATCTCCTTCGCCTTCTATCTCCTCCAGGGTCTGGTGGTCTTCTACGGCCGGCCCGAGGTACTGGGCAGCCGTACCTACGACACCGTCCCGGCGCTGGGCATGCTGATCCTGCTCCTCGCCGTGAACGTGCTGGCCGCCTGGCTGCTGTACACCCTCGTGGAGAACCCGGTGATGAAGCGCTGGAGCCGCGGCAGGAAGCAGCGGTCCCCGCAGACCGCGCCGCGCGACACGCAGCCCGTGTCGGCCGGCGAAACGGTGTGAACCGCACTGCCCGGTCAGCGCCCGTCCCCCGGGCGGTGACCGGGCAGTGGTGTGTCCCGGGCGGCGAGGCCCCGGGACAGCACATGAATCGTCCGGTGTCACGACCTCTCTCGTTCAAGTGGCGGTCAAGAAGTTCTGTGGTGGCGTCCTGAAGAGTCGCGTGGAGAGCCGAAACGACGCTCTTCGTCCGGGAAGACGCGTCCGGCGGCCACGCATCCTCGAACTAGGAGCCGCTTCATGCTGACCCTCGACCTCTCCACCCGTACCGCGCTCGTCACCGGGTCCACCGCCGGTATAGGCAAGGCCACCGCGCAGCAGTTGGCCACCGCCGGCGCCCAGGTCTACGTGAACGGCCGCACCGAGGAACGCGTGCAGACCGCCATCGCGGAGATCCGCAAGTCCGTGCCCGACGCCGACCTGCGGGCCGCGCCCGGTGACGTGGCCACGGCGGAGGGCGTGCGGGAGATCATCGAGACGCTGCCGGACACCGACATCCTCGTCAACAACGCCGGCACCGCCGAACTCAGCCCCTTCGCCGAGCTGTCCGACGAGAGCTGGCAGCGGCTGTGGGACCTCAATGTGATGAGCGGTGTGCGGCTGTCGCGCCACTACGTCACGGGGATGGCCGACCGCGGCTGGGGCCGCATCGTCTTCGTGTCGAGCGAGTCCGCGCTCAACGTCCCGCCGGGGATGGTGCACTACGGCGCCACCAAGATCGCCCAGCTCGGCATGGCCCGCGGTCTCGCCGAGTCCTACCCGGCCTCCGGCGTCACGGTGAACTCGGTGCTGCCCGGCCCCACCCACTCCGAGCTGACGGAACGGTACTTCGCCATGCTCCAGGAGCAGCGGCCGGACGCGACGCTGGAGGAGCTCGAGGGCGAGCACCTCCAGAGCAACCACCCCAACCTGCTGCTCGGCCGCTTCGCCGAATCGCAGGAGGTGGCGAACCTCATCGCCTACCTGGCCTCGCCGCTCTCCACCGCCACCAACGGCGCCGCACTGCGCGTGGACGGCGGCGACATCCGCAACGTCACCTGAGCCGCGCCCGGTCCCGGGGGCGGTCAGGCGCCGAGGGGTCCACCGTCCGGGTCGGTCGTCGGCGTGGCCACCTCTGCCGCGATCCGGCGGTAGGCGGCGCGGGCCTGGACGATCCGGGCGAGCACGGTGCCGACGAGCGTCGCGGCGCACAGGCAGGTGAGCCAGAAGGTGTCACGGTGGCCGGCCCAGGTGAGCGTGCCCGCGGGCGGGACGGCGAATCCGTTGAGGGTCAGCCAGCACAGAACGGCCGTACCCGGGGCCGCGGTGAAGCGGGCGCACAGTCCCAACAGGGCCGCCAGGAGAGACAGGGCGGCCAGCGCGAACCCGGGGCGGTCCGAGCCCACCAGCATGTTGTGCACGGCCACCAGGACGAGCGCGCCGCCGAAGGCCGTGGCCCACACCACCGGGGTGGAGACGGGCTGGGGCACGGGCCGGGCGCCGGCCCGGAGGGACACCCACTCGATCATGCCGCACGCTTCCTTCCGGTCCTGCATGCCCCCGAAACGCCCGGCCGCCACGGCAGCGTGGACCTGGGCACGTATTCTCCCACCCGGCCGTCGAGCGCAGCGTGTACCCCTATGAGGAGACCTCGGCCGGGTTCAGGGGTCTGGTCGGCCAGTCGAGCAGTCGGGCGCCGATGACCGCGGTCTGCAAGGTGTAGCGGTGGGCGGGGTCGGTGGGATCGGTGCCGGTCAGCGTGTGGATGCGGGCCAGGCGGTAGGTGAGCGCCCGCACGCTGAGCGAGAGCCGCCGGGCCGTCGCGGCGGCCACACAGCCGGTGTCGAAGTACGCGGTGAGGGTGTCGAGCAGGGGCTGTGCCCCGCCGCGCGCCCGTTCCAGCGGTCCCAGAGCGCTCTGCACCAGGTCCACCAGTGCCTGCCGGTCCCGGGCCAGGACGGGGAAGACCAGCAGGTCCAAGGCGCGCAGCAGCGGCTCGTCGAGGCCCATGCGCTGGGCCACGTCCAGGGTGTTGAGGGCCTCTTCGTAGCTGTGCCCGATACCGACCGGGCCCGGCCTGGGCCGGCCGATGGCGACCTGGGCCCGGCCCGCGGCGGCGCGGGCCTGCTGGGCGAAGTGGATGAGGACCTCGTCCTGGTCGGCGGGGGCGATGCACACCATCCGGCCGTCCTTGGTGGTGAACAGGATGCGGCGGTTCTCGAAGCGGCCGTACAGCTCGTCCGCCACCTGCCGGGGAACGGGGTCGGTCTCGTCGTACCTCTCCGGGCCCTCGGCCACCGCGACCGCGTGGGCGCGGGACAGCCGTAGGCCGAACCGTTCGGAACGGGCGGCGAGTTGGCCGGCGGGCCCGCGCCCGTGGAGCAGGTCGTCGATGAACTCGCGGCGGGCCGCCTCCTCTTCGCGGATCACCAGCCGCTGTGCGCGCTCGTAGCCGTCGGCGAAGGCGTCCACGGCCTGTTCGACGACGGCGAGGACGCTGTCGGGATCGGCGTCCCGTGGACGGCTCTCCCGGCCGGCCGCGAGATGCGCGCGGACCAGACCGCGCCAGCCGCGTCCGGCCTCGGCCGCCCGTGCGCCGAGCGCCCGGCGGGACTCGATCTCGTCGCGGGTCAGCCTGCGGCCCGTGGTCGCGGCGTCCGCCAGGATCCGGTCGAATCCGTCGAGGAACGGCTCGGGCGCGTGCGGGCCGGTCATGGTCTCCCCGTTCGGATGAAGCATGGTCGGACACATGTTCCCACCGAACGGTACGGCGGCGGAGTGCCCTTGGGTGCGTCCGGCGGGCTGCGGGGCCGCCCAGGGCCTGTCGTTCGGATCAGGTCGGCCTGACCGACGGTGCCCTGTCGGCGGGCCCTACGCCGACCGTACGGTCACGGCATTTCGTCGGGCCCTCGGACGGCGGCGTGCGCCGGGGGCGACGTCGTCCGCCGTCCTCGCGCCTCGCATCTCCGCTTGTCAGAGCCTCTGTGCGGGCACTACTGTCACCACGCCTCGGTGAACGGGAAATCCGGTGTGATGCCGGTGCGGCCCTCGCCACTGTGATCGGGAAGTCCGGCTCCGGCCCTCGCGGGCAGCCACTGGGTCCTTGGGACCCGGGAAGGCGGAGCACGGGCGGTGGTACCCGTGAGCCAGGAGACCGGCCAAGGCACGTCAACCATCCACGAGGTGCTGGAGAGGGTCTGCTCAGCCATGCACATAGCCGAGGGTTTTCTGCCTCCGGCGCATGCGATCGCCTGGGGCGTCGCATCCGCGCCATTCGTCGTCCACGGAGTACGGTCACTCACCCGTGAGGTCAAGGAGAATCCCGAGAGCACCCTGCTCCTCGGCGCCTCCGGAGCCTTCACGTTCGTCCTGTCCGCGCTGAAACTGCCGTCGGTGACCGGGAGTTGCTCGCACCCCACCGGCACGGGGCTCGGCGCCATCCTGTTCCGGCCGCCGATCATGGCGGTGCTGGGCACCATCACCCTGCTCTTCCAGGCCCTGTTGCTCGCCCACGGCGGCCTGACCACGCTCGGCGCCAACGTCTTCTCCATGGCCGTCGTCGGGCCCTGGGCCGGTTACGCGGTCTACCGGCTGCTGCGGCGGTTCGACGTGCCGCTGATGGTCACGGTGTTCTTCGGCGCGTTCGTGGCCGACCTGTCCACCTACTGCGTCACCAGCGTGCAGCTGGCGCTCGCCTTCCCGGACCCCAGCAGCGGATTCCCGGGCGCGCTCGGCAAGTTCGGCTCCATCTTCGCCGTCACCCAGATCCCGCTCGCGGTCAGCGAGGGGCTCCTCACGGTGTTCGTGATGCGGCTGCTGACCCAGTCCAGCAAGGGTGAACTGACCAGGCTGGGCGTGCTCGTGCCGACCGGCCGGACCAAAGCCGATGCCGACGCCGGGACCGAAGGCGACGCCGATACCGACGCCGGGACCGGTGCCGGGGCGGTGGCCCGGTGAGCCGTAACGCGAAGATCAACGCCCTGCTGCTGTTCGTGGTGGCCGCGCTGGCCGTCCTGCCGCTGGCCCTCGGGCTCGGCGACCACAAGGAGGAGCCGTTCACGGGCGCCGACACGGAGGCGGAGACGACGATCACCGAGATCCGGCCGGACTACGAACCCTGGTTCTCACCCCTGTACGAACCGCCGTCCGGCGAGATCGAGTCAGCCCTCTTCGCCCTCCAGGCGGCCCTCGGCGCGGGGGTCCTCGCCTACTACTTCGGTCTGCACCGGGGGCGGCGGCAGGGCGAACTCCGGGCCCTGGCCCAGCGGGACGCCACGGGGGAAGCCAAGGGGGACGCCGACGCCAAGGTGTCCGAGAGCGCTCAGAGGTCCGAGAGCGCCTCCGACGCGTCCGCTCCCGAACGGACCTGAGCCCGCGTGCTGCCGATCGACGCGGCGGCGCACAGCAGCCGCTGGCGCCACCGCCACCCCGTGGACAAGGCCGTGCTCGGACTGGGCCTCACCGTGCTCGCCATCTCCCTGCCGCCCTGGCCCGGTGCGGCCCTGGTCCTGGTGACGGCGCTCGTCATCCTGCTCGGGCCCGCGGGTGTGCCGCGCCGGCGGCTGTGGCGCGCCTACCGGGTACCGCTGGGCTTCTGCGTCACGGGCGCACTCACCCTGCTCGTCCAGGTCGGCGCCCCGGACCGGTTCGTCGCTCTCGCCGACGACGGCCCGGTGCGCGCCGGGGAGCTGCTGCTGCGCACCTCGGCGGCCTCCCTCGGCGTCCTCCTCCTCGCGTTCACCACCCCGATGTCCGACCTGCTGCCCCGCCTGGTCAGGGCCGGGGTGCCCGCGCCCGTCGTGGACGTCGCGCTGGTGACGTATCGCATGAGCTTCCTGCTGCTCGACTCCGTGCGCCGGATCCGGGAAGCCCAGGCGGCCCGGCTCGGGCACACCTCCCGGGCCGCGGAGTGGCGTTCGCTGGCCGGGCTCGGCGCCACCGCGTTCGTCCGCACCTTCGACCGGGCGGCGCGGCTCCAGGACGGACTCGCCGGGCGCGGCTACGACGGCACCCTGCGCGTCCAGGTGCCCGAGGCCCGGGTCTCCGTCCGCTTCACGGCCGCCAGCGCGGTCCTC
This sequence comes from Streptomyces sp. NPDC102259, assembly GCF_044766465.1. Taxonomy (NCBI): domain Bacteria; kingdom Bacillati; phylum Actinomycetota; class Actinomycetes; order Kitasatosporales; family Streptomycetaceae; genus Streptomyces; species Streptomyces sp. NPDC102259. The sequence goes on along the minus strand of NZ_JBIWMA010000002.1, from coordinate 247,471 downwards.
TTCGCGGCCCTGGCCGCCCTCACCTTCGTCCTGCAATCCGTACTGGAAAGGCCGCTGCCTTGAGCGAGCCCGCACTGGTGGCCCTGCGGGGTGCCTCCTTCGCCTACGAGGACGGCCCGGCCGTGCTCAGCGGCCTGGACTTCGAGGTCCACGCGGGGCGCGCGCTCGCCCTGCTGGGCCGCAACGGCAGCGGCAAGACCACGCTGATGCGGCTGCTGAGCGGTGGACTGCGGCCGGGCGACGGCGAGTTGAGGGTCGAGGGCCGCCCGGTGACGTACGACCGCAAGGGGCTGACCCGGCTGCGTACGACCGTGCAGTTGGTCGTCCAGGACCCGGACGACCAGCTGTTCGCCGCGTCCGTCGCCCAGGACGTGTCGTTCGGACCGCTGAACCTCGGCCTGTCCGACACCGAGGTGCGGGCCCGGATCGAGGAGGCGCTCGCCGCCCTGGACATCACCGCCCTCGCCGACCGGCCCACCCATCTGCTCTCCTACGGGCAGCGCAAGCGCACCGCGATCGCCGGCGCCGTCGCGATGCGGCCCCGGGTGCTGATCCTCGACGAGCCGACCGCCGGGCTCGACCCCGACGGCCAGGAACGGCTGCTCGCGGTCCTCGGCCGGCTGCGCGAGTCCGGCACGACCGTGGTCATGGCCACCCACGACGTCGACCTGGCCCTGCGCTGGGCCGACGACGCGACCCTGCTCACCCCGTCCGGCGCGCGCACCGGGCCCGCCGCCGCGACGCTCGCGCGCACGGACCTCCTCCGGCAGGCGGGCCTGCGACTGCCCTGGGGCATCGCCGCCGCCCGACTGCTGCGCGCCCAGGGGCTGTTGACCGACACCGCCGCGGGCCCGCGCACCTCGGAGGAACTGGCCGCGCTGACCGCGACGCCCACGCCCGCGCTCCCCGCCGAAGGCTGACGCCCCTGACCGTGTCCGGGGGTGGTCCCGACGCCGGGGCGGCGGTGGCCCGCGGAAGGGCGCGCGGGGATCCGCCCCCGAGCCGCGCCTCTTCGCCGGACGTGCGGCAGCCGGGTCACCTCACCGCCCTGCGGCCAGGTCACCTCACCCTGCGGCGCGCCTTCAACGGCACCGACGGCAGCTCCGGCGCCGGCAGCGGAGCGCCGCCGTACCCTTCCACCTCCCCGAACCGGCCCCCGGCCGGTCCGTCCGTCCAGTCCTGCCGGGCCCGGACGATGTCCTCGTGCGAACGGCCGATGAAGTTCCACCACATGACGATCTCCTCCTCGAACGGCGGACCGCCGAGGAGGATCGTGCGGGCCGGGGCGGTCGAGTCGTTGGTCAGGGTGAGGTGGGTGCGGCCGGGGTCCAGGCAGCCGAGTTCCGCGGGCCGCAGCGCGGTGTCGGCGAAGCGGACCTCGCCGGTGTCGACGAGCAGGCCGTGTTCGAAGGCGGGGTCGACGGCGAGGGTGAGTTCCGCGCCCGGCTCGAGGACCAGTTCGGCGCCGAGGAGCGGGGTGAACGTGCGGACCGGGGAGGTGGAGCCGGCCAGGGAGCCCAGGAAGACCCTGATCTCGGCGCCGGGCACGCCGACCGGGGCGGGGGCGTGGTGCTGGAAGTCCCGCGGGGCGTCGCGGTGTTCGTCCGGGAGGGCGACCCAGAGCTGGACGCCGTGCAGGACCGTGGTGCGCGGGGTGGAGACCTCCGAGTGGGCGATGCCGTGTCCGCCGGTCATCAGGTTGAGCTCGCCGGGACGCACGAAGGCGTGGCTGCCCAGGCTGTCGCGGTGCTCTATCTCGCCGGTGAACAGCCAGCTCACCGTCTGAAGACCGATGTGCGGATGCGGGGCCACGTCCATGCCGCCGGTGTCGGCGACGTCGTCGGGGCCGTAGCTGTCGGCGAAGCACCAGGCGCCGATGAGGCTGCGCGTACGCTGCGGCAGCGTCCGTCGTACGGTCATCGCCCGGGGGCCGCCCAGCGGGACGTCTCGCGGGGTGAGTACCTCGACCTTGCTCACCGTGGGCACCTCTCGTTCCTGCGGTCCGACCATGAATGGTTTGATATTCAACTATGACTCGACGGATCTTCATAGACAAGCAGAGCCCCCAGGCCTACCACGCACTGGTCCAGACGTCCGAGGCCGTGCGGGCGACCGCCGCCGACGCCGGCCTGGAGCGCACCGTCGTGGAACTGATCGATCTGCGCGTCTCGCAGCTCAACGGCTGCGCGTTCTGCCTCGACCTGCACACCAGGGCCGCCCTGCGCGCGGGCGAGGACACCCGGCGGCTGGGCGTCCTCGCGGCCTGGCGGGACACCGATCTCTTCAGCCCCCTGGAGCGTGCCGCCCTGGCGCTGGCCGAGGCGACCACCGTGCCGTCCGACGCCGCCGCGCAGGAGACCGCGTACGCCGACGCCCTGGAGGTTCTCACCGAGGACCAGATCTCGGCGGTGATCTGGGTGGCGGTCACCATCAACGCCTTCAACCGGGTGTCCATCCTGAGCAAGCACCCGGTCCCGCGACGCTCCGTGCGCTGAGGCCGGTTGCCAGGTGCCGGGGCCGGTAAGAATCGACTGGCCCGACGCACACCGACCGCTTCGCCCGTGGAGGACCGCCCATGCCCCGTCCCGTCGCCCCCGACGGCCCGGAGTCCGTCAACGCCGACGCCTGGCAGGCCTACGCCACCCACCACCTGGGGCGCGGCACGGTCCTGGCGGAGGCGGAGCGGATCGACTGGGGGTTCCCGGACGCGGGTCCGGACGAGGCGTTCCTCGGGGAGCTGGCGGGCCGGCGCGTCCTGGACCTCGGCTGCGGCCCGGCCCGGCACGCCGCCCGGCTCGTCCGCGCCTACGGGGCCAACGTCGACGCGGTCGATCTCGCGCCGGGCCAGATCGCGCGGGCCCGTGACCGGTACGGCTCGCTGCCCGGGCTGCGTCTGCTGCACGCCGACGCCGTCGAGCACCTGCGCACCGCGCGGCCGTACGAGGTGATCTACTCCGTCAACGCCGTCCCGTTCATCGACCCGCGGCGGCTGTTCCCCGCCCTGGCGACCGCGCTCGCTCCCGGTGGGACGCTGTGCTTCTCGGTGCTGCACACCAACTCCAGTGGCGAGGGCCCCACTGCGGAGCTGGTGGCGCGGCCGGAGACCCTGCGGTTCGCGGGCGGCGGCGAGACGACGGTCCGGATGTGGGTGCCCACCACCGAGCGGTGGGAGGACCTGCTCACCGCACACGGGCTGCTTGTGGAGGACGTGGTGCCGGTGACGTCGCCGGATCCCGCCAACCGGGCCGCCTACCGGGTCTTCCGGGCCCGGCGCCCCCTGCGCGTCACCGCCCGCCCCCGCACCGGTCTCCCGCCCGTCGCGCATGCGGCGGTCGGCGTCGGCGCCATCCTGCACGGGCCGCGGGGACTGCTCCTGGGCCGTCACCGGCGGGGCACCTGGGAGCTGCCCGGGGGCACGGTCGAACCCGGGGAGTCGCTCCAGGAGACGGTCGTGCGGGAGCTGCGCGAGGAGACCGGGCTGCGGGCGGACCCGTCGAAGGTACGCCTGCTGGGCACCCTGCTCGACCGGGTCGAGGGTGTCGTGCGGATGACCGTCGGCGCCGTCGTCACCGACTGGGAGGGCGAGCCGGCCGACCAGCCCGGGGAGAGCGTCGGCGACTGGCGCTGGTACTCCCTGGACCACCTGCCGCCGTCCCTGTTCGTGTGCAGCGCCCAGTCCCTCACCGCCTGGCGTCCGGACCTGCCGATCGACCACGCCCCGGCCCACTTCACCCCGTTCGCCGCGTAGCACAAGAGGCGGGACGGCGCGGCCGAACGGCGGTGAATGCCACCCGGAATCGTGCCTTTCATCACCCGTTCTCATGGATTTCCCGCCCACCCCCCTGGCGGGAGTTCCCGCAGGTCATGAGAAAGTTGCGGCCCGAACTACCCAGGGGGGTCTGTGACACGACATCAGAAGCGGTCCGGGGGGCGCAGAAAGCCGGTGACGCTGCTCGTCGCGCTCGGCACCGTGACCGGGGCAGCGCTCGCGGGGGCGGCCCCGGCCGAAGCCGCGACCTGGACCACCGTGGCGGCGGGCGTGGCGTACCGGCAGTACGACCTGGCGGGGGCCGCCGGGACGACGCATGTGCATGTGCTCAGCGTCGATCTCACCAACACCCATGTGCGCCTCGGGCTGTTGTACCCGGGGGCGGTCGCGTCCCGCGCGGCCGTCTCCTCGCTGGCGAACAGCCAGAAGGCCGTCGCCGGCATCAACGGCGATTTCTTCAACATCAGCGAGACGCAGCACCCGGGCGTCGCGGCGACCGGGGCGAGCGTGGGGCCGGCGGTCGTGAACGGGAAAGCGCTCAAGGGCGCGGTCCCGAACGCGCAGCGGTTCGGGCCCGCGCTGCCGCCGGGCACGAACACCAAGGCCGTGGTCGGTGTCGGCACCGACGGCAAGGCCCGGGTGGACAGCCTGTCCCTCAACGGAACGGTCGGCGTCCTCGGACGGCGGCTGCCGCTGGGCGGCGTCAACCAGTACGCGCTGCCGGAGAACTCCATCGGCGCGTACACCTCGGACTGGGGCAGCGTCTCGCGCAAGCGGGCCACCTGCGGCACGGACATTGAACGGGCCGCGGCGTGCAGCACCAGCACCTACGAGGTGACCGTCAGGAAGGGCCGGGTGGTGTCGACGTCGACCGCGCCCGGCAGCGGCGCCATCACGACCGGCACCACGGTCCTCGTCGGGCGGGAGGCGGGCGCGGCGCGCCTGAAGACGCTCGTCAGGGGCCAGGCGGTGGCGGTCCGCTACGGGCTGACGGCCGCGTCGAGGTCGGCGTACAGCTTCGCCGTGGGCGGCTACCCGGTCCTGTCGGGCTCCCAGCCGCTGTCCGGTCTGGACAAGTCGGTCTCGGCGGTGCGTACGGCCGTGGGCATCGGCAACGGCGGGAAGCGGGTGTACCTGTTCGCGCTGGACGGTGCCACCGCGTACCGCAAGGGCCTGACGATCGCCGAGGTCGCCTCCGCCCTGAAGAGCCTCGGCGCGACGGAGGGCTTCAGCCTGGACGGCGGCGGCTCGTCGACCCTGGTGGCCCGCCCCGCGGGCGCGGCCAAGGTGACGGTCCGCAACCACCCGTCCGACGGGTACGAGCGCCCCGTGGCGAACGGCATCGGGGTCTTCACCAAGTAGTCGCCCAGGTCATGGGTGACCCCGCAGCGGCCTCACGGTCGAAGGCCGCCGACGATGTCGGCCGTCGCCGTGAGGCCGCTGTGGATGGTGGGGGCCAGGTCGGTGCCGGCCAGAAGGAACCCGAGCAACAGGCAGACCAGCGCGTGGGAGATCTTCAGCCCGCCGTTGCGCGTGAAGATCACCGCCAGGACCAGCAGCAACAGCACCGCGGAAATCGAAATGGCCACCGTCAACCTCCTCCGATACGTCCGTTTTCACGGCATTCGGCCGCAAGTGTGGCGTAACGGAGGGTTCATCCGTGCGGCTGACCTGTCCGCCGAACGAGTGGTGTCAGACGGGTGCGCTACGCCGTCCGGTGGGCGTCGAGGAATGCCTCCAGGCCCGCCAGGTCGTCCGTGTTGAGGTAGTCGACGTCGGCGGCGAGGAGTTCGGCCCACAGCGCGTCCCGGGCGGGGCCCGCGAGATCGGGCGTGGCCCAGAACCGCACCTGCTGGCCGCGCGCGTGGGCCGCGCCGACGATGCTCCGCAGCTTCTGCCGTTCCGCCTCGGGGAAGGCGCCGACGCCGAGCCAGGTGAAGTTGAGCGTCCAGTTGTCGCTGATCAGCGAGGCGAACGAGGACGCGGAGGTGCCGAGGTCGGTCAGTCGGCCGTCGTAGAAGGCCCGGCGGACGCTCTGGGCCTCCATGGGCGTACGGGCCGCGCGGTCGCCGGAGATGACGGCGGTCACCGGTCCGGAGTGGACACGGCCGTGCGCGTAGGTGGTGAACAGACCCTTGTGGCGCTTGAGTTGACGGTCGAGTTCGAGATACGTCGAGGAACCCTCGGTCTTGATGTCGATGAGCAGCTGCAGGGGCTGCCGGTACCCCCGGTACACGGAACCGTGGTTGGCCTTCACCCGGGCGGCGAGCGGGGCGAGGTAGAGCGACTCCAGGGTGCGGGTGGGGTCGAGCTGGTCCGCCGAGTGGGCGATGAGGAGTTCGCCGTCGACGAGGAAGATGTCGGCCTCGACGCTGCCGAAGCGATGGTCGAGGGCGTCGAGGAGGGGGCGGGGATGCTCGTAGTCGTTGTGGGCGTGGGCGCGCCGCAGCGGGCGGGGGCCGTGCTTTCGGCCATCGGCGAAAGCGCTGCCGGCGGGTGGGGCGAGCACCGCGGCGACGGTGGCGCCGAGGCCGGTGAGAACTCTGCGGCGGGTGACGAGGGACATGTCGTTCCTCCCTGTGGGGCGGGTCGGGACCACAGGGAGTATGAGGCTGCCCGCGCGGCAACGAACCTGTACATGCCAGGAGTTGGCCGGACCGCCGTCGCTTGTTCACTCCTTCCGGCCAACGGCACGAAAAAGCCCGCCCCAGGTGGGGCGGGCTTCATCGGCTGACGGTCAGGGGGCGCGCAGATCGACGAGCTCGGCCACGGCGGCCCGGTGGGCGCCCGCGCTGCCGTAGGCGATCGAGTCGGCCTTGGCCCGCTTGAGGTACAGGTGGATCGGGTGCTCCCACGTCATGCCGATGCCCGCGTGCAGCTGGAGCGCCTCCTCGGCGGCGTGCACGGCGACCCCGGCCGCGTAGGCCTGGGCGACGGCCACCGCGATGTCGACGTCCGCACCGCCCGCCAGCGCGTCGGCCGCGCCCCGGGCGACGGCCCGGAGGTTGACGACCTCCAGCCAGAGCTGGGCCAGCCGGTGCTTGAGCGCCTGGAAGCCGCCGACGGGCCGGTTGAACTGCTTGCGCTCCTTGAGGTAGCGCACGGTCTCGGTCAACGCCCAGTCGGTGAGCCCGAGTTGCTCCGAGGCGAGCAGTCCGGCCCCGGCCCGCAGAGCACGGCGCACGGCGGGTTCGGCGTCGCCGAGACGGCGTCCGGGAGCGTCGGCGAAGGCGAGCGCGGCGAGCGGACGGGTGAGGTCGAGGGACACCTGCGGGGTGACGGTCACGGCGGCCGCGTCCACCGCGTACAGGCCGCCGTCGTCCGCGGGCACCAGCAGCACGTCGGCGACGGCCGCGTCCGCGATCCCGGACAACTCGCCCCGGAGGAGGCCTCCTTCGACGTGTACGGCCCGGACGGTGGCCCCCGGCGCGGCGTGCAGCCCGACCGCCAGCGCGCCGATCGTCCGCCCGGACGCCAGCCGGCCGAGCAGTTCCTCGTCCCCGACGGCCAGCAGCGCCTCGGTGGCGACGACGGCGCTGGTCAGGTACGGCACCGGGGCGACGGCACGCCCCAGCTCCTCCAGCACCACGGCGACTTCGCGATGGGTGGCGCCCTGGCCGCCCAGCGCCTCGGGCACCAGCAGGCCGGCGAGGCCCATGCCGTCGGAGAGCGCCTTCCAGGCCGCGAGGTCGTGCGGCGCGTCCGACTCCGTACGCGCGATGACCCCGGGCGCGTCGCAGTGGTCGGCGAGCAGGTCGCGGACGGCGGCGCGCAGCGCCTCCTCCTCCTCGGAGTAGAGAAGATCGGGCTGTGCGCTCATCGGGCCAGGTCCTTCCAGGCGACGTCCTTGTCGGTGCGCGGCTCGGACGGAAGGCCCAGGACGCGCTCGGCGACGATGTTCAGCAGGACCTCGCTGGTCCCGCCCTCGATGCTGTTGCCCTTGGAGCGGAGGTAGCGGTATCCGGCGTCCCGGCCGGTGAAGTCCACCAGCTCCGGGCGGCGCATCGTCCAGTCGTCGTACAACAGGCCCTCCGCGCCGAGGAGTTCGACCTCCAGGCCGCTGATCTCCTGATTGAGCCGGGCGAACGCGAGCTTCATGCCGGAGCCCTCGTAACCGGGCTGGCCGGCGACGAGCTGCTGGCGCAGGCGTTCGCCGGCGAGGCGCGCGGCCTCGGCCTCGACCCAGAGCTTCAGCAGTCGCTGGTGCAGGTCGTGGGTGCGCAGCTCGGGCCGCTCGCGCCAGGTCTTCGAGACCGGGCCGATCATGCCGCCCTCGCGGGGCAGCCGCATCCCGCCGATGGCGACGCGTTCGTTGTTCAGCGTGGTCTGCGCCACCCGCCAGCCGTCACCGACGTCACCGAGGCGGCGGGAGTCGGGGATGCGGACGTCGGTGAGGAACACCTCGTTGAACTCGGCCTCGCCGGTGATCTGGCGCAGCGGCCGGACCTCGACGCCCGGGTCCGTCATGTCGCAGAGGAAGTAGGTGATGCCCGCGTGCTTGGGCACGTCCGGGTCGGTGCGGGCGATGAGGATGGCCCAGCGGGCGACATGGGCGCTGGACGTCCACACCTTCTGGCCGTTCACGACCCAGCCGCCCCCGTCCTCGCGGACGGCTCGGGTGCCGAGCGCGGCCAGGTCGGAGCCGGCGCCGGGCTCGCTGAACAGCTGGCACCAGACCTCCTCGCCCACCCACAGGGGCCGCAGGAACCGCCGCTTCTGCTCCTCGGTGCCGTACTTCAGGATCGTCGGCGCGGCCATGCCGAGGCCGATGCCGAGGCGCCGCGGGTCGTTGTCGGGGGCGCCGACGGCCGCCAGTTCGGCGTCCACGACGGCCTGCAGGGAGCGGGGCGCGCCCAGTCCGCCGAGGCCCTCGGGGTAGTGGACCCAGGCGAGTCCCGCGTCGAAGCGGGCCTTGAGGAAGTCCGTCGGATCGGTGTCGGCGGGCGGGTGCGCGGCCAGCAACTCCGCTGTGCGGCGCTTCAGTTCGGCTGCGTCGGTCATGCGGCGGCTCCGTTCTGCGGTACGACGGCGACCCGGCCGGTGGTGACGCCGTCGCCGACCCGCTGCACGGCGGCCGCGGCCCCGTCGAGCGGGACGCGCTCACTCACCAGCGGCCGGATCGCGCCCCGGGCGGCCAGGTCGGTGAGCTGCTCGTGGCAGTGCTGGACCAGCTTCGGGTTCTTGGTGTTGTACAGGCCCCAGTGCAGGCCGAGGATCGAGTAGTTCTTGACGAGGGCGTGGTTCAGCCCGGGGCTCGGGATGGTCCCGCTCGCGAAGCCGACGACCACGATCCGGCCCTCGAAGGCGACGACCTTCGTGGACTGGGTGTAGGCCTCGCCGCCCACGGGGTCGTAGATCACGTCGGCGCCCCGGCCGCCGGTGGCCGCCTTCACGGCCCCGACGACGTCCTCGGCCCGCCGGTCGATCACCACGTCGCAGCCCAGCTCCCGGGCCACGGCGGCCTTCTCGGCGCCGCCCACGACGCCGATGACGGTCGCGCCCGCCGCCTTCCCGAGCTGCACGGCGGCGCTGCCGACCCCTCCGGCGGCCGCGTGGACGAGCAGCGTCTCGCCGGCCTCCAGGCGCGCCCTGCGGTGCAGACCGAACCAGCCCGTCTGGTAGCCGATGTGCAGCGCGGCGGCCTCGGCGTCGTCCAGCGACTCCGGCGCGGACAGCAGAGCGGCCTCGTCGGCGACGGCGTACTCGGCGAAACCGCCGTACGGCAGGGCCGGGTTGGCGATCACACGACGGCCGTCCTCGGTCTCGCCGCAGATCTCCACCCCAGGCGTGAACGGCAGCGGGGGCCGTACCTGGTAGTGCCCCCGGACCATCAGCACGTCCGGGAAGTTGATGTTCGCGGCACGCACCCTGAGCAGGACCTGGCCGTCGCCGGGCGTGGGCCGCTCCACGTCCTCGAGCCGCATCACCTCGCTCGGCTCGCCGTTCTCGTGCACCTGCCATGCCTGCATGCGGAGCCTCCACGGGACTGCGTCGTCCGACCGGCTTTCCGGCCGGGTCGATTCGCATACTAAGCGGTCGCTTGCCTGGAGGGAACAGGCGATGGCCGGAGAGTCGCCTCCGTCACCCCTTCCGAGGTCTCGCTCGAACATGCATTCGCTCACCCTGCGGTCCGAACAGGCTCAGGAACTCGGCGGGCCCCTCCCCCGTCGACCCGAACCAGTGCGGCACGCGCGTGTCGAACTCCGCGGCCTCGCCCGCCGTCATCACCACGTCGTGCTCCCCCAGCACCACCCGCAGCCGCCCGGACATCACATACAGCCATTCGTAGCCCTCGTGGACGCGCAGCTCGGGCTTCTCCTCGCTCCGGGGCACCAGCACCTTGAAGGCCTGCAGGCCGCCGGGCTGCCGGGACAGCGGCCAGAAGGTGCGTCCGTGCCGCACGATCGGCTCGGCCCGCACCCGTGGATCCCCCACCGGCGGCGCCCCGACCAGCTGGTCCAGCGGCACCTGGTGGGCCTGGGCGATCGGCAGCAGCAGCTCGAGGCTGGGCTTGCGCAGCCCGGACTCCAGCCGCGAGAGGGTGCTGACCGAGATGCCGGTCGACTCGGACAGCGCCGCGAGCGTCACCTCCCGCTCCTTGCGGAGCCGCCGCAGCCTCGGTCCGACCTCCGCGAGTACCTCATCGGTCGTCATGCCTCCATATTGCCGAAGCGGCAAATACTTTTGTCAATCCCGCGCGCTCCCGGCGACCGTGGTCGCGGAGGTGGTCACCGTGACCGAGCAGCCCGAGAAGCACGAGAAGTACGAGCAGACCGAGAAGCACGAAGAGAAGTACGAAGTGATCGTCGTCGGCGGGGGCGCCGCCGGCCTGTCCGCCGCGCTGGTCCTGGGCCGGGCCCGGCGCCGCACCCTGGTCGTCGACGCCGGAGAGCCGCGCAACGCGCCCGCCGCCCACATGCAGGGCTACCTGTCGCGGGACGGCATGTCGCCCGCCGAGTTCCTCGCCGTCGGCCGCGAGGAGATCGCCCGGTACGGCGTGGAACTGGTCCACGACCGGGCGGTGGACGTCACCAGGGACGGGGACTTCGCCGTACGGCTCGCCGGGGGCGCCCCCTCCGGAGGAGGCCGGACCGTACGGGCCCGGCAGCTCGTCGTCGCGACCGGCCTGAAGGACGAGCTGCCGCCGGTCCCGGGCGTCGCCGAGCGCTTCGGCCGGGACGTGATCCACTGCCCGTACTGCCACGGCTGGGAGGTGCGCGACCAGGCCTTCGGCGTGCTCGCCACCACCTCGATGAGCGTCCACCAGGCGCTGATCGTGTCCCAGTGGTCCAAGGACGTGACCCTCTTCCTGCACACGGTCGCCGAGGCCGAGCTGACCGACGAGGACCTGCGCAGGCTGGCCGCGGCCGGGGTGGGCGTCGTCCCCGGCGAGGTGGCCGGGCTGGTCGTCGCGGACGACCGGCTCACCGGGGTCCGGCTGACGGACGGGAGGGTGCACGACCGCGAGGTGGTGTTCGTCGCGCCCCGCGCGGCGCCCCGGACGGATCTGCTCGCCCGGCTGGGCGCCGAGATGAGCGAGACCCCCTTCGGGACGTACCCCGTGGTCGACGGACGGGGCCTGACGAGCGTGCCCGGCCTGTGGGCGGCCGGCAACGCGTCGGGCTTCGCCGAGCAGGTCGTGAACGCGGCCAGCCGCGGCTACCGGGCCGGGGCGGCGATCAACGGGGAGCTGCTCATGGCGGACCTCGACGCGGAAGCCGCCCGCTGAGCGGTCCAGCCACATCAGACTGCGGTTCGGCAGCGCCCCCAAGGGGCGCGGGGACTGTGCGACCAGCCACAACGCACCCGGCGACAAAAGGCGACCGTCCTCGGCGTGTAAAACCGCGGAGCGCGCCGCACCATGGCTGCATGCTGCTGACCCGGCTCGCCGACGTGTCCCGGGAGGTCGCCGCCACCTCGGCGCGCTCCCGCAAGATCGCCCTGCTCGCCGAACTCTTCCGGGACGCGGAGGCGGACGACGTGCCGGTCGTCATCCCCTATCTGGCCGGCCGGCTCCCCCAGGGACGGCTGGGCGTCGGCTGGAAGGTGCTGGGCCGGACGGTCCCCCCGGCCGACGGGCCGACCCTCACGGTGCGGGAGGTGGACGCCCTGCTCACCGAGCTCGGCCAGGTGTCGGGCCCCGGCTCACAGGCCGAACGGACGCGCCTGGTCGATGAGTTGATGGGGGCGGCCACCGCGGACGAACAGCGCTTCCTGCTCGGCCTCATCACCGGCGAGGTCCGGCAGGGCGCGCTGGACGCCGTCGCCGTGGAGGGCCTGGCCCGGGCGACCGGGGCCCCCGCCACGGACGTACGCCGGGCGGTGATGCTGGCCGGGTCGCTGCGGACGGTGGCGCAGGCACTGCTCGCGGACGGACCGGCGGCGCTGGAGGCGTTCCGGCTCACCGTCGGCCGGCCGGTCCTGCCGATGCTCGCGCACACCGCGTCCTCGGTGACCGAGGCGGTCGGCAAGCTCGGCGTCTGCGCGGTGGAGGAGAAGCTGGACGGGATCCGCGTCCAGGTGCACCGCGACGGCGACGACGTCCGCCTCTACACCCGCACCCTCGACGACATCACCGACCGGCTTCCCGAAGTGACGGACGCGGCACGGCGGTTGACGGGTTCGCGGTTCATCCTGGACGGCGAGGTCATCGCCTTCGACGAGACGGGCCGCCCCCGCTCCTTCCAGGAGACGGCCGGCCGGGTCGGCTCCCGGGTGGATGTGACGGCGGCCGCCGAGGCGGTCCCCGTGGCCCCGGTCTTCTTCGACGCGCTGTCCGTGGACGGCCGGGACCTGCTCGACCTGCCGTTCGCCGAACGGCACGCGGAGCTGGCCCGGCTGGTGCCCGAACCGATGCGGGTGCGCCGCACGGTCGTGTCCGGCCCCGAGGACGTCGAAACCGCGGAGGAGTTCTCGCGGGAGACCCTGCTGCGCGGTCACGAGGGAGTCGTGGTGAAGGCCCTCGACGCGCCCTACAGCGCGGGCCGGCGGGGCGCGTCCTGGCTGAAGGTCAAGCCCGTGCACACCCTCGACCTGGTGGTGCTGGCCGCCGAGTGGGGCCACGGACGGCGCACCGGCAAGCTCTCCAACCTGCACCTCGGCGCCCGCACCGCGGACGGCGGCTTCGCCATGCTCGGCAAGACCTTCAAGGGCCTGACCGACGCCCTGCTCACCTGGCAGACGGAGCGCCTGAGGGAACTGGCCGTCGACGAGAGCGGATACGTGGTGACGGTACGCCCCGAACTCGTCGTGGAGATCGCCTACGACGGTCTGCAGCGCTCCACCCGCTACCCGGCCGGCGTCACGCTCCGCTTCGCGCGCGTCCTGCGCTACCGCGAGGACAAGCGCCCGGAGGAGGCCGACACGGTGGAGACCCTGCTCGCCGCCCACCCGGAGGTGCGCCCGTGACGCCCAGTACACCCGCGACACCGAAGCGCAGCGCGGGACTGCTGTTGTTCCGGCACACCGACGACGGTCCGCAGGTGTTGCTGGGCCATATGGGCGGTCCATACTTCGCGAAGAAGGACGCCGGGGCGTGGACCGTCCCCAAGGGCGAGTACGAGCCCGACGAACCGGCCTGGGAGGCGGCCCGCCGCGAGTTCCGGGAGGAGCTGGGCCTGCCGCCGCCCGACGGCGAGGCGACCGGCCTCGGCGAGGTCCGGCAGAAGAACGGCAAGATCGTCACCGCGTGGGCGATCGAGGCGGACCTCGACCCGGCGGCGATCACACCCGGCACGTTCACCCTGGAGTGGCCGCCGAGGTCCGGCCGGACCCAGGAGTTCCCGGAGCTTGACCGGGTGGCCTGGTTCGGGCTCGACCGGGCCCGCGAGGTGATCGTCACGGCACAGGCCGCGTTTCTCGACCGGCTGGCGGAGCACTCGGCCTGAGCGGATGCGCACGCGTTGCGGCCCGGGGTCCGGCGCGGGAAGGTCGAAGCACAGTCAGCTCTTCAGGAGGTCGGTCATGCCCATCGCGACGGTGAACCCGGCGAACGGCGAGACGCTTCGGACGTACGAGGCCATGGGCGAGGAGGAGCTGGAGCGCCGGCTCCAGCTCGCGGAGGCCACCTTCCGTACGTACCGGACGACGACGTATCCCGAACGCGCCCGCCTGCTCAACCGGGCCGCCGACCTCCTCGAGGAGGACCAGGGGGACATCGGCCGGGTGATGACCACCGAGATGGGCAAGCCGGTGAAACAGGCGCGCGCGGAGGCCGCGAAGTGCGCCAGGGCGATGCGCTGGTACGCCGAGCACGCGGCGGAACTGCTCGCCGACGAGGAGCCGTCCGCCGACGACGTCAAGGACTCCGGCGGCGCGCGCGCCCTGGTCCGCTACCGGCCGCTGGGCCCGGTGCTCGCGGTGATGCCGTGGAACTTCCCGCTGTGGCAGGTGGTCCGGTTCGCCGCGCCGGCGCTGATGGCGGGCAACGTGGGCCTGCTCAAGCACGCCTCGAACGTCCCGCAGACCGCCCTGTACCTGGAGGACCTGTTCCACCGGGCCGGCTTCACCGAGGGCTGCTTCCAGACGCTGCTCGTCGGCTCGGGCGCGGTCGACGAGATCCTGCGCGACGAGCGGGTGAAGGCGGCGACCCTGACCGGGAGCGAGCCGGCCGGCCGGGCGGTCGCCGCCACCGCCGGGGAGATGATCAAGAAGACGGTGCTGGAGCTGGGCGGCAGCGACCCGTTCGTGGTCATGCCGTCGGCGGACGTCGAGAGGGCCGCGCAGGTGGCGGTGACCGCCCGCGTGCAGAACAACGGGCAGTCGTGCATCGCCGCCAAGCGGTTCATCGTTCACACGGACGTGTACGACGCGTTCACCGAGCGGTTCGTCGTGGGCATGGCGGCGCTGAAGGTCGGCGACCCGCTGCGGGAGGAGACCGAGGTCGGACCGCTGGCCAGCGAGCAGGGGCGGTCGGACCTGGAGGAACTGGTGGACGACGCGCGGCGCTACGGCGCCGCCGTGCTGTGCGGGGGTGAACGGCCCGACGGCCCGGGCTGGTACTACCCGCCGACCGTGCTCGCCGACGTCACCCGCGAGATGCGCATCCACCGGGAGGAGGCGTTCGGGCCGGTCGCGACGCTGTACCGGGCGGCCGACCTGGACGAGGCGGTGCTCATCGCCAACGACTCGCCGTTCGGCCTGAGTTCCAACGTGTGGACGCGGGATGAGGCCGAGGTCGACCGTTTCGTACGGGATCTGGAGGCCGGCGGGGTGTACGTCAACGGGATGACCGCGTCCCATCCGGGGTTCCCGTTCGGCGGGGTGAAGCGGTCCGGGTACGGCCGTGAGCTGTCCGGGCACGGAATCCGGGAGTTCTGCAACATCACCACGGTTTGGCACGGTGTGTGAGCGCCGCGCGGCTACGATCCCGGATGTGAACCGCGAAGTGACTCTGCCTCTGATCGTCGATGACCGCGGGACCTTGCAGGTGGCCGCGGCCGACGTGAGCAAGCTGCTCCGCACCTTGGGCGGTCGCTGGCTGCATCTCGTCGAGGCCGGGGCGGACGGGCTGGACGAGGACACCGTCGCCGCGCTGACCATCGAGCTCGCGAAGCTGGCCGACCGGATCGATGTGGCGTGCATCGCGCACAGCAGCGGGGGCGCGCCCTAAGACCTGTCCTCGGACGGAGCGTGTACGGCCGAAAACCCTTCCCGCTCCGCCGAGTTCGGACTCCCCCGTGATGACGGGATGGCCATCAGCGACGATCATCTCCCAGGCCCTGAGGGGCGCCCCGCGCGCTACTTCACGGTGCCCGCGAAGATGGTCGTCTCGGAGTCGAAGTCGGGAGCCACCTCGACCTGGAGGTACCCGGCGCTCTTGGGGAGTTCGCATCCCCAGGAGAACGACAGGGAGCGACCGGCCAGGATGCTGGTGTCGGGGGTGCCGTCGAGACCGTCGTCGAAGATGGCCTCGCCCTCCTTGCCCTGGTCGCCGTAGGCGCAGTTCACGGTCATGCTGGTGGCGTCGAAGGTGTTCTTCGAGCTGTTGACGACCTTGATCGTGAACTTGACGTAGGGCGTGTTCTCGGGGGACGCGTAGTCGTGCGAGACGCCCCGGGCGAACTTCGACAGGCTGATCTCGACGTCGTTCTCGTAGACGACCGTGTCCGAGAGCGTGTAGGCGCCGCCCTCCGTCTCCTCGGCCGCCGGTTCGTCGTCCGCGTCCGTCTCGGCGGCCGCGTCGGCGCCGTCGGCGAACTCCGTCTCGGTGACCGTGACGGTGGGCGCGGCCTCCGCACCCTCGTCATCGTCCCCGGTGACGGTCACCGTGACGGCGGACGCCAGGACCGCTGCGACCACGGCCGCGGCCACGGCGACGAGGACCGTGGTGGACCTCTTGGGCGGAAGGGGCGGCAGGGACGGCAGGGGCGGCGGCGGGATCGGCGGGCCGTAGCCGGGCATCGGTGGTGGCGTGAAATCGTTGCTCATGGTCCCCCCAGGACTGTTCCGTTGAAGAGTAAATCATCTCTTGTCGGAGGTCAGATGGGGAGTCCCGGGACGGAAGCGGCCCCCGGGGTCCTCCCCCCGGGGGCCGGATCACGCCGTCGTCCGGGCGCTAGCGGATCGGCATCCCCGACAGCGTGCGGGCGATCACCAGGCGCTGGATCTCGCTCGTGCCTTCGAAGATCGTGTAGATGGCCGCGTCGCGGTGCATGCGCTCCACCGGGTAGTCCCTGGTGTAGCCGTTGCCGCCGAGAATCTGGATCGCCTGCGCGGTGACCTGCTTCGCGGTCTCGCTGGCGTACAGCTTCGACATCGAGCCCTCGGCGGCGGTGAACGGCTTCCCGTTGATCGCCATCCAGGACGCGCGCCAGACCAGCAGCCGCGCGGCGTCGATCTGCGTGCGCATGTCCGCGAGCTGGAAGGCGACGCCCTGGTTGTCGATGATCGGACGGCCGAACTGCTCACGCGTCTTGGCGTAGTCGAGGGCCACCTCGTACGCGGCGCGGGCCGTGCCGACGGCCATCGCGCCGACCGCCGGCCGCGACGCCTCGAAGGTCGCCATCGCCGCGTTCTTCACGCGCTCGCCGCCCGTCCTCGCCCGCTCGCGGGCCCGCGCCAGGCGCTCGTCCAGCTTCTCCTTGCCGCCGAGGAGGCAGGAGCCGGGGATCCGCACGTTGTCGAGGACGACCTCGGCGGTGTGCGAGGCGCGGATGCCGTGCTTCTTGAACTTCTGACCCTGGGCGAGGCCCGGGGTGCCCGGCGGGACGATGAAGGAGGCGTGCCCCTTGGAGCCGAGTTCGGCGTCCACGGCCGCGACGACGACATGCACGTTGGCGATGCCGCCGTTGGTCGCCCAGGTCTTGGTGCCGTTGAGCACCCACTCGTCCTTGGCCTCGTCGTACACGGCACGCGTGCGCAGGGAGGCGACGTCGGAGCCGGCGTCGGGCTCGGAGGAGCAGAAGGCGGCCACCTTCACGTCGCTCGCGTCCCCGTACATCTGGGGGATCCAGGTGCCGATCTGCTCCTCGGTCCCGTTGGCGAGAACGCCCACGGCGGCGAGGCCGGTGCCCACGATCGACAGGGCGATGCCCGCGTCGCCCCAGAACAGTTCCTCCATGGCCATCGGGATGCCGAGGCCGGTGGGGTCGAAGTACTGCTGCGCGTAGAAGTCGAGGGAGTAGATGCCGACCTTCGCGGCCTCCTGGATGACCGGCCAGGGAGTCTCCTCACGCTCGTCCCATTCGGCGGCCGCGGGACGGATGACGTCGGCCGCGAAGCCGTGCAGCCAGTCCCGGACCTCCTTCTGTTCGTCGTTGAGCTCCATGGTGAACTCGGCCATGTCCCCTCCAGCGGCGGTGCGTGTTACTAGCGGTAACGTGAGTCTGTTACCGGTCGGTAGGAAAAGTCAACTCCTGCTGGCGGCCCGGGAGCCTCCCGGCCCGTTCGATGTCAGGCTGCTGCCAGGTGTTAGTTTGCGCAGGCGTCACCGAATCAGCACGGGTGGGGAGAGCTCATGGACACCACGCAGCGGACCGAGCAACAGCGGTCCGCCGACCGCCGAAGGCGCGAGCTGCTGGAGGCCGCCGACCGGGTGGTGCTGCGCGACGGCCCGCAGGCCTCGATGAACGCGATCGCGGCGGAGGCGGGCATCACCAAACCGATCCTCTACCGGCACTTCGGCGACAAGGGTGGACTTTACGCCGCGCTGGCCAAACGGCACACGGACGCGCTGCTGGACTCGCTGCGGGCCGCGCTGGACGCTCCCGCCGAGCGGCGCGAACGGGTCGAGGCCACGCTGGACACCTACCTCGCCGCGATCGAGGCACGGCCGCAGGTCTACCGGTTCCTGATGCATCCGTCGGACGGGTCGCCGGGCGAGCAGGGGTTCGACGTGGGCAAGCACTCGGCGCCACTGCTCCGGCGGATGGGCGAGGAGCTGGCCCAGGTCATCGAGGACCGGGTGGACCTCGGACCCGGGAGCCAGCAGCTGGCCCGGGTGTGGGGGCACGGCATCGTCGGGATGATGCACGCGGCCGGGGACTGGTGGCTGGGTGAGCGGCCCTGCACCCGTGCGGAGCTGGTGCGCAGCCTGGCCGATCTGTTGTGGGGTCGCCTCGCGGCGGCCGGCGACAAGCTCGGCGGGCCCGGGTTCTGAGGGTCCCCCGCCGGGCGCGGCAGGCGATCGCGCCCGCACGCCTCTGCCGCCCGCCCGCACGCCTCTGCCGCCCGCCCGCACGCCTCTGCCGCCCGCCCGCACGCCTCTGCCGCCCGCCCGCACGCCTCTGCCGCCCGCCCGCGCCCTTAGGCGGGGCCGGTCCCCCGGCTCCAGGAGGCCCGTGCGGCCTGGCGCGTCAGCCGGCTCTTGCGCCACCCCGTCACACGGTCCGCGTACACCATGCCCTCCAGGTGGTCCGCCTCGTGCTGCAAGCATCTGGCAAAGAATCCCGTGCCGTGCACGGTGATCGGCTCGCCCGCGGTCGTGAACCCCTCGACCACGGCGTGGTCGTGGCGCTCCGTGCCCGCCTCCAGCCCCGGCAGGGACAGACAGCCCTCCGGGCCGCGCAGGACGATGCCGTCCGCCCGGACCAGCCGGGGGTTCACCACATGGCCCAGGTGACGGACGTCCTCGTCGTCGGGACAGTCGTAGACGAAGACCCTAAGCGGCTCGCCCACCTGGTTGGCGGCGAGGCCCACTCCCTGGGCCGCGTACATCGTGGCGAACATGTCCTCGACCAGGCGGGCGAGTTCGGGGCCGAAGTCGGTCACGTCCTCGCAACGGGTGTGCAGGACGGGGTCGCCGAGCAGGGAGAGGGGCCGGACGCGCCCGTGGGCGCCCGGGATGGAGCCGTGTCGCATGGCGGCAAGGGTACGGTCCTTTCTGACACGCGCATGCCGCACACGGGCGTGAGGTGGTGCCGGGATTCGGGAGTGCGAATGGATCTCGATAGGCTGACCACCCACCACGTTGCCGTACGGCAGAGGCGCGGCGCGTACGCAAGGAGGATCGAGAACTGATGGCAGGCAACTCGGACCCGCTCACGCCGCGGGCCAAGATCGCCGTGACCGCCGGCAAAGCGGTCGCGGCGGCGTCGCGCGCCGCGGGGCGCGGCAGCGGTTCGGTGATCGGCGGCCGGGTGGCGCTCAAACTCGACCCCGACCTCCTCGCCCGGCTCGCCCAGAACCTGGACGTCATCCTCGTCTCGGCGACCAACGGCAAGACGACCACCACCCGGCTGATCGCCGAAGCGCTGCGCGCCGCCGGGCCCGTCGTGTCCAACGCGCTCGGCGCCAACATGCCGGCCGGCATCACCTCGGCCCTCGCGGGCGGCTCCGAGGCCCGCTACGGCGTCATCGAGGTCGACGAGAAGTACCTCGCGGGCGTCGCCCGGGACACCGCCCCCAAGTGCATCGCGCTGCTCAACCTCTCCCGCGACCAGCTCGACCGCGCCGCCGAGACCCGCATGCTCGCGGAGAACTGGCGTGAGGGACTCGCAGGTTCGAAGGCCGTCGTCATCGCGAACGCCGACGACCCGCTCGTGGTGTGGGCCGCCTCCTCCTCGCCCAACGTGATCTGGGTCGCCGCCGGCCAGATGTGGAAGGACGACGCCTGGTCGTGCCCGTCCTGCGGCGGCGTCATGCAGCGGCCCGGCGACGACTGGTTCTGCGGCGAGTGCGGGTTCCGGCGTCCGACGCCGAGCTGGGCGCTGTCCGGGGACCACGTTCTCGACCCGCACGGGTCCGCCTGGCCGATCCACCTCCAGCTGCCGGGCCGCGCCAACAAGGCCAACGCCGCCTCCTCGGCCGCCGTGGCCGCCGTCTTCGGGGTGCCGCCGCAGGTGGCGCTGGAGCGGATGTACGCGGTGCAGGCCGTCGCCGGGCGCTACGACGTCGTCCAGTTCCAGGGGCGTGACCTGCGGCTGCTGCTCGCCAAGAACCCGGCGGGCTGGCTCGAGACGTTCAGCCTGATCGATCCGCCGCCCACCCCGGTGATCCTCTCGGTGAACGCGCGCGGCGCCGACGGCACGGACACCTCCTGGCTGTGGGACGTCGACTACACGCGTCTGACCGGCCACCCGATCTTCGTCGTCGGTGACCGGAAGCTGGACCTCGCGGTGCGTCTGGAGGTCGCCAACCAGCACTTCCAGGTGTGCGAGAACCTCGACCAGGCCGTGCAGCAGGCGCCGCCGGGCCGGATCGAGGTCATCGCGAACTACACCGCGTTCCAGGACCTGCGCCGCCGCGTCGGCAACTGACCACTAAGGACGTTTCCATGAGCGACAACCAACTGCGGCTGGTGTGGATCTACCCGGACCTGCTGAGCACCTACGGCGACCAGGGCAACGCCCTCGTCGTCGAGCGCCGGGCCCGGCAGCGCGGTCTCGACGTGGCGCGCCTCGACGTGCGCAGCGACCAGCCGATCCCGACCTCCGGCGACATCTACCTCATCGGGGGCGGCGAGGACCGGCCGCAGCGGCTCGCGGCGGAGCGGCTGCGCCGCGACGGGCACCTGTACCAGGCGGTGCAGAACGGCGCGATCGTCTTCGCGGTCTGCGCCGGCTACCAGATCCTGGGCCACGAGTTCGTGAACGACCTCGGCCAGCGCGAGCCCGGTCTCGGTCTGCTGGACGTGACGACGACGCGCGGTGAGGGTGAGCGGTGCGTCGGCGATGTCCTCGGGGACATCGACCCGCGGCTCGGGCTGCCCCCGCTGACCGGCTTCGAGAACCACCAGGGCGTCACCCACCTCGGCCCGACCGCCCGCCCGCTCGCCCGCGTCTCGCTCGGCAAGGGCAACGGCACCGGCGACGGCACCGAGGGCGCGTACAACGACACCGTGTTCGGCACCTACATGCACGGCCCGGTGCTCGCCCGCAACCCGCTGATCGCGGACCTGCTGCTGAAGCTGGCGCTCGACGTGAACGCGCTGCCGCCGATCGACGACCACTGGTACGAGGCGCTCCGCAACGAGCGCATCACGGCCGCGCAGCAGCCCGCGTAGGCAGAGCCGCGCGGCAGCCTGCGTGAACACTGCCGCTCGGCAGCCTGTGTGACCGTGTGTTCACCTGATGGTCAGGGTGCCGTCAGCAGCCCGTCTGACGGTGCATCCGCACAGGTGAGCAGGCACGTCCAGCAGGCGGACGCGTGCTTCGGCCCCGCCCCCTCCTGCCGCTAGGGTGGCGGGGATTCGAGCCGGACAGCGTGGTCCGGACCGGCCCACGTGGAGAAGGTTGTTTCGGGCTATGCGCATTGGTGTCCTCACCTCCGGCGGCGACTGCCCCGGCCTGAACGCCGTCATCCGGTCCGTCGTGCACCGTGCCGTCGCCGACCACGGCGACGAGGTCATCGGCTTCCGGGACGGCTGGAAGGGCCTCCTGGAGTGCGACTACCTCAAGCTCGACCTCGACGCGGTGGGCGGCATCCTCGCCCGCGGCGGCACGATCCTCGGCTCCTCCCGGGTCCAGCCCTCGCATCTGCGGGACGGCGTGGAGCGGGCCCGGGGCCATGTCGCGGAGCTCGGCCTCGACGCGATCATCCCGATCGGGGGTGAGGGCACGCTCAAGGCGGCGAAGCTGATGTACGACAGCGGGCTGCCCATCGTGGGCGTGCCGAAGACCATCGACAACGACATCGCCGTCACCGACGTCACCTTCGGTTTCGACACGGCGGTCGGTGTCGCGACCGAGGCGCTGGACCGGCTGAAGACCACCGCCGAGTCCCACCAGCGAGTGCTCGTCGTCGAGGTCATGGGACGCCACACCGGCTGGATAGCGCTTCAGTCCGGCATGGCGGCCGGCGCCCACGCCATCGTCGTACCGGAACGGCCCTTCGACATCGACGAGCTGGCCCGCCGGGTCGGCGAACGGTTCGAGGCGGGCAAGCGGTTCGCGATCGTCGTCGCGGCGGAGGGCGCGAAGCCGAAGGCCGGCAGCATGGCCTTCGACGAGGGCGCGAAGGACATCTACGGGCACGAGCGGTTCGCCGGGATCGCCCGGCAGCTCTCCATCGAGCTGGAGTCGCGGCTCGGCAAGGAGGCGCGGCCGGTCATCCTGGGGCATGTGCAGCGGGGCGGCACGCCGACCGCGTACGACCGGGTGCTCGCGACGCGGTTCGGCTGGCACGCGGTGGAGGCGGTGCACCGGGGCGAGTTCGGGAAGATGACGGCCCTGCGCGGGACGGACATCGTGATGGTGCCGCTGGCGGACGCGGTCGCGACCCTCAAGACCGTTCCCGAGGACCGGTACGCGGAGGCGGAGACCGTGCTCTAGCCGTCCGGCGGGTGCGCGTCCCGCGAGAAGCCCCCGGTGACCGAGGTCGCCGGGGGCTTCTCTACTCTTGTGGGCGGCAGGAAACGTACAACCCCCCACGAATCAGGAGCCGGCGGCATGGGACACAGCGGGCACGGCATGACCATGGATCTGCCGCCGTTCACGCTGGGGCGGGGCCTTCAGTGGTCGGCGGACCCGTTCTTCCTCGTCGGCTGTCTGCTGGGGCTGGGGCTGTACGGGTGGGGCGTCCTGCGGCTGCGCCGGCGCGGGGACGCGTGGCCGGTGGGGCGGACCGTGTCGTTCGTCGTCGGTGTGCTGACCATCGGGCTCGTCATGTGCACCAGGCTGAACGACTACGGCATGGTCATGTTCAGCGTGCACATGGTGCAGCACATGGTGATCAGCATGCTGTCGCCGATCCTGATCCTGCTGGGCGCGCCGATGACGCTGGCGCTGCGCGCGCTGCCGGCCGCCGGCCGGGGTCGCAAGGGGCCGCGTGAGCTGCTGCTGATGCTGCTGCACAGCCGCTACATGCGGATCATCACCCATCCCGCGTTCACCATCCCGCTGTTCATCGCGAGCCTGTACGCGCTGTACTTCACGCCGATCTTCGACTTCCTGATGGGCTCCAGGGCGGGGCACCTCGGGATGATGGTGCACTTCCTGGCCGTCGGCGTGGTGTTCTTCTGGCCGATCATCGGCGTGGACCCGGGTCCGAGCCGGCCCGGCTATCTGATGCGGATGCTGGAACTGTTCGCGGGCATGCCGTTCCACGCGTTCTTCGGCATCGCGCTGATGATGGCGTCGCAGCCGATGGTCGCGACGTTCGAGAACCCGCCCGCCTCGCTCGGCATCGACGCGCTCTCCGACCAGAACGCGGCCGGCGGCATCGCCTGGGCGTTCAGCGAGATCCCGTCCGTGCTGGTGCTGATCGCGCTGCTCTTCCAGTGGTACGGCTCCGAGCAGCGGCAGGCCAAGCGCAAGGACCGGGCCGCGGACCGCGACGGCGACCAGGAGCTGGAGGCGTACAACGCCTATCTTGCGTCGCTCGACGCACACGGGCGCTGAACCCGGGGCACCATGGAGGGGACGCGCCCTGCGGAGGGCGGCCCCGAGGAAGGTGTCGCGATGGCAGGTACCACGGACAGTTCGACGAAGACCATGGGGGTGTTCACCGTCGGCGGGCTCGTCGCGGTGACCGCCTACACGGTGGCGCTCGGCAGCAACGGCTGGCTGTGGTTCGGCTGGGTGGTGCTGGGACTGATCACGCTCGCGATGATCATGACGCAGACCGGCCCTGGCCGCCGGTGAGGCGAGCCGCCGAGTGCACGCCCGGCTGGTACTTCGGCAGCCGGGCGGTGATCTTCATCCCCGCCCCGAGGGCCGTCTCGATGACCAGGCCGTAGTCGTCGCCGTACACCTGGCGGAGCCGGTCGTCCACGTTGGACAAACCGATGCCCCCCGACGGGCTCACCTCGCCGGCCAGGATGCGACGCAGCGCGACCGGGTCCATGCCCGCGCCGTCGTCCTCGATGACGACCAGGGCCTCGGCGCCGGCGTCCTGCGCGGTGATCTGGATATGACATTTGTCGGCCTTGCCCTCCAGGCCGTGCTTGACGGCGTTCTCGACGAGCGGCTGGAGGCAGAGGAAGGGCAGGGCCACCGGGAGCACCTCGGGGGCTATCTGGAGGGTGACGGCCAGGCGGTCGCCGAAGCGGGCCCTGACCAGCGCCAGGTACTGGTCGATGGCGTGCAGTTCGTCGGCGAGGGTGGTGAAGTCGCCGTGCCGGCGGAACGAGTAGCGGGTGAAGTCGGCGAACTCCAGGAGCAGCTCGCGGGCGCGTTCGGGGTCGGTGCGGACGAACGACGCGATCACCGCGAGCGAGTTGAAGACGAAGTGCGGGGAGATCTGGGCGCGCAGGGCCTTGATCTCCGCCTCGATCAGTTTCGTACGGGACTGGTCGAGGTCCGCCAGCTCCAGCTGGACGCTCACCCAGCGGGCCACCTCGCCGGCCGCCCGGACCAGGACGGCGGACTCGCGGGGCGCGCAGGCCACGAGGACGCCGTGCACCCGGTCGTCGACGGTGAGCGGGGCGAGAACGGCCCAGCGGACGGGACAGTCGGCGTGCTCGCAGGTGAGCCGGAAGGCCTCGCCCCGGCCGCTCTCCAGGGGGCCGGCCAGCCGTTCCATGATCTCGGCGCGGTGGTGTGCTCCCACGCCGTCCCAGACCAGTACCTCGCTCTCGTCGGTCAGGCACAGCGCGTCCGTGCCGAGCAGGGTGCGCAGTCTGCGGGCCGATCTGCGGGCGGTCTCCTCCGTGAGGCCCGCCCTGAGCGGGGGCGCGGCGAGCGAGGCGGTGTGCAGGGTCTCGAAGGTGGCGTGCTCGACCGGGGTGCCCAGGCCGCCGAGGTTCTCGGGGCGGGCGGTGCGGCGGCCCAGCCAGAAGCCCACGGCGAGGAAGGGGAGGATCGCGATGCAGACGCCCGCCAGGAAGCCGCTCATGCCGTCGCCGCCGCGGCTGTCGGGTGCGCCGTCACGCCTTCGCCTCCGCCGCCCGCAGCTCTTCCGTGCGCAGCTCCTCGGGCAGGTGGAACCGGGCCAGGATCGCCGCCGTGCCGGCCGGGACCCGCCCCGGGGTGGCCAGGGACACCAGGATCATGGTGAGGAAGCCGAGCGGTACGGACCACAGCGCGGGCCAGGCGAGCAGCGCGTGCAGACCGCCCGTGCCGGGGAAGCCCGCCATGGTCGCGGCGACGGCGACGAACGCCGAACCGCCGCCCACCAGCATCCCGGCGGCCGCGCCGGGCGGGGTCAGGCGTCGCCACCAGATGCCGAGGACGAGCAGCGGGCAGAAGGAGGACGCCGACACCGCGAAGGCCAGGCCGACCGCGTCGGCCACCGGCAGCCCGCCCACCAGCAGGCTCGCGGCGAGGGGTACGGCCATGGCGAGCCCGGTGCCCAGCCGAAAGTGGCGGACTCCGCGGGTCGGCAGGACGTCCTGGGTGAGCACGCCCGCGACGGCCATCGTCAGCCCGGACGCCGTGGACAGGAACGCGGCGAAGGCTCCCCCGGCGACCAGCGCGCCGAGCAGGTCGCCGCCGAGGCCGCCGATCACCCGGTCGGGCAGCAGCAGGACGGCCGCGTCGGCGTCGTTACTGAGGGCCAGTTCGGGGGCGTAGAGGCGGCCCAGGGCGCCGTAGACCGGCGGCAGCAGGTAGAAGGCGCCGATCAGGGCGAGGACGGCGACCGTGGTGCGGCGGGCGGCGACTCCGTTCGGGCTGGTGTAGAAGCGGACGACGACGTGCGGCAGGCCCATGGTGCCGAGGAAGGTCGCGAGGATCAGGCCGTAGGTGGCGTACAGGGGGCGTTCCTCGCGGCCGGCGGCGAGGGAGGTGGACATGCCGCCGTTGCTGCCGCGCTCGGCGACGGGGACGGCGGTGCCCTCGGCGAAGGTGAGGCGGGTGCCGCGCGCGATGTGGTGGGTGCCGACGGGGAGCCGGAGCACGGCGTCCCGGTGCGGGCGGCCGTCGACGCGGCCGTCCACCGTCACGGTCAGGGGACGGTCCAGTCTGAGGTCGAGGGTGTCGTCGACGCGGACGACCCGCTGGTCGCGGAAGGTGGCCGGTTCTCCGAAGGCGTCGCGGGGTGCGCCGTCGCCCTGCCAGGCGAGGACCAGGAAGAGGGCGGGGACGAGGAGGGCGGTGAGTTTGAGCCAGTACTGGAAGGCCTGCACGAAGGTGATGCTGCGCATGCCGCCCGCGGCGACGGTCGCGGTGACGACGACGGCGACGATCAGCCCGCCGAGCGAGTCGGGGGCGCCGGTCAGGACGGTCAACGTCAGTCCCGCGCCCTGGAGTTGGGGCAGCAGGTAGAGCCAGCCGACGCCGACGACGAAGGCCCCCGCGAGCCGCCGGGACGACTGGGAGGCGAGGCGGGCCTCGGCGAAGTCGGGCAGCGTGTAGGCGCCGGAGCGGCGCAGCGGGGCGGCGACGAAGAGCAGCAGCACGAGGTAGCCGGCGGTGTAGCCGACCGGGTACCAGAGCATGTCGGGCCCCTGGACCAGGACCAGGCCGGCGATGCCGAGGAAGGAGGCGGCGGAGAGGTACTCGCCGCTGATGGCGGCCGCGTTGAGGCGCGGTCCGACGGTGCGGGAGGCGACGTAGAAGTCGGAGGTGGTGCGGGAGATGCGCAGGCCGAAGGCGCCGACGAGGACGGTCGCGACGACGACGAGCGCGACGGCGGGGACGGCGAAGGCCGAGTTCATCGGTCCTCGACCAGGCGTATGAGATCCCGTTCGTTGCGTTCGGCGCGGCGCACGTACCAGCGGGCCAGCAGGACGAGCGGGGCGTAGAGACAGAAGCCGAGGACCGCCCATTCGAGGCGGTGGGCGTCGGGCATCGCCGCGAAGAGCAGCGGCAGCGGTCCCACGAGCAGCGCGAGGACGGCGAACACCGCGATGGCGGCGCGCAGTTGGGAGCGCATCAGGGAGCGGACGTAGGTGTGGCCGAGGGTGGTCTGTTCGTCGATCTCGGTGCGCGGCCGGTAGTACCCGGAGGCGCGCCGGGTACGGCGGGCGGGGCCGGTGACGACCACACGCCGTTCGGCGGGGTCCTGGTGGGGCACGGTCAGGGCCTCCTCATCAGCAGGTCCCGCAGTTCGCGGGCGTGGCGGCGGCTGACCTGGAGCTCCTCGCCGCCGACCAGGACGCTCACCGTGCCGGTGTCCAGGCGGAGTTCGCCTATGTGGCGCAGGGCGACGAGATGGCGGCGGTGGATGCGGACGAAGCCGCGGGCCCGCCAGCGCTCCTCCAGGGTGGACAGCGGGATCCGCACCAGGTGGCTGCCGCGCTCGGTGTGCAGCCGGGCGTAGTCGCCCTGGGCCTCGACGTGGGTGATGTCGTCGACGGCGACGAAGCGGGTCACACCGCCGAGTTCGACGGGTATGTGGTCCGGGTCGGGCTCGTGCACGGGGATGCGCGGTGCGGCGCCGCGCCGTTCGGCGGCTCCGAGTTCGACGGCGCGCCGGACCGCCTCGGCGAGGCGTTCCTTGCGGACGGGCTTGAGGACGTAGTCGACGGCCTTGAGGTCGAAGGCCTGGACGGCGAAGTCCTCGTGAGCGGTGACGAACACGACCAGGGGCGGCCGCGCGAAGCCGGTGAGGAGCCGGGCGAGGTCGAGGCCGTCGAGGCCGGGCATCTGGATGTCCAGGAAGACCACGTCGATGGCCTCGGGGCCGTCGGGACCGGACTCCAGGGCGCGGTTGATGCGGCGCAGCGCCTCGGTCGCGTCACCCGCGCCTTCCACGGCGGCGATCCGGGGGTCCGCGGTGAGCAGGTACAGCAGCTCCTCCAGCGAGGGGCGTTCGTCGTCGACGGCGAGGGCGCGCAGCATGAAGGTGGAGTGTAGGGGCGATCCGCGCGAGGGGACATGTACCGGGGTGTGGACGTACGCGCTGGATACAGTGCCCGCATGAACAGCGCGCCCGCCTCTTTCGACGAACTCGACCGGAAGATCGTCACCGCTCTGATGGCGAACGCCAGGACGAGCTTCGCCGAGATCGGGACGGCCGTCGGTCTGTCCTCGACGGCGGTCAAGCGCCGGGTGGACCGGTTGCGGGACACCGGGGTGATCACCGGGTTCACGGCCACCGTGCAGCCGTCGGCGCTGGGCTGGCGCACGGAGGCGTACGTGGAGGTGTACTGCGAGGGCGCCGCGCCCCCCAGACGGCTCGCGGAGGTGGCGCGCAACCATCCGGAGATCACCGCGGCGATGACGGTGACGGGCGGTGCGGACGCGCTGCTGCATGTGCGGGCGCGGGACGTGGAGCACTTCGAGAACGTGCTGGAGCGCATCCGGTCCGAGCCCTTCATCCGGAAGACGATCAGCGTGATGGTGCTGTCCCATCTGCTGCCGGACAGCCCGGAGGCGGGCGCGAGCCAGCCCGCTCCCGAATAAACCTGGCACGGCGCAGTGAACCTGCGTTGACCAGGCGAATCACGCAGCATTCCTGCGTCGACACGCAACGCTTGTTCCTTGTCGGGCGTCCCGGTCAGTTCCTACCTTGGTGTCAACCCCCAGTCGCCACCGTAGGAGAATGGAAAGGTGGAGGTACCTCTCCGTGACCGAGACCCGTGTGCGGCGCCCCCGGCGCTTCCTCGTCTGTGAGCCCAGACATTTCGCCGTGCAGTACGCGATCAACCCCTGGATGCGTCCCGACAGCCCCGTCGACGTCGACCTCGCCCAGGAGCAGTGGCAGGCGCTGATCCGCGCCTACCGGGCCCACGGCCACACCGTGGACACCGTGGAGCCGGCCCCCGGCCTCCCGGACATGGTCTTCGCCGCGAACTCGGCGGTCGTGGTGGCGGGCCGGGTCTTCGGCTCCCTGTTCCACGCGCCCGAGCGGCGGCCCGAGTCCGTCCACTACGACACCTGGTTCAAGGCGGCGGGCTACGACGTCCACCGGCCGGATTCCGTCTGCGAGGGCGAGGGCGACCTGGTGTGGACGGGCCGGTACGTGCTGGCCGGCACCGGCTTCCGGACGACCCGTGAGGCACACCGGGAGGTGCAGGAGTTCTTCGGTCACCCGGTGATCAGCCTGACCCTGGTGGACCCGCACTTCTACCACCTGGACACGGCGTTGTTCGTCCTGGACGACGACAACATCTCGTACTACCCGCAGGCGTTCTCCTCCGGCAGCCGTGAGGTGCTCGCCCGGCTGTATCCGGACGCGGTCCTGGCCACCCGCGACGACGCCATGGTGTTCGGCCTGAACTCGGTCTCCGACGGACGCCATGTCTTCATCGCGCCCCGGGCCGAGGCACTCGCCTCCCGTCTCACCGAGCGCGGCTATGTCCCCGTCCCCGTCGACCTCTCGGAGTTCCAGAAGGCCGGCGGCGGCATCAAGTGCTGCACCCAGGAGATCCGTTCATGACCGCACCCGTCGTCCCGACGCGCACCTCCGCCGATCTGATCCGCGCCGAGGAGCCCGTCCTCGCGCACAACTACCATCCGCTGCCCGTGGTTGTCGCGAGCGCCGAGGGCGCCTGGGTGCAGGACGTCGAGGGCCGCCGCTACCTCGACATGCTGGCCGGCTACTCGGCCCTCAACTTCGGCCACCGGCATCCGCTGCTGATCGAGGCGGCCCACCGCCAGCTGGACCGTCTCACCCTCACCTCCCGCGCCTTCCACAACGACCGCCTCGCCGAGTTCGCCGAGCGGCTCGCGGAGCTGACCGGCCTGGACATGGTCCTGCCGATGAACACGGGTGCGGAGGCGGTCGAGAGCGGCATCAAGGTGGCCCGCAAGTGGGCGTACGAGGTGAAGGGCGTACCCGCCGACCGGGCGACGATCGTGGTGGCCGCCGAGAACTTCCACGGCCGTACGACGACGATCGTGAGCTTCTCGACGGACGAGACGGCACGGGCGGGCTTCGGGCCGTTCACGCCGGGCTTCCGGATCGTGCCGTACAACGACCTGGCCGCGCTGGAGGCGGCCGTCGACGAGACGACGGCGGCGGTGCTGATCGAGCCGATCCAGGGCGAGGCGGGCGTCGTCATCCCCGACGACGGCTATCTGACCGGGGTGCGGGAGCTGACCCGCCGCACGAACTGCCTGTTCATCGCGGACGAGATCCAGTCCGGGCTCGGCCGTACCGGCCGGACGCTCGCCGTGGAGCACGAGGGGGTCGTTCCCGACGTGCTGCTGCTCGGCAAGGCGCTGGGCGGCGGGATCGTGCCGGTGTCGGCGGTGGTGGCCCGGCGGGAGGTGCTGTCGGTGCTGCGGCCGGGCGAGCACGGGTCGACGTTCGGCGGCAATCCGCTGGCCGCGGCGGTCGGCACGGCGGTGGTGGAACTGCTGGAGACGGGTGAGTTCCAGCGCCGGGCGACCGAGCTGGGGGCCGTCCTGCGGGACGGGCTGACCGGGCTGGTCGGCAAGGGCGTCGTCGGTTTCCGGGCGCGCGGGCTGTGGGCGGGCGTCGACGTCGACCCGGCACTGGGCACCGGCCGCGAGGTGAGCGAGCGTCTGATGCGGCAGGGCGTCCTGGTCAAGGACACCCACGGCTCGACCATCCGGCTGGCGCCGCCGCTGACGATCACCGGCGAGGAACTGGCCTCGGCGCTGGCCGCCTTGGAGAGCGTGCTGACGCGGGACGCCTGAGGGACGCGCCCCGCGAGGGGCGCGGATCCCCGGCCGCGCCGGTGCGCGGCACGCCTCCCGGGTGGCTCGGCCGCTGTCGTACAGGCAGGGTGAAGATTGAGTCAGGAGGTGGTAGACCACTCTCAGCGACAGAGAGGTCGGCCGTGGGCGCACACGACGAGGACGACGTTGCCCGCCGGTGGTTCGACGTGGCGGACACCGCCCCCCTGCTGCTCGACACGCGGGGGGTGGTGACGAGCTGGACCCGGGACGCCGAGCGGTTGCTCGGGTGTCCGGCCGCCGAGGCGGTGGGCAGGGACCTGGCCGGGGTGCTCGCCCTCGGGGACAGCGGACGGCTCGCGTACGTCATGGACCGCTGCCGTCGGGACGGCGGCTGGGCGGGACTGCTGACCGCCCGCCGCCGGGACGGGCGGCCGGTGCCCGTCATGGCGCGGTTCACCTCGGCCGACGAGCCCGGCGGCAGCGCGCGCTGGCTGGTCCTGCTGAACGAGATGGCCGACGCCCCCGGCTGGGACATGAGCCGCGCGGTGCTGGAGCGGATGATCGGCGGCTCGCCGATCGGCATCGCGATGGTCGACACCGACCTGCGTTTCGTGTGGTCGAACGCGGCCCTGACCCGGTTCGGCGGCGGTCCGCCCCAGAGCCGGCTGGGGCTGCGGCTGGCCGAGGTCCAGCCGGGTCTGAACTCCGAGGCGATCGAGGCACAGATGCGGCGGGTGCTGGCGACCGGCGAACCCGTCGTCGGTTACGAGCTCGTGGGGCGGGTCAGGGCGGCACCGCACCGCGAGACGGCGCACATGCTGTCGTTCACCCGCCTGGACGACGAGCACGGCGCCCCGATGGGCGTCTACTACACGGTCGTGGACATGACCGAGCGGCACCGCGCCCGGCAGCGGCTCGCCCTGCTCGACCGGGCCGGGCGGCGCATCGGCCGCAGCCTGGACATCGCCCGGACCGCTCAGGAGCTGGCGGACGTGGCGGTGCCGGGGTTCGCCGACCTCGTCACCGTGGATCTGCTGGAGCCGGTGCTGCGGGGCGCGGAGCCCACGCCCGACCAGGCGAGGGACGGCGCGGACGACTCCGTCACGCTGCGCAGGGCGGGACGGCGGGCGACCGGAGATCCCTGGGACGCGACCGGCACCCGCGAGGTCGTGCACCGGGCCGGCTCACCCGCGGTGCGCTGTCTGGCCGGCGGCCGACCCTGGCGGGTCGAACGCCTCGATCCGCTCGACCCGCTCGATCCGCTCACCGAGGAGTGGGTCGCGGGTCTGCCCGCCGGGTCCGAGGCCCCCAGCGCCCTGATCGTGCCGGTCCGGGCGCGCGGCGTCACTCTCGGCGTGACCACGTTCCTGCGGCAGCACCGGCACGAGCCCTTCAGCGAGGACGACCTGGTCCTCGCCGAGGACCTCGTCTCCCGGGCGGCCGTCTGCGTGGACAACGCCCGCCGCTACACCCGCGAGCGCGACGCGGCCCTGGTGCTCCAGCGCAATCTGCTCCCCCGCCGGCTGCCCGAGCAGGACGCGGTCGAGGTGGCCGCCTGCTACCGGCCGGCCGACGAGCTGACCGGCCTCGGCGGCGACTGGTACGACCTGATCCCGCTCTCGGGCGCGCGGGTGGCGCTGGTCGTCGGCGAGGTGCCCGGGCACGGCATCGACGCCGCCGCGGCCATGGGCCGCGTACGGACCGCCGTGCGCACCCTGGCCGCCCTCGACCTGCCGCCCGAGGAGATCCTCGGGCACCTCGACGACCTGGTCAGCCGCATGGACGACGAGGAGGGCGTGGCGGCGGAGACGGAGCCGCAGGGGCCGCCGGATCCACGCAGGGGCGGCGCCCAGACGGTGGGCGCCGCGTGCGTGTACGTCGTCTACGACCCCGTCGACGGGCGCTGCGTGATGGCCGCGGCCGGGCACCCCGCCCCGGCCGTGGTCCTGCCCGACGGCAGCGTCACGTTCCTCGAACTGCCCCAGGGCCCTCCGCTCGGCGCGGGCGGGCCGCCCTTCGAGTCGGCCGAGGTGACCCTGCCGGAGGGCAGCACGCTCGCGTTGCACACGGACGGTCTGCTGGCCCGGGGCGAGCGGTGGGCGCTGGACACCGACCGGGAACGGCTGCGGCAGGCCCTGGAGCAGTCGGCGGACACGCTCGAGCTGCGCTGCGGGACGGTCATCGACGCGCTGGTCCCGGCCCGCCCTTACGACGACGTGGCCCTGCTGATGGCCCGGACCCGCCGGCTGGCCGCCGACCGGGTCGCCGACTGGGAGCTGCCCGCCGACCCGGCGGCGGTGGCCCAGGCCCGCAAGACCGCGAGCCGCCGGCTGGCGGAGTGGGGTCTGACGGAGCTGTCGTTCACCACCGAGCTGGTCGTGAGCGAGCTGGTCACCAACGCCATCCGGTACGCCACCGGACCGATCCGGCTGCGGCTGATCCGCGAGCGCACCCTGGTCTGCGAGGTCTTCGACGGCGGCGCCACCGCCCCGCATCTGCGCCATCCGCGCACCACCGACGAGGGCGGTCGCGGGCTGCTGCTGGTCTCGCAGGTCACCCAGCGGTGGGGCACCCGTTTTCTCTCCGAGGGCAAGATCATCTGGGCCGAGCAGTCACTCACCGATCCCGGCGTGTGACCGGCTCCGCGGCGCGACTCATCCACCTCATTCATCACATCACATGAGAAAATGATGCAAGACCGGCGGATGGGGCGCGGCCATGAACGACACGGTGATCGACTACGCGGCGGTGTTCCAGGCGCTGCCGGGCATGGTGGCACTCCTGACGCCCGAGCTGGTGTACGCGGACGCCAACAGGGAGTTCCTGCGGATGACCGGCCGCACACGCGAGCAGTTGGTCGGCCGGCACCTCTTCGAGGTCTTCCCCGACAATCCGAACGACGGCGCCGCGAGCGGCATGCGCAACCTGGCGGCCTCGCTGCACCGGGTGCTGACCACCGGCGAGCGGGAGGCCATGGCGCTCCAGCGCTACGACGTCGAGTCGGGCGAGCGGCCGGGCGAGTGGGACGAGCGCTACTGGAGCCCCGTCAACGCGCCCGTGCACGGACGGGACGGCTCGGTGGTGCTGCTGGTGCACCGGGTCGAGGAGGTCACCGAGCTGATCCGGGCCCGCGGCGGCCGCGGGGCGGGCGGGAACGGAGCGCGGGCGGGCAGCAGGGGCCGCGTCCTGGAGGCCGAGCTGTACACCCGCGCCCGTGAGCTCCAGGAGCTCAACGAGCGACTGCGGCTGGCGCACGCCCGTGAGCGCGAGGTGGCCCTCGCCCTTCAGGAGGCGATGCTGCCGGCCGGCCGGCAGGTCGGACACCACCGGGCCGCCGTGCGCTACCGGCCGGCGGTCGGCGCGCTCAACGTGTGCGGGGACTGGTACGACCTGGTGGACCTCGTCGGCGGCAACCGCATCGGCGTATCGGTCGGCGACGTCGTCGGGCACGGTCTGGCGGCCGCCGGGGTGATGGGCCAACTGCGCAGCGCGCTCAGCGCCACCTCCCGGGTCGCCGCGGGCCCGGCCGAGGCGCTGAACGTCCTCGGGCGGTACGCGCACGTCGTGGACGGCGCCGAGTCGGCCACCGCGGTCACCACGTTCATCGACTTCGACCACCGCACCATCACCTACAGCAGCGCCGGGCACCCGCCGCCCGTGCTCGTCCACATCGACGGCCGGGTGGAGTTCCTCGACCGGGCCACCGACCCCCCGCTCGACGCCCGGCCCACGCCGGTCCGCCGGCCCCAGGCACGCACCGCCTACGAAATCGGCGCCACCCTCGCCCTGTACACCGACGGACTCGTGGAACGGCGGCACGAGGACATCGACACGGGTCTCGCCCGCCTCGCCGACTCCCTCGCGCGCCACCGGGAGGCGGACCCGGAGTCCCTCGCCGACGCCGTCCTGCTGGAGCTGCTGCCGCCCGGCGGCGCGACCGACGACACGGCGCTGGTGATCGTGCGGCTGTGAGTGCCGCCGCCGGCCGACGCCGGGCAGCGGGACGCCGTGGAAATCCGGCGGCGGGGGGCGCGTGCCCGCGTCCGGAAGGGTCAAGGACGCGGGGCAGGTGACAAGTTGATGAAGATCCATCGAAAGCGGTGCGACATCTGCGACGTCTCACCCTCGGTGGATGTGGGAACGACACGGTTGCGGCAAGATCCGTGGAGATTCGACGAAAAAGCGCCGCGGGCGCCTCCCGACGGCGGCACGATCGCTGCCCGCGGCTCCCTGCGGCTTGCTGCGCACCGTCCAGGAGCAGCACCCTGGTCAGGCGGCCATCCCGCCGATCCGCCGGAGTGAGGAGCGACCCCTTGTTCTACTACGTGCTCAAGTACGTCTTGCTGGGCCCCCTGCTGAGACTGGTCTTCCGACCTCGGATCGAAGGCCTCGAGCACGTACCGGAGTCGGGTCCGGCGATCGTCGCCGGGAACCATCTGTCGTTCTCGGACCACTTCCTGATGCCCGCGATCCTCAAGCGCCGCATCACCTTCCTCGCGAAGGCCGAGTACTTCACGGGTCCCGGCATCAAGGGCCGGCTGACCGCCGCCTTCTTCCGCAGCGCGGGCCAGATCCCGGTCGACCGCTCCGGCAAGGAGGCCGGCCAGGCCGCGATCCGCGAGGGCCTCGGCGTGCTGAGCAAGGACGAACTGCTCGGTATCTACCCGGAGGGCACCCGCTCCCACGACGGCCGCCTGTACAAGGGCAAGGTCGGGGTGGCCGTGATGGCGCTCAGGGCTCAGGTCCCCGTCATCCCCTGCGCGATGATCGGCACCTTCGAGGCACAGCCGCCCGGCAAGGTGATCCCGACCCTGCACCCCGTGGCGATCCGCTTCGGCAAGCCCCTCGACTTCTCCCGCTACCTCGGCATGGAGAACGAGAAGGCGGTGCTGCGCGCGATCACCGACGAGATCATGTACGCGATCCTGACGCTGTCCGAGCAGGAGTACGTGGACCAGTACGCCGCCGTCGCCAAGGCGGAGGCGCAGGCGGCCGCCAAGGCGGCCAAGGCGGAGCGGGAGCGCAAGTTCCCACGCCTGCCGTCGCGTTGACGTTCCGTCGCCGGCTGACGCTTCGTCAAGACGCCTGAAAGGGCGGCCGGATCGCTCCGGCCGCCCTTCGCTGTCGCTCAGGCGGTGCTACGGCTTGGGCGTGGCGTGCGGCGCGCAGGTCACGTCCGCGGTGTCCAGCTTGCCGGTGAGGAGGTAGGCGTCCACCCGCGCGTTGATGCAGGTGTTCACCAGGCTGGTCACTCCGTGGGAGCCGGCGTCCTTCTCGGTGATCAGACGGGATCCCTTGAAGCGCTTGTGCAGTTCGACGGCACCGTCGTACGGGGTGGCCGCGTCATCCGTGGACTGCACGATGAGCACCTGCGGCAGGCCCTTGTGGGCCTTGACGTCCACCGGCGTCTGCTGCTTGACCGGCCAGTAGGCGCACGGCAGGTTCATCCACGCGTTGGCCCACGTCATGAACGGGTAGTCCTTGTTGAGCCGCGTGTTGTCGCTGTTCCACTTCCGCCAGCTGGTGGGCCACTTGGCGTCGGTGCACTCGACGGCGGTGTAGACGGCGTTGCCGTTCTCCGAGGAGATGTTGCCGGCCGTGTCGGTCAGGTCCGGCGCGGCCGCGTCGACGAGCGCCTGGGTGTCTCCCGCGAAGTACTTGCTGAAGACCGTGGCGACCGGGATCCACGAGGAGTCGTAGTACGGGGCGCTCTGGAAGAAGGAGATCAGCTCGGCCGGGCCGACGATCCCGCCGATGGGGTTCTTCTTCGCGGTGGCCCGCAGTTCGAGCCACTTGGCCTGGACGGCGGCGCGGGTGGTGCCGAGGTGGAAGGTCGCGTCGTTGGCGGCGACCCAGTCCTGCCAGTCCTTCCAGCGGCCCTCGAAGGCGACGTCCTGGTCGAGGTTGGCCTCGTACCAGATCTTCTCGCGGGAGGGGTTGACCACGCTGTCGACGATCATGCGGCGCAGGTGGCCGGGGAACATGGTGCCGTAGACGGCGCCGATGTAGGTGCCGTAGGAGACGCCCAGGAAGTTGAGCTTCTTCTCGCCCAGGGCCGCCCGGATGACGTCCAGGTCGCGGACGGTGTTCGGGGTGGTCATCTGCGCCAGCACGGCCTTGCCGCTGCGCTCGGCGCACCCGTCCGCGTACTCACGGGCGAGCTTGATCTGCGCGAGCTTGTCGGCCTCGCCGTCCGGGACCGGGTCGGCCTTCGGCGCCTTGACGAACTCCTGCGGGTCGATGCAGGAGATGGGCGCGGAGTGGCCGACACCGCGCGGGTCGAAGCCCACGAAGTCGTAGGCCCTCGCCACGTTGGTCCAGACGGGTGCCTTGGTGGTGACACGGCGCGGGAAGCGCAGGCCCGAGCCGCCGGGGCCACCGGGGTTGTAGACGAGCGCGCCCTGGCGCTCCGCGGCCGTGCCCGTGTTGCCGATGCGGTCGACGGCGAGCTTGATCTGCTTGCCGTTGGGCTTCGCGTAGTCGAGCGGCACGGTGACCCAGCCGCACTGGATCGGCTTCTCCAGGCCCCAGTCGGCGGGGCAGTCCTGCCAGTCGACGCCGGCCTTCCCGGCGCGCTCCGCGGCGATCGCGGCGCCACGCGCCTCCCGGTCCTGGCTTGGACGGCCGCTGGTCGCGCTGGCCGTGGGCGCCGCGAAAGCGCCGGCGAGCATCGTCGCGGCGACGAGTACGCCGGCCGAGCCGAGCGCCGTGGTGCGCTTGTTCGGTCGTATGTCCTTCAAGTGGGAACTCCCCTACCTGGTGATGGCGGCAGGGGGATCCTCGCGGCTATGAGGTACCTGAGAAAAGGTGTCGTTGACCTTCTTTGCCAATCCGATAACCGGAAAGTGATGTACCGCTCACCGGATGTCGACATCGGCGAGCGCCTCGTCCAACGCCCGCCGCAGCCGCAGCGCGTCGGGCGCGACGGCGGTGACGAGAGCGGCGGGCCCGGCCAGCGGCATGACCCTGGCGTGCTCGCCGACGCTCCGGGCCACCGCCGGCGTCTCGAGGAACTCCGGCCGTACGACGACGAGTTGACCCACGGCACGATACCCCGCGAGGACGGCGGGCCCATCCCAGCCACCGGGCGCGCCGGGCCCGCAGGCCAGTTCCTGATCGACGACGACTCGCCCGGCGACCCGCACGGTGAGTCGGCTGGTCAGCCTCCCCGGCTCCTCCCCCACCCGGCCGAGCACCTGCTCCTCGCGCAGCACCAGCCGGGCGTCGGCCCCGAGCTCGACCCGCGTGGCGACGAACAGTTCGCTCCCCTTGGCCGAGATCAACTGCTCGGGCAGCCAGCGCAGTTCGCCGCCGTCGGCGACCGTGAGGCGTACGTCGTAGTGGGCTTCGTCCTTCGCCTGCCCGGGCAGGGCGATGGTCGCGGCGGCCGAACCGACGTGCAGCCGGGCGCCGCTCCCGACGTCGGCCTCGACGGCGAAGCGGTCACCGCCGAGAGGCCCGCTCATCGCGCCGACGAGCATGACGCGTGCCTCGCCGTCGGCGCCCCGGGTGCGCCGCAGGGCGAGCGGTCCGTCGCTCTCCAGGACGGGCAGGGAGGTCCCGCCGCGTCCGTCGGCCCTCGCCCCGATCCGCGCGGTGGCGCGCACTCCGCTCATGTCACGCCGTCCAGGCCGTGAACTGGGCCCGCACCCACGCGGCGACGTCCGTGACACCGCCCTCGCTCCGCAACGACTGGAAGACGACCGGAAGTTCGGCCCGCTGGGCCTTGGCGTCGGCGGCCATCCGGGCGAGGTCGGAGCCGACGTACGGTGCGAGGTCGGTCTTGTTGACGACGAGCAGATCGGCGGTGGTGACACCGGGCCCGCCCTTGCGCGGGATGTCGTCCCCGCCGGCGACGTCGATGACGAAGATCTGCGCGTCCACGAGGCCCTTGGAGAAGGTCGCGGTGAGGTTGTCCCCGCCGGACTCGACGAGGATCAGGTCCAGCGGCCCGACCTCGTCCTCCAGATCCTCCACGGCCTCGAGGTTGGCGGAGATGTCGTCCCGGATCGCGGTGTGCGGACAGGCGCCCGTCTCGACGGCGGTGATCCGCTCGGGCGGCAGCACGGCCTCCCGCAGCAGGAACTCGGCGTCCTCCCGGGTGTAGATGTCGTTGGTGACGACAGCGAGGGACAGTTCGTCACGCAGGGCCCGGCAGAGAGCCGCGACGGTCGCGGTCTTGCCGGAACCGACGGGACCGCCGAGCCCGATACGCAGGGCGCGGCGCGAACCGTCCGTCCGACGCGCGTCGGCGCCGACGGCGGCGGGTCCAAGGTGGGAGTGGTCAAGATGCACAACGGCTCCTGTTCAGCCGGTCCGGGTCAACTCAGCCCGTCCGGCGCTTGAGGACGAGGCCCGTCCAGGGCCGAAAGAGGGGGTCTGGGGGTCTGGGGGCAGCGCCCCCAGGGTCGGGAACGGGAAAGGGCGGCGGGGGCGAGACCCCTCACGAGGCGAACAACCGCACCGGCCAGCCGGCATGCACCTCCGCCCCGATCTCCAGCAGCGGCGCCGAAGCCGCCGGCAACACGTCGACGCCCTTCGTCGGCACCGCGGCCCCGCAGGACACCGCCCGGTCGACCACCCGGTCCAGCTCCGGCGCCAGCCGCGCCAGCACCGCCGTGGCCTCGAACGGGTCGAGGCTCAGCAGCCGCACCACGGCCGTCGCCGGTCCGCTCACGCTCTCGTAGACCGAGCAGTACGCCGCGTCCTCCGCCCCGAGCCCGGCCGCCCGCGCCGTCAGCCCCAACACCACCGGCTGATGGGCCCCCTTGGGGAACTCCCCGGCCAGGGCGTCGAGTTCGGCGCTGGGCCAGGCCGCCCGGGCGGCCCGCATCAGTTGCCGGCCCAGTTTCCTGGCGGTCAGCCGCAGCGCGGGGGACGGGGTGCGGGCGTCCGCCGCCGCGTCCAGCTCCGCCGGGTCGGCCCCGGCCGCGGCGGCGGCCGCCAGCGCCGCCGTCACCAGTCCCGTGGTGTGCAGCCTTCCGCGGAGGAAGGCCTCCAGGCTCGTCGCGCCCGTGATCCGTCCCGCCTTGACGGCCTCCTCCGCCCCGCCGGAGTGCGCGTGTCCTCCGGCGGGGAAGCGGCCGTCGGCCAGGACGAGCAGTGCTGCCCTTGTCACATCGACGTCCTCAGAACAGAGATCGGCATCGGCGTCAGAACAGGAAGTAGCGCTGCGCCATGGGCAGTTCGGCGGCCGGCGTCGCCTCGACCAGCTCCCCGTCGATGTGCACGGCGAAACTGTCGGGGTCGACCTGGACGCGCGGCCGGGCGTCGTTCTCCCGCATGTCCGCCTTGGTCACACCCCGCGTGGAGTCGATGGCGAGGAACTTCTTGCCCAGCTGCAGACGCTCCGGCAGCCCGTCCTCGATCGCGAGCGGCGCCACGAAGTTGAACGAGTTGGACGCGGGTGCCCGGCCGATCGCGCCGTACATCGGACGCGGCAGGATCGGCTGCGGCGTCGGGATCGAGGCGTTGGCGTCGCCCATCTGCGCGTACGCGATCTGCCCGCCCTTGATGACGAGGTGCGGCTTGACGCCGAAGAACGCCGGCTCCCACAGCACCAGGTCGGCGAGCTTGCCGCCCTCGACCGAGCCGATCTCGCGGGCCAGGCCCTGAGCCAGCGCGGGGTTGATCGTGTACTTGGCGATGTAGCGGCGCACCCGGTGGTTGTCCGCCCGGCCGTCGCCCGGCAGGGAGCCCCGACGCCGCTTCATGACGTGCGCCGTCTGCCAGGTCCGCAGGATGACCTCGCCGACCCGGCCCATGGCCTGTGCGTCGGAGGAGATGATCGAGATCGCCCCGAGGTCGTGCAGGACGTCCTCGGCCCCGATCGTCGACGGCCGGATGCGCGACTCGGCGAACGCCAGGTCCTCGGGTACCGCCGGGTTGAGGTGATGGCACACCATCAGCATGTCGAGGTGTTCCTCGGCGGTGTTCACCGTGTACGGCCGTGTCGGGTTGGTCGAGCTCGGCAGCACGTGCGGCTCGGAGACCACGGTCATGATGTCCGGCGCGTGCCCGCCGCCCGCACCCTCGGTGTGGTAGGCGTGGATGCCGCGTCCGGCGATCGCGGCGAGCGTGTCGCCGACGAACCCGGCCTCGTTGAGGGTGTCCGTGTGGATCGCGACCTGGATGCCCGTCCGGTCGGCGACGGTCAGCGAGGCGTCGATGACGGCCGGCGTCGAGCCCCAGTCCTCGTGCAGCTTCAGGCCGAGCGCCCCGCCCCGGATCTGCGACAGCATCGCGTCCTGCGAGACGGTGTTGCCCTTGCCGAGGAAGCCGATGTTCAGCGGGTACTGCTCCATCGCCTCCAGCATCCGCGCGAGGTGCCAGGGGCCGGGCGTGACGGTGGTCGCCTTCGACCCTTCGGCCGGCCCGGTGCCGCCGCCGACCAGTGTCGTGACGCCGGCGGAAAGCGCCTCGTCGGCGATCTGCGGGCAGATGAAGTGGACGTGCGCGTCGACCGCGCCGGCCGTGAGGATCCGTCCGTTGCCGGCGATGATCTCGGTCTCCGGGCCGATGACCAGGTCCGGGTGGACGCCGTC
The DNA here is from genome assembly GCF_044766465.1 of Streptomyces sp. NPDC102259. Lineage (NCBI taxonomy): Bacteria > Bacillati > Actinomycetota > Actinomycetes > Kitasatosporales > Streptomycetaceae > Streptomyces > Streptomyces sp. NPDC102259. Next base: position 206,309 of record NZ_JBIWMA010000002.1, on the reverse strand, counting down.
CATCGTGTCGGGGTTGCCGGCCTTGCCGATGCCGGTGATCCGCCCGTCGCGGATGCCGACGTCGGCCTTCACCACCCCCCAGTGGTCGACGACGACCGCGCCCGTGATGACGGTGTCGGGCGTGCCGTCCGCGCGCGTGGCGCGGGACTGCCCCATGGACTCACGGATGACCTTGCCGCCGCCGAAGACCGCCTCGTCACCGGCGAGTCCGGGGCCGCCGCAGCGGTCCTCCTCGATCTCGATCAACAGATCGGTGTCGGCGAGTCGGATACGGTCGCCGGTCGTCGGGCCGAACAGGTCGGCGTACGCGGCACGCGAGATCTCAGGCATCGAGGGCACCTCCGGTCTCCCCGCGCAGACCGGGCACGACCCGGGCGCCGGCGAGGGGGACGAGTTCGACGTCGACGGGGATCCCGGGCTCGAAGCGCACCGCGGTGCCGGCGGCGACGTTCAGCCGTCGGCCGTGCGCGGCGGCGCGGTCGAACTCCAGGCCGGGGTTGGCCTCGGCGAAGTGGTAGTGGGAGCCGACCTGCACGGGCCGGTCGGCGGCGTTGAGGACGGTGAGCCGGGTGACCTCGCGGCCCTCGTTGTAGACGACCGGGTCCGCGGCGAACAGGATCTCTCCGGGAATCATCGAGGCCCCCTCAGACGATCGGGTCGTGGACGGTGACGAGCTTGGTGCCGTCCGGGAAGGTGGCCTCGACCTGGACGTCGTGGATCATCTCCGGGATGCCCTCCATGACGTCGTCGCGGGTGAGCAGCTTGCGGCCGGAGGACATGAGCTCGGCCACCGTACGGCCGTCACGCGCGCCTTCGAGGATGTGCGACGTGATGAGAGCCACGGCCTCCGGGTGATTGAGCCTGAGCCCGCGGGCCCGGCGCTTCTCGGCGACGTCGGCCGCCACGTGGATCAGCAGCCTCTCCTGCTCGTGCGGGGTCAGTTGCACGTCCCACCTCACATCCTCGCTCCGGACCGTGCGGGGCCCGGTTGCCGCGGCCACGGGGAAAAGACCCTGGTGGCATGGATCGGCAGGCTAGTTGGACCGCATTTCGAGCAAGTTAACCGAGCTGTGATCGATTCAGGCCCGCAGCACCTCGACCGGGGCGGGGCCGAACAGCGACTGCCGGACGAGGGAAGCGACCGACCCGGCACGAGGGCGCCTTCCGGATCGACCGCTACGCCGTCGAGGACCGGACCGTATACGGCGCGGTGGTCGTCACGGCCGAGGGGCCCAGCCGCTGACCGCCTCGGCCGCGAGCCCACTGGTCGCCCAGCCGCTCCAGCAGGCGGTCGCCCAGCCGGCGGCCGCCTCGGCCGCCCGGGTGACGACGGTGGACGTGGTGGCGGCTCCGGCCGCCGACCCGCGCGGTGCGGCCCTCGGCACGAGCGTGCTGCCGCCGGCCCTCGCCGGGATCACGGCGGGCGCGGTGGCGTCGCTGCCGGGCCCGCGCGGGGTCCGTGGGGTGATCGCGCCGGTCGGCGCCGCCGCCCTGGTCGGGCACGGGGCCGCGCACCCCCGGCGCCGGGGCCGTGCACGGCCTTTCGGGGGCCTACGGCTCTCGGGCCCCGCCCACGCTCCGTGCCGCCCTACGACGGATTCGATCCCCGGTACTCCGCCGTGACCCCGAACCGGTGCTGTTCGCGAGGGGCGGACGCGACCTCGCGCACCGTGGTGACCGAGCTGATCACCGGCTCCTCCGCGGCCTTGTCGAGTGCGTCGAGTCGCTCCAGGTCAGCGGCGGAGACGAGGGCGACCAGAGGCTTGCCGTGGCGTGTCACGACGACCCGCTCACCGCCGTACACCACGCGGTTGATCAGGTCGGCGAGTTCAGCCCTGGCTTGCGTCACCGGAATCTCGTAGGCCATGACCCCATTCTAACGTCACGTACGTCCTGTACATTTTTTACAGATACCGTCAGACGTTGAAGGAGGGGGCTCCGATGTACCGACCGTCCGCCCGTCATGTCCTGCCCGAGTTCACCGAGCGCACGAGCTTCGGGCACCGGACCATGGATCCGTACGCGAAGCTGCTGGAGGAGCGGATCCTCTTCCTGGGGACGCCGATCGACGACATCTCGGCGAACGACGTGACGGCCCAGTTCATGTACCTCGAGCACAAGGACCCGGACCGGGACATCGCGCTGTACATCAACTCCCCCGGCGGCTCCTTCAGCGCGATGACGGCCCTCTACGACACGATCCGGTACGTCACGTGCGACGTGGAGACCATCTGCCTGGGTCAGGCGGGCTCGACCGCGGCGGTGCTCCTGGCGGCGGGCACGCCCGGCAAGCGGTACGCGCTGCCGGGCGCGCGGATGACGATCCGCCAGCCGTCCCTGCCCGAGCCCTTCCAGGGACAGGCGAGCGATCTGGCCATCCAGGCCGAGGAACTGGCCCGCACCCGCGCGAGCCTGGAGGAGATGCTCGTACGGCACACCGGGCGGACCCCGGAGCAGGTGACGGCGGACATCGAGCGGGACACCTTCCTCACCGCCCAGGAGGCCCTGGAGTACGGCCTGGTGGACGGGATCGTCACGGGCCGCAAGGCCTCGGCCGACGCCCCCGGCGGGAGGTGACCGCCGATGGTGCCCGAGCTGCCGCCGCTGCCCGCGCTGACCCGCGCGGAGGCCGAGCTGATCGACGGATACCTCGACGTGGTCGACATGCTCGGCCGGATCAATCCCGCCCACCACGGCGACACCTACCGCGGACTGCGCGCCGCCCAGGCGCTGGTGACCAAGGCGACCGCGCTGCGCGACGCGCTGACGCTGATGCACCAGCGGGGCGAGAGCGAGCTGCACGCGCCGACGCTCGCGCGGGCGCTGCGCGTCCTGGACGGGGAGCGCCGCACCGCGCGGGTCACGCTGCCCCCGCTCGCCGACGGTTGAGCCGACCGGCCGACCCCGGTCCGGACCCGGCACGCCCAGGACGTGACGACCGGACCGGAGTCGAAACGACCCAGAAGGCGTACCCCCGTTCGGCAGAACGTCTACTGTTCCCCCAGACGCCCAGAGGTTGCGCAAAAGGGCGCACTTGGGGCGGAACGGGAGGCGTCACCGCTGGTGGGAGCCCCTGAGGCGGCCCGGCACCTGATCGTCCATCAGAGTGTTCACCCGAACGGGTGAGTGGTGAGTAACCCCACAAATCCCCGGTTCCGTTGGGATTTTCGGACATCGGTGAGCCAAGATCCCTGACTGACGACAAGCCCCCGCCACAAGCGGCGGGGCGGTCCGGGCGGACGCCGAGTCCTGCCGCCTCCCGGATGACCGGTCGACAGGAGTGCATCGGCAGGAGTGGAGGACCCAAGCATGACGGGTCGCCGGAACGGTCACGCCATGACCGGACCGAGCAGCCCTTGGGGTGAAGCCGCAGCAGCGGCCGGGCAACTTCGCCAGCCCGAATCCGACAGGTCATCCTTCACAGGCGGCTGACGAAGGGTTGCGCATGACTGCGCTCAATCGTGTCCCGTCGCTCATGGCCCGGGCCGGTACGGCCTCGGCTTTCGCCATCGCCGCCGTGGGCGGCTCGGTCGTGGTCCCGGGGCTCGCCCCCGACGCCGCGGCCGCCACACCGGCGACGAAGGCGCTCCAGATCGCGGCCTCCAAGAAAGGTGCTCCGTACAAGTACGGGGCCACCGGACCGAAGAGGTTCGACTGCTCCGGGCTCACGCTGTACTCGTTCAAGAAGGCGGGCAAGAGCCTGCCTCGGACGGCGGCCCAGCAGTACAACAAGACGAAGCACATCTCGTCGTCGAGCCGCAAGGCGGGCGACCTCGTGTTCTTCCACTCGGGCTCGAACGTGTACCACGTCGGGATCTACGCGGGTAAGGGCAAGATCTGGCACTCGCCGAAGACCGGCGACGTGGTGAAGCTCCAGAAGATCTGGACCAAGAGCGTCTGGTACGGGCGGGTCCGCTAGGGCCCTCTCAGGGTCACGGGCTGGTTTTCCCGGGGCGGTGGGGGCGTCCTGACGCGCCTTCACCGCCCCGGGAGCTCACCCTCCGCCGGAGCCGTCAGAGCCCCGGCCACCGGCTCCGCCGCCGGGACGGCCCACGGGAGCTCGACGGTGACCGTCTTGCCGCCCTCCCGGGTGGGCCGCACTCTCAGCTTGCCGCCGCACTCAGCGGTCAGCCAGCGAATGATCACCATGCCTCGGCCGTTGTCCTGCTGGACGGCGGCCGGCAGTCGTTTGGGGAAGCGCGGGTGGCTGTCGGTGACCCCCACGCGCAGGTGTTCGTCCCGTTCGAGGACCAGGCCCACCGTGAAGGTGGGCGACTGCCCGAAGGTGTGCTGTACGGCGTTGGTGGCGAGTTCCGAGACGATCAGCCGGATGGCGTCGGCCGTCTCCGCGTCCGCGGGCAGGCCCCATTCCACGAGGACTCCGGTCACGAAGACGCGGGCCGTGGAGACCGAGGCGGGATCGCTCGGCAGAGTGACGGATGCTTCCAGGTGATCTGCCATGGCGACGTCGTCCCTTTCCCACGGGACCGGGAGCCCGACACGGTGCGGATGGTTCGAGTACGGTCCCGGACTGGTGCTTCTTCGCCAGACTGCCATTACCGCGCCGGTCACGGGTGGGATCCACCAAGATATGCATATATCTGTCGCCCAATGCGGTGAACTCTGCGACGGCAGAGCGTATTTGGTCGGCCCGATAGGAGTAAGGAGGGACCCATGCAGCACGGTCCCGCGGTGCGCCGCCGAAAGCTGGGCGCCGAACTGCGCAATCTGCGCGCCCAGGCCGGGCTCACCAGTGGTGAGGCGGCCCGGCTCGTGGGCTGGCACCAGTCCAAGGTGAGCCGTATAGAGACCGGTATCAGTGGATCGAAACCGGCCGATGTGCGGTTACTCCTCGACGCCTATGGTGTCGAGGATCAGCAACTGCGGGAGCTGATGCTGGCGCTGGCCGGCGCCGACGGCAGTGGCGGCCGGGACCACTGGTGGCACGCCTACCGCGGGGTGCTGCCGCCCACCTACCGGGACTTCATCAGTCTGGAGTCGCAGGCGAGCGCGATGCGCACCCTGGAGACGACGGTGGTGCCGGGGCTGCTGCAGACGCCCGAGTACGCACGCGCGGTGACCAGGGCGGCCGTGGAGGGGGGCGACGAGGATCAGCTCGACACCCTGGTGGAGGTTCGGCTGGCCCGCCAGGACGTGCTGCGGGCGCAGCCGCCGCTGGAACTGTGCGCGGTACTGGACGAGGCGGTGCTGCGGCGGGAGGTGGGCGGGCCCGAGGTGATGGCGCGACAGCTGGGTCGGCTCGTGGAAGCCGCCCGATTGCCCCAAGTGCGGCTCCAGGTACTGCCGTTCGCCGCCGGAGCGCATATCGGGGTAACCGGCCCTTTCGTTATCTTCTCATTTTCGCGCACTTCTGATCTGGACGTGGTTGTTCTCGACCACTTGACGAGTAGCCTCTATCTCGAACGGAAAGAAGACCTCCAGGCCTACACCGAGGCCTTCAACGCCCTTCGGGCGCACGCCCTTTCGCCCGGGGACTCATCGGATTACATCGCCGCGATAGCCGACGGCGCGTAAGGAGGCACCATGTCCGCACCACCGCGGAACGTACCTTCCAGTACCGATCCCGACCGTCTCCCTGATGTGCGGTGGCTGCGCAGCAGCTACAGCACGGGAGCGAACAACTGCGTGGAGACCGCCCGGCCGGCCTCCGGCCCCTGGGCCGGTCTGCTCGCCGTACGCGACTCCAAGGACCCGGCCGGACCCGCCCTGCTCTTCTCCCCCGAGAGCTGGACGGGCTTCACGGCCGCGTTCTCACCGGCACGCTGACCGCACCGCAGTAGTCAGAGGCGGTCCACGGCCGTGTCACGCCGACTCATGGTCGTGTTTCGCCGATCACCCGTACAGCGCGTTCCAGCTCGGCCCCGGAGAGGTCCGCACGCGCGGTCAGCCTGAGGCGCGAGATGCCGTCGGGCACGGAGGGAGGACGGAAGCAGCCCACGGCCAGGCCTGCCGACCGGCAGTCCGCCGCCCAGCGCACGGCCCCCTCCGGGGACGGCGCACGCACGGAGACGACCGCGGCGTCCGGACGCACCGCTGCCAGACCCGCGGCCGTCAGGCGCGCGTGCAGCTCGCCCGCCACCGCACGCGCGCGCGACGCGCGCTGCGGCTCCCGGCGCAGCAGCCTGAGGGCCGCCAGCGCCGCGCCCGCCGCCGCCGGCGCCAGGCCGGTGTCGAAGATGAACGTCCGGGCCGCGTTCACCAGATGCTCGATCACCCGCGCGGGCCCCAGTACGGCGCCGCCCTGGCTGCCCAGCGACTTGGACAGCGTGACCGTGACGACGACGTCGTCGGCGCCCGCCAGCCCCGCCGCGTAGGGAGCGCCCTGCCCGCCGTCCCCGAGCACACCGAGCCCGTGGGCGTCGTCGACGACCAGTCCGGCGCCGTGCTCCCGGCAGGCGGCCGCCAGGGCGGCCAGCGGGGCGGCGTCGCCGTCGACCGAGAAGACCGTGTCGGAGACGACCACGGCCGGGCCGTCGTGCGTGCCGAGCGCCTTGCGCACCGCGTCCGGGTCGGCGTGCCCGACGACCTGGGTCGTGCCGCGGGCCAGCCGGCAGCCGTCGATGAGCGAGGCGTGGTTGCCCGCGTCGGAGACGATGAGCGAGCCGTGGGGGGCCAGCGCGGTGACCGCGGCCAGGTTGGCCGCGTACCCGGAGGAGAAGACGAGGGCCGCCTCGAAGCCGCAGTGCTCCGCGAGCTCCCGCTCCAGCTCGGCGTGCAGCTCGGTGGTGCCCGTGACGAGCCGGGAGCCGGTCGCCCCGCCGCCCCAGGTCCTGGCGGCCGCCGCGGCGCCCTCCGTGACCTCGGGATGGCGGGCGAGGCCCAGGTAGTCGTTGCTCGCCAGGTCGAGGAGCGGCGAGTCGGCCGGGCGGGGCCGCAGCGTCCGTACGAGTCCGGCCCGGCGGCGCAGCTCCGCCTGTTCGTCGATCCAGCCGAACGCCATGGGTCCTCCGGGCTTTTGTAGGTAGCGGACAGACACTAGCGGGCCGGCCGCCCACCCACGGTGTGGCAATACCCACACGTCGAACCCGGTGTGTTGTGTGATCCCTACCTTGGCCCGGAGCGGGTGCGTAGGACAGGATCGGCTCTCATGGACCTGCTGAACACGCTGGTGGACAAGGGGCTTCGGCGCGAGCTGCCGACCCGCGAGGAAGCTCTGGCCGTGCTGGCCACTTCCGACGACGACGTGCTGGACGTGGTGGCCGCGGCCGGCCGGGTGCGCCGGCAGTGGTTCGGGCGACGGGTGAAACTCAACTACCTCGTCAATCTCAAGTCGGGGCTGTGCCCCGAGGACTGCTCCTACTGCTCCCAGCGACTCGGCTCGACGGCCGGGATCCTGAAGTACACCTGGCTCAAGCCGGAGGAGGCCTCGCAGGCGGCGGCGGCCGGGCTGGCGGGCGGGGCCAAACGGGTCTGTCTGGTGGCGTCCGGGCGCGGTCCGACGGACCGTGACGTGGACCGGGTCGCCGGCACCATCAAGGCGATCAAGGACCAGAACGAGGGCGTCGAGGTCTGCGCCTGTCTGGGCCTGCTCTCCGACGGCCAGGCCGAACGGCTGCGCGAGGCGGGCGCGGACGCCTACAACCACAACCTGAACACCTCCGAGGGCACGTACGGGGAGATCACGACCACGCACACGTACGCCGACCGGGTGGACACGGTGCAGAAGGCGCACGCGGCGGGCCTGTCGGCGTGCTCGGGCCTGATCGCCGGCATGGGCGAGTCCGACGAGGACCTCGTGGACGTCGTCTTCTCGCTGCGGGAGCTGGACCCGGACTCCGTGCCGGTCAACTTCCTCATCCCGGTCGAGGGCACCCCGCTCGCCAAGGAGTGGAACCTCACCCCGCAGCGCTGCCTGCGCATCCTGGCGATGGTGCGGTTCGTCTGCCCGGACGTCGAGGTGCGCATCGCGGGCGGTCGTGAGGTCCATCTGCGCACGATGCAGCCGCTCGCCCTGCACCTGGCCAACTCGATCTTCCTGGGCGACTACCTCACGACCGAGGGCCAGGCCGGCAAGGCCGACCTGGAGATGATCGCGGACGCCGGTTTCGAGGTCGAGGGCGCGGAGCAGGTCACCCTGCCGGAGCACCGGGCGACGGCGGGCGGCGGCTGCGGCTCGCACGAGGGGGGCGGCTGCGGCTCGCACGAGGGGGGCGGCTGCGGCTCGCACGAGGACTCCGGATGCGGCTCGCACGCGGGCGGCGGGGTGTGCGGCTCCGCCCCGGCGTCGACGACACCGGCGTCGGCCCCGACTCCGGCCGCGGCGGTCGGCGAGGCCCGTACGGACCTGGTCGCCGTACGCCGCCGTGGCGCCGGTACCGATCTCGCGCCCAATGCCTGAGCTGCCCCCGCTCGGGGTGCCCGAGCTGCTGGAACTCGACCGGCGGCACGTGTGGCATCCGTACGGTCCGATGCCCGGCCGGGTCGAACCGCTCGTCGTGGAGTCGGCGAGCGGGGTACGGCTACGGCCGGCGGACGGCTCGGGTGAGCTGGTCGACGGCATGGCGTCCTGGTGGGCGGCGATCCACGGCTACAACCACCCGGTGCTCAACGAGGCCGTGCGCGAGCAGCTGGGCCGGATGAGTCATGTGATGTTCGGCGGGCTCACCCACGAGCCCGCCGTACGCCTGGCGAAGCTCCTTGTCGACATGTCGCCCGACGGTCTGGAGCATGTCTTCCTCGCCGACTCCGGCTCGGTGTCGGTCGAGGTGGCGGTGAAGATGTGCCTCCAGTACTGGCGCTCGCTGGGCCGCCCGGCCAAGCGACGCCTGCTGACCTGGCGCGGCGGCTACCACGGCGACACCTGGCAGCCGATGTCCGTGTGCGACCCCGAGGGCGGGATGCACGACCTGTGGACCGGGGTGCTGCCCCGACAGGTCTTCGTGGACGCGCCTCCGGTGGAGTTCGAGGAGGCGTACGCCGACCTGCTGCGCGAGACGATCGAGCGGCACGCCGACGAACTGGCCGCGGTCATCGTGGAGCCGGTGGTGCAGGGCGCGGGCGGGATGCGGTTCCACTCCCCCGGGTATCTGCGGGTGCTGCGCGAGGCGTGCGACGCCCACGACGTGCTGCTCGTGTTCGACGAGATCGCGACCGGGTTCGGCCGTACGGGCGCGCTGTTCGCGGCGGGGCACGCCGCGGTGACGCCGGATGTCATGTGCGTCGGCAAGGCGTTGACCGGCGGCTATCTGACGATGGCCGCGACGCTGTGCACCTCCCGGGTGGCCGACGGGATCTCGCGGGGCGAGGTACCGGTCCTGGCCCATGGGCCGACGTTCATGGGCAACCCGCTCGCCGCGGCCGTCGCCTGCGCCTCGATCGAGCTGCTGCTCGGTCAGGACTGGCTCGCGGAGGTCAAGCGGATCGAGGCGGGGCTGCGGGAGGGTCTCGCGGAAGCTGCCGAGATCCCGGGTGTGCGGGACGTCCGGGTCCTCGGCGCGATCGGCGTCGTCCAGCTCGACCGCCCCGTGGACATGACGGCCGCCACCCGGGCCGCCGTGCGCGAGGGCGTCTGGCTGCGGCCGTTCCGCGATCTGGTCTACACGATGCCGCCGTACGTCACCGGTGACGTGGACGTGGCACGGATCGCGCGCGCGGTGTGCGCCGCGGCGCGGGAGGGATGAACATGCCGATCCTGGTGATCACGGGGACGGGCACGGAAGTCGGCAAGACCGTCACGACGGCCGCGGTCGCCGCGTCGGCGCTCGCGGCGGGGCGGTCGGTGGCCGTCCTCAAGGCCGCGCAGACCGGCGTACGCGCGGACGAGAGCGGGGACGCCGCCGAGGTGGCCCGGCTCGCGGGCGCGGTGACGACGGCCGAACTGGCCCGCTATCCCGAGCCGTTGGCTCCGGCGACGGCGGCGCGCAGGGCGGGCCTGGCGGCGGTGCGGCCGCAGGACGTGGCGGAGGCGGCGCAGAAGCTGGCCGCCGCACACGACCTGGTGCTCGTCGAGGGGGCGGGCGGGCTGCTCGTACGGTTCGACGAGGCGGGCGGGACGCTGGCCGACGCGGCGCAGCTGCTGCGGGCGCCGGTGCTGGTGGTGGCCACGGCGGGCCTCGGCACGCTGAACACGACGGAACTGACGGCCCGTGAACTGCGCGCCCGGGGAGTCGAGTTGCTGGGTGTCGTGATCGGCAGCTGGCCCGACTCCCCCGATCTGGCGTCCCGTTGCAATGTCGCGGATCTGCCGGAGGTGGCCGGGGCCCCGCTGCTGGGGGCGCTGCCGTCGGGGGCGGGCGCTCTCGCACCCGCCGACTTCCGTACCGTGGCGCCCGGTTGGCTGGCGCCACGGCTGGACGGGACGTGGGAGGCGGCGGCCTTCCGGGAGCGGACCGGTTCGGGGTTCTAGCCGTCGTCCGCGTCCGCGAGCAGCCGTACGAGTTCGATGCGGGAGCGGATGCCGAGGCGGGTGAAGACGCCGCGCAGGTGGTGGTCGATGGTGCGGGGGCTGAGGGCGAGGCGGGCGGCGATCTCCCGGTTCGTGGCGCCGTCGGCGGCCATCCGGGCGACCAGGAGTTGCTGGGCGGTCAGATGGGCCGTCGGGCGCCGGTCGCCGCGGGTGGGGGCCGCGGGGGCGCCGAGCGCGCGCAGTTCGGCGCGGGCGCTCTCGGCGCAGTGCGGGGCGCCGAAGGATTCGAACGCCTCCAGGGCGCTGTGCAGCCGGTCGCGGGCCTCCGTGCGGCGGCGCAGCCTGCGCAGCGCGCTCCCGAACAGCAGTTCGGTGCGGGCCCGTTCGAAGGCGCGCGTTCCTTCGGCGTGCAGCCGGAGGGCCGTGCGGTAGTGCTCGACGGCGTCGGCGCCCGGCGTGAGCAACGCCCGGCAGCGGGCGCTGAGGGCCAGGTCGTCGGCGCTGTCGACGGCGCGGGCCCAGCGGTCGTAGTCGGCGTGCGCGGCGCGCGCCACGCGGGTGTCGCCGGTGCGGACGGCCGCCTCGACATAGTGCGGGGTGGCCAGGTGGCGGATGGCCCGGTGGCCGTGCCCCGGGCCCGAGGCGGCGAGCGCGCGCAGCCGGGCCGCGGCCGCGGCGAAGCGGCCGGAGCCGAGGTCGAGGAAGGCGAGCGCCCACTGCGCCAGTGCGGCGGGCAGGCCCAGGGCGTGGGCGAGGGCGTAGGACCGGGCGGCCGCGGCCCGCTCCCGGCACAGCTCCTCGTCGCCGGTGAGCGCGGCGAACATCGCCAGGGCGGCCTGGAGATGGCAGGCGCCGTTGTCCTGTCCGGTGGCGTACGCCTGGCGCAGCGCGTCCAGCGCGGCGGCCTCGGCGGCGCGCGGGCGGCCGGTCCAGAAGTCGGCGTAGGCACGGAACTCCATCGCCTGCGACACGGCGGCGGTGACGCCCCGGGCGCGGGCCGCGGCGGCGGCCCGGACCGTGGCGGTGGCGGCGCGGGTGTGGTCGCCGAGCATCAGGGCGGCGATGCCCGCGTGCAGGAGGAGGGTGGGGTCGCCGCCCGGACCGCACCGTCCGGCGGTGGCCTCCAACAGGTCGCGCGCGTCCTCGTACCGCCCGTCGACGGCCGCGGCGATGCCGCCGAGCACTCCCGGCGGGTCGACGCCCGACTGCGCTGCGACGAGCGTCGCTTCACGACATCGGCGCAGGTCACCGGTGTAGACGGCGGCTTCGGCGGCTCGGGCCAGGAAGTGGGCGACGGGGGCCGCGGTGGCCGCTCCCGCTCCCTCGCCGGACGCACGGGAGGCGACGGAGGGGGCGAGGGAGGAGGCGGCGGCGCCGCTCCGCCCCGGGGGCCGGTCGCCGGGCACGGGCCGCGCCCCGGCCGCCCGTGCCGCCCCGGCCAGCAGCGCGTCGAACGCCTCCCCCGCGTGCCCGGTCCGCAGGGCGAGGATGCCGGTGAGGGCGTCGGCGTCGGTGCGGGCGGCCAGGGTGCGGGACCGGTCGCCGTCGCCACGGTGCCAGGCGTCGGCCGCCGCGTGGGCGAGCAGCCGGGACCGTTCGCCCGGGTCCGTGCAGAGCACGGCGGCGCGTTCGGCGAGGGCGCCCGAGAGCGCCGGGTCGCCGGCGGCGCGCGCCCGGTCGGCCGCCGCCGTCAGTTCCGCGGCCAGCCGGGCACTGGGCCCGAGCGCGCCCGCGCCCCGGTGCCAGGACCGCCGGGGCGTCTCCGCCGGGCCGTGCAGGACGCGGGCGAGCAGCCGGTGGGCGTCGCGCCGGTCGGCCGGGGCGGCCGTCTCGTACGCGGCGATCCGGGTCCAGGCGTCGCGGAAGCCGACCCCGCCGGCCGTGGCGTAGGCGATCCCGGCAGCCTCGGCCGCGTCGAGGGGCCGGGTGTCGAGGCGGGCGGCGGCGACGGCGCGCAGGAAGGCGTGGGTGGCCACCGGGTACTGGTCGGCGGCCGCCAGCAGGAGCACCAGCCGGGTGCCGTCGGGCAGCGCGCGGACCTCCCGGCGGTGGGCGCGCAGCGTCTCGGGGGCGAGGTCGGCGGGTTCGGCCGGCAACGGGTCGAGGCCCGCCGCCTGCCGTTCGGTCAGCCGCGCGGCGAGTTCGTCGGCGGCGCGCGGATCGCCGTATACGAGGCGCAGCACGCGCACGCGGACGCCTTCGGACAGCGCCGGGGCCGGGCGCGGTCCCGCGCCCGGGGGCGTCGGTGGCGAAGTGCGGTCCAGCGACGGGGGGTTCACTCGTGTCACCACACAAGTGACGTTACTGGCGGGTTACTTGAACCGTAAAGACTGGCGATTTCACCGATGCGGCGCGCGTAGACCCGCCCGACACTCCTGACAACCCCACACGTTTCAGGAGGCATCATGCAGCGCCACAAGCGTCGCATCGCCGCGGCACTCTCGGCCGTGGTCTCTTCGCTCCTTCTGTCACTCTCGTTCTCCGCCCCCACAGCCCACGCCGCGACCCACAACCCCATCGTCTTCGTGCACGGCCTCAGCAGTTCCTCCACCAGCTGGGACGACTGGGTCGCGGACTTCAAGGCCGACGGCTACACGGCCGCCGAACTGGACGCCTGGACCTACAGCTGGTCCCAGTCGAACGTCACGACCGCCTCCCAACTGGCCACCGAGATCAAGAACGTGCTGGCGAGAACCGGCGCGTCCAAGGTCGACGTCGTCGTCCACTCCATGGGCGCGCTCAGCTCCCGCTACTACCTCAAGAACCTCGGCGGCACCGCGTACGTGGACGACTTCGTCTCCGTCGCGGGCACCAACCACGGGACGTCGGTGGCCTCGTGGTGCAGCTGGCTCTACACCTCCTGCGCCGAGATGGTCACCGGCAGCTCGTTCCTCACCTCGCTCAACTCCGGTGACGAGACGCCGGGCAGCGTGAACTACGCGACCTACTGGTCGAACTGCGACTCGGCCATCGACCCGGACTCCTCTGCGCTGCTGAGCGGGGCCACCAACGTCGGCGTCGGGTGCATCTCGCACACCGACATCAACAACGACGCCGGCGTGTACGCGCAGGTGCGCGACTTCATCCAGTGAGCCGTCCCATCCAGTGAGTCCCATCCGGTGAGCCGTTCCGGGCGGTGAGCCGTTCCGGGCGGTGAGCGGTGCGACAGCGACAGCACGGGTGCGGCGGGCCTGCACGGGGGACAATCCCGGTAGGCCCGCTCCTGCTCGGGAGGTCGCCATGCCCCTACGGTCCACCGGCTCCGGCAAGGCGCCAGGTGATCCCGTCCACCACCCGCTGTTCGCCCGCTGCTACGCCCGGCTCGGCACGGCTGCCGAGACCCGCGGTCTGGCCCCCCTACGTGATCAGCTGCTCACGGGACTCTCCGGCCGGATCATCGAGATCGGCGCGGGCAACGGACTGAACTTCGCGCACTACCCGGCCGCCGTCTCGGAGGTCGTCGCGATCGAGCCGGAGCGCCACCTGCGCACCCTGGCGCTGGAGGCGGCGCTGCGCGCGCGGGTGCCGGTGGATGTCGTGCCGGCCGTGGCGGAGGCGCTGCCCGTGAAGAGCGAGGCGTTCGACGGGGCGGTGGTCTCGCTGGTGCTGTGCAGTGTGCGGGACGTGCCCCGCGCGCTCGGGGAGCTGCGGCGGGTGCTGCGGCCCGGCGGCGAACTGAGGTTCTTCGAGCACGGTCCGGGCGGCGGTCCGGTGATGCGGTTCGCCCAGCGCGCGCTGGACCGGACGGTGTGGCCGACCCTGGTCGGCGGCTGTCACCTCACCCGGGACACGCTCGGCGCGCTGCGCGAGGCAGGGTTCGAGCCGGGCCCGTACCGCCGGCTGTGTGTGCCGGAGAAGGGCCCGAGACTCCCCTCCTCGTACTGCGTTCTCGGGAGGGCCCGTCGGCCCTCATAGGCTCCACTGGCGCAGTTCCCGCGCGATGTCGGACACCGACGCCTCCCCGGTCTTGACCAGGCGGGCCAGGTCACGGACCTGTTCGGGCGAGGTGGCGACCTTCAGGCCGCTGGCGACGAGATAGGCGTACGCGACGGCGCAGGCGAACAGGGCGTTGGAGCGCTCCAGCGCGGGGACGTGGATGAGGAGCTGGAGCAGCGCGGCGGCGCGGGCCGGCGCGTCGTCGTAGACGGGGACGTCGAATATCTCGGCCTGGTGGCGTGCCACGGCCGCCACCAGTGCCCCCCAGTCGGTGACCTGGGGGTCCCCCGGGGTCTTCTGTTCGGCGAGCATGAGAAGCCAGGCGAGGTCGATGCGGAGGTCGCTCAAGGGATCAGCGGCGACCTTCGCGCGTGCCGCCCTCGCGTTCCGCGCCGAACTCCTCCGCGAAGACGGCCTCGTACTGCTTCATGAAGTCGCTGGCGGCCTCGACGAACGTGTGGCCGACTTCGCCGGCGTCCTGTCTGACCAGCTCTTCTATATAGCGGTTGACGCTCATGCCGCGGGCCGTGGCGCGCTCACGGGCGGCGCGGGCCGTGCCCTCGTCGACGCGTACGTTCAGCTGGGTCTTCGCCATACTTCGACGCTAGCGCCGCGATGCTAGCAACGGCAAGGGCGGACGGGAGTCGAAAAGGGATACCGGGTGTGCGCCGGGTCACACTACGCTCGGCCGGGCACAGACATCATCATGCGGTCGGCACGTCCTTACGAGCGAGGAGGCAGCCTTGTCCACACCTGCTGCGGAGCACGCCCCCGGCCTGGCCCCGGCCGGCGGGATCGCGGCCCGCGCCCGCGGTCTGACCAAGGCGTACGGATCGGGCGAGACCACGGTGCTCGCCCTGGACTCGGTGGACGTGGACGTCGCGCGCGGCCGCTTCACCGCCGTCATGGGGCCGTCCGGCTCCGGGAAGTCGACCCTGATGCACTGCCTGGCGGGCCTCGACGACGTGTCGGCCGGTCAGGTGTGGATCGGCGAGACCGAGATCACGGGGCTGAAGGACCGGGAGCTGACCCGGCTGCGGCGGGACCGGATCGGGTTCATGTTCCAGTCGTTCAACCTGATCCCGACGCTGAACGCGGCCGAGAACATCACCCTGCCCATGGACATCGCGGGGCAGAAGCCCGACCAGAAGTGGCTGGACCAGGTGATCGACACGCTCGGCCTGCGGGACCGGCTCAAACACCGGCCGTCGCAGCTGTCCGGCGGCCAGCAGCAGCGCGTGGCCTGCGCCCGGGCGCTCGCCTCCCGCCCCGAGCTGATCTTCGCCGACGAACCGACCGGCAACCTGGACTCGCGCGCCGGGCTGGAGGTCCTCGCGTTCCTGCGGGAGGCCGTCGACCACCTGGGGCAGACCGTCGTCATGGTCACCCATGACCCGGGCGCCGCCGCCCACTCCGACGTGGTGCTCTTCCTCGCGGACGGGCGGATCGTGGACGAGATGGAGCGGCCGACGGCGGATGCGGTGCTGGAACGCATGAAGCGTTTCGACGTGCTCCGTGCCTCGTCCGACGGCGAGAGCGGCGGCACCGCCGGTATCCCGGCCACCGACGCCGACGCTACCGCCGACGCCGGCGCCACCGCCCACGGCACCGAAGCCAAGGAGAAGTGATCCGGTGCTGAAAGCCACCCTCAGGAGCTTCCTCGCGCACAAGGGGCGGCTGCTGCTGTCCGCACTCGCCGTCGTCCTTTCGGTGGCCTTCGTCGCGGGCAGCCTGATCTTCTCCGACACGGTGACGCGCACCTTCGACCGGCTCTTCGCCTCCACGTCGGCGGATGTGACGGTCGGGCCCAGCGACGACCTGAAGGCGTCCGTGCCGACCGGCGCGGTGCAGACCGTGCCCGCCTCGCTCGCCGGGGAGGTGGCCCGCGTCGACGGGGTCGCGTCGACCCACGCGGACGTGAGCGTGGAGAACATCACGGTCGTGGACGGCCAGAACAAGTCCGTGGGACCGACCACGGGCGCGCCCACCATCGCCACCGACTGGTACGTCACCGACCGCAGCCCGGTGAAGCTGACCTCCGGTCACGCCCCGCGGGGCGCGGGCGAGGCCATGCTCGACGCCGACACCGCCGACAAGAAGCACGTGGAGATCGGCGACACCCTCACCGTGATGGCCCAGCCGGGCTCGTTCAAGGTGAAGATCGTCGGCATCGCCACCTTCACCACCACCAACCCGGGCGCGGCCCTCGTCTTCCTCGACCCCGCGACCGCCGCCACCCAGCTCCTGGGATCGCCGGACAAGGCGACGAGCATCTCCGTCGACGCGGCGCAGGGGGTGAGCGACACGACGCTCGAACGGCGCGTCACCGCCGCGATCGGCGCCGGGCCGTACGAGGTGAAGACCGCCGACGAGCAGGCGGAGTCGTCGGCGGAGGCGCTGGGCGGGTTCCTCGACGTGATCAAGTACGTGATGCTCGGCTTCGCCGGGATCGCCGTCCTCGTCGGTGTGTTCCTGATCGTCAACACGTTCTCGATGCTGATCGCCCAGCGCACCCGTGAACTGGGTCTGCTGCGCGCCCTGGGGGCCGACCGCCGCCAGGTGCGCCGCTCGGTGCTCACCGAGGCGGTGCTGCTCGGTGTCGTGGGCTCCACGCTCGGCCTCGCCGCCGGCATCGGTCTGGCGGCCGGGCTGATCAAGCTCATGAGCGCGTTCGGCATGAACCTCAAGACCACGGAGATGGTCGTCGGCTGGGCGACCCCGGTGTCGGCGTACGTCGTCGGCGTCGGCGTCACCTTCGTGGCGGCCTACCTCCCGGCCCGGCGGGCCGCGACCGTGTCGCCGATGGCGGCCCTCGCGGACGCGGACATCGCCGGAGTGGGCCGGCCGCTGAAGGTGCGCGCGGTGGTGGGCGCGATCGTCGGCGCGCTGGGCGTGGCGGCGCTGGCCGGCTGTGTGAGCGCCTCGAAGACGGCGTCCGCGGCGTCCCTGCTGGGACTGGGCGTGGTCCTCACGCTCATCGCCACCGTCATCGCGGGGCCGCTCCTCGTCCGCCCGGTGATCCGCGTGCTCGGCGGCGCCTTCCCGGCGCTGTTCGGCTCGGTCGGCCGGATGAGCCAGCGCAACGCCCTGCGCAACCCGCGCCGTACGGGTGCGACGGCGGCCGCGCTGATGGTGGGCCTCGCCCTGGTGGGCGGGATGTCGGTGGCGAGCGCCTCGATGTCCAAGTCCTTCGACGAGCAGATCGACAAGACGCTGGGCGCCGACTTCGTCGTCCAGAACGCCAACTTCACGCCGTTCTCCGAAGAGGTCACGGACGCGGTGCGGGACACCGACGGCGTCGGCCTCGTCGTACGGCAGCGGTTCGCGCCGCTCGCCGTACGGCTGCCCGACGGCAAGCGCGTCGAGACGACCGCCACCGGCTACGACGACCAGGTCGACGACGTCGCGCACGTCACCTACGCCGAGGGCGACACGGCGGCCGCGCTGGCCGACGGGTCCATCGGCATGGACGTCGACTTCGCCAAGGAGCACGGGGTACGGCTGGGCAGCGTGCTGCCGGTGGAGTTCCCCGGCGACCGGACCACCTCGCTGAAGGTCGGCGCGCTCTCCGACCAGGACGCCGGCGACGGCTTCGGCATGCAGGGCGGGCTGTTCCTCGGGATCGCCACCGTCGAGAAGTACGTGCCCGGCGGCCAGGACTCGGCGCTGTACGTGAACGCGGCCTCCGGCACGAGCGGCGAGCAGCTGCGCCCGCGCCTGGAGAAGACCCTCGACGCGTATCCGCAGGTACAGGCGCGCGACCAGGCCGACTACAAGAAGCTGGTGCACGACCAGATCGCCGTGCTGCTGTACCTGGTGTACGCGCTGCTCGGGCTCGCGATCGTCATCGCGGTGCTCGGTGTGGTCAACACCCTGGCCCTGTCGGTGGTGGAGCGGACCCGGGAGATCGGGCTGCTGCGGGCCATCGGGCTGGGCCGTCGGCAGTTGCGCCGCATGATCCGGCTGGAGTCGGTCGTGATCGCGGTGTTCGGCGCGGTGCTGGGGCTGGCGCTCGGGCTGGTGTGGGGCGTGTGCATACAGCAGGTGCTGGAGTTGCAGGGCATGAAGGCCCTCGCCGTGCCGTGGGGCACGATCGTCGCGGTGGTGGTGGGCTCCGCGGTCGTCGGTGTCGTGGCGGCGCTGCTGCCCGCGTTGCGCGCCTCGCGGATGAACGTATTGGCCGCGATCGCGCACGAGTGACGCGAACGCGGCACGGACTCCAGTGACTTACAACTCAAGAGTGCTGAAATCGCGCTGCACACGCTCAAGTCGCCTTCCACTGAGGAGAGCTCATGCCGCGTCCGTTCCGTTTCGGCGTCAACATGATGACCGCCGCGCCCGCCGAGGAGTGGCGCGCGAAGTGCCGCCGGGCCGAGGAGCTCGGCTACGACGTGATCCTGGTCCCCGACCACCTCTGCATGGTCGCGCCGTTCCCGGCGCTGATCGCGGCCGCCGCGGCGACGGAGCGGCCGCGGGTGGGCACGTTCGTGCTCAACGCGGGGTTGTGGAACCCGACCATGCTGGCCCGCGAGGTGGCGACCACGTACGCCCTGACCGGCGGCCGTCTCGAACTGGGGCTCGGCACCGGCTATGTGCAGGAAGAGCACGAGGCGGCCGGGCTGCCGTACCGGTCGCCGGGCGAGCGCGTGGACCATCTGGAGCACATGGTGAAGGAGCTGAACCGGCTCCTCGACACGCTCGACCCCCGGCCGCCGGTACCGATGCTGATCGGTGGCAACGGCGACCGGATGCTGGCCCTGATCGCCGAGCACGCGCAGATCGCGGCCTTCACCGGGGGACGTTCGGTGCCGGGGAGCAAGGCGGGACAGATGGTGCCGATCTCCCCCGAGGAGCTCGACGAGCGGGTGGCCATGTACCGGCGGCTGGCGTCGGGCCGCGAGGAGCCGGCCGAGCTCAACCTGCTCATCCCGATGGTGACCGTCACCGACGACCGCGAGGCCGGGCTCCGGCCGCTCGTCGACCACTTGCCGGACCTGACCATGGAGCAGGCGCTGGAGCTGCCCATGACCCTGGTCGGCACCCTGGACCAGATCACGGCGCAGGTGCGGGCGCAGCGCGAGCGGTACGGGTTCTCGTATCTGACCGTCATGGAACCGGAGATGGAGGCGTTCGCGCCGGTGATCGCCGAGCTGCGGGGCGAGTAGCGGTCCGAGACCGCCCGCTCGCCGTCGGCCACCGCCCGCCCACGGGCAGCCCGCTCGCCACCCGCCGCTGCCGCCCGCGGGCAGCCCCGCAGACCGTACGCTCGCTGTCCGCTTCGCCGCCCACAGACCGGCCGTCTGCCGTCCGCGGACCGGCGGCGGCGGTCCGCATGCTGGAAATTCGCGGTCCGTCCGGTTTCCCGCGTGGTGGGATCGGGTCATGACTGATCTGCGGATACGGGCCGCCGGCCCCGAGGACCTGGACACCGTGCTGGTCTTCTGGAAGACCTCCGCCGAGGGCACGAGCATCAGCGACGACCGGAGCGGCGTGGAGCGGCTGGTCGCGCGCGATCCGGGGGCACTCATCCTGGCCGAGCGCGGCGGCGAGCTGGCCGGGACGGTGATCGCCGGGTTCGACGGATGGCGGTGCCATCTGTACCGGCTGGCGGTGCACCCGGAGCGCCGCCGCCAGGGCATCGGATCGGCGCTGCTGGCCGCCGCGGAGGAGCGGTTCGTACGGTTGGGCGGGCGCCGCGGGGACGCGATGGTGCTCACCCGCAACGAAACGGCGCATCATGCCTGGCGCGCGGCGGGGTACGCGCCCGAGGAGAAGTGGCGGCGCTGGGTGAAGCCGCTCAGCGACTGACCGGAGCCCCCGAAAGGGCTCTTTTGCCGATCCTTTACTATTGGGGGGCTGTGCGGATGACCCGCACGGTCCCCTGATGACTTCATGAAAGGTGTGAGCGTCCGCCCATGGGCGAGCCTCCCAGTACCCCCACGCGACATCGCGCGTCCCTCCCCGCCCTGGCCGATCATGGGACGGAGGTGACCCGATGACCGAAGTCCTCCTGCTCCTGGTGGCGATCCTGCTGTCGATCGCGTGCGGCGCCTTCGTCGCCGCCGAGTTCTCGCTGACCACGGTCGAGCGCAGCGAACTGGAACGGGCGGTGGAGCGCGGCGAGCGCGGCGCGCCCGGAGCGCTCAAGGCCGTACGGAACCTCACCTTCCAGCTCTCCGGCGCCCAGCTCGGCATCACCGTCACCAACCTGGTGGTCGGCATGCTCTCCGAGCCGTCGATCGCCAAGCTGATCGCCGGGCCGCTGGAGTCGCTCGGCCTGTCGAGCTCCGCGTCGAGTTCCGTCGCGCTGGTGCTCGGTACGGCCCTGTCGACCGTGTTCCTGATGGTCGTCGGCGAACTCGTGCCCAAGAACTGGGCGATCTCCTCCCCGCTGGCGGTCGCCAAGCGCGTGGGCAACGCGCAGCGCTGGTTCAGCGCCGCGTTCCGGCCCTTCATCACCCATCTCAACAACACCGCGAACCGCATCGTGCGCCGCTTCGGCGTGGAGCCCACCGAGGAGCTCGCCGCAGCGCGCGGCCCCCAGGAGCTGGCCGCCCTGGCCCGGCACTCAGCGAAGGCGGGTGCCCTGGAGGCGGACACCGCGGAGCTGTTCGTGCGCACACTGAACCTGGCCGATCTGACCGCGGAGAACGTGATGACCCCGCGCGTCCAGGTCATCGCCCTCGACACGGCGGCGACCTGCGAGGACGTGGCGAACGCGACCCGGGCGACGGGCCTGTCCCGGTTCCCGGTGTACCGCGGCAACCTCGACTCGGTGGTCGGCACCGCGCACATCAAGGACGTGCTGGCGATCCCGGCGGAGCGCCGCACGCGTGTGCCGGTCTCGGAGATCATGCGTGAGCCGCTCCTCGTGCCCGAGTCGCTGACCGTGGACCGGCTGCTGGACCGGCTGTCCGGCAAGCGGACGATGGCCGTGGTCATCGACGAGTACGGCGGCACGGCAGGCGTCGCGACCCTGGAGGACATCGTCGAGGAGGTCGTCGGCGAGGTCCGCGACGAGCACGACCCGCACGAGACGTCCGACCTGGCCGCCGCGGGCAAGGACGACGAGGGCCGCGCGCTCTACTCGGCCGACGGCGCCGTCCGCACCGACCAGCTCGCGCGCGTGGGCCTGCACGCCCCCGAGGGGCCGTACGAGACGCTCGCCGGCCTGCTCGCCGCCGAGCTGGGACGGATACCGGCCGTCGGCGACACCGTGGAGGTCGCGGGCTGGCGCATGGACGTGGTGGACGCCTCGGGCCGGCGGGCCGCTCGCGTGCTGCTGCACGCGCCGCTCGCCCCGTCCGAGGGCATTGAACAGGAGGCCGGGAAGTGACCGCCGTCCAGTTGCTGATCGCACTGGCGACCCTCGTCGTCAACGCGTTCTTCGTCGGCGCCGAGTTCGCGCTGATCTCCGTACGCCGTTCCCAGATCGAGCAGTACCTCGAGGGCGGCGCGCAGGGCGCCCAGGGCGACCGGCGCGCCAAGAGCGTGCTGTGGGGCCTCCAGCACGTGTCCGCGCTGATGGCGGCCGCGCAGCTCGGCATCACGCTGTGCACGCTGGTCCTCGGCGTGGTCGCCGAACCGGCCATCGCGCACCTGCTGGAACCGGTGTTCCACGCGGTGGGCGTGCCCGAGGGCGCGGGACACGCGGTGTCCTTCGTGATCGCGCTGGCGGTGGCGACCTATCTGCACATGCTGCTCGGCGAGATGGTGCCGAAGAACATCGCGCTCGCGGAGCCGGTGCGCAGCGCCCTGCTGCTGGGGCCGCCGCTGGTCACGCTGGCCCGGGCGCTGCGCCCGGTGATCTTCGCGATCAACGCCTTCGCGAACGCCCTGCTGAAGCTCATGCGGATCGAGACCAAGGACGAGGTCGCCGCGGCCTTCTCCGACGCCCAGCTCGCCCAGATCGTCAAGGACGCGAGCGAGGCGGGTCTCATCGACGACCGCGCCCTGGAGCGGCTGCACGACGCCCTGGAGCTGGGCCGGCGCCCGGTGCGGGATGTCGTCCTGCCGCTGGAAAGGGTCGTCTACGCGCGCGTGGGCGTCACTCCGGAGGAGCTGGAGCGGCTGGCGGCGGAGTCCGGGTTCTCCCGGTTCCCCGTGGTGGACGAGGGACGCCGGATCGTCGGCTACCTGCATGTGAAGGACGCCCTGGACGCCTCGCCGCGGGACACTGCGTTCCGACTCGGCGACATGCGGCCCATCGCGCGCGTGCGGGAGGCGACGCCCCTGGACGACGTCCTCACCGCGATGCGGGGCAGCCGTACGCATCTGGCGGCCGTGCTCGGTTCCGACGGACGCCTGTCCGGTCTGGTGACCATGGAGGACGTGTTGCGGGAGCTGTTCGGGCAGCGGGCGTGAGGGCGCGGCGGGACGGAGGCGACCGACCGCAGGCGACCGACCGGCGGGTATGAGACTCGGGCTACCATCGATGTCGCCATGCAGACGAATCCCACACACACCAGCCTGGTCGCGATCGGCGACTCCTTCACCGAGGGCATGTCGGACCTGCTGCCCGACGGCTCCTACCGGGGCTGGGCGGACCTCCTCGCCGCGCGGATGGCCGCCCGCGCCCCCGGCTTCCGGTACGCCAACCTGGCGGTGCGCGGCAAGCTGATCGGGCAGATCGTCGAGGAGCAGGTGCCGGTGGCCGCCGCGATGGGCGCCGACGTGATCACCCTGGTCGGCGGCCTCAACGACACCCTGCGCCCCAAGTGCGACATGGTCCATGTGAAGGACCTGCTGACGGAGGCCGTGGAGCGGCTCACCCCTGCCTGCAAGGAGCTGGTGCTGATGCGCAGCCCGGGTCGGCAGGGGCCGGTCCTGGAGCGGTTCAGGCCGCGCATGGAAGAGCTGTTCGTGCACGTCGAGGAGCTGGCGCGGCGGCACGGCGCGCTCGTCGTCGACCTGTACGGCGCTGCGTCCCTGAGCGACCCGCGCCTGTGGGACGTCGACCGGCTGCATCTGTCGGCGGAGGGCCACCGCCGGGTCGCGGAGGCGGTCTGGCAGAGCCTCGGGCACGACCCCGAGGACACCGAGTGGCACACGCCCATGCCGGCGACTCTGCCTCCGGGCTGGGCCGCCCGGCGCGTCGCGGACGCGCGGTTCGCCCGGCAGCACCTGCTCCCCTGGATAGGCCGCCGCCTGACCGGCCGCTCCTCCGGGGACGGCCGATCAGGCGCCCACTTCAGCGCCGAGCTGGGCAAAGCCTTCTGGGTCACCCCTGTGGACCACACGAACCCCGGCCCTGTGACGGACTGGCGACAGGTGGGGCACTGACCCGGAGCCTCGCCCGGATGCGATGCACCGATGGAACGCGGAGCCTCACCCGCACGACTTCCGCCGCCCCCCGTTCACATCGCAGCACGCCCAAGGCCGGCACAGCCGCCACGTCCGGGGCGGCAGCCGACGCGGGTGGCTCGGCAGCGAGGTCCCACGAAGCGACGATCCGTGAATCCGCTCGGCGCAATGCGGAGCCCGGCTCGCGGGGGCTGCCCCGAGAGGCCCGCTGGACGTCGGCATCGACCTGGCCGGTTCGCGGAGTTCGGACGCCGCGTCGCCGGGAGGGCTTGGAGCGCTGAAGCGGTACCAACTGCTCCGGTGGCGCCCTGCGTTGCAAGTCCGTGAACGCTTCTTTAAGGCCCCGACCTCATGGGCCGACCGCGACGCGGAACCGGCTGCACAAGGCATTCGCTCCAGCAGACGGCCAGAAAGTGTTCCTGCGAGGGATGGTCGGCCGACTCGCATCGGCTGTCGTGAACCAAGCCCCTGCCACACCAGCCGAATGAGAGCCCTCCGCGTCGCGTCGACGGCGAATAACCGGAGCAACCTCCCTCTCTTTGCAGCCCGCAACGCTTCGGCCATCCAGGCCTGGCCGAGAGTGCAGCGGTGGTAATCGACCCAAAAGGGATGAGCAAGTTCGTTTCTCGATCTCGCGTCGGCCATGTGCGTCGTGTACCTTCCGATTGCTTGCGGAGATGACTGACTTGTTTTGGCCTGCGCAGCGCCCTCCGGGGGGAAGGCGCACGATCGTGGCGGGCATAAGGATTCGTTGGGGGAGGCGTAAAAGGCATGTCTGCACGACCACGATCCCTTGAGCTGACGCAGCGCCCCTATGGGCGATGTATGGAGAGGCGCTGAGCGCCGTCCTGGCACCGTTTGGTCCCGGCAGGGTTTTCCTGCGACCGATCGTGTGAACGTCACGTGATTTCGACTGTTTCCATCCAAGGCGAAGCCCATCGGCGATCGCGGTTCTCGCATGCCTGATTTCGCGAGCGTGTTACGCGCGTCGACTCAAAATTGACGAATTCTAGGTTCGAAGGATGATGGCGAAACTAACGGGGTCCGAGGAATTTTCCCTGTCAGACATGCTGGGCGCGGCCACCGCCGCCCAGCCCGACCGGACAGCCGTCTCCTGTGGCACGGAGCGGCTGACCTTTCGGCAACTCAGTGAGCGCAGCGGAAACATGGCCGGCCACCTGCGGCGGCTCGGTGCGGTGAACGAGCCCGTCGGCATCTTCATGGAGCCGTCCGTCGACCTGATGACGAGTGTCTGGGCCGTCCTGCACGCAGGCGCCGCCTATCTGCCGCTGTCGCCGGAGTACCCGGATGAACGCGTCCGCTACATGATCGCGGACTCGGGGACCAAGGTCATCCTGGTCGACGAGGCCTTGGCGTCCCGACTCGCCGCGATCACGCCACCGGGAACGAAGATCGTCACCGTCGCGCAGACCCAGGCCACTCGGGAAGCCGAGCCGGACACCGGTTCCGCCGCTCCGTCCACGCCCGGGCCCGCACCCGCACAGGGCCGCAGCCTCGCGTACGTGATCTACACCTCGGGGAGCACGGGCAAGCCGAAGGGCATCGGCATCGAACACCACAGCATCGTCGGCCAGATGCGCTGGCTGGCCGACGAGCAGGGTCTGGACGAACGCAGGACGGTGCTGCAGAAGACGCCCCTGAGTTTCGACGCTGCCCAGTGGGAGATCCTGGCACCGGCCTGCGGCAGCAGCGTGGTGATGAGCGGACCCGGCCTCTACGCGGACCCCGGTGGGCTCATCGACCTGATCGTGGCGCACGGGGTGACCACCTTTCAGGGGGTACCGACGCTGCTGCAGGCGCTCGTCGACACCGGGCGGCTGTCCGACTGCACCTCGCTCACCCATGTCTTCAGCGGCGGTGAGTCGCTCACCCGGAACCTGGCGGTCGAACTGCTCGACGCGTTGCCGGACTTGGCTCTCGTCAACCTGTACGGCCCGAGCGAGTGCACGATCAACGCGTCGGCCCACACCGTGGACCGCGACACCGTTCGGCACGGTCCCGACCACATCTCCATCGGCCGACCGGTCCGGGGCGTGAGCTTCCACATCCTCGACGCCGCCCGCCGGCCTGTGGCACCCGGTGAGTCGGGTGAACTCCACATCGCCGGACGCCAACTCGCCCGCGGGTACCTGAACAACCCCGAGTTGACCGCGGAACGCTTCATCGCCAACCCGTTCTCCACCGATCCCGAATCCGCCCGCCTGTACCGCACCGGCGACCTGGCCATGTGGAACGACGACGGCACGGTGCGGTTCCTCGGCCGTACCGACAGCCAGGTGAAGCTGCGCGGCTTCCGGGTCGAGCTGGACGAGATCAAGGTGTCCATCGAAAAGCACGACTGGGTCAAACGCGCCGCCGTCCTCGTGCGCGACAACTCCAGGATCGGCGCCAATCTCATCGCCTTCATAGAGCTCGACCCCCAGCGGGCCGCGTTGATGGACCAGGGCAACCACGGCACCCATCATCAGTCGAAGCGGAGCAGGCTTCAGCTCAAGGCTCAGCTGGCGAATCCGGGTGTTCGTCAGGAGAGCGGAGCGGCGGTCGTCGACTTGCCCGGACGCTCGGCGACGGCCCGGCAGCGGCGCACGGTGTTCGCCCGCAAGACGTACCGCTTCTACGAAGGCGGAGAGGTCGGACGGGCCGACGTCATGCGCCTGCTGGCCCGCCCGACGGGACAACCGGCCCCGCCCCGGGACCCGGACACCCTGACGCTGTCCGAACTCGGCGCTCTGCTGCGCTATTTCGGACAGTTCCCCAGCGGCGACCGGCTGCTCCCCAAGTACGGGTACGCCTCACCCGGCTCGTTGTACGCCACCCAGCTGTACCTGGAGCTGTCCGGTGTCGCGGGCCTCGAACCGGGCTACTACTACCACCACCCGATCGACCACCGGCTCGTGCTGATCAGCCCCGCTCCAGTCGGCACACCCAGGTTGCGCGTCCACTTCATCGGGCGTCGGTCGGCCATCGAGCCCGTCTACCGCAACAACATCCAGGAAGTTCTCCACTTCGAAGCCGGCCACATGGTCGGCCTGTTCGACCAGGTCCTCCCCGAGCACGGGCTGCGCATCAACGTCCGCCCGGGAGCGCCCGAGGTCAAGGATCTCCTGCGCTGCCCGGAGGAGGACCACTACCTGGGCACGTACGAGGCGGAGACGGCCGCCGCCCCGGCCGTCGACAGCCCGGTCGACGTGTACGTGCAGGCCCATCCCGACCGGATCGCCGATCTGGACCGCGGCCAGTACCGGTACGACGGCGCCGAACTGGTGCGCGTGTCCGACCACCTGATCCGCAAGCAGGACGTCATCGCCATCAACCAGGAGGTCTACGACCGTGCGAGTTTCGGGATCAGCCTGATCGGCCACGCGTCCGAACCCTGGCAGCGTTACGTCGACCTCGGCCGGGAACTGCAGCGCCTCCAGATGAACGACCTCGACCTGGGGCTGATGTCCTCCGGCTACAGCTCGGAGACCGGCAACCCCCTGCCGTCCGCCCGGCGCATCGCGAACCTCGTCGGCCTCGGCCCGGACGCCGCGTCCTACTTCGCCGTCGGCGGCCGTATCAGTGCCGAGCAGCGGCTCAGCGAGGGCATGAAGGAGGACTCCGTCCACATGCGAGGGCCGGCCGAGATCGTCAAGGACGACCTGGCCGAGTCCCTGCCTCCGTACATGGTGCCCAACCGGGTCACCGTGCTGGACTCCTTCCCGCTCACGCCGAACGGCAAGATCGACCACCAGGCCCTGCGCGAGTTGGACAAGGCCGCCGTGGAGGACGACGAGGCGCCGGTCGTCCCCCCGCGTACGCCCACCGAGGAGGCCGTCGCCGCGCTGTGGCGCAAGGTGCTCCGACAGGACCGGGTCTCGATCCGGGACGACTTCTTCGCCGCCGGGGGCCACTCGCTGACCGCGGTCAACCTGGTCGGCCGGATCAACCGGGAGCTCGGCAGTTCCCTGCCGCTCCAGGTGCTGTTCGACGCGCCGACCATCGCCGAACTGGCCCGACGCGTCGACCGTGAGCCCGCGACCGCGCTGCCCAGACTCGTGCGGCTGCGAGCCGGGGACGGCGGCCGGCCGATCTTCTGCTGGCCCGGGCTGGGCGGCTATCCGATGAGCCTGCGGCTGCTGGCCGGCAGGCTGGAGCTGGACCGGCCGTTCCTCGGTGTCCAGGCCTACGGTGTCAACGCGGGCGAGATCGCCTACCCGACGTTCGACGAGATGGTCGTCAAGGACATCGAACTCATCCGGGAGGTCCAGCCGGTCGGCCCGTACACCCTGTGGGGCTACTCCTTCGGGGCCCGGGTCGCGTTCGAGACGGCCCGTCGGCTGGAACGCGTCGGCGAGCGGGTCGACGAGGTGATCCTGATCGCACCGGGCAAGCCACCCGTGGAATCCCGCGCCGAGACGCCCGCCGAGGCGGCGGTCAGCTTCACCGACAGCACCTTCGTCGCGATTCTCTATTCGGTGTTCGCCGGAAACCTCGAGCGGTCGGCGGTCGACGCCTGCCTGGCCGCAACCCACGACCAGGACTCCTTCATCGCATTCGTCTGCGGCAGGTTCGAGCACCTGGAGCGGGAACTGGTGCGCAGGATCGTCGACGTGGTGCGGCAGACCTTTCTCTTCGAGTACGCCCCGCACGAACTGGCCGAGCGCGGCATCGCGGCACCGATCACGGTATTCCGGGCCGACGGCGACCAGGACTCGTTCATCGACTCCGGTCACACCCTGTCGAGTACGCCCCCCAGGGTCAGCCGACTCAGGGCCGACCACTACGAACTGCTGCGCACGAACGGAATAGCCGAACTCGTCACCGCCATTCAGGCCGCACGACTCCCCAGAAAGGCCATCGGAGTGCCTCACGTCAGCATCAAGCATTTCCCGAACAACCTCGAAGCCGACCAGATCTCCGCCCTCGTCGACGCGATCACCAATGCGGTCCGGACCGCGTTCTCGGTCGACGAAGGCGCCGTGTCGATCGCCCTCGAATCGGTGGCCCAGGACGTCTGGACCGAGCGGGTGTACATACCGGAGATCGTCGAAGGCACCGGCCACCTGGTCAAATCCCCGAACTACTGAGGCCGGCCATCGAATTCGACGGCGCCACCGGAAAACCAGGACATGCCATTACGGAGGATCGTATGCGTAGGGTGATCAGCAGGGCGAGGGAGGACCTCTCCGTGATCGTCGCGCGGGACCCGTCGATCCGCACACGCGCGGAGGCACTGCTGCATCCCGCGCTGCCCGCGCTGTGGACCCACCGACTCGCCCATGTCCTGTACATCCGGGGGCACCGTCAGCTCGCCCGGCTCCTGGCCTACCTGGCCCGCGCGGTGACCGGCGGCATCGAGATCCATCCGGGCGCGACGCTGGGTCGGCGCGTGTTCATCGATCACGGGGCGGCGGTGGTCATCGGGGAGACGGCCGAGGTCGGCGACGATGTCACGATCTTCCACCAGGTCACGCTGGGCGCGGTCGGCTGGTGGCGGGACGGGCGCCGCGAACCCGGCGCCCGCCGGCATCCGGTCGTCGGCGACCGGGTGGTGCTCGGCACCAACGCGATCGTGCTCGGTCCGGTCACCGTCGGCGACGACGCGTTGGTCGGCGCCGGTTCGCTCGTACTGCGCGATGTGCCACCAGCCGCCCGGGTGATGGCCCCCGAGGCCGAGGTCGTACAGCGGCTGTCGGCCGCGGATCGCGAGGAGGCCGGCCGGCTGCTGCGCGCGCTGGCCACCTCCGGCTGCTGGTGACGGCCCGCCCGGTTCCGTTCCCCGTTCAGCGTTTGCCGTTGTCGTTTGTCGTTCCACCCGACCACGTGTCGGCATGCCATCGGAGGCATAGATGATTCACGTCGGTGTCGTGGAGAGCAACCTCTCCGGATCCGGTTTCGAAGGCCTGCAGATCATCAAGGAACTCGATTGCCGCGTCACCTTCTTCACCCGCGACCTGGACCGGTACCTGGAAGTGCCGGGCGGACCGGCCTACTTCGACGACTACGTCGACGAGATCGTGCACTGCGAGACCAACACCTTTGACGGCCTGCTGCCGCATGTGCACGCGGCCGGGGCCGAGCACCCCTTCGACGCGTTCCTGACCCTGGCGGAGTACGACGTGGTCGTGGCCGCTGAGGTGGCGGTCCACCTCGGACTCCCCACGGTCAGCGTCGACGGCGTCGCGACGGCACGCAACAAGGCGCTGATGCGCCGACGCTGCGCCGAACTCGGCGTCGCGATACCGGCGTTCCGCACCGTGCGGAACCCCGCCGAGGCCGAGGCGGCCGCGGCGGAGATCGGCCTGCCCTGCGTGGTGAAACCGGCCGACGAGACCAGCAGTGCCGACGTCCGGCTGGTGGAGACCGCCGCCCAGGCGGCTGAGCATGTCGCACTGATCCGGTCCCGGGTGGAGAACACCCGCGGCCAGGCCCGCTATCACGAGCTGATGGTCGAGGAGTATCTGAGCGGCCCCGAGGTCAGTGTGGAGGTGCTGGCCGACGGCGACCGGTACGAGGTGTTCGGGGTGACCGACAAGTCGGTCACCGGCCAGGGCTACTTCGTCGAGCTGGCCCACACCTTCCCCTCCGGCCTGCCCGAGTCGGTGGTGCGCGCCTGCGGCGACCTGGCCGTGGAAGCGCTCCGCGCGGTCGGGTTCGACCTGGGCATGGCCCATGTCGAGATCAAGGTCACCGAGTCCGGGCCCAAGCTCATCGAGATCAACCCGAGGCCCGCCGGCGGCAAGATCACCTACCTCGTGGACCGCGCTCTCGGCATCCGGTCCCTGGAGCTGGTGGCCCGGCAGTACCTCGGGCAGCCGCTGCCGGCCCGGGTGCTGCCCGAGCGGCCGGTCGGCGGCGCCGCCATCCGCTACCTGACCGCGCGGCCCGGCCGAGTCGTGTCCGTCGGCGGGCAGCAGCGGGCTGCCGCCCTGCCCGGCGTGGAGGAGGTCGTCGTCAAGCCCAAACCGGGTTCCGTGGTGCGGGAGTTGCGCCGCAACGGCGACCGCGCCGGACATGTGCTCGTGGTCGCCGAGACCGCCGAGCTCGCGGCGCGCACCGCAGAGGCGGCCGCGCAGGAGATCAGCATCCGGACCGAGCCGGTCGCCCGGCGCCCGGTCGCCGACTCCCTGGTCGACCTGATCGGCGGGACGCCGCTGCTCCGGCTGCCGGTTCACCGCATCGTGGACGGCGTCCCGGCCGATGCCGAGGTGCTGGCGAAGCTGGAGCTGTTCAACCCCTGGTCCAGCAGCAAGGACCGGGCCGCGCTGTCGATGCTGCGCGGCGCCGAGGAACGGGGGCTGCTCACCCCGGGCGACGGCACCGTGATCGAGGCGACCTCGGGCAACACCGGCATCTCGCTGGCCGCGCTGGCGGCGGCCCGCGGCTACCGCTGCGTCATCGTGCTGCCGGACAACGCCACTCAGGAGCGGGTGGCCATGCTCCGCTCGCTCGGCGCCCAGGTGGTACGGACCCCGCACACGGGCGGCTATCAGTCGGCGGTCGACAAGGCCGAGGAACTCCACCTGGAGACCCCCGGGTCGTGGTTCTGCCGCCAGCACGACAACCCGGACAACACACGCGCGCACTACGAGACGACCGGCCCCGAGATCTGGAGCGACGCCGACGGGCGGATCGACGTGTTCGTCTGCGGAGTGGGCACCGGCGGCACGCTCAGCGGCGCCGGGCAGTACCTGCGCGAGAGCCATCCCGCGGTCCGGATCGTGGCGGTGGAACCGGCGGGCTCGCCGCTGCTGTCCGGCGGCGAGCCCGGCACGCACACCATCCCGGGCTTCAACGGCGGTTTCATCGCACCCACCACGGAACGGAACCTCATCGACGAAGTGATCGCGGTCTCCGACGCGGACGCCCTGGACACCACCCGGCGGCTCGCACTGCGCGCCGGGCTGATGGTCGGTGTGTCGGCCGGCGCCGTCGTCCACGCGTCCGGTGTCCTGGCCGCCCGTCCGGAGTACCGGGGCCGGCGCATCGTGACCCTGCTGCCCGACACCGGTGAGCGGTACCTGAGCCTGCTCGATCGCGAGGCCGAGCCGGTACCGGCCGCGGCCGCGCACGGTGGCGGTGCCCGGTGACGGCGCCCGGCCCCGCCGATGACCGGCCCCGCCTGCTGATGGTGATGCCGTACCGCCAGTTCGTGCGGAAAGCCCAGGCCGAGGGGTTCTGGGTCGGCGCGGTCTGGGACCCCCGGCTGGAGTCGCCGGAGTACCTCGACGACGTGCGTGCCCAGGCGGACCTGTTCGTGTCGGCCGACTTCCGGGACGCGGAGCTGCTGCGCCACACCCTCCACCAAGTGGCGCGGGAGCACCGCGCGACGCTGATCTACCACATCGGCAGGGAGGAAACGATGGTCACCGCCTACGAGGTGGCCGAGGACCTGCACACCGAACTCAACCCGGCCGCGGCGATCCGCCTGCTCGCCGACAAGCGAGCGATGCGGGACCTGCTCGCCCGGCGCGGGCTGTCCCCGGTGTCCTACGAGGCCGCGCCGACACGGCGGGAGGTGCCGGACGCGGTCGAGCGGATCGGCTACCCGGCCGTGGTCAAACCGGCCGCGCTGGCCGGCAGCCGAGGTGTGTTCCTGTGGCAGGAGGCGCAGGACCGCGCGGCCTGGACCGCACTCGTCGACCGGTACGGCTACGACGGCCCGTTCCTGGTCGAGGAGTACCTGCGGGGTCCCGAATACAGCGTGGAGACGCTGAGCAGGGACGGCCGGCACCAGGTCATCGGCATCACCGAGAAGCTGCTGGGACCCCCGCCGCTGTTCGTGGAGGTGGGGCACGTCCATCCGGCGCCGCTGCCCCAGGACCGCCGGCGGGCCGTCGAGGAACTCACCACGGAGTTCCTCACGACGTGCGGTTACCGGTTCGGCCCGGCGCACACCGAGGTGATCTGGACACGGAACGGCCCGCGCATCGTCGAGTCGCAGGCCCGCCTCGGCGGTGACCGGATACCGCGACTCGTCGAGCTGGCCACCGGACTCGACATCGAACGCGCGATCTTCGCCGCCCTGGCGGACGGACCGGCCGAGCCCGCCGAGCCGACGGCGACCGCGATCGTTCGGTTCTTCACCTTTCCGCCCGGCCGCGTCGACGAAATTTATGGCCTGGAGGCGGCCGCTGGGCTCGGACACGTCGACGAGCTGAGCCTCCGGCTGCGCCCGGGCGACACCGTACCGGCGGTCGTCGACTCCAAGAGCCGGCACGGGCACGTCATCGTCTTCGGCGCCTCTCCCGAGGAGGCCCGCGCCCGCTGCGCGGAGGTGCTCGCCGCCATCGAGGTCGTCATCGACGACACGCCCGTACGAGCGGACGGTCGCGCCGGAGTGCTCGGGACGCCCGTATGAGCACCGTCGGTCACGAGTCCCCCCACCCCGATGAAAGGCAGTGACGATGCAGCGGTCCACACCCACGACCAGGAGGTCGCCATGAGCACCCCCGCCACCGACGCGCAGGTGGTGTTCGTCGGCTACAACGCGGCCTACCTGCGTGCGATCGACGGGAGCGTCCCCAGCGGGTCGGTCGTGGTGATCGAGGAACCCGACATCATCCGCAAGCGCGGGCTGCAGGACGCGGCGGCACGCTTCGACTGCCTGGACCGGATCGTCCCGGCGGGCTACCAGCAGTCGGCCGAGGCGCTCGACCTGGCGGCCGAGCTGACGGCCGCGCGGCCGGTGGCCGCCGTCGTCCCGGGGCTGGAGTACGCGGTGCCGGCAACAGCCGCACTGGCCGAGAAGCTCGGGCTGCCAGGAGCGACCGAAACGGCCGCGCAGGCGCTGCGGGACAAGGTCCGGCTGCGCGAGGTCTCCGGTGCGGGCGGTGTCCGAAATCCGCGCTGGCGCGAGGTGCACGGCCCCGCGGACATCCTCGAGTTCGCCGGCGACGGTCCGGTCGTCGTCAAGCCGGCGAACCGGCAGGCGAGTGTCGGCGTTCAGCTGCTGGACTCGGTCGACACCGCCACCGCGGCACAGGCATGGCAGCGGACCTCGTCCGCCGCCGAGTACGAGCAGGTGCCCGACCGGCAGCTGGCGTGGCGCTTCCTCGCCGAGGAACGCCTGCGGGGTCCCGAGTACAGCGTGGAGGCGCTGGTACGGCAGGGCGAGATCATCTTTGAGAACGTCACGGCCAAGACCGTCGTCCCGGGGCCGTACCCCGTCGAACTCGGCCATCTGCTGCCCGCTCCGCTCGACCAGGACACGCAGGCCGCGTTCGAGACGGCCATGCGGGCGCTGGTCGCCGCGATCGGCTTCCGGACCGGCATCCTGCACGCGGAGTGGATCCTGACCGAGGCGGGCCCGACGCTGGTCGAATGCGCCGGCCGCTGCCCCGGTGACTACCTGATCGACCTCGTCGACCTGGCGTACGACACACGGATCAGGCTGACCCTGATCGACCTGCTCGCCGGCCGTACGGTCACGCTCCCCCGGTCCGCGCGGCAGACCTCGGCGATCCGGTTCCTGGCCGCCGGGCCGGGCACCGTGACGGAGGTCGTCGGCGTGGACACGGCACAGGGATTGCCCGGCGTCCAGGTCGCGGAGGTGGATGTCGAGGCCGGCCAGGAGGTCCGGCCGTGGGCGTCCTCCTGGGACCGCGCCGGGCACGTCATCGCGACCGGGCCGGACGCGGACACCACCCGTCGACGAGTCCTGGACGCGGACGCGGCCATCCGCATCGCTACCGATTGAGGAAACACATGTCTGTTCTGTGGCAACGCGTCCGCGGATGGCGCGGGTCCATGCCCGGAGGGTCGGTCGGCACCAGGCTGGCCGTGATGGCGATGATCGACGCGGTGGGCACCGGCGCCTTCCTGGCCGTCTCCGTGCCGTTCGTCACCAGATCGGTGCGCCTGTCCGAGGGCAACCTCGGTTTCGGCCTGGCCCTGTCGGCCGCCATCGCCCTGGCCACGGCCATCCCGATCGGCGTCCTGGCCGACCGGATCGGCCCGAAGAAGGTGCTGGTCGGGGTGAGCCTGTGGCGCTGCGCCTGCTTCGTGGTCTACCCGCTCGTCCAGAACCTGTGGCAGTTCCTGACCGTGGTGTGCCTGCTCGGCCTCGTCGACAAGGCGGCGGCACCGATGGAACAGGCCCTCGTCGGTCAGGCCACGGCGACCGACGACCGGGTCAGGGTGGTGGCGATCCTCCGGTCGCTGCGCAACGTCGGCTTCACCCTCGGCGCCCTCCTGGGCGGCATCGGGCTGCTGATCGACACCCGGGCGGGGTACACCGCGATCCTGCTGGTCAACGCCGCCTCCTTCGCCGTGCTCGCCGGCCTGGCCGCCCGGCTGCCAGTGCTCAACGCGTCGGCGAAGAGCCTGCGTCGGCGCTTCTCGGTCAGTGTGCTGCGGGACGGATCGTTCCTGTCGTTCACCGGCATCAACGCCGTGCTCACCATGCACATGACCCTGCTGAGCATCGGTATCCCGCTGTGGATCGTCGGGCACACCGACGTCTCCTCGGCGCTGATCTCCCCCCTGGTGGCGGTCAACACCGTGCTCGCGGTCGCCCTCCAGGTGCGGGCCAGCCGGGGGACCGACACCATCCCCGGCGCCGCACGGGCCCTGGTGTGGGCCGGCGTCTCCCTCGCGGTCTGCTGCCTGCTGCTCGTCGCGGCGCCGAAGCTGCCGGTCGTCCTGGCCGTCGGCGTGCTGCTGCTGGCCATGGTCGCGCTGACCGGCGGCGAGTTGTTCCAGTCCGCCGGCGGCTGGGGCGGCTCCTATCTGCTCGCGGCGCCCGGCCAGGAAGGCGTCTACCTCTCGGTCTTCTGGCTCGGCGTGGCCGTCCAGCAGATCGCGGCACCGGTCCTGGTCAGCCTGGTCGTCACGGCCGGCTCCACCGGATGGGTCGTCCTGGCCGCGCTGTTCGCCGTCTGCGGGCTTGCCGCGCCGGCCATCGGCCGATGGGCACAGGCACAGGCGGCCGGCCGGCGACCGGACCCGAGCCTGGCCGAGGCCACGTAACCCACCCCTGCACGCCGCTCCCCTAGTCGAGTCGGCACAGTTGATCACCACTCAAGGAGAGACATGTCCGTTCCGCTGTATGTTCCTTCCGGCGAAGGCGAGTTCGTCAACATCCGGGACACCAAGAGGACGTACCTCAAGCTCACCACGGCGGACTCCGACGGCGAGTTCGGCTTCTTCGAGCACCACATGGCTCCGGAGGCGAGCGGCGCCAGCCCGCACATCCACAAGAACTCCACCGAGATGTTCTACGTGGTGAAGGGCGAGATCGAGTTCACCATCGGCGACCGCAAGGAGGTGGGTGAACCCGGCGCGTTCGCCTACATACCCAAGGGCGAGCCGCACGGCTTCACGAACAGGGGCAACGAGGACGCCACGCTGCTGATCATGTTCTACCCGATCTACAACCGCGAGGACTACTTCCGCGGCCTGGGGCGCTTGACGGCCAACGGGCGCAACCCCAGCCTGGAGGAACTGCAGGAGCACATGGCGAAGTACGACCAGTTCATGGTCTGACCCGCGAACCCACGGCGACGAACAGGGCCTGGCAGCGATTGCGCCGCCAGGCCCCGGCGTTCGTGCCGCCCTCAGTCGCTCGCGCCGCTCCGGGTGCGGAACCGCCACTGCAACTCGCGTACCTGTTCGGCGAGGTCCGGGACCGGACCCGCCACCTCGAGACCGGGGACGACGTCCTGGATGGACAGCGGGCTCAAGGGCGAGGTGACGGGCACGCCCCACTCCGCCTTCCAGTCCCGAGCCTGCTGGGACGAGCTCGCGTACACGATGCGGCCCAGTCCTGCCCATCCGTGTGCGGCCGCGCACATCGGGCAGTGCTCACCCGAGGTGTACACGGTCGCCGTGGCCCGCTCCTCGGCGCTCAGGTGGGTCGCGGCCCAGCGGGCGAGTTCGAATTCGGGGTGCCGGGTCGGGTCGCCCGTGGTGGACTCGCGGTTACGGTCCTCGGCGAGGATCTTGCCGTCCCCGTCGACGAGCACGGATCCGAACGGCCAGTCGCCCGCCTCCACCGCCTCGGCCGCCAGCTCGATGCAGCGGCGCAGATAGGGCAGTTCGGCTTCGGTGACGGTGGTGGAGCGGTCGGAACCGCTCGCGGGAAGGTCGTGGTCGTTGAGGGCCACTGATGCTCCGTCTCGTTGGGGGTGTCGGCTAGGGTCTGTCGTTTGGATCAGGTCGGCCTGACCCACGGCGCCTTGTCGGCGGGCCCGAGCGGGGTGTGGTGCGTGCAGCCGCAAGGCGGAGGAGGGAGTCGAGGCGGAGCCTCGGCGACCGACGACAACGCCGCGGATGTGCGTGCCGCACCCCGCGACGCGCGGCATGATCCAAACGACAGGCCCTAAGGCCGGTGCGCGGCCACGGTCGCCAGTGCCTGCCAGGCCGCCTCGGGCCGCAGAGTTTCGTTCGGATCGCCGTGGTACGGATCGAGCAGCACGGTTTCGGCACCGGCCAGGCGCAATTCCTCGATGTCCTCGAGAATCTGCTCGAGGGTGCCCTCGCCGGCCCGGCGATCCGGGTCGTCGATCGGCTTTTCCGTGAGCCGGAGAAAGATGCGCGGCGCCAACTCCGGCACCGGTCGATCGAGCTCGGCGGAAATTTCCTTCAGCCGGTCCAAAGCGTCCCTGAACCAGGGCATCGTGAACCGCAGTGGATGCCATGGAGAACCGAGTCGAACGGCACGCCGTATCGCGGCGTCGCTGTTGCCGCCGACCCAGATGGGAATCTGTCCGCAGCGATAGTCGTCGTCGTTTTCCCATGCGGCTCGTAGGGTCCGCAGGAGTTCGTCGGTCAGAGCACCACGCCGTTCGAACGGGACGCCCAGCGCCTCGAACTCCTCCCGTGCCCAACCGACCCCGACGCCGAGGATCAGTCGGCCGCCGCTGAGTTGGTGCAGGTTGGCGGCCATGCGGGCGACCAGCAGAGGGGGCCGGTAGGGCGCGATGAGCACCGTCGTGCCCAGCTCTATCCTCGTCGTGATTCCGGCCAGCCAGGAGAGAGTGGTGAAAGGTTCGTAGAATGGGGCGGGATATTGCCTGGCGACATCCGATGTGATCGCCACATGGTCGGAGAGCATCAACAGGTCGAATCCGAGACCCTCCGAGGTTTTGGCCCAGCGGGCCAGGTTGTCCGGGTTCGCACCCGGACCGAAGTTGGGGACATTCACACCGATCCGCATGACCCAACCCTAGCAACTGGGCGTCAAAGAAGTGCAGTTGTCGGCCATGCTTTCGGTGAAGTGAATGCATTGGGGGGCGGTAGGTCAGTCGTCACGGGATGTACGGCAATTCTTCAAATCCGGCAGGTGCGCTCCGCGGAGGTCCAGGAGGAAGAACGCGGCCAGTACGGCCGCCGTCGCCGGGAAGAGGGCGGACGGGCCGCCGAGGGAGAGCAGGGGGCCGCCCGCGAGCGACCCGATCCCGGTACCGCCGTCGAAGGCGACGTTCCACGCGACCCCGGCCACGCCGAGGCCGCCGGGCCGGTCGCCGGCCGCCTGCATGGCGAGCACCAGGGTGGCGCTCTGGATCGCGCCGAAACCCGCCCCGAACAGGGCGGTACCGACCAGCAACAGAGCCGGCTCGTGGGATGCCGCACCCGAGGCGGTGCCGATCGTCGTGGCCAGAACGGCGGGTAAGAGCACCTGGCGGCCTCCGTACCTGTCGATGAGCCACCCGGCTCCGAGCCGGGAGAGCACGGTGGAGGCCTGCGCGGCGAGCAGCGCCCCGGGCGCGGCGGAGGCGGTCAGCGGCAGGAAGGTGAAGACGACGCCGTAGGCGGTGGTGGAAGCGGCCTCCACCACGAGGGGGCCGGTCATGGGGCGCAGCGACCGCCATGTTCCGTGCGGGGCCCATGCCCGGCCGGAACGAGGTCCGGCCGGGCGGGCGGGCGTCGGGTCGCGAGAAAGACCGAACGAGCCGACCAGGACCAGTGCGGCCGTGCCCGCCGCCAGGGCGAAGGCGAGCGCGTAGGCCTCCTGCCGAGCCAGGGCGACGCCCAGCGGAGCCCCCAGGACGCCGGCGACACCGACCACCGCGCCGTACCAGCCGAGGGCTCGCCCCCGGTTGCCGGACGGGAACAGCTCGGCGGTGAAGGTGACACCGGCGACCACGAACACGCCGAAGCCCAGCCCGCGTACCGCCGCGAGACCGGTCAGGGCGGGCAGCGTGGAGGCGGCCGGCAGGACCAGGCACGGCAGCCCGAGCAGCGCACCGCTCATGGCGAGTGCGTGCCGTCGTCCGAGGCGGGCGAAGAGCCACGGCGTGAAGGGCTGGACGACCAAGGTGGCCGCCATCAGGGTGGCGGTGAGCATTCCGGCACCCGACGGTCCGGCGCCGGACCGGACGGCGTACGCGGGCATCGCGGAGAACGTCAGATTGAAGCCGGCGAAGCCACCGAAGGCGGCGATCAGGGTGCCGGCGATCGCTGTCCGCCGCCGCCCGGCGGAGGGCGCCGGGCCGGGGGCGGACGAGGCGGATGAGGCGGATGGGTCTGCCGGCGTGATCATCGCAACCCTGCCGGGCCCAGGAGCCTGGTGCGCATCGAGCCCTGGCGCACCCGGTGCGGGTGACGGAACGGCGTTACTTCGAAAAGAGGATCAGTCAGGGCAAGCACTGTGCCCGAGCCCTTCTCTGCCTGGCGGGACGACGAGCCGACGCGCTCTTCGCGACGGCGCCCCCTGCGACCCGCGACCGACGAGGACACGGCCGGGTGCGGCCGAGTCCGCTCCGGGGCCCCCGCGGGCGACGACGGCGAGGGCCCCGGAGCGGGCGGCGGATCAGGAGTTGTCGAGCGGCAGTCCGGGCGGGTTGACCTCGGACTTGGCGACGGCCTCGTTGGAGAGGTTCCAGGCGGCCAGCCACTTGGCGTACTGGCCGTTCTCGATCAGGTAGTTGATGGCGTCGGCGATCGGCTTGGCGAGACCGCTGCCCTTCTTGGAGGTGGCCGCGATCAGGCCCTGGAGCGTCTCGCCGGCGCCGGAGAAGGTGCCCGCGTTGGCCGTGGGCTTGTTCGTCTTCGCGGTCTGGGTGATGTGGTAGGAGATGCTCGGGTTGGGGCCGAAGTGGGCATCGATCTTGCCGCTGTCGAGCGCCAGGTAGACGCCGTTGTTGTCCGGGTAGTGCTTGATGGTGAGCTTCTTGCCCTCGCTCTGCAGCTTTCTCTGCCACTCGATGAGGATGCGCTCCTGGTTGGTGCCCGAGCCGACCGAGACCGTCTTGCCGGCGAGGTTCTCGTAGTCGCCGTCGAACTTCCAGTTGCCGGACTTCAGCACCTCGAAGGCGAGGTTGTCCTGCCGGTAGGAGGCGAATTCGTACTTCTCCTTGCGCTCCTCGGTGTCGGTGACGTTCGAGAAGGCGACGTCCACCTTGCCGCCGTCGATGCCGATGAAGAGGTTCTCCCAGGTGAAGTTCTTGCTCTCCGGCTCGAGGCCGAGGACCGCGGCGACGAGGCGGCCGATGTCGGTCTCGGAGCCGGTGAGGGTCTTCTGGTCGTCGCCCACGTAGTCGAGCGGGGCGGAACCGGACGGCAGAGCGCCGTGGCCGACCACCAGCTTGCCGCTCTTTCTTATGGCATCGGGCAGCTCGGCGCTGATCGACTTGACCTCGGACACCTTGAGGGTGGTCTCGTTGGCGGCGCCGTTCGAGAACTGACCGATGGTCACGCTTCCGGAGGCGGCGTCGGCCGTCTTGGTGGCGGCGTCACTGTCACCACCGCAGGCGGCAAGCCCGGTGGCGAGGGTGGCGACGGCGGTCGCCACGGTGATGCCGCGTACCAGGCTACGTCGGGTGAAGTGGATGGACATGGCCGTTCCTTGTCGCTCGGGAGAAGGTGGTGGAGTGGGGGGAGATCGTGGCTGCGCCGTGGGGTCGCGGTGGGCTGCGGTGGGTCGGACGACCTTGCTCAGGAGGTCCTCGGTCCGCTCGGGCTCAGGCTTGTCGAGGCCATGGAGGGCGCGCGAGATCGACGATCTCGCCGCCTCGGTGAAGACGACCGGGTCGGCCGTCGCGCGGGCGAAGACGATCTCGTGGGGGGCGGCGCCCGGGCCGGTACGGACGGGCGCCAAGTCGTCGGTGGTGGCGAGGACCTGGCGCCCCTGGTCAGACTGCGGGTCGCCGCACCGGCTCCACTCCGATGACCTTGCGATGGGCGCGGGCGCCGCCGCCGTGGTCGTCCACGGCGTAGTGCCAGGTCGCCCGGTTGTCCCAGAGCACGAAGTCGCCCGGGTTCCAGCCGAACCGGATCGTGTGGTCGGGCGACGACGTGTGCCGCGGCAGACGGTCGAGGAGCACCTCCCCCTCCGACGGCGTGAGGCCGGTCAGGCCGATCGCCGACGTGCTGCGGAACAGCCCCTTCCGCCCAGCCGGACAGGCGAAGGCGACGTCAGACGCGACGACACATCGACGCGTCGACACGCGCCAGATCCACGTACAACCTGCGGTACAGCAGCACTGGAATGCTCACGCCGCCATGTCTACCAGCCCGGACCGGGACGGATCATTGCAGGTGCATGAAGCTTCCGGGCAGGTCGCCGGGCGTCGGCGGCGCTGCGCGGGCCGGGGCCGGCCGTACCGCGTCAGGAGCCGACGGTTCCACTTGCCTCGGTGGCGCCTGGGGAACCCGGGCGGGTGTCGCAAGGTACGGGGCGCGCTGCCGCCGAAGCGGCCCTGTCTGCTGCCGTACGGGGGCCCGGCACCGCCGGACGGTTCGCTTACGGGGGCCGAGCACAGCCGGTTCGCGGACGCCGCGCCGCCGACCGGCCGCGCGGCCGGAGGCCCCTGGGAAGTGCCGGCGCGCGGCCACAAGGCGTTCCGCGGCGTCAGCGCCTACTCCGACGCGCTCTCGGGGCCGTCCCGGCCGTCGCGCTGACCGGCCCGGCATAGTGGCCCTCGTCCAGGCCCTGGACGTCACCCCTGCGGCCGACGGCGTCCGGGCGGGCCGCGCCGCACCCGGCGGGGTGACGCCGGTCTCGTACGTTCCGCCGAACGCAATCGTGTCGCTGGCCTGCACGAATCGCCAGTAGAATCCGTCCACGTGACTTCCGCTCCCGCCAAGCCCCGCATCCCCAACGTCCTCGCCGGACGCTACGCCTCCGCCGAGCTCGCCACGCTCTGGTCGCCCGAGCACAAGGTGAAGCTGGAGCGTCAGCTCTGGCTCGCCGTGCTGCGGGCGCAGAAGGACCTCGGCATCGAGGTGCCGGACGCGGCGATCACCGACTACGAGCGTGTCCTCGACACCGTCGATCTGGCCTCCATCGCCGAGCGCGAGAAGGTCACCCGGCACGACGTGAAGGCCCGGATCGAGGAGTTCAACGACCTCGCCGGCCATGAGCAGGTCCACAAGGGCATGACGTCCCGGGATCTGACGGAGAACGTCGAGCAGCTCCAGATCCGGCTCTCGCTGGAGCTCGTCCGCGACCGCACGGTGGCCGTGCTGGCGCGCCTGGGCAAGCTGGCCGGCGAGTACGGCGAGCTGGTCATGGCCGGGCGCTCCCACAACGTGGCCGCGCAGGCCACGACCCTCGGCAAGCGGTTCGCGACCGCCGCCGACGAGCTGCTCGTCGCGTACGGCCGGGTCGAGGAACTGCTCGGGCGTTACCCGCTGCGCGGCATCAAGGGCCCGGTGGGCACCGCCCAGGACATGCTCGACCTGCTCGGGGGCGACGCCGCGAAGCTCAGCGAGCTGGAGGACCGGATCGCCGGTCACCTGGGCTTCTCGCAGGCGTTCACGTCCGTCGGCCAGGTCTACCCGCGGTCGCTGGACTACGAGGTCGTCACCGCGCTGGTGCAGCTCGCCGCGGCCCCCTCCTCGCTGGCGAAGACGATCCGGCTGATGGCCGGGCACGAGCTGGTGACCGAGGGGTTCAAGCCGGGGCAGGTCGGCTCCTCGGCCATGCCGCACAAGATGAACACCCGCTCCTGCGAGCGCGTCAACGGCCTGATGGTCATCCTGCGCGGTTACGCGTCGATGACCGGCGAGCTGGCGGGCGACCAGTGGAACGAGGGCGACGTGTCCTGCTCGGTGGTGCGCCGGGTCGCGCTGCCGGACGCGTTCTTCGCGCTCGACGGTCTGCTGGAGACGTTCCTGACGGTGCTCGACGAGTTCGGCGCCTTCCCTGCCGTCGTCGCCCGGGAGCTGGACCGCTACCTGCCGTTCCTCGCCACCACCAAGGTGCTGATGGGCGCGGTGCGCGCGGGCGTCGGCCGTGAGGTCGCGCACGAGGCGATCAAGGAGAACGCCGTCGCCTCGGCGCTGGCGATGCGCGAGCAGGGCGCCGAGCGCAACGAGCTGCTGGACAAGCTGGCCGCCGACGAGCGGCTTCCGCTCGACCGGGCGCAGCTGGACGCGCTGATGGCCGACAAGCTGTCCTTCACGGGCGCGGCGGCGGCCCAGGTGACCATGGTCGTCGGCCGGGTCGAGGAGATCGTGAAGCAGCGTCCGGAGGCGGCCGGCTACACCCCCGGGGCGATCCTCTGACGCGCTTCACCCAAGCGGAGCTGGAGGCCGCCCGCGACCGTCTGGTACCGGACGTCGTCGCGGGCGGCCTGCGCGTGCTGTTCTGCGGCATCAACCCGGGCCTGATGACGGCGGCGACCGGCCACCACTTCGCCCGGCCGGGCAACCGCTTCTGGCCGGTGCTGCACCTGTCCGGCTTCACCCCGAGGCTGCTGAAACCCGCCGAGCAGCAGGAGCTGCTGTCCTACGGGCTCGGCATCACCAACGTGGTGGCGCGGGCGACCGCGCGGGCCGACGAGCTCACGGCGCGGGAGTACAAGGACGGCGGGCGGCTGCTGGCGGAGAAGGTGACCCGGCTGAAGCCCCGCTGGCTGGCGGTGGTGGGCGTGACCGCGTACCGGGCGGCCTTCGACGACCGCAAGGCCGCGGTGGGCCCGCAGGAGCGGGTCATCGGGGACGCCCGCGTGTGGGTGCTGCCGAATCCCAGCGGGCTGAACGCGCACTGGACGGCGGCGACGATGGCGGAGGAGTTCGCCCGGCTGCGGGTGGCGGCGCAGGACTGAGGGCCTCGTGCCGGGGCCTCAGGGCGGGTCGGTGCCGGTGACGACCAGGAGGAGCCGGATCTCGTCGCCCGGGTCGAGATCGGCGACCCCCAGGGCCACCCAGCGGCCGTGCTCCTCCGCCCGCCAGAGGTACACGTCCCCCACCCGGAGGCTCAGCTCGGCCCAGGGCTCGGCTATCTCCTCGGTCCCGGTCCGCAGCCGGACCGTCTGGAGCCCGACGTGGTACGGGTCTCCCCATCTCACCGTCAGCTTCGCGGCCAGGTGCTCCTTCTCCTCGTGGAACCGCTCCGCCTCCGCTCGACGCACCGCGGCGTCCGCGACCGCGAGGCCGTGACTGGTCACCAAGGCCGCCGTGCGCTCACCGGGCCCGAGGTACCTGTCGATGTCCATGACGTCCAGTAAACCCGCCCCCACTGACAATTGGCGGGCCGTCAGTCCGCTGCCGCCCAGGTATCTCCCTTCGTCGCGCCGGGGTGAGGGCGCTCCCGGTAGGTATCGGTACGGAATCCTTACTCGCCGGGGTCCTTCCCGCCGAGTACGATCCGCCCAACACGCGCACGAGCTGGAAGGACGGACGTTGGGGCAGCTGACCGGCGGGGATCCCTCGCTGCTGCGAAGGATCAATTCCGCGGTGGTGCTGCACGCGCTGCGTGCCGCGGACTGCGCGACGCTCACGGAGATCACCCGCGTGACGGGCCTGTCCCGGCCGACCGTCGAGGGGGTCGTCGAGGACCTCATCGGGGCGGGGCTCGTCGTCGAGAAGGCGGCCGACGAGAGTGTCGCCCGGCGGCAGGGCCGGCCCGCGCGGCGGTTCCGGTTCCGGGCGGAGGCCGGGCACCTGCTGGGGCTGGAGATCGGCTCGCACCGGGTGGCCGCGCTGCTGGCCGACCTGGACGGCCGGGTGCTGGGCGCGCAGGCCAAGGACGTCGACGAGGCGG
Source organism: Streptomyces sp. NPDC102259 (assembly GCF_044766465.1). Classification (NCBI taxonomy): domain Bacteria; kingdom Bacillati; phylum Actinomycetota; class Actinomycetes; order Kitasatosporales; family Streptomycetaceae; genus Streptomyces; species Streptomyces sp. NPDC102259. The sequence goes on along the minus strand of NZ_JBIWMA010000002.1, from coordinate 161,769 downwards.
CGCCGGCGGACGAACGGCTGGAGCGGCTGCGGACGGCCGTCGCCGAACTGCTGCGCCGGGCGGGTGTCCCACGCAGCTCGCTGCGGGCGGTGGGCGTCGGCACGCCCGGGATCGTGGAGGCGGACGGGACCGTACGGCTGGGCACCGCGCTGCCCGAGTGGACGGGGCTGCGGCTGGGTGAGCGGCTGAGCCGTTCCTTCAAGTGTCCGGTGCTGGTGGAGAACGACGCCAACGCGGCGGCCGTGGCCGAGCACTGGAAGGGGTCGGCCACCGAGTCCGACGACGTCGTCTTCGTGCTGGCCGGGCTGAGCCCGGGCGCCGGCTCGCTGATCGGCGGCCGGTTGCACCGGGGGTACGGCGGGGCGGCCGGGGAGATCGGCGCGCTGCACCTGCTGGGCCGGGAGGTGACGCCGGAGACGCTGCTGTCCATGACGGACGAGCCGTTGCATCCGCTGGACGAGCAGGCGGTCGCCGAGGTGTTCGCGCAGGCCCGCGAGGGCGACAAGCAGGCACGGGCGGCGGTGGACCGCTTCATCCAGCGGCTCGTCCACGACGTGGCCGCGCTGGTTCTGGCGGTCGATCCGGAGCTGGTCGTGGTGGGCGGCTGGGCGGCCGGTCTCGACGGGGTGCTGGAGCCGCTGCGGAACGAGCTGGCGCGCTACTGTCTGCGCCCGCCGAAGGTGGTCCTGTCGCTGCTCGGGGAGGCGGCGGTGGCGACGGGGGCGCTGCGGCTCGCCCTCGACCACGTCGAGGAGCAGTTGTTCGCGGTCGAGGGGACGGTGACGGCGCGGCGGTGACCGGTCGTCACCGGTGAAACGCGCCGCGCCCCGGCGGAGTTCCGGGGCGCGGCGGAGGTGTCCGCCCGGTGCCTGGTGCAGGCCGTTCAGGGAGCCTGCCGTATCCGGTCCGCGGCGGACGGGGTGTTCAGGAGGCCTGGCGCTCGGGTCCGTGGTGTATCTCCACGCCGCCGGACGCGCCGAACGTCAGCCGGCAGGTGTCCGCGCGGTAGGTCGCGACGGAGAGCGCCGCGGTGCGTCCCCCGGCGAAGAACCGGGTAGTGACGACGAGGACCGGGGCGCCGGGGAGCCGGTCGAGTTCCCGGGCGTCGTCCGCGCGGGCCGAGCCCAGCTCCACCGCGCGGTCCTGGCCCTCCAGTTCCAGGCGATGGAGCTCGCGCAGCACCGCACGCGCGCGTGCGGCCTCGGCGGGGGCGTCGATCGCGGTGAGGTCGGGCACCGACGTCACGGGGACGTAGAGCAGTTCGGCGGCGACGGGCTGGCCGTGCGAGACCCGCGAGCGGCGCACGATGTGCACGGCCTGGTCACGCGCGGTCTCCAGGGCGGTGGCGACGACCGCGGGCGGAGCCGCGAGCGTGCAGTCGACGGCCTGCCAGGCGTCGTCGCCCGTGCCCGGCCAGACCTGCTGGTCGCTGCCGACGGCGACGCCCATCCGCGGCGGAGCGACGGTGGTGCCGACGCCACGGCGGCGCTGGAGCCGGCCCTCCAGTTCGAGCTGTTCCAGTGCCTGGCGGAGCGTGGCGCGGGCGACGCCGAAGCGGGCGGCCAGGTCACGCTCGTTGGGCAGGATCTCGCCGACGGTGAATTCCGAGTCGAGTGCCTCGCTGAGCACGGTCTTGAGATGCCAGTACTTCGGTTCCGGTACCGATTCCAGCTGCGTGGTCCCCACCCTGTCCTCCGCAATCGCCGTGGTCCGGCGGCGTTTTCGCGCCTTTGTTTATTAAAGGTTGTTGTACTTCTCTGCGACCATAGGGCGGCCCCCACCCTTGGTCAAGACCAATCCTCGATCCCTCTCGAGGCCGACAGGCGTCCGACAGAAAAGCGTTCACGGGGCGTTCGTGCGAGCACGTTTGCGTGACACTCCGGCAAGGTCCGCGTAGCGGAAGCCGCCCTGCGGCGGAGGGGCGTGCGGTGGACCCCAGGGGCTACCCGTCGGTAGCTATTGCTGACAAGCTGTCTACGGCGTCCGTCGGCCGGTCCCCGGCCCGTCCAGTCGAGGAGCTCCCCATGTCCGCCACCGTCTCCTTCGCGGTCCCCTCCCCCAGTGGCCCGCGGCCCGTCACCGTCTCCTACACGCGCGTGGGCCGCGGCGAGCCGCTGCTCCTGCTGCACGGCATCGGACACCACCGGCAGGCCTGGGACCCGGTGGTGCACATCCTGGCCGCCGAGCGCGAGGTCATCGCCGTGGACCTGCCCGGCTTCGGCGTGTCACCGCCCCTGCCGGACGGACTGGCCTACGACCTGCCCACGACGGCCGCCGTGTTCGCCGCCTTCTGCGAGGCGCTGGAGCTCGACCGCCCCCACGTCGCGGGCAACTCCCTCGGCGGGCTGCTCGCCCTGGAACTGGGCCGCGAGAAGCTCGCACGGTCCGTCACCGCGCTGTCCCCCGCCGGGTTCTGGTCGCAGGCGGAGCGGCGCTACGCCTTCGGCATCCTGCTCACCATGCGGCAGATCTCGCGCCGGATGCCGCTGCCCCTCGTCGAGCGGATGGCGCGCACCGCGGCCGGCCGTACGGCCCTCACCAGCACCATCTACGCCCGCCCGGGCCGACGTTCACCCGAGGCCGTGGTCGCCGAGACGCTGGCCCTGGCCCGGGCCACCGGGTTCGACCAGACCCTGCGGGCCGGCGCCACGGTCCGGTTCACCGACGACCTCCCCGGGGTACCGGTCACGCTCGGCTGGGGCACCCGCGACTGGCTGTTGGTGCGCCGCCAGGGCGTCCGGGCCAAGCGGATCATCCCCGCCGCGCGTCTGGTGCGGCTGCCCGGTTGCGGTCACGTCCCGATGAGCGACGACCCGGCCCTCGTCGCGCGCCTGATTCTCGACGGCAGCCGCTGAGGCGCCGGGGGCACGCCTCAACAGCCCGGCGCCCAGGGCGACTCCGGTCCCGACGAGGGCGCTCCCCACGGCCTGGGCGGGGCCGTAGGAGCCCGTTCCGACGAGCGGGGCGGTGCAGGCGGCCGCCACCGGGATGAGCCCGGAGAAGAGCGTGGCGCGCTCCGCGCCGATCCGCTGCATGCCCATGTACCAGCACACGAAGCCCACGACGGTGACGACGGCCGCCTGCCACAGCAGCGCGGCCGCCTCCGCGCCGTCCGGCCGTCGCAGCCACGCGCCGCCGTCGAGCAGCAGACCGGTCGCGGCGGCCTCGGCCGCGGCGAGCCCGCACACCGTGGCGGACAGCAGCCGTGGCCCCAGAACCCGCAGGACGGGCACGGCCAGGACCGCGAAACCGACCTCCCCGGCCAGCGCGCAGACCGAGTAGGCGATGCCCGCGCCGTCCGTGCGGCCCCACCCCTGCACCGTGAACGCGCCGACGGCGACCAGCGACGCCCCGCCCAGTACCGCACGGCGCGGTCGCCGCCCCGCCAGCAGCGGGACGACGACCGCCACGACGACGGGCGCGCAGCCCACGAGGACGCCGGGGACGGCGGGTTCCGCCGAGCGCTCGGCGGCCAGCACGGCCACGTTGAAGCCGACCATCCCGACGGCCGCGAGCAGCGCCAGGCGCAGCCACAGACGCGGGGTGAGCGCACGCAGCCGGGCCCCGGCCCCCGCCCTCGCCGACGGCACGAGCAGCAGACAGGCGAGGCCGTAGCGCAGGACCTGGCCGCCCGCGTACGGATAGGCGCCGAGGACGCTGTTGGCGGTGAACGACGCTCCGACGAGGAGACAGGCGAGCGCGGCGAGCAGGGACCCGCGCAGGGTGATCGCGTTCATGAAGCCGACGCTAGGAACGACGGCGGCCCCGGTTAAGGTCCACTTCCATGACGTCATCGGGGACCAATCCCGGCCCGCGGCCCGGGTCGGCGGCCTGGGAGCTGCTGTTGCCGGCCGTCTCCGCCCCGCCGCGCACCCGTGGCCGTGCGCTCCAGGCCGCCCTGCGGGACGCGGTCCGCTCGGAGCGGCTCGCCCAGGGCACCCGGCTGCCGTCGAGCCGGGATCTCGCCGCCGATCTCGGCGTCTCGCGCGGGCTGGTGACGGAGGCCTACGAGCAGTTGACGGCCGAGGGCTACCTGCGCAGCGGCCGCGGCGCGGGAACGTGGGTGAGCGGCGCCGTCCGGGCGGCCCGGCCACGCGCGCGTGACCTCGCCCCGCGTCCCCCGGGCGTACGGGCCGACTTCGTGCCGGGCACCCCGGACCTGTCGCTGTTCCCGCGCGCCGCCTGGGCCGCCGCGCAGCGGGGTGTCCTCGCCGAGCTGCCCCACCACGAGCTGGGCTATCCCGACCCGCGCGGGCTGCCCCGGCTGCGCACCGCCCTCGCCGCGCTCCTCGCCCGCCGCCGGGGCGTGGTCGCCGACCCGGAACGCCTCGTCATCGTCTCCGGGGTGGCCCAGGCGACGGCGCTGCTCGGCCTCGCGCTGCACGCACGCGGGACGGACGCCGTCGGCGTGGAGGACCCCGGGAGCCCCCAGCACGGCGCCCTGTACGCGGCGGCGGGCGTCACCGCCGTACCGCTGGCGCTCGACGACGAGGGGCTGGCCGTGGACCCGCTCAGGGCGTCCGGGGTACGCGCGGTGGTGACGACGCCCGCGCACCAGTTCCCCACCGGGATCGCGTACTCCGCGCGCAGGCGCGCCGAACTGCTCGACTGGGCGAGGTCCGTGGACGGCTTCGTGGTCGAGGACGACTACGACGGCGACTTCCGCTACGACCGCGCCCCCGTGGGCGCGCTCCAGGGCCTGGACCCCGAGCGGGTGGCCTACACCGGGTCGGTCAGCAAGTCGCTGGCACCGGGACTGCGGCTCGGCTGGCTGCTCGTTCCCGGGGCGCTGGCCGAGGAGGTCGTCGAGCGCAAGCGGACGATGGACCTCGGCCATCCCACGCTCGACCAGGCGCTGTTCGCCCGGTTCCTGGAGCGCGGCGACTACGACCGTCAGCTGCGCCGCTGCCAGCGGGCCTACCGGGAGCGCCGGGACGCCCTGGTGGGCGCGCTCCAGGAGCACTTCCCCGGGGCGCGGGTGTCCGGGATCGCGGCGGGGCTGCACGTCATCGCCGAGTTCCCCGGACGGTACGGGCCGCGGGAGCGGTTCCTCGCGCGGACGGCCGCCGCGGGTGTCGAGGTGCGTGCGCTGGCGGACTACGCCCACGCGCGTGCCGTGCGGGGCGCGCACCTGCGTCTCGTCCTCGGCTACGCGCAGATGTCGCCCGCGCGTATACGGGACGGCGTACGCCTGATGGCGGAGGCCGTCGCGGGCGGGTGAGCGAGCGGTGAGCGAGCGGGGACGGGAGCCGGGCGCGTCGCATCCCGGGTGAGCGCGGCCAGTTGTTCACTTGCGGTTTCCGTGTGCGCTGCGGCGTACCAGTAGTTGTGGCTGTGCACACCGGCCGGTTCCCGCCCCTGGAGGCCCCTCCATGTCACCCAGTCCGTTTCCCGGGCGCCGCGGCGTCCTGCGCGGCTCGCTCGCCGCATCCGCGGCCCTGACCCTGCCCGCCGCCGTCGGCGCGGCGCCCGCCTTCGCGCTGTCCGGGCGGCCCAAGGCGGGTTGGGGTGTCCAGGCCGGGGACGTGACCTCCGACTCCGGGCTGGTGTGGGTGCGCTCCGACCGTCCGGCGCGGATGGTCGTCGAGACCGCGGCCACCGAGTCGTTCCGCGGGGCCCGCCGCCGGCACGGTCCGCTGCTCGGCGCCGGTACGGACTTCACCGGCACGACCCGGCTGCACGGGCTGCCGGCCGGCGAGCAGATCCACTACCGCGTGCTCCTCGCCGACCCGGACGACCCGCGGCGCACCGGGGAGCCGGTGACCGGCACCTTCCGCACCGTGGCCCCCGGGCGCCGGCGCGGGGTGCGCTTCCTGTGGTCCGGGGACCTCGCGGGCCAGGGCTGGGGCATCAACCCCGAGCTGGGCGGCTACCGCATCTACGACGCGATGGCGAAGCTCGATCCCGACTTCTTCCTGTGCAGCGGCGACAACATCTACGCCGACGGCCCGATCGCGGCGACCCAGGCCCTGCCCGACGGCAGCCTCTGGCGGAACGTCACCACCGAGGAGAAGTCCAAGGTCGCCGAGACCCTCGCCGAGTTCCGCGGCAACTTCCGCTACAACCTGCTCGACGAGAACCTGCGCCGCTTCAACGCGCAGGTGCCGTCCATCATCCAGTGGGACGACCACGAGGTCCGCAACAACTGGTACCCGGGCGAGGTCATCGCCGACTCCGACGCGCGCTACTCGGAGAAGAGCGTCGACGTGCTCGCGGGGCGCGCCCGGCGGGCGTTCGGCGAGTACTTCCCGATCTCGACCCTGCGTCCGGGCGCCAAGGAGGGCCGGGTGCACCGGGTCGTGCGCCACGGGCCGCTGCTGGACGTGTTCGTGCTGGACATGCGGACGTACCGCAACGCCAACTCGCCGGACGACCAGACCGTGGACCCGCAGGGCATCCTCGGCGCCGAGCAGCTGGAGTGGCTCAAGCGGGAGCTCTCCCGCTCACGCGCGGTGTGGAAGGTGATCGCCGCCGACATGCCGCTCGGCCTGGTGGTGCCCGACGCGACCGAGGGCAGGGCGAACATCGAGGCCGTGGCGCAGGGCGACCCGGGTGCGCCGCTGGGCCGTGAGCTCCAGATCGCCGAGCTGCTGCGGTACATCAAGCACCGGCGGATCACCGGCACGGTGTGGCTGACGGCCGACGTCCACCACACCTCGGCGCAGCACTACCAGCCGTCGCGGGCCGCGTTCGGCGACTTCGAGCCGTTCTGGGAGTTCGTCTCCGGCCCGCTCAACGCGGGCGCCTTCCCGGCCAGCGCGCTGGACGGCACCTTCGGTCCTGAGCGGGTGTTCGTGAAGGCGCCGACCGCCTCGAACGTGTCGCCCGCCGGCGGCTACCAGTTCTTCGGCGAGGTCGACATCGACGGCGACAGCGCGGAGCTGACGGTGCGTCTGCGCGAGCAGGACGGGACCGTGCTGTTCACACAGGTGCTCCAGCCGGGACGGGTCGGCCAGTAGTCGGGCGTCCCGTACCCTCGGACGCATGCCGCGCACCGGCGTCATCCCCCGGTGCGCGGCACTGTCGTGACACCTGGCACACGGTGTGACCGTAGAAGAATTAACAAAACGGGCATTGGGAACCTTTACCCATCAGTCACAAACCGTTCGTGATCACGCAACACCGTTCCTCCACAGTGGCCGCATGACTCGAGACATGTTCGATGTGACGCGTGCGAAACACGGACGCCCGGTACACCACTGGCGACGGGACGTGGTGGAACTCGCCGCGCTGTTCACAGCGGTCGCGGTGGCCGACGGGGTGGCGAACCTGGTGGGACACGGACCCGACGGTCCGGTGCTGCTGGCCGTCTCCGCGGCCGTGCTCGTCGCCACGGCCGGCTTCCACACCTGGTGGGCACGGCGCCACGGGCACGCGCCGCCCACGGGCGATACCGACGCCCGGCCGCGCTCCGAGGAGCCGCAGGCCGGGCCGTCCGAACTCCCCGGCCAGGTCACCGAGGAGAGCGCCCTGTGGCGGATGCGGACGACGGTGAAGGACGCCCCGGGGTCACTGGCCGCGCTCTGCGCGGCGCTCGCCGGCCACCGGGTGGACATCCTGAGCCTCCAGACGCACCCGCTGGGCGAGGACACCGTGGACGAGTTCCTGCTGCGCGCGCCGGACGTCCTGGCGGCGGCCGAGATCACCCGGGCCGTGGCGGTGGCGGGCGGCAGCGGCACCTGGATCGAGCGGGCCGACGCCCACGATCTGGTGGACGCGCCGACCCGGATTCTCGGCCTGGCCACCCGCACCGCCCTCGACGCGGCTGAACTACCCTTGGCGCTGCGCCAGTTGCTGGGTCGCTGCACGATCCGTTCGCTGCCCGCCACGCCGGGCGGCGGCGGCCGCGGGCCGGAGGGCGTGCCCGTGGAGGGCGTACTGGAGGACACCGTGATGCGCCTGCGGGCGCCGGAAGGCGGAGTGATCACCGTGGAGCGGCCGTATCTGCCGTTCACCCCGACCGAGTTCGCCCGCGCGCGTGCGCTGGTGGAGCTGGACGCCCGGCTCGGCCCGCGGGTGCCGCGCGGCCAGGACGTGCTCACGCTGCCCGAAGGCAACGCGATCACCGTGCGCCGGGCCGACCCCGGTGACCTGGCGGCGGCGAAGGAGATGCACGAGCGGTGCTCCTCGCGCACGCTCGGGATGCGCTACCACGGGCCCGTCGGCGACGCCGACCGCTACCTCAGGCACCTGCTCAGCCCCCGCTTCGGCCGCACCCTCGCCGTGCAGACGCCGTCGGGGCGCGTCGTCGGCCTCGGCCACCTGCTGTGGGACGGCGACGAGACGGAGGTCGCCCTGCTGATCGAGGACCAGTGGCAGCGGCGCGGCATCGGCGCCGAACTGCTCGGCCGGCTGGTGGCGATGGCCGTCGAGGCGGGCTGCGAGAGCGTCTACGCCGTGACGCAGGCCTCCAACACCGGCATGGTCGCCGCCATGCGCGGTCTCGACCTGCCCCTCGACTACCAGATCGAGGAGGGCACGCTGGTCATAACCGCCCGCCTGGACGGCGCCGCGACCCGGGCACGGGCCGGCTCCGGACGGTACGACGAGCGCGTCGCACGCGACTGAGCGACGGGACTGAGCCACGCGACCCCGCGCGGCCCGGCGGTGCGACGACACCGCCGGGCCGTCGGCACACGGTCCGCCGTACACGGTCCCCCGCCCAGGTTCGCCGCGTACGGTCACACCACGGCGGCTCCGCGCGCGGACGGGACGGCCGTGGCGCCCGCGCCGAGCGCCTCTCGCAGGTCACCCCACAGGTCCTCGACGTCCTCCAGGCCGACCGAGAGCCGCAGCAACCGGTCGCTCACGCCCGCGCCCCGGCGCTCCTGCGCGTCCACGATGCGATGACTGATGGACGCCGGGTGCTGGATGAGGGTGTCGACGCTGCCGAGGCTGACGGCCGGGGTGATCAGCCGGACCCCCGCGATCACCTCGTGCGGGTCGCCGTGGACCTCGAAGGCGATCATCGCGCCGCCGATCCGCGGATAGTGGACCCGGGCCACCCGCGGGTCGGCGACCAGCCGCCGGGCCAGCTCGGCGGCGGTCGCGGAGGCGGCCCGCACCCGCACCGGGAGCGTCGACAGGCCCCGCAGCAGCAGATAGCCGGCCAGCGGATGCAGGACGCCGCCGGTGGCGAACCGTACCTGCCGGAGCCGCCCGGCGAACTCCTCGTCGCAGGCGACCACGCCCCCCAGCACGTCCCCGTGGCCGCCCAGGTACTTGGTGGCACTGTGCAGGACGAGCCGCGCGCCCTGCTCGGCGGGGCGCTGGAGCACCGGCGTCGCGAAGGTGTTGTCGGCGAGCAGCGGGACCGAGCCACAGGCGTGGGCGACGGCCCGCAGGTCGACCTCGGCGAGCGTCGGGTTGGCCGGCGACTCGACCATGACCAGACCGGTGTCCGGGCGCAGCGCGTCCGCGATCCCGGCCGGATCGGTCCAGGTGACCTCCGAGCCGAGCAGCCCGGCGGTCAGCAGGTGGTCGCTGCACCCGTAGAGAGGGCGTACGGCGACGACGTGCCGCAGCCCCGTCGAGGCGCGCGCGAGCAGCACCGCGCTCAGCGCCGCCATCCCGCTGGCGAACGCGACCGCGCTCTCGGTGCCCTCGAGGCGGGCGAGGGCCGTCTCGAAGCGGGCGACCGTCGGGTTGCCCAGCCGGCCGTAGACGGGCGGTCCCTCGGGCTCCGCGCCGGTCGCGGCGAACGCGTCGATGCGGGCGGCCTCGGCACGGCTGTCGAACGAGGGGTAGGTGGTGGACAGGTCGATCGGCGGGGCGTGCAGGCCCTGCCGGGCCAGGTCGTCCCGCCCGGCGTGCACGGCCTCGGTGGCCAGTGCGCGGGGCGCTCTCGACGCGGGTCCGCGTACGTCGTCGTACACGTGCGTGCTCGCTGAGGCTGAGTCCATGGACGGCAGGGTGAACATCGAACGGGTCTCTGTGATCGAACACCGTGCTACGTTCGGGCCATGGCTGAATCCGTCGTACTGGATCCGGTCGATCTCCAGCTGCTGCGGCTGCTCCAGAACGACGCCCGGACCACGTACCGCGACCTCGCGGCGCAGATCGGGGTCGCCCCGTCGACCTGTCTGGACCGGGTGACGCGGCTGCGCCGCTCGGGCGTGATCCTCGGTCATCAGCTGCGGCTCGATCCGGCCAAACTGGGGCGTGGCCTGCAGGCACTGCTGTCGGTACAGGTCAGACCGCACCGGCGGGAGCTGGTGGGCCCGTTCGTGGAGCGGATCCGGGGGCTGCCGGAGGCGCTCACCGTCTTCCACCTCACCGGACCCGACGACTACCTCGTCCACGTCGCCGTCGCGGACATGGCCGATCTCCAGCGCCTGGTGCTCGACGAGTTCACCTCGCAGCGGGAGGTGGCCCGGGTCGAGACCCGGCTGATCTTCCAGCAGTGGGAGTGCGGACCGCTGCTGCCGCCGACGACTTCGGGACAATCCGCGTGACGTGCGCCACCGCCTCGTACGAGGATGGAGCCCATGTCACAGACCAGCAGCCCGCTTCCCCGCGAGGTCGCCGACGCGTATGTCGACGACCTCATCGCCCTCGACCCGGTGACCGGTACCTATCTCGGCGTGCCGGAGAGTTCGAGCCGTCTGCCCGACTACTCGCCCGCCGGCCAGGAGGCGCTCGCGCAGCTCGCGCGGGACACCCTGGCCAGGCTCGACGAGGCGGAGCGGAGGCCCGGCGCGGAACGTGACATCGAGCGCCGGTGCGCGCGCCTGCTGCGCGAGCGCCTGACCGCGGAACTCGGTGTCCTCGACACCCACGAGGGACTGCGCCACGTGGGCAACATGGCCACCCCTCCGCACAACGTGCGCGAGGTGTTCACCGTGACGCCCACGCAGACCGACGCGGACTGGGCGGCGATCGCCGAGCGGCTGCGCGGGGTGCCGGCGGCCCTCGCGGGCTACCGGGAGTCCCTGACGCTGGGCCTGGAGCGCAAGCTGTACGCGGCGCCGCGGCCGACCGCCACGTTCGTCGGACAGCTCGCCGAGTGGTCGGACACGGACGGCGAGGGCCGCGGCTGGTTCGAGGACTTCGTGTCCACCGGGCCGGACGCGCTGCGCGCGGAGCTGGACGAGGCCGCCCGGACGGCGACCGCGGCCGTCGGGGAGCTGCGGGACTGGATGCGCGACGTGTACGCGCCGACGATCGAGGGCGCGCCGAACACCGTCGGCCGGGAGCGGTACGCCCGCGCCTCCCGCTACTTCAACGGCACCGACCTCGACCTCGACGAGGCGTACGCCTACGGCTGGGCGGAGTACCACCGGCTGCTCGCCGAGATGAAGAAGGAGGCCGAGAAGATCCTGCCGGGCGCGGAGACGCCCTGGGTGGCTCTGGCCCATCTCGACGAGCACGGCAAGCACATCGAGGGCGTCGACGAGGTCCGCGACTGGCTCCAGGGGCTGATGGACCAGGCGATCGAGACGCTCGACGGCACGCACTTCGAACTCGCCGAGCGGGTACGGCAGGTGGAGTCGCGGATCGCCCCGCCGGGCGGCGCGGCCGCCCCCTACTACACGCCCCCGACGGAGGACTTCTCGCGGCCGGGCCGTACCTGGCTGCCGACGATGGGGCAGACGCGCTTCCCGGTCTACGACCTCGTCTCCACCTGGTACCACGAGGGCGTCCCCGGTCACCACCTCCAGCTGGCGCAGTGGGCGCACATCGCCGGGGACCTCTCCCGCTACCAGGCCTCCGTGGGGCTCGTCAGCGCCAATGTCGAGGGCTGGGCGCTGTACGCGGAACGGCTGATGGACGAGCTCGGCTTCCTCACCGACGCGGAGCAGCGGCTCGGTTACCTGGACGCGCAGATGATGCGGGCGGTGCGGGTCATCGTCGACATCGGCATGCACCTGGAGCTGGAGATCCCGGCGGACTCCCCCTTCCACCCGGGTGAGCGCTGGACGCCGGAGCTGGCCCAGGAGTTCTTCGGCGGGCACAGCAGCCGCACCGCGGACTTCGTGGAGAGCGAGCTGACCCGCTATCTGACCATCCCCGGCCAGGCGATCGGCTACAAGCTCGGCGAGCGTGCCTGGCTGCTGGGCCGGGAGAAGGCCCGCGAGCGCCACGGCGACGCCTTCGATCTCAAGTCCTGGCACATGGCGGCCCTTTCGCAGGGCTCGCTGGGCCTGGACGACCTGGTGGACGAGCTGGCACAGCTCTGAGCCGCGGTTCGGGGCCGGGCACGGCGGATGTCGCCGCGCCCGGTCCCGAACGGGCGGTCAGCAGCCGCAGTTCTCCGCGTCGACGGGCGCGGTGAGCGGATCGGCGGCGCGTCGCTCGCCGCCCTCCCAGGTCTCGTACGCGAAGCCCTCCCGGACCCAGTACTCGAAGCCGCCGAGCATCTCCTTGACCCGGTAGCCGAGTTCGGCGAGCGCGAGGGCCGCGCGGGTGGCGCCGTTGCAGCCGGGCCCCCAGCAGTACGTGACGACCGGCACGTCCCGGTCGAGGACCCGCGCGGCCTGCTCGGCGATGAGCGCGGTGGGCAGGTGGACGGCGCCCGGGATGTGCCCCTGGTCCCAGGACTCGGTGGAGCGGGAGTCCAGGACGACGAAGCCGGGGTCGCCGCCGGCAGCCAGGGCGGCAGCCACGTCGGAGACGTCGGCGTGGAAGGCGAGGCTCGCCCGGAAGTGGGCCGCGGCCTCGGCCGGGGCCGCGGGGGCCACGCGCAGAACAGGGTTGGCCGTGGCCGCGGCGGCCGTGCCGGTCCCGGCGGTGAGCGGGGTCGTGGGGGTCATCGCGGGGGCCCTCCCGTGGGGTTCCGGCTGGTCACTGCCGTCGGTGTGCTTTCGGTGAGCAGAAATCTACGACCGGTGAACCCTCTGCCTGAAGAGACGTTCCCCGGTCTGAACCTTGCCTCGCCGGGGATTCCCCTGCTATCTCTCGCTCATGACCGTGTATTCCCCGGACGCCACCGACTGGCGCATTCTCGAGGTCCTCCAGCGCGAGGGCCGGGCCAGTTTCGCCGACCTGGCGCGTGCCGTGGCGATGTCGCCGAGCGCCGTCACCGAGCGGGTGCGCCGACTGGAGGAGGCGGGCGTGATCCAGGGGTACGCGGCCGTGGTGGACCCCGAGCGGCTGGGGCTGCCGATCCTGGCTTTCGTGCGGCTGCGGTACCCCAACGGCAACTACAAGCCGTTCCACGATCTGGTGGCCGTCACGCCCGAGATCCTCGAGGCGCACCATGTGACGGGCGACGACTGCTTCGTCATCAAGGTCACCGCCCGTTCGATGCGGCACCTCGAAGAGGTGTCGGGCAAGATCGGCGCGCTGGGCTCGGTGACGACCAGCGTCGTCTACTCGTCGCCGCTCCCCAGGCGCCCGCTGGGCCGGTAGCCCCGCTGCCGCACCAGCGACCCCGATCTCCCCTTGACGACCTCCAGCTGGGCGTGGATCCGCCGCCGCAGGTCGGCCACATGGCTGACGATGCCCACGCTGCGGTCGCGTTCGCGCAGTGAGTCGAGGACGTCGAGGACCTCGTCGAGCGTCTGGTCGTCGAGGCTGCCGAATCCCTCGTCGATGAAGAGGGTGTCCAGGCGGACCCCGCCCGCCTCGTCGGTCACCACGTCGGCGAGGCCGAGGGCGAGGGCGAGCGAGGCGAAGAACGTCTCGCCGCCCGACAGCGTGGCCGTGTCCCGCTCACGCCCGGTCCAGGCGTCGACGACGTGCAGTCCGAGCCCGCTGCGGCCGCGCCCGGCCCGGTCGTCGGAGTGGACCAGGGTGTAGCGCCCCGAGGACATGCGCTGCAGTCGGACGGTCGCGGCGGCGGCCACCTGTTCGAGGCGGGCGGCCAGGACGTACGCCTCCAGGCGCATCTTGCGCTCGTTGTCGGCGGAGGTGCCGGCGGTGAGACCGGCCAGGCGGGCCACCCGGTCGTACTCCTCGCGCAGCGGCCCGAGCCGCCGTACGCCGTCGCTCGCGCGCGCGGAGAGCTGGTCGAGTTCGGCGCAGCGGCGGGCGGCGGCGTCCTGGGCGGAGGCGGCCGTGCGCAGCCGCTCGGCCGCGGCGGCCGCCGACTGTTCCGCGGCCGCGAGGTCGGCGGGCCGCTGCCGGGCGGCCGCCACGGTGTCGGCTTCGGCGAGGACGGACCGTACGGCGGCCTCCTCGGACTGCCGGGCGTCCAGCCGCCGTTGCAGCTCACGGTGGGCGGTGTCGTCGAGGAGGGCGTCGGCGGCGGCCCGCGGGGTGTCGAAGCCGGCCCTGAACGCGGCTTCGTCGAGACGCCCGTCGGCTGCCTTGAGACGCTCGGCGCTCCCCTCGGCGACGCGGGCGGCGTCGGCCGCGTCGGTGAGCCGTGCCGCCAGTCCCTCCAGTTCGGCGGCCCGCGCGGCGACGCTCTCCGCGGATCCCCGGGCCTGCGTCAATTCCTCCTCCAGGGCGGCCCGTTCGCGCTCCAGGCGCTCCCGGTGGCCCACCCGGGACGCGGTCCGCACCGCTGCCTCGCGCTGCGCCGCCGTGCGGCGCTCGTGCTCCTGCTCGGCCTGGCGCAGCTCCTCACGGGCGGGGTGCAGCGCGGAGGCCTCCCGGCGCGCCCGCGCATAGCCCTCCTCGCCCTCCTGGGCCTCGGCGGCGAGCCGGTCCGTGGGGGTGTCGCCCGCCTCGGCGGTGGCGGCCGCGAGCGTCTCTCGTACGAGGCCGAGCTCGCGTTCGTCCTGGGCGTGCCGTTCCTCCGCGCGCCGGGAGGCGGTGAGCGCCCGCTCCTCGGCCTCGCGGTCGACGTGCCCCGCGTCCCTGCGGGCGGGCGCGGGGTGCTCGGTGGCGCCGCAGACGGCGCACGGCGTCCCGTCGACGAGGGTGGCGGCCAGTTCGGCGGCGATGCCGTTCAGGCGCTGTTCCCTGAGGTCGAGCCACTGCGCGCGGGCCGTCAGCGCCTGCTCCCCGGAGGCGAGCGCCTTGCGCTGGGCGGCCTCCAGGTCACGGGCCAGCTCGTCACGCAGCCGGGCCGCCTTCAGGCGCCGCTGCATGGGCTCGCGCCGGCCGTCGAGCTGTTCGGCGCGGGCGGCGGCCTCCTGGGCGGCCTCGATGCGGGCCCGGAGTCCCGCGCGGACGGCCTCCCAGTCCGCGAGCCAGGCCTCGGTCTCCGTCAGGACGTCCTCGTCGTCGCGCTCCCGCCGGTCCAGGTCTGCCCGCTCGGCCACGAGACCGGCCAGCCGCCGCTCGCCCCGGCGGGCCGACTCCAGCCCGCCCAGTTCCTCGGCGGTCCGGCGTGCGGCGGCGGCGAGCCCGGCGGCTCCGGCGTCCGCGAACCGTCGCGGAAGCAGGTCACGCGCGCGTGCCGCCCGGGCGGACGCCCGGGTGTGCTCGGCGTCGGCGGCCTCGCGCAGCTCCAGCGCCGGCGCCACCGACTCCGCCTTGCGCGCCCGCTCCATCCGCGCCTGTGCGTCCCGATGCTCCCCGGCCCGCTCCTCCAGTACGGCGGCCCGCTCGCGCGCGTCGGCGAACCGCCGCTGGAGCCGGGCCCGTTCGCGTACCTCCTCCAGAGCGCGCTCGGCGGCGGCCTGTGCGGACTCGGCGGCCAGGCGGCCGCAGTGGGCGGTCGTCAGCAGCTCACGGGAGGTGCTGCGAGCGACGGCGGCCGCGGCCAGCACCGCCTCGGCGAGCCCCGGATCCCCCGGGGCGAACTCGGGCAGCTCCATGGCGTCCCCGGCGACCTGCTGCATCCGGTGCGCGTCGGCGAGCAGGGCGGAGTCGCCCTCCCGCACCCGTGCCTCGGTGGCGCGACGACGCTCGACGAGTCGCTTCTCGACCTCGGCGAACCGCCGGGTGTCGAAGAGGCGGCCCAGGAGCCGGCCGCGCGCCTCGGCGTCGGCCCGCAGGAAACGGGCGAAGTCGCCCTGGGGCAGCAGCACGACCTGGCAGAACTGCTCGCGGCTCATGCCGAGCAGCTGGGTGATCTCCTCGCCGATCTCCTGGTGGGAGCGGCTGAGGTCCTTCCAGGCGCCGGCGACCGCGTCGTGCTCGCGCAGCCGGCTCTGCGCCTTGTCGACGGTGGTCCCGGGACGCTTGCCCTTCTTGGGCCGCTCCCAGGGCGGCTGCCGGGTGACCTCGAGGCGGCGTCCCGCGACGGTGAGTTCGAGGGTGACCTCGGTGCGGGTGCCGGGGGCCGCGTGGTCGCTGCGCAGGGTCAGGCCCTGGCCGCTCTGCCGGGCGCCGGGCACGGAGCCGTACAGCGCGTAGCAGACGGCGTCCAGGACGGAGGTCTTGCCGGCGCCCGTCGGTCCGTGCAGCAGGAAGATTCCGGCGGCGGAGAGTTCGTCGAAGTCGACGCTCTGAGAGTCGCCGAAGGGGCCGAAGGCCGTCAGGTCGAGCCGGTGCAGCCTCACCGCGCCACCTCCCGTACCGCGTCGTCCGCGCGCACCGCGTCGAAGGCGTCCCGCAGCACGCCCTGCTCGCGGGCGTCGGGGCCGGCCCCGCGGACATGGGCCACGAAGTCCTCGGCGATCTCCTGGTCGCTGCGGTCGGCGAGACGCCGGGCGTACGACACGTCGGGGTCGTCGGGTGCGCGCTCCGGGGCGAAGGCGAGGCTGAGCGTGTGCGGGAAGCGCTGGGTGAGCCGGGCCATGGGGTCGGCCGGGCGGGTGGGGTCGGTGAGCGTCGCCTCGACCCACGCCTCCTCGTGGCGGGTGAGGTCGGGGTCGGCGAGCAGCTCCTCGAGGGGGCCGCGGACCCGGGCCAGCGCGCGCGGCACCGGGCAGTCGATCCGCTCGGCCTCGACCTCCCCGTCGGCGCCGAGGTCGACGAGCCACATGGTCTTGCGGTGCTCGCTCTCCGAGAAGGAGTACGGCAGCGGGGAGCCGGAGTAGCGCACGCGCGCGGTGATGGTCTGGCAGCCGTGCAGGTGTCCCAGTGCGGTGTAGTCGACGCCGTCGAAGACCCCGGCGGGTACCGAGGCGACCCCGCCGACGGTGATGTCCCGCTCGCTGTCGCTGGGCTCGCCGCCGGTGACGAAGGCATGGGCGAGGACGACGGAACGCGTCCCGCCCGCGCGTGCCGCGAGGTCGGCGCGGACCCGGTCCATCGCGGCGGCCAGCACGGTCTCGTGGCCGGCCTTCTCCACGCCGAACTCGTCCTTCACCAGGGCGGGTTCGAGATAGGGCAGGCCGTAGAACGCCACGTCCCCATGGGCGTCGGCGAGTACCACGGGCGTCCCGGCGGCGGCCGGGTCGGTGCGCAGATGGATACCGGCCCGCCCGATCAGCCCGGCTCCGACCCCGAGCCGGCGGGCCGAGTCGTGGTTCCCGGAGATCATCACCGTGGGCACTCCGAGGGCGGCGAGCCGGTGCAGCGCGTCGTCGAACAGTTCGACCGCGGCGAGCGGGGGCACCGCGCGGTCGTACACGTCTCCCGACACGACCACCGCGTCGACCTCGCGCTCACGCACGGTCGTGACGAGGTGACCGATGAACTCGGCCTGGGCGCCGAGCATGTTCACCCGGTGGAACGCCCGGCCGAGATGCCAGTCGGAAGTGTGCAGGAGCCTCATGATCCCCGAGACTAACGGCCGGGTCTGACATCACGGGCGGTTACTCCCGTATCGCACCGTCATACCGACCGGCATAAAGGGGCGTTGCGGACATCTCGCCCATGCGTTCGCCGGGCATGTGACGAATCACCGGGTCATCGGCCGACGCGTCAGGCATCCCCGTAGGCCTCCCCGCCCAGCTCGAACCCCGCCGTCCCCGCCGTCGCGTCCGCGAGCCAGGCGCGGAAGGCTTCCACGTCTGCGTCCGGCAGCCCGATCTCGATGGTGACCTCCTCGCCGTAGCGGACGTCCCGTACCGCGCGCCCCGTCGAGTGCAGGTCGTTCTGGACCTTGCCGGCGCGCTGGTGGTCCACGGTCACCGTGGCCAGCCGGAAGCGGCGGCGGGTGAGCGTGCCGAGAGCGTCGAGGGCTTCGCCGACCGCCCCGCCGTAAGCCCGGATGAGGCCGCCCGCGCCCAGCTTGACCCCGCCGTAGTAGCGGGTGACGACGGCGACGACGTACCGCATGTCGCGGCGCAGCAGCATCTGGAGCATCGGGACGCCCGCGGTGCCGCCGGGTTCACCGTCGTCGCTCGCCCTCTGGACGGACGCGTCGGCGCCGATGACGTACGCCCAGCAGTTGTGGGTGGCGTCGGCGTGCTCCTTGCGGACGGACGCGACGAACTCCTGGGCCTCCTGCTCGGTGGCCGCCGGGGCGAGGGCGCACAGGAAGCGGGAGCGGTTGACCTCGGTCTCGTGCACGCCCGCCCGGGCGACCGTGCGGTACGCGTCCTGCATCCGGCCAGCCTATGCGGTGATCGCTGAGTCGCCGTCGGCGGAGGGGCGGGCGACGATGTGCGGGGTGACCGACGGCGGTGACCGTGGAGCATGGCCCGACCGAGCAGGGAGCGCGCAGCATGACCGGCACCCCGGTGAAGGAGAGCAGCGCGGGTCCGCCGTCCTCCCGGTGGCGGGCCTGGCTCCTGGAGGGGCTCAGCGAGCAGACCGCCCGCCATCCGGGCCCGCACGCCGCCCCGCAGCCGGAGCAGCAGGGCCACCGCTGGTGGCGGGTGATGTGCCTGACCGGTGTCGACTACTTCTCCACGCTCGGCTACCAGCCGGGGATCGCCGCCCTGGCGGCCGGTCTGCTGTCCCCGCTCGCGACGCTCGTGCTGATCGCGCTGACGCTGCTCGGCGCCCTGCCGGTGTACCGCCGGGTGGCGCACGAGAGCCCGCACGGCGAGGGCTCGATCGCCATGCTGGAGCGACTGCTGCCGTGGTGGTCGGGGAAGATCCTCGTGCTGGTGCTGCTGGGATTCGCGGCCACCGACTTCATGATCACGATCACCCTGTCGTCCGCGGACGCCGCCGCGCACGTCGTGGAGAACCCGTTCGCCCCGCACTGGATGGCCGACGGCAACGAGTGGATCACGCTGCTGCTGGTCGGCGCGCTGGGCGCGGTGTTCCTCAAGGGTTTCCGGGAGGCGATCGGCATCGCGGTGCCGATGGTGGCGTCCTATCTCGCGCTCAATGCCGTGGTGCTCGGCGCCTCCGCCCGGGAGATCCTCACCCACCCTGTACGGATCGGCGACTGGACCGACGCCATGACCGCCGAGCACTCCTCGCCGTGGGCCATGATCGGCGTGGCCGTGCTGGTCTTCCCGAAGCTGGCGCTGGGCATGTCCGGCTTCGAGACCGGAGTGGCGGTGATGCCGCAGGTCAAGGGGGATCCGACGGACACCTACGAGGAGCCGAGGGGGCGGGTGCGGGACACCCGCAAGCTGCTCACCACGGCCGCGCTGATCATGAGCTGCTTCCTGCTGCTGTCCAGTCTGGCGACGACGATTCTCATCCCGCAGGACGACTTCGACAGCGGCGGCCCGGCGAACGGACGGGCGCTGTCCTACCTCGCGCACGAGCATCTGGGCGAGGCCTTCGGCACGGTCTACGACGTCTCCACGATCGCGATCCTGTGGTTCGCGGGCGCCTCCGCGCTGGCCGGTCTGCTGAACCTCGTCCCGCGCTATCTGCCGCGCTACGGCATGGCGCCCGAATGGACGCGCGCGGTGCGTCCCCTGGTGCTGGTGTTCATGGCGGCCGCCGTCTGCATCACCCTGTGGTTCAACGCGAACGTCGACGCCCAGAGCGGCGCCTACGCGACCGGAGTGTTGGTGCTGATGCTGTCGGCGGCGTTCGCGTCCACCGTGGCCGTGCACCGGCGGGGCGCCGTCCGGGCCACGCTCGGCTTCGGCGCCATCACGGCCGTGTTCGCCTACACGCTCGTCGCGAACGTCATCGAGCGACCGGACGGCATCCGGATCGCGGCGATCTTCATCTTCGCCATCCTGGTCACGTCGTTCGCCTCACGGGTGCGCCGTGCCTTCGAGCTGCGCACCGCCGAGGTCACCTTCGACGAGGGGGCGGCCCGGTTCGTCGAGGAGGCCGCGCGGCACGGGCCCCTCCAGCTCATCGCGAACGAGCCGCGCGAACACAGCACGCGCGCGTACCGCGCCAAGGAGGGAGAGCAGCGCGAGCACACCCCGATCCCCGGCGGCAGCCCGGTGCTCTTCCTGGAGGTGTTCGTGCGGGACTCCTCCGACTTCACCGCGGACGTCGCCGTGCGGGGCGACGAGAAGCACGGGGTCCGCAGGCTGCGCGTCGCCGGTCCCACGGTGCCCAACGCCATCGCCGCGGTCCTGCTGGAGCTGCGCGACCGCACCGGCCGGGTGCCGCACGCGTACTTCAGCTGGACCGAGGGCAACCCGGTGAGCCAGCTGATCCGGTTCCTCGTCTTCGGTGAGGGCGAGGTCGCCCCGGTCACCCGCGAGGTGCTGCGCCGCGCGGAGCCCGATCCCGGACGGCGCCCGCGCGTGCACGTCGGCTAACCGTCCTGCGGCTTGCGGCCTCTCGGCACGGTCAGCGACGTCAGCAGGGCCGCGCCCGGGGTCAGGGACCGCCACCCGGGCCCGTGCCAGGACAGGACGGCGATCGCCGACGTGGGGAACTTCAGCCGTACCTGGTCCAGGGCGTCGTCCGGGCCGTCCCCGGCCAGGGCGAGGACCAGTTCCTCCAGGCCGGGGTTGTGCCCGACCAGCAGCAGCGTCCCGACCTCGGCGGGCGTCTCGTGGACGACCTCCAGGATCCCGGGGACGTCGGCCCCGTAGAGCCGCGGGTCGAAGCGCACCGGGGCCGGGGCGTCCCACTCGGCGGCGGCCAGCTCCCAGGTCCCGCGGGCGCGGGCGGCGGTGGAGCACAGGGCGAGATCCGGGACCCGGCCGGCCGCGGCGAGCGCGCGGCCGGCGGCCGGCGCGTCCCGCAGGCCGCGCGGTGCGAGCGGCCGCTCGTGGTCGGGGACGCCCTCCGGCCAGGCCGACTTGGCGTGCCGCAGGACCGCCAGCCGACGCGCGGGCGTCCCACCGGGCCCGTTCACGCCGAGGCTCCCACTTCGCGCAGGAGGTCGAGACCGAGGAGACGGTCGGCGTAGGCGAAACTCTCGAAGCGGGCGCCGTACGGCAGCTCGGGCCCAGCGTCCTCCACCCACCGCAGTACCCGCAGCACCTCGGGCAGGTCCAGGTCGTCCTCCCAGGCGGTACGCAGCCGTCCGCGCACCTCGTCGGGAACCGGCCGCGAGGGCTGCCGCGCCCAGTCGGCGACGCCTCGCCGCCAGCGTACGAGGGTGTCCCGGGCCTCGCCCAGCAGGTCGGCGTCGAGCCGGACGGGCTCGGTGCGGGGCCGGGAGAGCAGGGCGAACCGCAGGGCGGCGACGTCGGTGTCCGTTCCCTCGAAGCCCCGGCCCGATCCCCGTCCCCGGGGCACCGCGCCCTCCGCCGGCGTGACGGCGACGCACACCCCGTCGGGGGCCGGGTCGCCCTCCTCCACCACGTGCAGGATCTGCGCCTCGCCCACTCCGGCGCCCGCGCCGAGGCCGCGGCCGTCCTCGAAGGGGTGCATGCCGAGGGCGGTCGCGCCCACCCGGAGTTCCGCCTGATCGCGTTCGCCGGACAGCAGCGCCCACACGGGCGTACCGCCGAGTTCCAGCGCGCGCAGGAGCAGATCGGCGAAGAGGAGGACCCGGAGCGAGCCGGCCCCGTACCCCGAGGCATGCGCCTCCACCCGGGTCAGACCACGGCGGACGGGGGCGGCGACGACGGGCTCGCCGGTTCGGACGTCGATGATGCGCAGCACGAGGCGAGCCTAGGCGGACGGGCGCGACTTCGCAGGCAGGGGCCGGAATCAGGGTCCGGTGCGAGCTGTTGTAGCCGGGGAGTGTTCCTTTCCGATCCCAAGGAGGCCGCCGGTGCACGGCGACGAGGCAACGATCCGCAAGATCCTCACCGGACTCGGCGACACCTGGGCCGTCGTGGGCCTGTCGACGAACCGCGGGCGGGCGGCCTACGGAGTCGCCGAGGTGCTCCAGCGCTTCGGCAAGCGGGTCGTGCCCGTCCATCCGAAGGCGGAGACGGTGCACGGGGAGCAGGGGTACGCCTCCCTCGCGGACATCCCCTTCGAGGTGGACGTCGTCGACGTCTTCGTCAACGGCGAACTCGCGGGTGCCGTCGCGGACGAGGCGGTCGCCAAGGGTGCGAAGGCGGTGTGGTTCCAGCTCGGCGTCGTCGACGAGGCGGCCTACGACCGTACGCGGGCCGCGGGCCTGGAGATGGTCATGGACCGTTGCCCGGCGATCGAGATTCCCCGGCTGGGCTGACCGGCCGGTGTGCTCCCGGCCCGGCCGGAGGGCCCGCCCATAATGTGCGGGTGACCACCAACTCCCCTTCCCCCCACCACACTCCGGTCGTCGTCGTGGGCGCGGGCCCCGCAGGTCTCACCGTCGGCAACATCCTGCGGGCCGCGTCCGTCGACTGCGTCGTCCTGGAGACGGAGAGCCGTGAGTTCATCGAACGGCGGCCCCGCGCCGGAGTGATCGAGGAGTGGGCCGTCCACGGGCTGCGGCAACGGGGCCTGGCGCAGAACCTGTTGGCGCGGGCCGAGCAGCACTCCGCGTGCGAGTTCCGCTTCGGCGGCGAGCGCTACCGCTTCTCCTACACCGAGCTGACGGGTCGGCACCACTGGGTGTATCCGCAGCCGTTGCTGGTGACGGACCTCGTCCACGAGTACGTCGACGTGCGCGGCGGTGACGCCCGCTTCTCGGTGCGCGACGTCGAGCTGCACGACCTCGACACGGCCCGGCCTTCGGTGTCGTACACCTGCCCCGGCACCGCGGAGCGGCAGGTGCTGACCTGTGACTTCGTCGTCGGCGCCGACGGGGCGCGCGGGGTCAGCCGGGCCGCGCTGGTGCCGGAACAGGCCCGGATCGCGCGGCACGACTACGGCGTAGGCTGGCTGGCGCTGCTCGCCGAGGCGCCGCCGTCCTCCGACTGCGTCCTGTTCGGCGTCCATCCGAACGGGTTCGCCGGGCACATGGCCCGCAGTCCCGAGGTGACCCGGTACTACGTCCAGTGCCCGCCCGGCGACGACCCGGAGAACTGGTCCCACGACCGGGTCTGGTCCGAGCTGCACCAGCGCCTCGAGGGCGCGGGGGCCCCGCCGCTCACCGAGGGGCGGCTGATCGAGAAGCGCGTGCTGGACCTGCACGACTACGTGGTCGAGCCGATGACGTACGGGCGGCTCTTTCTGGCCGGGGACTCGGCCCACCTCGTCGCGCCCATCGCCGCGAAGGGCATGAACCTCGCCCTGCACGACGCGTTCCTGCTGGGCGACGCACTGGTCGACCGGCTCGACGGCGGTGACGGCCACGGCCTGGACGACTACTCGCAGACGTGTCTGCGCCGGGTGTGGGACTACCAGGAGTTCTCGCAGTGGCTGTCCGAGGTCTACCACGGGACCGCGGCGGGCGACCCGTTCCGCGCGGGCACGACGTTCGCCCGGCTGCGCCGCCTGTTCACCTCGCCGGTCGCCGCCGCCGCCTTCGCGGAGCAGTACCTGGGAACGGCCGAGCACTACTGAGTCAGTCGAGTCAGTCGTGCACCGGCTCGTCCCCGAGCCGGTGGTCCGCCACGTTCAGCGCCTCGTCCACGAGTCGGCGCAGATGGCCGTCGGAGAGCGAGTAGACCACCCGGCGGCCCACCTTGCGGGTGCTCACGAGCCCGGCCAGCCGCAGCCTCGCCAGATGCTGGCTGACCGCCGGCCGGGCCGCTCCGACGCCTTCCGTCAGCGTCGTCACGTCGGCCTCCCCCGCGGTCAGCGCGTGCAGCAGGGCGAGCCGGGTGCGGTCGCCGAGCAGGGCGAGAAGCTCGGCGGCGAGGGCGAACTGCTCCTCGCCGGGGGTGCGCGGATGCGCATGGTGTGCAGGTGACAGGTGCATGCGTGCGCTCATACGCACATAATGGCGGTGTGGGCGGACCCGCGTCCACCTCGGCGCACCGGAAGGAACCGACGTGAGCGAGCGGCACGACCACGAGCACGGACACCGGCACGACCGCGGGCACCAGCACGATCACGGCCACGCCCACGAACACCCGCACCCGCACCCGCACCCGCACCCGCACCGCCGCTCCCCCTCCTCCTCTCCCCACTCACCCTCTTCCCGCTCCGCCTCGCCGGGCCTGCGCCACCGCGTCGCCCACCTCCTCACCCCGCACTCGCACGAGAGCGCCGACAAACTGGACCCGGCGCTGGAGTCCTCGGCCCGGGGCATGCGCGCGCTGTGGGTCTCGTTGGCGGTCCTGGGCGCGACGGCCGTCGCGCAGGCGGTCGTGGTCGCGCTGTCCGGGTCGGTGGCGCTGCTCGGCGACACGGTGCACAACGCGGCGGACGCGCTGACCGCCGTACCGCTGGGGATCGCCTTCGTGCTGGGCCGGCGGGCGGCCACCCGCCGCTTCACCTACGGCTACGGGCGGGCCGAGGACCTGGCGGGCATCGCCATCGTGCTGACGATCGCCGCGTCGGCGGCCTTCGCGGGGTGGACGGCGGTCGAGCGGCTGATGAATCCGCGCCCGGTCGAGCAGATCGGCGCGGTCGCGGTGGCCGCGCTGGCCGGCTTCGCGGGCAACGAGTGGGTCGCGCGGTACCGCATCCGGGTCGGCCGTTCGATCGGCTCGGCCGCACTGGTCGCGGACGGGCTGCACGCCCGCACGGACGGGTTCACCTCGCTGGCGGTGCTGCTGGGCGCGGGCGGCTCGGCACTGGGGTGGCAACTCGCGGACCCGGTCGTGGGGTTGGCGATCACGGCGGCGATCGCGCTGGTGCTGCGGGACGCGGCGCGCGAGGTGTTCCGCCGGGTGATGGACGCCGTCGACCCGGCGCTGGTCGACCGGGCCGAGCACGCGCTGCGGGAGGTCGAAGGGGTGTGTGAGGTCGGCGAGTTGCGGCTGCGCTGGATCGGGCACCGGCTGCGGGCCGAGGTGGCGGTCGTCGTGGACGGCGAGGCGACGGTACGCCAGGCGCACGGGATCGCCGTGGCGGCCGAACACGCCCTGCTGCACGCCGTGCCGCGGCTGACGGCCGCGCTGGTCCACGCGGATCCGGCGCCGGTGCCGGGCGAGGACGACCCACATCTGGCCCTCGCCCATCACACGGCGCTCTGAGGTCAGGCCAGGCCGAGCCCCTCCAGCACCACCGCGCCCGGCAGTTCGGCGAACGCCTTGCCCGGCACCAGCAGCTTCCCGCGCCGGCGCCCGCTGCCCACCAGGACGTACGGCAGGTCGACGACGGCGGAGTCCACCAACACCGGCCAGCCGGCCGGGAGTCCGATCGGCGTGATGCCTCCGTACTCCATGCCGGTCTCCCCCACGGCCGTGTCCATGGCCGCGAACGAGGCCTTGCGGGCGCCGAGTCGACGGCGCACGACGCCGTTGACGTCGACCCGGGTGGTGGACAGCACGACGCACGCGGCGAGGGTCGTCTCGCCGCCCCGCTTGCCGGCGACCACCACGCAGTTCGCGGACTGCTCCAGCAGCTCGCGGCCGTAGTGCTCCACGAAGACGGCCGTGTCGGCCCACTGCGGGTCGGTGTCGACGTGGACGAGCTGGTCGGCGGGCACGCTGCCGGTCCAGTGGCGCACGGCGTCGGCGACCGGGCCGACCAGCACGTCGAGGCAGTCGGGAGCCGGGGTGGCGGTGTCGAAGTGTCCGATGGGTGCGCGCATGACCGCACGCTAACAAGAGCCGCCCGCCCGCGGACGCGGCGCCTCAGTCCACGGGCGGCGCCTCAGTGCACGGGCGGCACCGAGACGGCCATCACCATCTCCATCGGCGCCTCGCCCCGGTTGCCGTAGACATGCGGGACGTTGGCCTCGAACGAGGCGCTCGCGCCGGTCGGGACGCGGTGCTCCTCGCCGTCCACGGTGAGCGTGAGTTCGCCCGCGGTGACGTGGACGAGCTCGACGGTGCCGACGGGGTGGGGTTCGGAAGGGCTGCTCTCCCCCGGCATCAGCCGCCAGTCCCACATCTCCAGCGGCCCGGGCGCCTCCGTGCCGGCGAGCAGCCGGTTGTAGCTGCCGGCGTCGGTGTGCCACAGCCGTACCGCCTGATCGGCCGGGACGATACGGACCTTCGTGCCTCGCTCGTAGTCGAGGAGGGTGGTGACGCTGATGCCGAGCGCGTCGCCGATCTTGACGACCGTGCCGATGCTCGGATTCGTGCGGGCCTGCTCGATCTGGATGAGCATCCCGCGGCTGACACCGGCCCGGGCGGCGAGCACGTCCAGGGTGAAGCCGCGCACCGCGCGCCAGTGCTTGACGTTGCGCGCCAGGGACTGGGTCAGGAGTTCGAGGTCCGACACGTTCCGTCCACTTCGGGAGTCCAATATTCTGGATGCCAGGATTCACTTCCCTGTACTACGGTGGGGTGCACCTGATCGTGCACCGAACTGTACTGCGAGGGACCCGTGACAGCATTCTTCGCCCTGGCCACCAGCCTGCTGTGGGGCCTGGCCGACTTCGGCGGCGGACTGCTGACGCGCCGGGCCCCGGCGCTCACCGTGGTCGTGGTCTCGCAGTCGATCGCGGCCGCCGTCCTCGGGGCGATCGTGGTCGGCACCGGGGGCTGGAGCGAGGCCGGTCCCCGCCTGTGGTTCGCGGTCGCGGCCGGACTGGTCGGCCCGGTCGCCCTGTTCTCCTTCTACAAGGCGCTGGCGCTCGGTCCCATGGGAGTCGTCTCCCCGCTCGCCACCCTCAGCGTGGCCGTGCCGGTCTCCGTCGGACTGGTCCTCGGCGAACGGCCGGGACTCGTCCAGGTCACGGGCATCGCGGTCGCGGTGATCGGGGTCGTCCTGGCGGGCGGCCCGCAGCTGAGGGGCGCCCCGGTGCAGCGGCAGGCCGTCCTGCTCACGCTGGTCGCGGCGCTCGGCTTCGGCACGGTGTTCGTCCTGATCACCGAGGCGTCCACGACCGTCACCGGCCTGTTCCTGGCCCTCTTCGTGCAGCGCGTGACCAATGTGGCCACCGGCGGCGCGGCACTGTACTTCGCCGTCCGGCGCGGGGCGCCCGCGCTTCCCGAGGGCGGCCTGGCCCTGTCCGCGCTGCCGGCGTACGGCTTCGTCGGGCTGGCCGACGTCGCCGCGAACGGCACCTACGCCGTCGCCGCCCAGCACGGCCCGGTCACGGTCGCCGCCGTGCTCGCCTCGCTCTACCCCGTGGTGACCGCGCTCGCCGCGCGCGGCTTCCTGCGGGAGCGGCTGCGCGCCGTGCAGGCGGCGGGCGCGGGACTGGCCCTGGTCGGCACACTGCTGCTGGCGACCGGGTGACCTAGGGTTCCAGCCGTGCCAGGGCGGCCGCCGTCTCCTCGTCCAGTTCCGACAGCGCGACCAGCTGGTCCGAGGTGACCCCGTCCGGGATCGGCACCGGCGCCGGGGTGCGCAACGGCGGCTGCCAGCCCTCCGCCTGCGTCCAGCGCCGTACGACCTTGGCGGGCGCGCCCGCGACGACGGAGTGGTCGGGCACCGCGCCGCGCACCACCGCGCCGGCCGCGACGACGACGTTCCGTCCGATCCGCGCACCCGGCAGGATCACGGCCCCGGTGCCGATCCAGCACCCCGGGCCGATCTCGACGGGCTCCATGCGGGGCCACTGCTTGCCGATGGGCTGGTGCGGATCGTCGTAGGAGTGGTTCGTGGACGTGACGTACACATAGGGACCGAAGTAGCAGTCGCTGCCGATGGTGACCGTGGTGTCGGCGATGACATGGCTGCCCCGGCCGAGCACCACTCCGTCGCCGAGACGCAGGATCGGCTCCGGGCCGAGATCCAGGTCGGGCATCAGACCCGCGGTCAGGGTGACCTGCTCACCGACGATGCAGTGTTCGCCGAGGTGGATCCAGGGCTCCCCGAAGACCGTGCCGAGCGGGAAGGCGAGCCGGGTGCCCCGGCCGATCGAGCCGAAGCGGAAGCGTCCGGGGTGCTCGGCGGTGACGGAGCCCGTGCGCTGCACCCACGCCCAGCCCGCGTGGACGGCGCGCTGCACCAGTCGGCGCCGCTGTGATGAGAACGTGTTCCAGGGCTTCGGCACCCGCTCACCGTACTCAGCGCGCGGTGCGGCCATGGGCCCGCGGCCCTGTGATCTTCGCCCCACCGGGTGGCGTACGGTGCGGGGAGAACGACCTACACGAGGAGACGGTGATGACGCACAAGGCGCTGATCGTGGGCATCGGCGGCAGGGAACCGAAGATCGACGCCGAGGCGTTCGTGGCGCCGACGGCCTCGGTGATCGGGGACGTGACGCTGGAGGCGGGCGCGAGCGTCTGGTACGGGGCCGTCGTGCGGGGCGACGTGGAGCGGATCACCGTCCGGGCGAGCGCCAACATCCAGGACAACGTGACGCTGCACGCCGACCCCGGTTTCCCGGTGACGATCGGCGAGCGGGTGTCCGTCGGCCACAACGCCGTGGTGCACGGGGCGACGGTCGGGGACGACTGCCTCATCGGGATGGGGGCGACCGTGCTCAACGGGGCGGTGATCGGGGCCGGTTCGCTGGTCGCCGCACAGGCGCTCGTGCCCCAGGGGATGGAGGTCCCGCCGGGATCGCTGGTCGCGGGGGTACCGGCCAAGGTCAGGCGGGAGTTGAGCGAGGAGGAGCGGCAGGGTGTGACACTTAACGGCACGCTGTACGCGGACCTCGCCAAGGCCCACGGGAAGGTGCACGAGTAGGGCGGCCCGGCTACTCGGCGGCGGACACCGTCTCCGCTTCGGCCTCTCGCGGAGCGCTCTGCATCTTCTTCGCCTTGCGCTTGATGATCAGCATCGACGTCAGGCCGATCAGCACCGCCACCACCAGGCCCAGGTACGAGAACTTCTTCAGCCAGGACTCCGCCACGACGCCCACGTAGTAGATGACCGCCGTCGTGCCGCCCGCCCAGGCGATGCCGCCGAGGACGTTGGCGATGAGGAACTTCCAGTACGGCATGTGCAGCACGCCCGCGAGCGGGCCGGCGAAGATGCGCAGCAGGGCGACGAAGCGGCCGAAGAAGACGGCCCACATGCCCCACTTCTCGAACGACCGCTCGGCGGTGGCGATATGGCCCTCGCTGAAGTGCCTGGGGAACTTCGCGCCGAGCCAGGCGAGCAACGGGCGGCCGCCCTTGCGGCCGATGGCGTAGCCGATGGAGTCGCCGATCACGGCGCCCGCGGTGGCGCACGCGCCGAGCACGACGGGGTTGACGCCGCCGTGCTGGGAGGACAGCAACGCGGCCGAGACCAGGATGATCTCGCCCGGCAGCGGGATGCCGAGGCTCTCGAGTCCGATGACCAGGGCGACCACGGCGTAGACGGCGGCCGCGGGCACCGTGTCGAGCCATTCCTGCACGTGCACCGCGGGTTCCTCCCGTTTGACGACCCTGGGCAGCCTTGCCTTCCCGGGAAGCCTACCGGGCGGCCGGACCCGGCCCGTCGCGTGGTGTAGCCCGCTACACCACGGATCCGGGGGTGCGGTCCCTCGTGACGACGGCCCCGCCACGTGATCGTGGTGGAGGAAGAACCCACCGTGCCCCACCGTTTGCGAAGGGACCCCGCCATGGCCGTGAACCGCCGACGCGGACGCCGTACTGCCGTCATCGCCACCGCCGCGGCAGCGCTCGCGCTGACCGCCGGCCTGCTCACCGGCTGCGAGTTCGACGACTCCGTCGACTGCCTCTCGAACGCCGACGACATCACGGACAGCATCACGGCGATCAACAAGGCCGGAGCCGACGCCATCGAGGATCCGACGAGGACCGAGGACTCCATCGACACCATCGAGAAGAACCTCGACAAGATCAACGACAGGTCGGACGACAGCTCCTCCGACGACGGCAAGGTCGACAAGGCGGTCGACAAGCTCCAGCAGGCGGTCGAGGACTACAACCAGGACATCCTCGACGGCGAGCGGCCCGACTCCGCCGAGATCGACAAGGCGGCCTCGGAGCTGAGGGACGTCTGCACCTCGTAGCCGGACGGTCGGGTCCGCGCGAGAAAAGCGCGCGAAGGAAGAAGGACGAGGGAGGGAGGGGCCACTCCCCTCGGGCGGCCCCTCCCTCCGGTTCCGGGGTCAGTGGCCGAGCGTCCCGGTCACCTCCGTGACGACGGTGCCCAGCGCCTGGGACACCTCGGCGGGCGCCGGAAGCATGGCGGGGAGCGTGGCGGGAAGGGTGGCGGGGACCGGTGGCCCGGCCGGGTCGACCGGGTCGGCCGGCGCATCGCAGCACTGCACCTGGGCGACCCTCGTCCCGAACTCCGGCGCGGCCGGAGCGGTTTCGGCGGGCGCCGGTGCGGTGTCCGGGGCGAGGGGCCGGTCACCGCGCGGCGCCGGGGCGTCCGGGGGGCCGGGTGTGCCCGTACCGGGCGGCTCCACCGTCCCGCGCGGCTCCGCACCCGGTGCCCCCGGCGCCTCCCCGGCCGTGTCGAACACCCACCGCTGTCCGCCGGAACCGTTCCGCTCGGTGACGACCACGGCCGCACCCGGCTTGCCGACGGCACGCGCGACGACCAGGCCGTCGTCCCGACGCAGCAGGAGCTCCCCGCGGACGGTCAGGTCGAAGAACGTCTCGCCGGCGTGCACCAGGCAGCTGACCAGGGCGGTCGTCCGGCGACCGGGGTCCGCGGCCAGGCAGAGCGTCGGGTCGGCCGCGCTGCGCAGCAGCCCGTCGTCCTGGTACGACCACTGCTGGGACGCGGCCTGCGAGCACCCCGCGAGGACGATGCCCGCACCGGGCCGGGCCAGGCCGCGAGCGGCGTCGACGCAGAACTCCGTGTCCGGGCCGCGCAGCCTGCCGTGGGCGACCTCGGCGGACCGGGACGCGGAGGCGGCCGACGGGGATCCGGAGGGCGAGGGGTCGTCGGAGCCGCCGGGCAGCCCCCGGGCGCCGGTGGCCGGGGTGCCGTTCCCGCCGACGGGTGCGCCCCAGGTGGCCCCGGGCGAGGGGACACCGTTGTCATCGGACCAGCCCTTGGCCGCGAAGACGGTCGCGACCAGCGCGAGTGAGGTCAGTCCCACGCCCACCAGGACGGCTTTGGGCCGCCTGCCCGGCAGGTCGAGCAGACCCGCCGAGGTGGTGCGGTGCCGGCCGCCTCCGACGGGCGGGTGCCCGACGGCGGGCCTCGCGGGCGCCGCGGACCCGGCCGACGGGTCGGCGGTGGCCGTGCGTCCGGGGCGCGAGTCGAGGTAGCGGCGGGCGCCCCAGCCCAGCACGGTCTCGGCGAGCAGCACGTCGAGGCCGTCGTCGAAATGGCTGAGCTGTTCGGCGGCGTGCCGGCAGAAGCGGCAGTGCGCGAGATGCTGCCGGACATCGGGCAGCAGGGTTCCACCGCGGCGCAGCGGAATGTCGAGGAGACGGTTGTAGAAGCGGCATTCGCTCGTCGGCGCGAGTTCTCGGTGGGCGCGTACACAGCCCGCCCGGAATTGTTCCCGCGCCTGTTCCAGGGCGGCCGTCGCACTGAGGGCGTCCACGCCCGACAGACCGGCCGGTACGGATATGGGTTCCGCCTCCACCTCGGTGTGCCACAACAGGCATTGGGAGGCGGCCGGGAGCAACTGGAAAGAACGCTCGGCGAGTTGACGCCTTTCGGCGGTCCCCGCCCGTGCGGCGCGCAGTCCGCGACCGCCGACGGTTTTGCGCAGCTCCGGCAGAACGTCGGCCACACCGTCGGCGCCGGCCCATTTCCGGACCGTCTCCCGTACGGCGACGAGGAGTTGGGGACGCAGGGCGCCGCCGGTGCGCCCGTCCGCGAGCCTGCCGAACACCTCGTGGAACGCGGCGGCGGCCACGAGCCGCGCCGTGTCCTCGGTGCCGGCCAGGCAGACGGTCGCGTAGTCGTGGGCCGCCCGCCAGTGACGGGCGAACAGCAGGGCGACCGCGCGGGCGCGACCTTCGTCGCCGGGGGGCCGCCCGGCGAGCCGGGCGGCGAGTTGGGGATCGGAATCCCCGGGGATCCAGCCGGGGCGAGGCGGGTGCGGCGGGCGTGGGGGGTTGGGGGATTGCACGGAACCATTTCCTTCCAAGCCGACGAACGGCACGGAAAAGCACGGTGTGGGAAAGCCGGTGCCTGATTGGTGCATACCTTTGGTCTGACCAGGCACGTTGGCCTGATCCGGCCCATCCGTAAGGGGAGGCTCACCTTCGCACACGTGCCTCACAGGAAACAAGCAGTTCGAGTGACCCAAGTTCAAAGTGCGGGAAATTCAGATAAGTTACCGGCGGTATCCGCACCCGCATTCGAAATGCACCCGGATCCCCGGACTCAACTTGTGGACCCCCAAAGCCGGATGGCACACGGAATCTCCAACTTCCGGCCCCGGCGTGGTCGGCCGCTCCGGCACAGGGTCGGCCCACAGGAATCTCAGATGTGACTCCCGGGGTACTCCCATCCCCGTCGGACACCATGACCCGCATGAGCGCCCCCCACTCCGCACCCCGTGTTCGTAAAGCAGTCGTCCCGGCCGCCGGCCTCGGCACCCGTTTCCTGCCCGCCACCAAGGCGACGCCGAAGGAGATGCTGCCGGTGGTCGACAAGCCGGCCATCCAGTACGTCGTCGAGGAGGCGGCCGCCGCGGGTCTGGACGACGTACTGATGGTCACGGGCCGGCACAAGCGGGCCATCGAGGACCACTTCGACCACGCCTTCGAGCTGGAGCAGGCGCTCGCCGCCAAGGGCGACACCGTCCGGCTGGACGCGGTGCGCGATCCGGCCCGGCTCGCCGACATCCACCACATCCGGCAGGGGGACCCGCTCGGGCTCGGTCACGCGGTGCTCTGCGCCCGCAACCACGTCGGCGACCAGCCGTTCGCGGTGCTGCTCGGCGACGACCTCATCGACCCGCGGGAGACCCTGCTCAGCAGGATGCTCGAGGTCCGCGACCGGTACGCCGGCAGCGTCGTCGCCCTGATGGAGGTCCCGCCGGAGCAGGTCCACCTCTACGGCTGCGCGGCCGTGGAGCCGTCCGGCGAGGACGGGGTGGTGCGCGTCACCGGTCTGGTGGAGAAGCCCGCGCCCGAGGACGCGCCCAGCCGGTACGCGGTCATCGGACGGTACGTCCTCGACCCGGCCGTCTTCGACGTCCTGGAGCACACCGCACCCGGCCGGGGCGGTGAGATCCAGCTCACCGACGCCCTCCAGGAACTGGCGGCGGGCGGCACCGTGCACGGCGTGATCTTCTCGGGTCGCCGCTACGACACGGGCGACAAGGCGGACTATCTGCGCACGGTCGTCCGCCTGGCCTGCGACCGGCCCGACCTGGGGCCGGAGTTCGTCGCCTGGCTGAAGGAGTTCGTGGCGGGCCTGGCGGACAGCGACGCGGACCGGGGCCGACTGGCGGCCTGACGGCACGTGGCGGGGTCCGCGACGTACTCCGCGACGTACTCCGCGGCATGGTCCGTGCCGTAGCGCGCCACGCAGGGCCCCGGTGTCGCCATGTCCGGGGCCGTCGTCCTCGCGGGACACCGCTCGACCGCTCAGGCGGTCAGCCGCTCAGCTGTTGGGACGCAGGGTCCAGGTCACCGTCATCTCACCGGTGACGGCCCCGTCGGCGCGGCGGATCTCGATCGCGACCGGGAACTCGGGCCGCTCCCCCGCGTCGAGCTGCGCGACGACCTCGGCGGCCGGGCGGCCCAGCGTGGCGGTGGCGGTGACCGCGCCCATGGCCAGCTTGCGGTAGGCGATCTCGGCGCCGACGGCGAGCGGCACGGCGCGGGAGAGCTGGTCCCCGAAGGCGGCGAGGACGATCGCGCCGCTGGCGGACTCGCCGAGCGTGAACATGGCCCCGGCGTGCGGCCCGCCCACGTGGTTGTGGAACTCGCTCTGGTCGGGCAGGGCGACCACGGCCTTCTCCGGACCGGCCTCGAGGAACTCGAGGTTCAGGGTCCGGGCCATGGGCACCGTGGCGGCGAGCATCTCGCCGATGGACATCTGGTCTGCGCTCATGGCCACGATGTTACCTGTGAGTAGCTTCGGCTGGCCAGACCGGCGTGCCGATCGCCCTGCGACCGCGTGGTCCTCCGGCGTCGAGGGGAGCCCCCGACGGGGTCCCGGATGCCGCAATCCGGAAGTTCAGGGGCACAGTTCGCGTGTTTCCGCCCTCCGCGTCCTGATTCGGTACGTCCCTGACAAGGGGCGGTGACCGAACCGTGTCCCGGACGGCACTAGGGTTTCTGGCCATGTGGCCAGGACAGCAGCCGCCCGGGGGAGAGCAGAACCCGCAGGCGCAGAACAATCCGTACCAGCAGCCGGGATACCAGCAGCCGAATCCGTATCAGCAGCCCGGCTACCAGCAACAGCCAGACCAGCAGCCCAACCCCTACGGGCAGCAACCGCAGTGGGGCGCCCCGACGCCCGCGGGCGCGCCCACCCCGCCGCCGGGCGGTGGCGGTGGAGGCGGAGGCGGTGGCAACCGGACGAAGCTGATCGCCATCGTCGCGGCCTCGGCCGTCGTCGTGGCCGCCGGTGTCACCGGGTTCCTCGTGCTGGGCGGCGACGATGACGACCCGGCCGACGTGAGCAAGGGCAGTGCGAGCCCCACGGTCTCCACGTCCGGTTCCGCCTCGGCTTCCGACTCCTCTTCGGCCGGCACGGACGACAACCCGCGCGGCACCGAGACCGCGAAGGCGACGATCGCCGGCTGGAAGGTCGTGGTGAACCCCAAGTGGGGCATCGCCTTCGACGTGCCGGCGGACTGGGAGGTCCAGTCGCCGGGGCTCAGCCAGGGCTTCGAGTGGGAGGACAAGGAGCAGTCGGACGGCTACGACCAGATCCTGCAGGGGGGCACGGCCGAATTCAAGTCGAAGTGGTGCTCCACGGACGCCGACAAGGACGGCAAGACCGACGACACCCCGCTCGCCGTGGTCGGCAGCAAGGGCGCCGAAGGGGCGAAGACGACCGACGAGATCGCGATCAACACGCCCGCCTGGTGGGTCTTCGGCGGTTACACCGAGCCGGACAAGAAGAGCCTGACCTTCGACAAGAAGGCCACCGCCTTCACGACCGCCTCGGGCATCGTGGGCAGTTACGCCTGGGCCCAGTCGACGAACACGCCCCAGAAGGGCAAGTGCGACAGCGACGGCAAGGCGATCACGTTCGGCTTCAAGAACTCCAACGGCGACTACGTGTCGTGGAACCTGTACGGGGCCAAGGGCGTGAAGGACGAACTCCCGAAGGCCACGATCATGCAGATCCTCAGCACCGTACGGCTGAACGGGACACCGACGCAGAACTAGCGGCGCCCCCGCGAGGACGGCCGGCCGGTGACGGTCCGGCGGTTCTCGGCGGGGCCGCTCCCTGCGCCGTGGCGGTGCCCGCCGCTCAGCCGATGCCGAACGCGCCCTCCGGTGGTTCGGGGGACGGTACGGCGTCCTCGTCCCGTACCGGGCGGGCGTCGCCGATGAAGCGGCGCAGTCCCGGTCCGTGCTCGACCCGGGCCGGGAAGGCGTCGGAGGCGGTGCGGCGGGCCAGGGTGGTCACGTCGAGCGGATGGTGCGCGGCGACGAGCACCGCGTTGCCGAACCGACGGCCGCGCAGTACGGCGGGCTCGGCGATGAGGGCGAGTTCCTCGAACACCGCGGCGAAGTTGGCGAGTTGGGAGCGCAGGAAGTCGAACGGCGCCGCGTCGGCGAGGTTCGCCAGATAGACGCCGTCGCCGCGCAGGACCCGTCCGGCCTCCTGGGCGTAGGTCAGGGACGTCAGTGTGGCGGGGACCCGGGAGCCGCCGAAGACATCGGCGACGAGCGCGTCGACGGAGCCGTCCGGGGCCGTTTCCAGCCAGTCCCGCGCGTCGGCGGCGTGCAGCGCGATGCCGGTCCCGGCCGGGACCGGCAGGTGCTCGGCGATCAGCTCCAGCAGACCGCGGTCGAACTCGACGACGTCCTGCCGGGAACCCGGCCGGGTCGCGGCCAGGTACCGGGGCAGGGTCAGCGCGCCGCCGCCGAGATGCAGGACGTCCAGGGGTCGCCCCGCCTCGCCGACGGTGTCCAGGACGTGCCCGAGGCGCCGCGCGTACTCGAACTCCAGGTACGTCGGCTCGTCCAGGTCGACGTACGACTGCGGCGCCCCGTCGACGGTCAGCAGCCAGGCCCGGTCCCGGTCGACGTCGGGCATCAGCTTGGCGGTGCCGTGGTCGACGGCGCGGGAGACGGGTATGGGCTCGTCGTTCACCGTCCCATTGTGCCTGCGGGCCACGCCCCCGAAGGGGCACGGCCCGCAGGCACCCGCGCACGGCCCGCAGGCACCCGCGCGCACAGGCCCCGCGCACGTCGGCCACGGACACCGGCCGTCCTCACAGCACGGCGGTCACGGTCCCCGCCCCCACGGTCCGCCCACCCTCGCGGATGGCGAAGCCCAGACCGGGCTCCAGCGGAACCTCACGCCCCAGCTCGACGGTCATGCCGACCGTGTCCCCGGGCCGCGCGACCGCGACCTCCCCCAGGTCCACGTCCCCGACGACGTCCGCCGTGCGGATGTAGAACTGCGGCCGGTAGCCGGTCGCGACGGGCGTGGTCCGGCCGCCCTCACGCCCGGACAGGACGTACACCCGCGCGGTGAACCGGCGGCTGGGCGCCACGCTCCCCGGCGCCACCACCACATGCCCCCGCCGGACGGCGTCCCGGGGCACCCCGCGCAGCAGCAGGGCCACGTTGTCCCCGGCCTGCGCCTCCTCCATCGGCTTCCCGAAGGTCTCGACGCCCGTCACCACGGTCTCGACACCGGCGCCGAGCACCTGTACCTGGTCCCCCAGGCGGAGCGTCCCCCGCTCCACGGCACCGGTGACGACGGTCCCCCGGCCGGTGATGGTGAGCACGTTCTCCACGGACAGCAGGAACGGCGCGTCCAGATACCGCTCGGGCATGGGCACATAGGTGTCCACCGCGTCGAGCAGCGCGTCGATCGACGCCGTCCAGCGCGGGTCGCCGGCCAGGGCCCGCAGCCCCGACACCCTGACGACGGGCGCGGAGCCGCCGCCGTAGCCGTGCTCGGTGAGCAGGTCGCGGACCTCCAGCTCGACGAGGTCGATCAGCTCCTCGTCCCCGGCGTCGGCCTTGTTGAGCGCGACCACGATGTGGTCGACGCCCACCTGGCGGGCGAGCAGGACGTGTTCGGCGGTCTGCGGCATGATCCCGTCGAGCGCGGAGACGACGAGGATCGCCCCGTCGAGCTGCGCGGCGCCGGTGACCATGTTCTTCACGTAGTCGGCGTGACCCGGCATGTCGACGTGCGCGTAGTGCCGGGTGTCGGTCTCGTACTCGACGTGCGCGATGTTGATGGTGATCCCGCGCGCGGCCTCCTCCGGGGCCCGGTCGATACGGTCGAACGGCACGAAGGTGCCGGTGCCGCGGTCGGCGAGGACCTTGGTGATGGCGGCGGTCAGGGTGGTCTTGCCGTGGTCCACGTGCCCCATGGTGCCGATGTTGAGGTGTGGTTTGGTCCGCGCGTAAGCGGTCTTGGGCATGGCTGTACCTCGAAGCGTGTCCGTAGGAAGTGGGGACCCCGGCGAGCTCGCCGACCCTCCCCCTGCGGGGTCCGCCGGACGATCCGGAGAGGGTCAGCTTCGGGCGCCGTCGGCAGCGGCCACGAGGAGTGGGACGGCAGCCTTCGGCGTATCCGCGACTGCGGACGCTGCGAGGAGGAAGGCGTGCCGGAACATGCTGCCGATCATCGCCGACGGTTCGTTCGGCGTCGAATGGTTTTCCCCGGATGGGAAGGGTTACGGCCTCGATGACCGACATCAGCACGGAACGGACAGGACGGGACGGTTAAGGACGGGACGGTACGCACGGCACCGGCGGCAGTGGAGGGTAGCGGCGGGCAGCGGCGGCACGGATGAACCGTTAGGGCGCGTCCCCGATGTTCTTCAGCGCCTCACGCACCGTCAGCGGCGCGAACCGCCCCCGCTCGCGGGCGACGAAGGCGCGGACGGCCGCCGGGTCGGTCTTGGCGTACTCGCGCAGGGCCCAGCCGATGGCCTTGCGGATGAAGAAGTCCGGGTGGCCCGACTGGCGCAGACAATGGGCGAAGAGGCGCTCGGTGTCGGTGAGTTCCTTGCGGCGGAGCTGGTGCAGCAGGGCGGTACGGGCGACCCACAGGTCCTCGTCGACGATCCAGGCGTCCATGTCGGCGCCGAGTCGGGGGTCGGCCGCGACGAGCGTGCCGACCACGTGCGCGGCGAGCAGGTCGACCGTGTCCCACCAGGGCGTCGTGGTCACCAGTCGACGCGCCACGGGCAGGAACGCCGACGACAGGCGGGGCGCGTTCCGCCGCAGGTAGTCGACGGCGAAGTAGTGGTACTCGCGCTGCGGCAGCGCCCAGCAGCGCAGCGCGATCGCCGTGCAGTCGGCCTCGTCGGGCCGGGGCGTGCCCGCCAGGACGGGGCGGGACAGGGCCCGGCGCGCGGGGGTGGGCAGGCCGAGGAAGGGGGCCACGTCCTTCATGTACGCGCGCATGACCGCCGCCCGGGCCGGATCGGCCCCCGCGCCGTACGCGGCCGTCAGCCGCTCCAGCACGAGGTCGGCGAGAACGCTGTGCGGCGCGCCGAACGCGTCCGCACCTGTGACCGTCATGAGACGAACCATACGGCGATCACACACGTCCGTCGGTTAGTGTCGCTGGATGCTCGATGCCACCACCCGCTCTGGGGGCACCGCCACGGCCACTCCCCGGGCCATCGCCACGGAGCTCGTCGTCCGCGCGCCCGCTCCCGCGCCCCTCATCACGCCCGCCGACTCGGCGGTCACCGCACCCGGCGGCCTCGCCGCGCGCTGCGCGAGAGGGCTGCGCTCGCCCTGGTCCCGCTTCGCGCTGCTGGTCACGCTGCTCGCGGCGGCCGCGTCGAGCGTGCTGCTCTTCGAGCCGCAGAAGCTCCTCTCGGACGGCTGGCCACCCCAGTTGGGCGGTATCTCGGCGGCCGCGGTCTTCGCGGTGGCGTACGGACTGTGCACGGTGGCGTTCGTGCCACGGCCGTTGCTGAACCTGGCGGCGGGCGCGCTGTTCGGCTCGCAGTGGGGCATCGGCGCGGCGCTGGTGGGCACGGTGCTGGGCGCCGGGATCGCCTTCGGGCTCGGCCGGGTCCTCGGGCAGGACGCGCTGCGACCGCTGCTGCGCGGCCGGCTGCTCAAGGCGGCGGACGGCCAGTTGAGCCGGCACGGCATGCGTTCGATGCTGGCGGCCCGGCTGTTCCCGGGGGTGCCGTTCTGGGCCGCGAACTACTGTGCCGCCGTCTCCCGCATGGGCTGGGTGTCCTTCCTGGTGGCGACCGCGGTGGGCTCGATCCCGAACACCGCCGCCTACGTCGTCGCCGGGGCCCGCGCCTCCTCCCCCACCTCGCCGGCCTTCCTGATCGCCATGGCCTGCATCACCCTGCCGGCGCTGGTCGGCGCGGTGGTGGCCTGGCGCAAACGCCACCACCTGCGCCCCGCGTAGCCGCCCGCGGCCGTCGGCTTCAGCCTCTCGCCCGCCCGGCCTGTTGCACAACGGCTTGATGCGGGACGGCCTGTCACATAGCGGCCGGTTCCATGGCGGCCGGCCACATGGCGGCCGGCCACATGACGATCGGTTACACGGATTCCAGCACCATGGCGTTGGCGAGGCCGCCCGCCTCGCACATCGTCTGAAGGGCGTAGCGGGCGCCGCGTTCGCGCATCGCGTGGACGAGCGTCGTCGTCAGCCGGGTGCCGCTCGCGCCGAGCGGGTGTCCGAGCGCGATCGCGCCGCCGTGCACATTGACCTTGGCGAGGTCGGCGCCGGTCTCCTGCCGCCAGGCCAGGACCACGCTGGAGAACGCCTCGTTGACCTCGAAGAGGTCGATGTCGTCGAGCCGAAGTCCCGCCCGGCGCAGCACCTTCTCGGTCGCCGGGATCACGCCGGTCAGCATCAGCAGCGGATCCGAGCCGGTGACGGCGAAGCTGTGCAGTCGGGCGAGCGGGCGCAGACCCAGGCGCGCGGCGGTCTCGCCGGAGGTGATCAGCACGGCCGAGGCGCCGTCGTTGACCGGGCTCGCGTTGCCCGCGGTGACGTTCCACTCGATCTGCGGGAAGCGCTCGGCGAAAGCCGGGTCGTAGTAGGCGGGCTTGAGGCCGGCGAGGATCTCGGTGGTGCTCCCGGGGCGTACGCACTCGTCGCGCGAGACGCCGTCCAGGGGTGCGACCTCGGCGTCGAAGAGCCCCTGTGTCCAGGCCTCGGCGGCCTTGCGGTGCGAGGAGACGGCGAAGTCGTCCATCTGCTCCCGTGTGATCGACCACTTGGCCGCGATGAGCTCGGAGCTGATGCCCTGCGGGACGAGTCCCTCCGGGTAGCGCGCCGCGACTCCGGGGCCGAACGGGTCCTTTCCCGGCGGCACGTTGGACCACATCGGTACCCGGCTCATCGACTCGACACCGCAGGCGACGACGAGGTCGTACGCGCCGGAGATGACGCCCTGGGCCGCGAAGTGCACGGCCTGCTGGGAGGAGCCGCACTGCCGGTCGACGGTGGTCGCGGGGACCGACTCCGGGAAGCCCGCCGAGAGCAGCGCGTAGCGGGTGGTGTTCATGGCCTGCTCGCCGACCTGGTCGACGGTGCCGCCGATGACGTCGTCGATCAGCGCGGGGTCGACGCCGGAGCGCTCGACGAGGGTGCGCAGGGTGTGGGCGAGGAGCTCAACGGGGTGGACGTGGGCGAGGGAGCCGTTCGGCTTGCCCTTGCCGATCGGGGTGCGTACGGCTTCGACGATGACTGCGTCACGCATGTGCGGTGCCTCCATGACGAGCACGAGCAGCGGAAACTACCAGTGAGTAGGAAATCTGGACTCACCATAACGCTGCAAGTTGGAAAATCCAACCGGCCTGGATTTGTTTTTCCAACCCTCCCCTAGACTGGCCGTCATGGCCGCCTCCAAAGACCCGCGCCCCTGCTCGATCGCCGACACGCTCGCCCTGGTCGGCGAGAAGTACTCCCTGCTCGTCCTGCGGGAGGTGTGCCTGGGCAACACGCGCTTCGACCAGCTGGTGCGCAACATCGGCGCCCCGCGCGACATCCTGGCCACCCGGCTGCGCCGCCTCGTCGACGGCGGGATCCTGACCCGGCGCGCCTACAGCGAGCGTCCGCAGCGCTTCGAGTACCGGCCCACCCAGGCGGGGCTCGAGCTGGAGCCGGTCCTGATGACACTCATGGCGTGGGGCGACCGTCATCTCCGTGAGGACGACCGGCGCCCCATGGTGATCGAGCACGTCTGCGGCAACGAGTTGGCCCCCGTGGTCACCTGCGCGGCCTGCGGCGACCAGGTCCGCCACGAGGACATGCGCGCCCACCCGCAGTCACCGGGCTGGACGGTGGCGGGCCCGTCGGCCGCCTGAAGCCGCCCCTCAACGCCCCGACCGCACCACACCGCGCACCACACCGCACCGCACCGCACCGACGGACG
The DNA here is from genome assembly GCF_044766465.1 of Streptomyces sp. NPDC102259. Lineage (NCBI taxonomy): Bacteria > Bacillati > Actinomycetota > Actinomycetes > Kitasatosporales > Streptomycetaceae > Streptomyces > Streptomyces sp. NPDC102259. The sequence goes on along the minus strand of NZ_JBIWMA010000002.1, from coordinate 120,491 downwards.
GACGGACGGACGACGAAGGGAAGCCGGGTGGGCACGGGGGTCAGGGGGGACCGGAGAGATCGGAGGGACCGGTGCAACCGCCGCCGTGCCGAAGCCGCGGCGCGGGCAGCGCTCTCCGCCTACGAGTCGTCCCGGGTGGCGGACGGCGACGCCTGGACCGACGCCGGCCCCGGACTCGGCCCGGACGTGGCCCGTGTGCTCTTCCTCCCCGGCGACCTGCACCGTGGGCCGCACGCCGGTGACCCAAGGACGACGACGGCTACGTCCCGCCCCGTGTTCCCGAGCCCGGCGAGCGGCTGCGCACCCGCTGACTCAGGCTCCCAGCTTCCGGATCTGCGCGGTGACCAGTTCCGTCGGCACCTCGGCCGCGGAGCCGGTGCCGGCGGCGGTGTAGAACAGGACGACCGTGGCGCCGCTGCGCACGACCACGAACGCGTCCGCGCTGTCCCCCTGGGACTGCAGGGCGAAGGCGACGGCGTCGTCGCCCGCGTCGGGGGCGGTGGCGGCCTTGGCGGTGGCACGGGCGGGCGCGCCTCCCTCGTAGGCGGTGCACGTCTTCAGGGCGGCGCGGAGGCCGTCGAGGATGCCCTCGGCTTCGGACTGGTCGTAGGCCATGAGTCCGACGGTGGTGGCGGAGCCCGCCGTGGGGCCCGCTCCTGCGAAGGCGAGGAGACCGACGAACGCCTTGGGGCCCGGGTCGGGCGAGGCGGTGCGCATGTTCTCCAGCGGCTGGCAGTCCGCCGGCCGGGCGGTGGAATCGCCGTCGGGCTTCACGGGGAAGTCGGTGATCTGGTAGCCGTCCACGTCGCCGCCGACCAACGCGGCGGACTTCAACTGAGCCTCGCCGAGCGGCTGCGCGGGCGCCTCCGACGCAGAAGCAGACGCCGATCCCGATCCAGATCCAGATACCGACCCGGAAGCCGCCCCCTCCGCGGCCGCGGAATCCGAAGCCTTCGCGTCGGAACCGCCGCTGCCGCCGCCACCGCATCCGGCCACCAGAACCGCCGTGAAAACGGCTGCCGCCGTCACTCTGATCCGCACCTGCTGACTCCCCGCTGTCGACATCGGTCGATTGGATCATTCCGGCGGAGAAGCCGCAGGGATATCACGGAAACTACGTCAGCCGTCGCCCTGCGGTGATGACCCGGCGCTACGGCAGCGCGTACGCGTCCAGCCACCCGCACATCCCGAACTTCCCGTGGACAACGGGCTGTTCGGCCCGGACGGCGGCCTCGGCGAGGTAGGACACATCGCCGCCGGAGAGCCGGTCGAGCTGCTCCCCCGTGGCCTGCGCGGCGGCCCGCGCACCGCGCTGCCAGCGCTCACGCCACTCGGCGAGCCGCGGCCGCACCAGCGCGGCGGCGGACCGGTGGAAGGCGGCCAGGGCGGCCGGACCGTCCGCCGCCTCGCGCAGCGCCCGGTAGCCCTCCAGCGCGAGGTCGCGCCGGGCACGGGCGGTGCGGGCCTGCTCCTCGCGCGGGGCGTCGGCCGGGATCACGGTCGCGGCGGCGTACGTCTCGGGGTCGGTGAGGTACTCCGGCGGCAGGGTGAGGACCGCGTCGCCCGCCTCCGGCAGCCCGCTGTTCTGCATCAGGACGGTGATGCGCAGGTCGTCCTCGTTGACCAGCCGGTGGATGGTGCCCGGCGTGAACCAGGCGACCGTGCCGGGCGTGAGGGGCGTGACCTCGTACCCGGACGCCGTCAGGGTCTGCACCGCGCCGCGCCCGGCCGTGACGACGTACCCCTCCGAACACGTCAGGTGCATATGGGGAGTTCCGCCGTGCGGACCGTCGGGGGCGGGCCAGTCGTACACGCGCAGGTGCGAGACGGCGACCCCACCGGGCAGGCCCCCGTACTCGCTCACCACGGGTGTGCCTCGAGGTACTTGGCGATCTCCTCCCGCTCCCAGGCGCCGTCGGCCACCACCACGCGGTAGCGGCGGGTGAGCGTGTCGCCGGGGGCGAGCTCGAGCTCGTCGAAGAAGGACCAGGACGGGGCGATGCCCGCGAAGGGCTCGTTGCGGACGAACCAGTGGGCGGGGTGCGCCCCTCGGGCGCCGGAGTGGTCGTTCTCGGGGGCGTGCGCGAAGACGACGGTGGCGTGACCGTCGGCGCCGTCGTGCTCGCCGGAGAGGGCGAGCCAGGCGCTCTGCGAGGCCATCAACCCGGGGCCCGCACCGTCCGGGCCGATGATCCGGCCGTCCCGGAAGGCGCGCGGGCCCCGCCAGAACAGGCCCGTGTAGCCGGCCAGCTCCCGCCCGGCGGTGGTCGGGCTGCCGAAGCGCAGCGGCTCGTCGCGGCGGTTGGTGACGGCGCTGGTCCAGGTCAGCGCCCAGGAACCGGCGTCCGGGTCGACGTCGTGCACCTCGATCCGGCGGGCCTCCTCCGCCCACAGCTCACCGCTGTGCGGATGCCAGGTCAGCCGCTCGGCGATCACCACCCGGCCGCCTTCGGCCGACACCTCGTCGAAGCCGACGTGCGCCATCGAACCGACCCGCTCGGGGAGTTCGAGATACCCCTCACCGTGCACGTACGAGTTGCCGCCCCACAGGTTGGCGCCCGAGAGGTGCGAGGCGGTCAGCGACAGCCCCTTGTGCCAGCGGTGGTCGTTGGGCCGGTAGTCGGTGACGACGTCACCGGCGAGGGTCCGCAGCGGGTGGATGTACGGCCTCGGGGCCTCCCACGCCGCCTCGGGCCGGTAGACGTAGGCGAGCAGCTCGACGCCGGTGGCCGGGTCGCTCACCGTGACGCGGTCGCCGTGCGCGTGGACGATCCGCAGATCGCCGGTCACGCGGGCACCTCCGCGCTCAGCTCCGCCGTCGTCCCCGGCTTCGACCCCGGCTTCGTCCCCGTCTTCGTCTCCGCCGTCGCCCCCGGCTCCGTCTCCGCTTGGTTGGTGGCCGCGGCCGTGGCCGGCGCCCAGCCGGGGGCGCCGCCGTGCAGGGCCGTGTAATACGGATCGCCCGGCCCGATCTCGCCCCGTCGCACCGTCGTGTCCGTGAACGCCGACTTGTACAGCGCGCTGATCAGCTCCAGGCTGGTGCGCCCGTCCGCGCCGCTGCTGCGCGGCCGCCGGCCCGCGCGCATGCTCGCGACCAGTTCGCGCAGTTGCGCCAGGTGCGAGCTCGGGACGTCGTCGCCGAAGTCCTGCCAGGCCGCCGCCACGTCGCCGGGGACTCCCGGGGCGGGCGTGATGTGCCAGTTGTCGTTGGAGTGGCCGTAGAGGTGGGTGAGTTCGACCGTGGCTCGCTCGCAGTCGATACGGATGCGGCTGACCTCGTCGGGGCTCAGGACACTGTTGACGACCGTCGCCATGGCCCCGCTCTCGAAGCGGACCAGGGCGGTGGACACATCCTCCGTCTCCACGTCGTGCACGAGCCGGCCGGCCATCGCGCGCACCTCGCTCCACGGGCCGAGGAGGTCGAGCATCAGGTCCATCTGGTGGATGCCGTGGCCCATCGCCGGGCCGCCGCCCTCGGTCTGCCAGCGCCCCCGCCAGGGCACGGCGTAGTAGGCGGCGTCGCGGTACCAGGTGGTCTGGCAGTGCGCGACCAGCGGCCGCCCGAGGGCCTGCTCGGCGAGCAGCCGCCGCACGTGCCGGGTCCCGGATCCGAAACGGTGCTGGAAGACGATCGAGGCGTACGGCCCCGCGGCGCCCTCCTCCGTCTCCACGGCGTCGTAGTCGGCGAGGGTCGGCACCGGCGGCTTCTCGCACCACACCCAGGCGCCGGCCCGCAGCGCCGCCACACTCTGCTCGCGGTGCAGGGTCGGCGGGGTGCAGATGGTCACCAGGTCGGGGCGCTGCTCCGCCAGCATGCGCTCCAGGTCGGTGTACGCGTGCGGGACCCCGCTCTCCGCGCAGAAGGCCTCGACGGCGGTGGCATCGATGTCAACGGCCGCCACGACCTCGGCCTCGCCCTCGGCGGCGAGCTGCCGGAGAGCGGTCAGATGGGAGCCGCGCCCGATCGCGCCGATACCGACGATGGCGGCCCGGACACGGCGGCCGGCGAGCGCGCCAGGCAGCGGAGGGGATGGGGGCATGGGCGTGATCAGCACTCCTCCGACGTACGGCCGAACGGCCGGGCGGGCCAGCAACCGAGGGGGAAGCGTGCAGTACCTGCACACAGCAAGCGCTTTCCCATCGGCAGCAACGTATGCGGCGGCCGGGCGGCCGGTCAACCATGAGGACACCTGTCCGGCGTACCGATCACGCACGTGAGCCGCGTGTCGCCGGGTCCGGTGGGTGCGGGGCGGGGCGGGTGGGGAGGCGCGTGCGCGGCTGGCGGGGGCGCGTGCGCGTTGGAAGGGGGCGCGTGCCCGCCGGGAAGAGAGGCGCGCCTGTCGGGCGAGGAGGCACGCGCCCTCGGGAGAGAGAAGCGCGGGCCCGCCGAGCGAGGAGGCACGCGCCCTGCGTGTGAGGGCTTTTTGTCGCCCGCGTACAGGGGGCGGGTGCCGTCGGTGCGAGAGCCCGCGCGGCGCCTGCGAAACCCCTGTGCCGGGCCTGTCATCCGGGAACGCTACGCTTCCCCCCGGCACACACCTGATCACCTGATCATCGCGCGCGACGGGCCGACCGTCGCCGTCGCCCTCTCCGATCGGCGCTTGGACTCCGTAACCTCATGTCTTGGTTTGAATCCCTCATCCTCGGACTCGTCCAGGGGCTGACCGAGTTCCTCCCCGTCTCCTCCAGCGCGCATCTGCGGCTGACCGCGGCGTTCTCCGGCTGGGAGGACCCCGGCGCCGCCTTCACGGCGATCACGCAGATCGGCACGGAAGCAGCGGTGCTGATCTACTTCCGCAAGGACATCGGCCGGATCATCTCGGCGTGGAGCCGATCGCTGTTCGACAAGACGCTGCGCAAGGACCACGACGCCCAGATGGGCTGGCTGGTGATCGTCGGCTCGATCCCGATCGGCCTGCTGGGCGTGACGCTCAAGGACCAGATCGAGGGCCCGTTCCGCGACCTGCGGATCACCGCCACGATGCTCGTCGTCGTCGGCATCGTGATCGGCATCGCCGACCGGCTGGCGGCCCGCGACGAGTCGGGCGGGAAGCACCGCGCGCCCAAGCAGCGCAAGAACCTGGAGAACCTGGGCGTCAAGGACGGCCTGATCTTCGGCCTCTGCCAGGCCTGCGCGCTCATCCCCGGCGTCTCGCGTTCCGGCGCCACCATCAGCGGCGGCCTGTTCATGGGCTACAAGCGCGAGGCCGCGGCCCGCTACTCCTTCCTGCTGGCCATTCCGGCCGTACTGGCCTCCGGGGTCTTCGAGTTGAAGGACGCGGTCGAGGGCGGCCACGTGGCGTGGGGGCCGACGATGTTCGCGACGGTGATCGCCTTCGTGTCCGGATACGTGGTCATCGCCTGGTTCATGAAGTTCATCAGCACCAAGTCCTTCATGCCGTTCGTCTACTACCGCGTCGTGCTCGGCATCGTGATCATCGCCCTGGTCGCGACGGGCTCACTGAGCCCGCACGCGGCGGAGTCGGCGGGCTGACCACCACCGCTCCCCCTCCCGCTCCCCCATGGAGCTGCGCGGCGTCGCGCGGATCGGCCTTCTCGCCCGAACCTGTGGGAGGGACAGCGGAGTTGATCGATCAGCCGTGACCAAGCCCATATCCGTGCGCGTAGCCGTCCGGTAGCGCAGTGTCAGTTCTTGCGCCTAGGCTTGGCCCATGTCCCCCAACTCTGTGCCGTCTGGTTCCGTGCGGTCCGCTGCCGAGTTAAACGAGCGGATCCGGGCCCTTTGGCTGCGCGCGGGCGGTTCGCTCTCCGCCCAGGAGCGGGCGGAGTACGAGCTTCTGGTCGTGGAGTGGGCCATCGCGATCCGCGGCGAGGTCGTCGCAGCGGCCTGAGCCCGGCGCTCCCGCTACCCCTCCCCTGAGCCCTCCGCGCCCCTCCTCTCGTCCTCCTCTCGTTCTCCTCCCACCCGCCCCCCCTCTCCCCCGTGTCACCCCGTGTCGCCCCGCGTCGGGCCCGCTACCGTCCGTTACGCTCGCGTCGCCACAAAAGGTCACGAGCTTCACTGGAGGGCAGGACGGCGAGGATCAAGCGTGAGCGCCTCGTCAGAACGCTGACGTTCTGGCTGCGTCCCGCTTTCGCGTTGCGCGTCATCAACCGGTTCCAGAAGATCGTGGGCTTCGACCGGTCGATGGCCCTGGCATCCAGCGCGCTGACCGCAATGGTCCCGCTCTCCCTCCTCATCGGCGCCGTCGTGAGCAGCTTCGTGCACTACGACGCCGCGGAGCAGATCATCCGGCGCTACCACCTCACCGGAGCGGGCGCCCAGGCTGTCAGCTCTCTCTTCTCCCCCGCGGAGGGCAGCAACGCGAGCGTGGGCGTCTTCGGAGCGGTGTTCCTGATGATCTCGGTCCTCAGTTTCGCCCGGGCCGCGCAGCGGCTCGTCGAGCAGACGTGGGAACTCACCCCGCTCAGCGTGCGCAACACCCGTAACGGCCTGTGGTGGATCCTCGGTCTGGGCGGCTACGCAGTGTGCACCGCCTCGATCACCGCGCTCCTCGGCGAAGGGGAACTGGGGCTGGTCGCCTCGGTGTGCGAGGTACCGGTGACCGCCGCGTTCCTGGTCTGGAGCGGACGGCTCCTGTCGGCGAAGCGGGTCGAGTGGTCGGACCTCATCCCCTTCGGCGTCACCGCGGCCATTCTGACGGCGGCGTATTCGGTGGGCGCGGCCATCTACCTGCCACGTCTGTTCAACTCCTACACCGCACGCTACGGGGTGGTCGGAGCGGTCTTCGCGATGATCTCCGCGCTCTTCGCCGTCATGCTGGTCATGGTCGGATCGTCGGCGCTGGGGCGCGAAGTACGAGACGAACTCGACCGGATCCGTCAGGGCCACCGCCCGTCCGACCATGAGGTCCGCCGACAGTGGGACACCCTGGTCGAGCAGACCCGGTCACACTGGCGCACAGCGCGGGGGCAGATCTCCCGGCATCAGAGCAGGGACTCCGACCACTGAGAGCCCGGCAACGGCCTGGACGAGCCCGGAGGCCCCTGCCGACGCCACGCCACCGGCACTCCCACCGCCCTGCTGTCCGGCCACCCCGCCGCCAGCCGCCCCGCTGTCCGGCCGCCCGGCCGTCCGGCGCCGATTACCGGTGAGGCTCTCACCTTGGGCAGGATGGTCACCATGACCGAGATCCGCACCCCCCGCCTCCTCCTCCGTCGCTGGCACGACGACGACCTCGTACCCATGGCCGACATCAACGCGGATCCGCAAGTCATGCGCTGGGTCGACGACGGCTCGGTGCTCGACCTGGACCGCACGGCGGAGGCCATCGAGCAGTGGGAGGAGGAGTGGGACGAGGAGGGCTTCGGGCTCTTCGCCGTAGAGCTGCTGGCCTCGGGCGAACTGGCCGGCTTCACGGGCCTGTCCATGCCCGAGTTCCTGCCGGAGACGCTGCCCGACGTGGCTCTCAGCTGGCGGTTCGGATCCCAGTTCTGGGGCCAGGGCTACGCGTCCGAAGCCGCCCACGCGACGCTGGAGTTCGCCCTCCAGGATCGTGGCCTCGACCGCGTCATCAGCATCATCCGGATCGGTGACGAAGCCTCCGAGAACATCAGCCGCAAGCTCGGCATGGCACCGGAGCGCGAAACGGTGCACCCGGTCCACGGCTTCCCACTGCACGTTCACGCCATCGACCTCACCGAGTTCGACGGATGACCGGGGCGACCTGGGTGACCGGGAGTGATCAGTGCTGACTCGGGTGACCGGGCCGTGTGAGCGGGGCGCCTCCAGTCACGTTGACCTGCGGGGATGGGTCGAGTGGGTCGGCATTGACGAGTGGATAGGCGAGACGGCGATTGCTGGATAGAGTCGTCTCGTCACAACTGGTTGCGGGGGCAACCAAGGCGGCTTCGGCTGCCGGCGTCCTGGGGAGGGCCTTCAGCAGATGAGTCGTCGCTCTACTGGTTTTGTCGGCGTCTGGGCTGAAATGCAGCGGCAGCAGCAGCGCCAGGTGGAAGCCGAAGCCAGACGGCGGAGACAGCAAGAACAGCAAGCGCGGGCCTACCAGCGGCGAGCTGCCCAGAGCCACCGGGAGTACCGGCAGGCAGAGGCTCTACGGCGCACGGAAGAGCTGGACGCGCAGGTCGCGTCGCTGCAGGGCCTCCTCGCCTCGGGCTGCCGGGCTCCGGCCTTCAGGGCCGCCTCTCTCCTGCGGCCCGAGGAGGTCCAGCCCTTCGCTCCAGGACCATTGGCGCAGCCGGTGCCCATGCCGGACTTCCACCAGTACCCGACGTCGAACGGCTGGACCGCGAGCCGCCGGGCCCAGGCGCAGGCCGAAGCGCAGGCGCGCTTCGAACGGGACTGGCACGCCGCTCAGGCCGCAGAGGCTCAGCGACAACACCAACTGGCGTCGTACCAGCGGGAGTACCAGCAGTGGGTCGACACCCAGCTGGCCGATGTGCGGCGGCACAACGCCGGCGTCGTCGCGCTCACCGAAGGTGTGCGGCGGCGGGATGCCGATTCCGTGGTCGAGTACTTCTCCGCCGCGCTCTACGCCTCGACGGCATGGCCGGAGGACTTCCCCCGTCAGGTGGCGGCGGCCTACGACCCGTCAGCCCGCCAATTGGTGCTGGACTGGGAGTTGCCCGCGTACGGCATCGTGCCGGAGGTCAAGGCGGTTCGGTACATGTCCGGGGTGGACCAGGACAAGGAGACGCCCCGTCCGGTCGGCCAGCGCCGCACTCTGTACCGGGAGATCCTGGCTCAGTGCATGCTTCTCGTTCTGCACGAGCTGTTCGCCGCGGACGAGCTGGGCGCGCTGGAGTCGGTGACCTTGAACGGATTCGTCGACGGGCACGACCCTACGACGGGCCGACCGGGCCATATCTTCCTCGCCACCGTCATGGCCTCGCGCTCCTCGTTCCGTGACCTGCACCTGGCGCAGGTGGACGCGGGGAGTTGCCTCGCTGACGCCCTGCGCGGGCAGCTCTCGCCCCGACCGGACCAACTCGCCCCGGTACGGCCGAGCCGACGGCCGCAGGATGTCGGGAACCGCGTGGTCGCCCACGGCGGCGACGAGGAACCGGACCTGTTCGCCATGGATCCGATCGCCTTCGAGAATCTCGTCGCCGACCTCTTCCGGGCCATGGGGATGCAGGCGGTGACGACCCAACGCTCGGGCGACGGCGGCGTGGACGTCGACGCGCTGGATCCGACGCCGATCCGAGGCGGCAAGATCGTCGTGCAGGTGAAGCGCTACCGCAACACCGTGCCGCCCACCGCGGTGCGTGACCTGTACGGCACCGTGCAGGACGTGGGTGCCAACAAGGGTGTCCTCGTGACGACGTCAGGGTTCGGTCCCGGCTCGCACACGTTCGCCAACGGCAAGCCACTGGAACTCATCTCGGGCCCCGAACTCGTCGACCTGCTCCATCGTCACGGGCTGCGCGGGCGGCTGGGCGAGGGCGGCCGGCCCGTCCCGGCACAGCGGACGTCCTCGGCGTCGGCCCCTCGACTCCCGGACGACTACAACGTTCTGGGCATGTCCTGGTCCGGCAGCGTCGCCCTGGACGTGTGCGCTCTCGTCTGCCGCGGCAACCGCGTCCTCAGCGACGATCACTTCGTCTTCTTCAACAACCCGCAGACGCCGGACGGCTCGGTACGCGCCCTCGCCCCCACCGCACCGGACAAGGCCGCGATCTGTGTCTCCTTCGACGGCCTGCCCGACGAGGCCGACCGATTCGTCCTCGTGGCCGCCATAGACCCGGAGGTCAACCCGGACGCCGACCTCTCCGGCTTCTCCGACGCCTGCATCCGCCTGCTCGACCCCGGGCTTACTGAACTGGGACAACTCGAGGTCTCCGACGGCCGCCCGCACGAAACCGCCCTGGTACTCGGCTCCTTCCGCCGAAGGCCGAACGGCGACTGGGACTTCGTCCTCGGCGGCAAGGGCTACACAGGCGGCCTAGAAGAACTCGTCCAGGACTTCGGCATCGACGTGGAGTAGCTCCACCGTGGCTGCCGCGCGTCGGCTTCGTCGGCCTTCTCCTCGGGGCGCCGGGAGAGCCGGATACGGACCACCCTGAATCACACGACGGCCGGCGGGCCGACACCCTTCGGTCATGCTTCAGCGCCGTCGGCAGGGCTACGGTCCGTCGCGCGTGTCCAAAGGGACACATCACTGCTGGTCGCGACGGCGATGGTCCGCCCGGAGGGCGAGAAGCCGGCTGCTCGGAGTTCGGAGTAGTCGGAGTGGAAGATGTGCCACCACCGCTCTCCGTGCGGACCGGAGTGGGGCAGTCCGCCGTCGCCGGAGAGCAGCACACGCTCATGGGGCCAGGCAGGAATCACGACTTCCAAAGTCCAGCCGTCCGCGGTGGTGGTGTGAAGTCCTCCCCCGAAGAGCCCGGCGATGCGCACCCTGCTTCCCGCGACGGGACCCAGCCCTGGGCACGACAGATCGGCCACCGCGTCAGGAGTGGCGTCCTCGGGATCGGGGTCACGATCCCGAGCGATCTTCTCGCCCGTAACGGCGTCGAAGAGGCCGTGACCGTCGTGCGAGACGACCATCACCAAGTCCTGGCCGGTGTCGGGGTGCGAGGCGAAGCCTATCCCGAGAAGTCCGCCGACCGGTGCGTACGCGATGCGCCGCCAGGGCTCGGGCGCTGGTGTCACAGGGGCCGCGAGGAGCCTCGTCCGCATCGCCTGCTGGTACGCGGAAAGCTCCGGCGCGGAGTCTGGCTGCTCGACCGGAGCTTCCTTCTTCGTCCACCTCGTCATATAGCCATGATCCACACTTCGGTGACTTCGCCCAAGAGGGTTGATGCAGGCCAGGGGGCAGGCGCGTGTCCCTGAGGTCTGTGAACGCCGAGTCGGTGAACGCGTACGAGAGGCTGCGCAACCGTCAGGCCCCCTGATGTGTCTGTCGTGTACGACTGATGAGACAAGGAGAAGCATGGCCGATCGCTGGGATGTTCCCCCTGTGGGCCCGGGCGCCGCGCCCGAGAAGTGGTTGTGGCGCGTCGGCTTCATTGGCGTTCTCATCGGGCTTCCCGGTGTGGCGGTGGGCTACTTCGAAGGTTTTGACGACGGCACGGACGCCGGTGCCTTCGCATGGATCATGACCTTCCTCGGCTGCCTGCTGACGGGCGTCACCGCATGGGTCGGCCTGATTCGCAGGTTGGATCCCGAGTCGAGGAGGGAGAGTCGTCGCCGGATTGCCGTCCGACGTTCCAGGCAGGTGCCCCTGACTGCCGCGGAGCTCACCCACGAGGCTCTTCTCGCGGCGGCCGTGCGCCTCGCGGCCGAGCAAGTTCGACCGCGGCCGTCAACACCCGTGATCGACAGCCGTGGGCGTTTGGTCTGGTGGCGCAACCGCGACCTGCTCGCGGCCTTCGGCCTTCCCTCCATCGCCGCTTGGACCACCTTCACAGCGCTTGCCGGATTCGGAGGGGTGCTGCACCTCTTCGGCGGGTTCGGCCTTGGATGCCTCTTCCTCGCAGGCTCGGTCTGCGGCCTGACGGCCGTCGCGTCCCAGAGCAGGCTCGCCCGCGCTTTCGCCACCGCGGCCGTCAGCGAGCATGTACGCCCGATGCGCTGGCTCCTGCTGCGCGAACCGGACCAGGGTGAGGCCTACTTGGTGCTGTACAAGGCCCATGGCGACCCCGACGAGGCTCCGCCGATGCTTCTGAAACTCGCCAAGAAGCGGCAGGCCCGACGCCTCCCGCCGGCGGGCGTCGCCAACGTCCACGGTTTGCTTCGCCCCGTCACCGTGCTCATTCCGTGGATCGACGGCGCACCCGTGTGGACCCAAAACCCGGTGACCGCACTCGACTTGACGACCGAGCGTGACCGCGGGCGCCTGACATACCTCAAGGGATCCGAGCCCGGCAGCCTGTAGACGCTCTTCGCGAGCGGGTCCGACGGGGACGAGTGGAAGGCGGCCGTGAAACCGGCAGCTCGCATGGTGCTGGGGCCGGCGTGCCCGTCGCAGCGAGCAGCCGTCGAAAATCGGTGGCCGCCTGAGCCGGCCGACCCCACGCTGTACGCCATGGAAGAACCGCACCACCGGATCCGCGCGCTCCACACGGCATCCACGATCACCGTCTACCAGGCCTACGCCCCTGAAATCGGCGTACCCGCCGTCCGCGACGGCCGCTTTCCCCCCACGTGGCTGCGGGATCGCATGACGTGGATCAAACCCAGCTTCCTGTGGATGATGTACCGCTCCCACTGGGGCACGAGTGCCGGTCAGGAGACCGTTCTTGCCGTCGAGATCACTCGCGATGGCTTCGAGTGGGCGCTGCGCCATGCCTGCCTGTCGAGCTACGTTCGCGGCCTGCATCCCGATCGCGACACCTGGCAGCGTGAACTCAAGCGCGCACCGGCTCGTGTCCAGTGGGACCCCGAACGCGACCTGAACTTGCGTCCCCTGCCGCACCGCGCACTGCAACTCGGACTCTCGGGCGAGGCATCGTCGCGCTACGCGGACGAGTGGACCGTGTCCATCAGCGACGTGACTCCGCTCGCCAACGAGATCCACGCACTCGTCAGGGACGGCGAACTGGACGCAGCCACACGCCTGCTCCCCCAGGAGCAGGGATACCCCGCCCGTGAAGAGCTACTCGCCCACCTGCGTCCCTGACCGGCTGTCCGGCACAGCGGCTGGCATCACCCACGGGTCACATGGCGGCAAAGGTCTGTGAACGCGGTTTGGTGATCCACGTCACGGCAGCAGCCTGACCGCCGGTGCGTCCACGTGGCTACCGCATTGCCCGATCGTTCCCGATCGTTCCCCGCACAGACCTTGGCTGAGCAGCCCGCATGGCCAACACTCGGGCCATGACGCAGCGTGTGGAGCTCGCCGCCGTGATGGACCGGTTGGCCGTCGACGGGTTGGTCACCGACTACGCGGTGGCGGTCGACGACGGGGACTGGACGGCGTACCGGGAACTGTTCACGTCGGACGGGCGGGCGGACTACCGCTCGGCCGGTGGTATCGAGGGGGACGCCGGGGTCGTCGCCTCATGGCTCGCGGAGAATCTGCGGGTGTTCGCGATGCGGCAGCACCTCATCGTCAACCGCCGGGTGCGCTTCGGGGTCCTGGAGCAGGACACGGGCGACACCGCCCGGGTCCAGGCCGACTACGTCAACCCGATGCGGCTGGCCGCCGGCCAGGACGACTCGGCGGCCGGTGCGCCGGACTTCGTCTGCGGCGGCAGGTACTCCTTCGGTCTGCTGCGCACGGACGACGGGTGGCGGGTGCGTGAGGTGGTCGTCCGGGAGAAGTGGCGGCGCGTGTCCGGCTGAGCCGGAAGCGGCAGCGCTCGGGGACGGCTGGGCCGAAAAAAGCGCCCCCTGTCGGAGATCGTCCGACGCGCGCACACTGGAGGCACCCCGAGCGGGTAGGGAGGTGTCGTATGAAGACGTTCGAACACTGGCTCACCTCCCCCTGGCGGCGTACGGCCGTCGCGGCTCTCGCGGGCGCGCTGCCCGTGCTCGCGTTCCCCGCGCCGGCTCTGTGGTGGTGGGCCTATCTCGCCCTCGTTCCATGGATCCTGCTCGCCCGCTCCGCGCCGACGGCGAGGCGGGCCGCGTACGACGGGTGGGGCGGCGGGTTCGGTTTCATGCTGGCCATGCACCACTGGCTGCTGCCGAGCCTGCATGTGTTCACCCTGGTCATCGCCGCGCTGCTGGGCGCCCTGTGGGCTCCGTGGGCGTGGCTGGTCCGCCGGTTCCTCAGCGCGGACGTGATCCCCGGCCGCGGGCGGGTGTTCGCCGCGCTGCTGGTCCTGCCCTCGGGCTGGCTGGCGATCGAGCTCGTCCGCTCCTGGCAGGGGCTCGGCGGGCCGTGGGGCATGCTCGGGGCCAGTCAGTGGCAGGTGGAGCCCGCGTTGCGGCTCGCCTCCGTCGGCGGGGTGTGGCTGCTCAGCTTCCTGGTGGTGGCGGTCAACGTGTCGGCCGCCGTCCTGGTCTCCGTTCCGGCGTCCCGGGCCCCGGCCGTCGCCGGCCTCGTCGCCACCGCCGCCACGGCCTCGGCCGCGTGGATGTGGGCGCCACGCCCCGACGGCGACGGGCAGGCCCGGATCGCCGTCGTGCAGCCGGGGGTGATCGACGGCCCCGACAGCCGCTTCGACCGCGAGGAGCAGCTGACCCGCCGGTTGGTCGGGCAGGACGTCGACCTGATCGTCTGGGGTGAGAGCAGTGTCGGCTACGACCTCGACGACCGGCCCGATCTGGCCCGGCGCCTGGCGGAGTTGTCCCGGGTCACCGGCGCCGACATCCTGGTGAACGTCGACGCCCGCCGCTCCGACCGGCCCGGCATCTACAAGAGCTCGATACTCATAGGTTCCGAAGGACCGACCGGCGACCGGTACGACAAGATGCGGCTGGTGCCGTTCGGCGAGTACATACCGGCCCGTTCGCTGCTCGGCTGGGCCACCTCCGTCGGCAAGGCGGCCGGCGAGGACCGGCGGCGCGGCACCGGGCAGGTCGTGATGGACGCCGGGCGCGGGCTGCGCATCGGGCCGATGGTGTGCTTCGAGACGGCCTTCCCCGACATGAGCCGGCACCTCGCCGGGGACGGCGCGGAGGTGCTGGTCGCGCAGTCGTCGACCTCTTCCTTCCAGTGGAGCTGGGCGCCCGCGCAGCACGCCTCGCTGGGGGCGCTGCGGGCCGCGGAGACCGGGCGGCCGTTCGTCCACTCCACCCTCACCGGCGTCTCGGCCGTGTACGACGCGAGTGGCCGGCGGGTCGGCTCGTGGCTGGGCACGGACGCGAGCACGACGGCCGTCTACGACGTTCCGCTCGCGGACGGCGTCACCCCCTACGTCCGTTACGGCGACTGGCCGGTCCATGGGGCTCTGCTGGTGCTGCTGGTCCTCGCGCTCAGCGAGGGGGCGCGGACGGTCAGGCCGCGGCGGACCGCTCCCGCACCGCTCGTACCACCCGCTCGCACAGCTCGTGAGTCGCCAGCGCGTCCCGGGCGCTGAGCACCTTGCCCGCGCGCACGGCGTCCAGGAAGACGAGCACCGCCTGCTCGATGCCCCGCTGCCGGGCCACCGGCACCCAGTCGCCGCGCCGCCGCACGGTCGGCTGCCCCTTGTGATCGATCACCTCGGCGAGGTTGACCACCTGGCGCTTGGTGTCCTGGCCGGACACCTCGAGGATCTCCTCGTTGGAACCGCTGAGCCGGTTCATCACGCCGAGCGCGGTGAAGCCGGGTCCGGCGAGCTGGAGGACGACGTGGTGCAGCAGGCCGTCCTCCACGCGGGCGCGCACGGTCACGTCGTCGACCGGGCCCGGCACCAGGAAACGCAGCGTGTCGACGACGTGGATGAAGTCGTCGAGGATCATCGTGCGCGGTTCCTCGGGCAGCCCGACCCGGTTCTTCTGCATGAGGATCAGCTCGCGCGGGTGGTCGGCGCACTGCGCGTAGCCGGGCGCGAGGCGCCGGTTGAAGCCGACGGCGAGGGACACGTTCCGGGCCTCCGCGAGCGTGACGAGCCGCTCAGAGTCGGCGAGTTCGTACGCGAGGGGCTTGTCCACGTACGTCGGGACGCCCGCCTCCAGCAGCCGGGAGACGATCTCGGGGTGAGCGGCGGTGGGCGCGTGCACGAAGGCGGCGTCGAGGCCGGCGGCGAGGAGCGCGTCGAGGTCGTGATGGCGCTGCTCGCGGGGCAGGCGAAGGGTGTCGGCGACCCGGTCGAGGGTGGCCGGCGTGCGGGTCTGGAGGTGGAGCTCCACCCCGGGCAGCGCGCCGAGGACCGGCAGATACGCCTTCTGCGCGATGTCGCCGAGTCCGATGCAGCCGACCTTCACGGGCGCTCCCTCGCTACCTGTCCTACCGCCTTGCCCACCCTGTACGGCGGCAGCATACGGGGCCTCTCCCCGACCACCCGCAGGCCGCCCCTCCCCGACCGCCCGCAGGCCGCCGCGCGCCGGTCCGCGATGCCCGCGACGCCCGCGGGCGGCCGTGCCCGGAGGAGGGGCGCGGGGCCCGGAGGGAATGCTGAATGGCGTGCCGGGCGGCCCCGTCGAGGAAATCCCGTGGTGGCGGAGGGCGGCTCGGAGCCACCATGCGGACATGACGACGCAGCGACAGCGCACCGGACCCGCCCAGAACGCCGACGAACGCGCCATGCTGGAAGGGTGGCTGGACCACCACCGGCAGACCCTGGCGTGGAAGTGCGAGGGGCTCTCCGACGCCCAGCTGCGCACCGTACGCCCGTCACAACGGCCACGCCGATCTGATCCGTGAGCGCATCGACGGGGTCACCGGCGAGTGACGTCAGCACGGGCGGGTCCGGTCCCTCGTACGGGGTACGGGATCACCCGTGCGGGGCAACCTGCGCTGCTCCGCTGTTGCTCGGGCGGGCGGAACCACCAGAGTTGCGCGGGTGCATCGAACCACGACGACTACCGCAACGCTCCTGGTCACCGTGGCCGTCTCGGCCCTCACGGGATGCGTGACCGTCCAGCGCCCGGCCGTGCCCGGTCCCGTCCTCGCGCCGACCCAGCCGTCCGTACCGCGGCCGGAGGGACGGACCGAGGTGCAGGTCGTGCAGGCGCCGGCCCGTGAGGCGCTGGAGATGGTCGGGCCGTCCCGGAAGCGGGAACCGGATGCACCGGCGGCGCCGGCGCAGCGGCGGCGGACGGCGGCGGTGCCGGGGGCCGGCGGCGCCGGGCAGCCGCCCCCGTCCCGTTCCCGGCCGCACACCCGACCGCCCCACCCGGAGACCCGGCGGCACTCGGTGCCGCGCGTGGAGATCCCGGACGTGGAGGCGGAGGTGCGCAGGAACACCGATGTGTGCGCGCTCGGCAGGACGTACGGCGGATGGCAGGGCGACAGCCCGGAGGCGACGATCTGCGAGCAGGCCTACGGGCGGTGAGAGTCAGGGGCCGTCCTGCGATCAGGCCTACGGGCGGTGAGGGGCACGGGCCGTTCTGCGAGCAGGCTCACGGGCGGTGAGGGGCACGGGCCGTGGGCGTCGGGAGACGGCGGACGACCGCCCCGCCGGTCTCACCACCCGCGCTCCCACTCACTCCGGCCCTCCCCCTCCCCCTCCCC
The DNA here is from genome assembly GCF_044766465.1 of Streptomyces sp. NPDC102259. Classification (NCBI taxonomy): domain Bacteria; kingdom Bacillati; phylum Actinomycetota; class Actinomycetes; order Kitasatosporales; family Streptomycetaceae; genus Streptomyces; species Streptomyces sp. NPDC102259. The sequence continues at coordinate 103,461 of NZ_JBIWMA010000002.1, read as the reverse complement.
CTCGCCTTCGCCCTCCCCCAGTCTCAGTTCCATCCGGCTGATCGCCGCCCGTACGCCGTCCCCGTAGCTGTCGTCCCTCAGTGCCACGGCAGCCGTACGCGCCCTGCGCACATGGGTGCGGGCGGCCTCGGCGCGGCCGAGTTTGACGTAGTCCGCCGCCAGGTTGAGGTGCAGCGACGGGTAGAGCGCCCGCACCTCGACCGAGCCGCCGTGCTCCTCCGCCGCCGTCAGCGCCCGAAGGTCCCACGCCAACTCGTCCGAAGGGTCGTCGTGGGTGTCGGCCAGGTAGTGGGCGAGGGTGCAGCGGTGCATAGGGGCGCCGTTCGCGCCGATCTCGGTCCACAGGTCGAGGAGTCGCCGCCGGGCCTCCTCGCGGTCTCCCCCGTGGTGCAGCATCACGACCTGCCCGATCCGCGTCAGCAGGGCGTCCGGCACCGTCTGCCCCTGTCGCTCCGCCACCTCGGCCTCCTTGCGTCGTTGCGACGACGCTAGCCGCAGGTTTCCGCAATCCCGGTCAGGCGGCACCGTGCCGGTCCGTGGCGGAACCGGCGCGGCGGCAGACGGCGGGCCGCGGCCGTCCCGGGTCAGGCTGGGTGGATCAGGCTGGGTGGGTCGGGCCGGGTCGGGTCGCCTCGGGTCAGCCCTGGTCGGCCAGGTTCGGGATCGTCCAGTCGATCGGCTCGTGGCCCTGCTGTGCCACGGCCTCGTTGATCTGCGTGAACGGGCGGGAACCGAAGAACTTCTTCGCCGACAGCGGCGAGGGGTGGGCGCCCTTGACCACGATGTGCCGGGTCTCGTCGATGAGCGGGAGCTTCTTCTGCGCGTAGTTGCCCCACAGGACGAAGACGGCCGGGTCGGGCCGGTCGGCCACCGCGCGGATCACCGCGTCCGTGACCTTCTCCCAGCCCTTGCCCTTGTGCGAGTTCGCCTCGCCGGCGCGGACCGTGAGGACCGCGTTGAGCAGCAGGACGCCCTGCTGCGCCCACGGCATCAGATAGCCGTTGTCCGGAATCGGCGTGCCCAGCTCCGCGTGCATCTCCTTGTAGATGTTCCGCAGGGACGGCGGGATCTTCACGCCCGGCCGCACCGAGAAGCACAGGCCGTGTCCCTGGCCCTCGCCGTGGTACGGGTCCTGGCCGAGGACGAGCACCTTCACCCGCTCGTACGGCGTCGCGTCGAGCGCGGCGAAGACCTCCTCGCGCGGGGGGTAGACGGGGCCGGCCGCCCGCTCCTCCTCGACGAACTCCGTCAGCTCCTTGAAGTAGGGCTGCTGGAGCTCGTCGCCCAGAACCCCGCGCCAGGACTCGGGCAGCATGGCGATGTCGGTCACGTCAACGTCCTTGGGTCGTGCGGTCACTTGCAGAGCACAGAACCTACAGGCGACCACTGACAGCGGGCCCCGCGGACCGGTTCACCGACCGCCTACCAGCTGGTCTTCCGCGTCAGTTCCCACATCATCATGATCGTCGACGGGTCCAGGGACCGCTCGCCGCCCGAGACGTCCTCGGAGGAGGCCAGGTACTGCTTGCCCTGCCACAGGGGCAGCAGCCGGGCGTCGTCGACGAGGATCTGCTGGGCCTCCTCGAAGTCCTTCACCACGTTGGCGCGGTCGCTCTCCCCGCGCGAGCGGGGCAGCAGCACCTGGGTGATCTCCTTCGCCGGGTAGGGCGTGCCGAGCGCGTTCTGGTCGCCGACGAACGGGGCGATGAAGTTGTCCGCGTCGGGGAAGTCCGGGGCCCAGCCGCGCCCGAACACCGGGTACTCGCCCTTCTGGTAGCCGACCACGTAGGTGTTCCAGGGGCGGCTCTTCAGCTTGACCGAGAACAGGCCCGAGGCGTCCAGCTGCCGCTTGATCTCCTTGAACTCCAGGGCGGTGTCGGAGCCGTAGCGGTCGGTGGTGTACCAGAGGGTGAGCGGGACGGTCTCGGTGATCCCCGCCTCGGTGAGGATCTTGCGCGCCTTGGCGGTGTCGGGGTCGCCGAAGGAGTCGAAGAAGCCGGTGGTGTGGCCGGTGAGGCCGGACGGGACCATGGAGTACAGCGGCTCGACCGTGTCCTTGTAGACCTCGTGGGCGATCGCGGCCCGGTCCACGACCTGGGCCACGGCCCGGCGCACGGCGACCTTGTCGGACCACGGGTCCTTGGGGTTGAACACCAGGTAGTTGATGTTGCTGCCGGCGCCCTCGATGAGCTGGAGGCCCTCGTTGGCGGCGCTCTTGGTGTCCAGGTCGACGATGTCGTCGGCGGCGAGACCCTGGTAGGTGATGTCGATGTCCTTGGCGCGCAGGGCCTTGACCATCTCGCCGGAGTCCTGGAAGTAGCGGATCGTCACCGCGTCGTTCTTGCGCTCGGCGAAGCCCTTGTAGTTGTCGTTTCGTACCAGTACGGCCTGCTTGCCCTCTTCGTAGGACTGGAGCCGGTACGGTCCGGAGCCGACGATGCCGTCGTCCTTGCGCAGCGCCTTCGCGGAGTAGTCGTCGGGGTCGACGAGGGACATGCCGGGGGTGGCGAGCACGAACGGGAAGGTGGCGTCGGCCTTGTTGAGCCGGAAGAGCACCACCTGGTCGCCCTTCGTCTCGACGCTGTCCAGGCTGCCCAGGAGTCCGTTGGGGCCGGTTTCCGCGTTGATCGTCCTGATCCGGTCGATCGAGTGCTTCACGGCCTTCGCGTCGATCGTGTCGCCGTTGGAGAACTTGAGCCCTTCGCGCAGTTCGCACTTGTACGTGCGGTTCGAACTATCGGTGAATTCGCAGGACTTGGCGGCGTCCGGCTGGGGGCTCGTCGCTCCGTTGGGGTAGCTCAGCAACGTCTGGTAGATGTTGCGGAACAGCTCCCAGGAGCCGTCCCAGGCGGCGGCGGGATCGAGCGTGCTGGGAGCACTGGTGGTGCCCACGACGATCGGTCCGGCATCGTCGGAGCTCTCCTCCCCCAGGAGGCTGCATCCGGCCACCAGGGATATGGACACGATCGCCGCCATCTGCTGCAAGGATCGGTTCCGGTTGAACACGCGCACGCTCCTCGATCTGCCATGCCAAGGGTTGGCAGACCATACCGCAGCCCCACGCGCCGTGAACCCGCGCCCTTGAAGCATTCTTGATCACTTTGGGGTGACTACGTTGTCATCGCCCTCGCGACGCCGGAACGACGACACGGGCGCCGTTTCCGTCAAGAAACGGCGCCCGTGTCGACGTCCAGTTCAAGCCATGCCGGGATCAGCCCACGCCGGCGTTGAGGAAGATTCCGCCGTCGACGACGAGCGTCTGGCCGGTGATCCAGTCCGACTGCTGCGAGGTGAGGAACGCGGCGGTGCCGCCGATGTCGGAGGGCACGCCGAGCCGGGCCAGCGGGTAGGCGGCGGCCGCCTCCTCCTCGCGGCCCTCGTACAGGGCCTCGGCGAACTTCGTCTTCACCACGGCCGGGGCGATCGAGTTGACCCGCACCCGCGGCGCGAACTCGTGCGCCAGCTGCTGGGTCAGGTTGATCATCGCGGCCTTGCTGATGCCGTACGCGCCGATGAACGGCGAGGCGGAGAGTCCCGCCACGGAGGCGATGTTGACGATCGCGCCGCCGTTGTCCTTCTGCCAGGCGTGCCAGGTCCGCTGCGCGAAGCCGAGCGCGGAGACCACGTTGGTCTCGAAGACCTTGCGGGCGACGTCCAGGTCGAGGTCGGCGATCGGCCCGAACACCGGGTTCGTCCCGGCGTTGTTGACCAGGAAGTCGACGCGGCCGAAGGCCTCCATGGTGCGCTCGACGGCCACCGCCTGATGCGCCAGGTCGTGCGCCTTGCCGGCGACGCCGATGACCCGGTCGGCGCCGAGCCGCTCGACGGCCTCCTTGAGCGCGTCCTCGTTGCGGCCGGTGATGCAGACCTGGTCGCCGCGGGCGACGAGTGCTTCGGCGACGCCGTAGCCGATGCCGCGGCTGGCGCCGGTGACGAGTGCGACCTTGCCGGAGAGTGCGGGCAGTTCAGTCATGTTCGTGATCCCCAGTGCTTCCTAGTGCTCCCTGGTGGCCTTTAGTCGAGCGGTCCGCCGGCGACGTACAGCACCTGGCCGGAGACGAAGCCCGCGGCCTCGTTCGTGAAGAAGGCGATCGCGTTGGCGATGTCATCGGGCTCACCGACGCGCGCGACCGGGATCTGGGTGGCGGCCGCGGCCTTGAACTCCTCGAAGCCCATGCCGACCCGGGCGGCGGTCGCGGCGGTCATGTCGGTGGCGATGAAGCCGGGGGCCACGGCGTTGGCGGTGATGCCGAACTTGCCGAGCTCGATGGCAAGGGTCTTGGTGAAGCCCTGGAGACCGGCCTTGGCGGCGGAGTAGTTGGCCTGGCCGCGGTTGCCGAGCGCCGAGGAGGAGGACAGGTTGACGACCCGGCCGAAGCCCGCGTCGACCATGTGCTTCTGGACGGCCTTGGTCATCAGGAACGAGCCGCGCAGGTGCACGCCGAGGACGGTGTCCCAGTCGGCGACGCTCATCTTGAACAGCAGGTTGTCGCGGAGCACGCCCGCGTTGTTGACGAGGATCGTCGGCGCGCCGAGCTCCTCGACGATGCGGGCGATCGCCGCCTCGACCTGGGCCTCGTCGGAGACGTCGGCGCCGACCGCGACGGCCTTGCCGCCCGCCGCGGTGATCTTCTCGACGGTGTCCTTGCAGGCGGCCTCGTCGAGGTCGACGACCGCGACCGCGCGGCCTTCCGCGGCCAGCCGTACGGCGGTGGCGGCTCCGATGCCGCGCGCCGCGCCCGTGACCACGGCGACCCGCTGCTCAGTGGTGGACATTGCTGGTTCTCCTCGCCCTTGAGAAAATCTGGATGCGCCCGAGTGGTGAGCGACCGCTTAGTACCTTCGGCAGACGTGACGCTAGAAGCCCTGGCACCCGGTGTCAACGCCACACGGCGCGGGTGTGATCCATTACCTCACCAGCAGTTCGAGCAGGCGCTCGGTCTCGGCGGCGGGATCGGTGGTGAGTCCCGTGTGGACGGGGCCGGGCTGGACGATCGTCGAGCGGGGCGCGATCAGCCAGCGGAAGCGCCGGCCGGCGTCGTCGTGCGCCGCCTGTCCGGCCGACGCGCCGCCCGCGCACACGCCCTCGACGGCCCGCAGGGCGGCCCGCACCCCGGCCACGTCGGCCTCCGGGTCCAGCGCCAGCAGCTTCGCCTCGTCGAGGTGGGTGCGGGCGCCCACGTAGTCCTGGCCGCGGCAGTACACCAGCACGCCCGCGTTGACGCACTCGCCGCGCTCGATGCGCGGTACGACGCGCAGCAGGGCGTACTCGAAGACGTCCCGGTCGCCGCCCTGGCCCGGTCGGATGATGTGGCGCTCGGTCACTTGGTCCCCTTGATGCGGTCGTGGATGACGGCGGCGCGGGCGAGCAGGGGCGCCGCGTAGGCCCGGCGGAGCGCGTCCGGGGTGTCGAAGCCGGGCTCGTCGGCCAGCCAGACGTCGGGGATCTCGGCGGTGACCTCGGCGAGGAGGTCGGCGGTGATCAGCGGCGCCAGTTCCGCGGCCGCGGCCGCCACGTCGGGCCCGAACGGGGCGAGCGCGTGGTCAGAGGCGTCGTAGGGGCGGGCCGCGGAGGTCTCGGCGGTGGGCCAGTTGTGCTGCCAGATCATGGTGGCGCCGTGATCGACGACCCACAGGTCGCCGCGGTGCACGAGCAGGTTGGGGTTGCGCCAGGACCGGTCGACGTTGTTCACGAGCGCGTCGAACCAGACGATCCGGCCGGCCTCCTCGGAGGTCACCGGGAAGGCGAGCGGGTCGAAGCCGAGGGCGCCGGAGAGGAAGTACATGCCGAGGTTGGTGCCGCCGCTGGACTTCAGCAACTCCTGTACCTGCTGGTCGGGTTCGCCGAGCCCGAGCACGATGTCGAGCTCCACGGTCACCAGGCGGGGCACCCGGAAGCCGAGCCTGCGGGCGAGTTCGCCGCAGACGACCTCGGCGACGAGCGTCTTGCGGCCCTGCCCGGCGCCGGTGAACTTCATGACGTACAGGCCGAAGTCGTCGGCCTCGACGAGTCCCGGCAAGGAACCGCCCTCGCGCAGGGGGGTGACGAAGCGGGTCGCGGTGACTTCCTTGAGCATCGCCCCAGGCTACTGGGCCTGGGGTGATGCGCGGCCGACAGCTCGGCGACAGCTCAGGCTTACGCCGCACTCATCTCGAACGGGTCAAGATCTCGACACTGTCCGGACTTGGCGGGGGTGCTGAACGACGGGCGCCCCCGGCTCGTACCTCACGGCAGATCCACGCACCCCCCTGGAAGGGAACCTCCAGCATGACCAGCGCATCGATCAAGTCCGCTTCGGGGCCTGCCCGCCGTACCGTCGTGGCAGCCGCCGGAGCCGCGGGACTCTCCGTCGCGCTGACCGCGTGCGGAGGCTCCGACGACGACTCGTCGAGCTCGTCCGCCTCGGCCGGCACGTCGGAGGCCGCGAGCACCGGCGGCACGGGCGGCACGGGCGGCGGGGACAACGCCGCGGCCGGCGCCGCGCTCACCACGACCGCCGACATACCCGAGGGCGGCGGCAAGGTGTTCGACTCCGAGAAGGTGGTCGTCACCCAGCCGACGGCGGGCACGTACAAGGCGTTCTCCGCCGTCTGCACCCACCAGGGCTGCGCGGTGAAGAGCATCTCCGACGGCGTGATCAACTGCCCCTGTCACAACAGCAACTTCTCGATCACGGACGGCAGCGTGAAGAGCGGTCCCGCGCAGAAACCGCTGCCCGAGGTGCCGATCACCGTCAGCGGCGACTCGATCACGCTGGCCTGACGGCCGACCGCCGGAGACAGGCCAGCACCTCGTCCGTGGTCGCGACCGTGGCGACCAACGCGAGGGTGTGGCGGATCATCGCGGGGGTGTAGTCGGCGGGCACCCCGGCGATGGCGTCCGACGGCACGACGGCCGTGTAGCCCCGGTTGACGGCGTCGAAGACGGTGTTCGGGATGGCCACGTTGGCCGAGACGCCGCTCACGACCAGGGTGCGGCAGCCCAGGTTGCGCAGCAGGGCGTCGACGTCGGTGCCCTGGACCGGCGACAGCCCGTGCAGCCGCCGCACCACGAGGTCCTGCTCGGCCCACTCGATCGGAGGCGCCGGGCGGGTCGCGTCGGTGCCGGTGAGCTGCTGGACGGGAAGGCGCTCGGCCGCGCGGAACAGCCGGGCGTTGCGGTTGGCGCCCCGGCCGTCGGGGCGGCGCTCGGCGACGGCGTGCACGACCTGGACGCGGCTCGCGTGGGCGGCCGCGACCAGCCGGGCGACGTTGGCGAGGGCCCCCGACTCCCGGGCCGCGCGGGCGAGCTGGGGCAGGGCGGCGCCGGGTCCGACGACGCCCTGCTGGCACTCCACCGTGATCAGGACGGTGCTCGCCGGGTCGAGGAGGGCGCTGAGCTGTTCGTACGACGGCATGACTCCCCCTGGCGTCGGTGTGGAGCGGGCGACAGTAACCGCCATTGCGCGCAGAAGGAAGAAGACCCATGCTTTCCTGACGCCATTTCAGGAGAGCGGCACGTACCCAGAAGAAAAGAATGAGGGGGCCGGATGACCGTCACTCAGCGCCGGGGCCGGAAGATCATGATGTCGCCGGGTGAACTGGACGCGTTCCTCACCCTCCAGCGCACCTGCCGGGTCGCGACCGTGTCCACCGACGGCGCCCCGCACGTCAGCGCCCTGTGGTTCCTCTGGGACGGCACCGCGTTGTGGCTGTACTCGGTCGTGCGCAGCAAGCGCTGGGCGGACCTGAACCGCGATCCGCGGGTCGCCATCGTGATCGACACGGGCGAGGAGTACGACGCGCTGCGGGGCGTCGAGCTGTCCGGCGTCGTGGAGTTCGTGGGCGAGAGTCCGCGTACCGGGGAGCTGTGTGCCGAACTCGACGCCGTGGAGACGCTGTTCGCGCGCAAGAACTTCGGCTTGGACTCGATGCCGCACGACGGCCGGCACGCGTGGGTGCGGCTGACGCCGACGAAGATCGTGTCGTGGGACTTCCGCAAGCTGGGCGGTGTGTAGGGCCGTTCAGCCAACGGACTGCCCCACGACCTGCCCCGCCGCCTTGAGCGCCTCGACCGCCGCCCGGATCGACGGGCGGCGGTCGGCGTCCGCCCGCCAGAGCACGTACACATGCCGGCGCACCCGCTGCCGCAGGGGGACCGTCACGACGCCCTCGGGCACCGGGTGACGTCCGAGCAGCGGCGCGATGCAGACGCCCAGCCCGGCTGCCACCAGCCCGAGTTGGGTGTGCGTCTCGGCCGCCCGGTGGCCGACGATCGGCTCGACGCCCCGTGAGCGCAGCGTGAACATCAGCCACTCGTGACAGAACTCGCCCTCGCCCCAGGTGATCCACTCGTCCTCGGCGAACTCCCCGAGGTCCACCTCGTCCCGGTCCGCCAGGGGGTGCCCGGCCGGCATCGCGACATCGGCGGGATCGTCCAGGATGGGCGCCTTGACCAGGCCGTCCGGCACCGGCATCGGCTTGTTGTACCAGTCCAGGACGACGGCGAGGTCGAGGTCGCCGCGGACCACGCCGGCCACCCCCCGCTCCGGTTCCAGCTCGGACGAGCGCAGCCGCAGCCCCGGGTGCGCCTTGCGCAGCTCGGCGAGCGCGACGGGGAACAGCCCGCGGGCCGCGGTCGGGAACGCGGAGAGCCGCAGCTCCCCCACCACCTGACCGCGCTGAGCCTCCAGATCGGACTGGGCGAGCTCGACCTGTGACAGGATCCTGGACGCGTGGTCGGCGAGCAGCCGCCCCGCGTCCGTGAGCCGCACCCCTCGTCCCTGCTTGGCGAGGAGCCGCTGCCCGACCTCCCGTTCCAGCTTGGCCATCTGCTGCGAGACGGCCGAGGTGGTGATGTGCAGGCCCGTGGCGGCGCCACTGACCGATCCGTGCCGGGCCAGGGCGTCGAGGGTGCGCAGGCGCTCCAGGTTCAACATGTAAGCGATGCTACGAGGTATCGCTCGAATATTCTCGATTGTGTGACGAGACGACGTACAGCATCGTTACGCTCATGACTGCTGTCACCGCCCCCGCCCGGACCTCCCCGCAAGCCCCCGACCTCCCCCGTCGCACCCTCGACTGGCGACTGCGCTTCGGCGTGCTCTCGCTGATCTGGGGCTTCAGCTTCCTGCTCATCAAGGTGGGCACCGGCGGCTACGCACCCTTCCAGGTCACCTTTGGCAGGCTGCTGTTCGGTACGGCGGTCCTGGCGGTCGCGATGGCGGTCAAGCGCGAGCGGCTGCCCCGCGGGGCCCGGACCTGGGCGCATCTGACGGTGGCGGCCTTCCTCCTCAACGCCCTGCCCTTCTCCCTGTTCGCCTACGCCGAGCTGACCATTCCCTCCACCCTGGCCGGGATCTGCAACGCGACCTCGCCCCTGTGGGGCATGGCCCTGTCCCTGGTGGCGCTGTCGGAGGACCGGCCTACCCGGTTGCGCGTGGCGGGCCTCGGCCTCGGCTTCCTCGGCGTCCTGACGGTCCTGGGCGCCTGGCAGGGCTTCCACGGCCTGGACGCCCGGGGCACGACCCTGGCCCTGCTGGCCTCGCTCAGCTACCCGATCGGCTGGATCTACCTCCGCCGCACCCTGGCGAACACCGGCTCCTCGGCCCTGTCGATGACCGGCGGACAGCTCCTGCTGGCGACGCTCCAACTGGCCGTCGTCACCCCGCTGTTCACCACCCTGCCGAGCCGTTTCCCGCTGGTCCCGCTGCTCGCCACGGCCGCCCTGGGCGCGCTCGGCACGGGCCTCGCCCTGCTGATCCAGTACGGCCTGGTCACCGAGATCGGCCCGACGACGGCCCAGATGGTCACCTACTTCATCCCCGTCATCGCGACGGCGGCAGGCGTCGCGATCCTCGGCGAGCCGCTGAGCTGGTCGACCCCGGTGGGCGCGGCGATCGTCCTGGCGGGAGCGGCACTGACCCAGGCACGGGGCAGATCCTGAACCCAGGGCTTGACGCCCGCCCCCTGGAACGCGGCGGCGACACCGACCCACGCCCCTCCCGCGCCGAGCACGACGCCCCACACCGACCCTCCGCTGTGTGGGGCGAATCCAGGGCAGGGGCGGTACCGCGGGGGCGACTCCGCCGTGTGTGGGGGGGGGCGAATCCGCGACGATCCGGCACCCGCCGGGACCTTCCCCGCAGCGCCGTCCCGCCTCGCCCCGCCTCGCCCTAGACGTACCCGCGCGCGCCTCCCACCCGCACCGCGGAGGCGACGGCGTCCGCCAGCGGGGCGACCTCCTCCGAGCCGAGCGTCGACACGGTGATCCGGATCCCGGGCGGCGCCTCGATCCGAAACCGCGCCCCGGGCGCGACGGCCCATCCCGCCTGGAGCAGCCGGGCGACGGCCCCCGTCTCGTCCGGCACGGGAATCCACACGTTCATCCCGCTGCGGCCCCGTGCCTCGACCCCCCGGGCGGCCAGCGCCGTGATCAGCGCGTCCCGCCGGCTCCCGTACGCCTCGGCCACCGCGCGCGCGTCCACCGCCCCGTCGGCCCAGAGCCGCAGCACCGCCCGCTGGGTGATCCGGCTGACCCACCCGGGGCCCAGTCGCTGCCGTCCGCGTACCCGGTCGAGGGTGACCTCGTCCCCGGTGAGCACGGCGAACCGCAGGTCGGGGCCGTACGCCTTGGCCACCGAGCGCACGAACGCCCAGTGCCGGGTGACGCCCGCGAGGGGGTGCAGAGGGAGGTCGACGATCCCATGACCGTGGTCGTCCTCGACGAGCACGGTCCCCGGGTGCGCCCGCAGCACGGCACGCAGGGCACGCGCGCGTGCGGCGCTCACCGCCGCGCCGGTCGGGTTCTGCGCCCGGTCGGTGACGATGAGGGCGCGCGCGCCGGCCTCCAGGGCGCGACGCACCTGCTCGGGCAACGGCCCGTCGTCGTCGACGCCGACCGGCACCGGGCGCAGCCCGAGCGCCGGGACGAGGTCGAGCAGGGAGCCCCAGCCGGGATCCTCGACGGCCACGGTGTCGCCCGGCCGCAGATGCGCGGCGAGGACGCGCTCGATCGCGTCCAGCGAACCGGAGGCGACGGCGACGGGTCCGGCCGGCACACCGTCCGCGTCCAGTTCGGCCCGCGCCAGCCGAGCCAGTTCGGGCTCCAGCGGAGCGTGTCCGTACAGGACCGGCTCCCGGTCGCCCTGCGCGGCGGCCCACGCGAACGCCGACGCCAACGGCGGCAGCAGCGCCGTGTCCGGGTTGCCGGCGGCCGCGTCCCGGACGCCCTCCGGTACCTCGACCCGGAGGAACTCGCGCCCGGTCGTGGCGGGCTTCGACCGCACGCGGCTGCCCCGCCGGCCGTCGGTCTCGATCACCCCGCGCTCCCGCAGGGTGCGATAGGCGGCCGCGACGGTGTTCGGGTTCACCCCCAGCGCGGTCGCCAACTCCCGCATGGGCGGCAGCAGTTGCCCCGGCGCCAGCTCGCCTGCGGCCACCGCTGCCTCGACGCTCGCGGAAATGTCCGCTGCACGCCGGCCTTTGATCGGATATTCTCCTAGCACAAAGCCTATTATGCACTAGCGCAATGGAGAACGCCATGCACGGGACCCCGGAGACGACGACACGAGCCGCCGCCTACACCCCGACCGACCGTACGATCCCCACGCGGTCCGCGCAGAAGGCCTCGTACGACAGGGACCTCGTGCACGCGATACTCGACGAGGGCTACGTCTGCCACCTCGGCTTCGTCCGCGACGGCGCGCCGGTCGTGCTGCCCACCCTGTACGGCAGGGTCGGCGAGACGCTCTACGTGCACGGCTCCACGGGTTCGCGTCCGCTGCGGATGACGGGACAGGCGGACCCGGGGCTGCCCGTGTGCCTGACGGTGACGCATGTCGACGGTCTGGTGCTGGCCCGATCGGCCTTCCACCACTCGATCAACTACCGCTCGGTCGTGGTGCACGGCATCGCGTACGACGTGACGGACCCGCAGGAGAAGCTCACCGCGCTCGACGCCCTCGTCGACCATGTCGTCCCGGGCCGGGCCGCCGACTCGCGTCCCGCCAACAAGAAGGAACTGGCGGCGACCGCGGTGATCCGCCTCGATCTGAACGAGGTCTCGGCCAAGACCCGCACCGGCGGGGTGAACGAGGAACCGGAGGACCTCGCCCTCCCCCACTGGGCCGGTGTGATCCCGCTGCGCAAGGGCTACGACACGCCCCTCCCGGACGCCGACCTCGCCTCCGGCACCGCGCTCCCCGACTACCTCGCGGTGCCGTGATGCTCATCCACCCCTGGGACGCGCCCCACGACGACGGCGAGTGGCGCGACTGGCTGTCCGTCCACGACTTCGGCCAGCTCGCGGTCAACGGACCGCCGGGCGAGCCGCCGTTCGTCCAGCCGCTGCACTTCGCCTACGACCCCGCCACCGGCGAGGCCCTCACCCACCTGGCCCGGCCCAACCCCCTGTGGCCCGCCCTGGAGGCGGATCCGACCGTGATCCTGAGCGTGGTCGACGACTATGTGTTCGTCCCCGGCCCGTGGCAGGCGCCGCCGGGCGCCCCCGCCGAGCACGGCACCCCGACGAGCTTCTACGCGGCGGTCCAACTCCGCTGCACGGCCCACGTCGTGGACGATCCGACCGCCAAGGCCGAGCTGCTCGAACGCCAGCTGGGCCACTTCCAGCCGGAGGGCGGCTCCGCCCGGCCCACGGTCGGCGAGGCGCCGTACGGCCGTCTGCTCTCCGGCATCCGCGGTGTCCGGCTCGAGGTGACCGGCGTACGAGCGAAGTTCAAGTACGCGGCCCACCGGCCGAGCGAGACCCAGGATCGCATCGCCGCCGGCCTGGCCGCACGCGGCGGCCCGCACGACGCGGCGGCCGGCGAGCACCTGTCGCGACGACGGCGGGCCCGACCGCCGAGGTGACGCACGGGACGGCGCGAGGAAGGGCCGGAGCCCCACCTCGCGCCCGCCGACCGGACGGGTGACCACGCGGGCGGGCCCGGCCGGAACGCGTGTGTTCGAAGGGGCGCTCGGGAGCCTAGGCGGCCGTTCCTCGGGCCGACAGTTCCCGTTCGGGGCTGCCGCCGATCACCGGCTCCGAGCCGCCCTTGGCCGGCGCGGACGACTGCGCGATGAAGGCGCCGAGAAGAACCACCGCCCCACCCACGATCTGCGGCGCCGACAGGTGCTCGCCGAGCAGCACCCAGGCCAGGACCGTCGCGATGACCGCCTCCAGACAGGCCACCACGCCCGCGACCTGGGGAGAGAGCCGCCGCACGGAGACCACGCCGGTGATGTACGCGACCACCGTCGCGATGAGCACGATCCAGGCGAGCAGCTGCCAGGCGGGGACCTCGTTGCCGTTCATGCCGGCGGTGTGCGCGAGCACGGACCAGTCCATGCCCCAGGGGCGGGAGACGGCGGTCAGCACGACGGCGCCCACGAGAAGGCCGTACGCGATGACGCCGAGCGGATCGGGGGCGTCGTCCCCGGAGTCGCTGCCCTGGTCGGACAGGACGAAGTAGCCGACCTGGCAGCAGGCGGCCGCGAGCGCGAGCAGCAGTCCGAAGGCGTCGAAACTCAGCCCCGACCAGACTTCGACGACACAGGCGAGGCCGCCCACCGCGAGGACCACGCCGAGCGCGGCGGCACGCGTCACCGGCCGCCGCTGGACGAACCGCACCCAGCCGAGCACCAGCGCGGGCGCGAGGTACTCGACGAGCAGCGCGACACCGACCGGGATGCGGGAGATCGCGGCGAAGTAGAACGCCTGCACCCCCGCCACGCCGAGCAGGCCGAACCCGGCGAGCAGTGCCGGGCGGGTGCGCAGCAGCGCGCGGTGCCGTACGGCGAGCGGCAGCATCACCAGGGCCGCGCCGGTCACCCGCAGCCACACCACGTGCAGCGGATCGAGGCCCGCCTCGATCAGCGGCTTGGCCGCGACCCCGGATCCGCCGAAGGCGATGGCCGACCCGATCGCCAGACCGAGACCGATGCCCCTTCCGCGCTTGCCCTCACTGCTCACAGACGTATGCACCGGCACATGATGACAGGCGACGACAGGAGCGTCATCCTCGTTGACACCTGTCTCATCGACTGGACGGCCCCGGACGGCGGGACGGGGAGGCCCCGGACGGCGGGCGGGCGGCCGGAGCGGGCTCAGCAGGCCCCTTCGCCACCACCTCCGGCGCGGGCCTCGCGCTCCTGCGGACCGTCCTCGATCCGGGCGCGCAACCGGTGGACGTCGACGGCGGCACGGGTCAGCACCTCGACGGCCCGCGCCTGCGGGTCCGTGACGATCGCCGCGAGCAGGTCGACGCCCCGGGCCGGCGCTCCGTCGCGCCGGGCGGCCCGCACGCACGCGTGCTCCAGCGCGGCCGCGGCCAGCGGGGAGAGACCCTCGGCGACCGTCACGACGGGAAGGGTCCCGGAGTCCTCCACTCCGCTCTGCCAGCGCAGGCCGTAGCCGATGCTGCGCTGGACGAGGTAGGCGAGCAGCCGGGCGAGCTGGGGTCCGCCGTCGAAGGCGGCGCGCACCTGAGGGTCCTGCTCCAGGAGCGAGTGCAGCAGGTGGGCGGTGTCGATCTGCCGGTCCCCGTCCCGCACCGCCCTGCGGCGGGCGGCGGCGAGCGCCGCCGCGGGCTCGGCGGCGAGCCTGGGGTCGTCGTCCATGCCGTGCGCCGCCGGGCTCTGGGGCGACTGCCGGGAAGTACGGGATTGCACCACCCCACCCCATCAGTTTCGGCCGGGTGCGGTCATCCCCGGCGGGGAGCATCTTCGCGTCCCACACAGAGCGGACCCAGGCCGTCGCAATCTCCTCCCTACGGATGAGATCAGGCCGATTCCCCCGCCGGGGCGCGCGTCGTCTTGCCACCCGCCCCTCACGCAACCCCCGGGCCCGACCGCACCTCCCCGACGGGCGCGGACAGCGGGTGCGACACGGCGGAGCGGCCGAGCCGGCCCCGAGAGCGTCGACGGCGCGCTGCTCCATACTTTCTGACGGTTCGTCAGTATTGAATGTTCGAGGTCCTGGAGCTACCTTCCGCGACACCGCAGCCCGAGTTGCCCGACACGAAGAGGTGGTCGCATGGCCGAAGTCAGCGCGGAGGCACGCATCCAGGCACCGGCCGACAAGGTGTGGGCCCAGCTCACCGACTGGCCGACGCACGGGGAGTGGAACGCGACCCACACCAACTTCCCCAAGGGCGGCCCCGAGACCCTCGAAGTGGGCGCGACCTTCCAGGAGAACATGAAGCTCATGGGCTTCCCGGCCGAGGTCGAGTGGACCGTGGCGGAACTGGAGCCCGCCCGGGTGCTCGCCATCCGCGGCAAGGGCCCGATGGCGGTGTCCGTCGCCACCCGCTACACGCTGACCCCCGACGGGGACGCGACGACGGTCCGCATCGACGGCGAGTTCACGGGCGCGGCCGTGTCGCTGATGGCGGGCAGACTCAAGGACTCGGGCACGGCCGCGCTCAACGAGTCGCTGCGCAAGCTGGGCGGACTGGTCGCCTGACCGGACCAGGCACACGGCACACGGCACACGGCACACGAAGGCGCCCCGCGGATGACTCCGCGGGGCGCCTCGACGTCGCCGTACGGCGATCAGTCCTCGTCGGCGAGGATCAGGTACAGCTTCTTACGGGCGTCGTTGATGACCGTGAGCGCCTTCTCGCGCTGCTCCTTGCTGCCGGTCTTCCAGACCTGCCCGAAGGCCTCCATCAGACCGAAGCCGGCCTGGCGGATCTCGCTGAGAGCCTCCCAGTCGACCCCGCGCGAGGCCTCCTCCCAGGGGGCCTCCGGGCCCTCCTCGGCGGCCGTGCGGCCTTCGTCGGTGAGCGAGAACAGCTTCTTGCCGCCTTCGCTCTCACTGCTGATCAGGCCCTCGTCCTCCAGCAGCTGGAGGGTGGGGTACACCGAGCCGGGGCTGGGCTTCCACGCCCCGCCGCTGCGCTCGGCGATCTCCTGGATCATCTCGTAGCCGTGCATGGGCCGGTCCTTGAGCAGGGCCAGGATCGAGGCCCGTACGTCACCGCGCCGCGCCCTTCCCCTGGGCCCGCCACGCCCTCGTCCGCCCCAGGGGCCACCGAAGCCCGGCCCGAAGCCGGGACCGCCGGGGCCGAATCCCGGTCCGCCCGGGCCACCCGGACCGAAGGGCCCGAAAGCCGCCCGCCGTCCGTCGAAACCGCCACGGCCGCGCCGGGGGTCGTCCTGTCCATGTCCACGCTCGAATCCGTGGGTACGCATCGCAAACCACTCCTTCATTCCATCGTTGATCTGTCGCGATGCGTCAACGATATATCGGAACAGTTCGGCTGGCAAGGACCCCGACCGGTGAGGAGGATGAGACTTTCTGCGGCAGTTGACACCCATGGCCTGCATTCGCCGTCAGCAACCAGAGGCACCCCTTGAGGTGGGCCTGGGGGGACCTGAGCCGGCCGGTGTGGATTCGCAACCGCCCCCATGTCCCCAGCTGATCCGGACATGTCGGTGCCCAGTTGAATGATGGGCGCCGAGGTCAACCAACGCCGTGGGAGCCATCAGCGGATCAGTAACGGGGGACGCTCTGGCAACGCGGGTTCCTGCTGGTGGTGCTTGCCATCGGTGTCGTGGGCGGCGTGATCGCGGCCCGGAGTCGACGACGAGGACGAGCGCCTGCGAACGATCGCGAGGGGAACCGTGCTCGACGGGATCGGCTCAGCCACCATTCCGAGGACTCGCTCGGCTGACCCCCGGAGTGCTTGAAGTGCACCGGGGCCGCCTCTGGTGGCGGAGCCAGCACCTTCCTGGAACGGTTCGAAGCCGATCCGCTCCCATACCCGGCTCAGCTTGGCGGCGGCTTCGCGATGCCGGCCTTCGGTCAACTCGCGGCCGTCGGCCGATCCGGGCTCGCACGCCACCGCGACACAGTCTTGCGAGAGGCGGCGGGTGGCGGCACCTGCCAGGACCGGGCCCAGGCCCAGGCCGCGCCACGGTGGTTCCAGGATGACCCGGTCCATGACGAGCAGGTCACCGACGGGGTGCGCGAGCGCGGCCTCGAAGGCCGGCTCGCATCGGCCGTCAGCGACGTCCGGCACAACCTCGCCGACACGGGAGACGAGCGGACGCCTTCCACACCTCCGGCGCGCTCTCGAACTCGTACGCCTGGACAGGGTGTTCGTGATGGTGAGCGAGGCTGATCAGCGACAGATCGACGGGCAGCTGGGCAATCTGGGGAGCCATGCGGGTCGCCGTGCCAGCGTAGTTCTGTCCGGCCGACACGTGCCGGGGAACAACGCGCTCTCCCTCCTTCGGCGAGGCCAGGATGCAGCACCCGCGGTTGAAGCACGACGCTGATCTCTTGTGCCCAGGCGTCTCGCCATGCCAGGTGGCCGGCCCGGAACCGTGAGCGCGATCGACTTCGGCCTGCAACTCGCGCTGGTGATCGCTGGGGTCCGTTACGACGACGTCATCAACGATCGCTCCTGAATCAAGCCGGTGGAGCCGGGCTCCGTGGGTGCAGAGCCCTTGTCGTCGCGCCATTCCGGCGTGTATATATTACAACCGTAAGAAGAACGACCGTAATATAACTGCACGGAGCCGCGGTCCTCGCGCCGTATCCGGGGAGGCCAGATGAAGACGACGAAGAGCATGAAGTGGATCGACGTGCCCACGCGCACGATCGATGTCGGCGGGGTGCCGTTCGCCTACCGCGAGCTCGGTCCGACCGGCGGTGTTCCGGTGGTGTTCCTGCACCACCTGATGGCTGTCCTTGACGACTGGGACCCGAGGATCATCGACGGCATCGCTGCTCGCCACCGGGTGATCACGTTCGACAACCGCGGGGTCGGCGGGTCCGGAGGATCCGTGCCGCCCGACGTCGAGGAGATGGGCCGCGACGCCGTCGCCTTCATCCGTTCGATGGGCCTCGAGAAGGTCGACCTCTTCGGGTTCTCGCTCGGCGGCGGAGTCGCACAGATGGTGGCCCTACAGGCACCCGAGCTCGTGCGCCGGATCATCCTCGCCGGGACCGGTCCCCGCGGAGGCGGCGGCATCAAGGAGATCAACAAGGTCGCGGTCGAGGCGTACGTCAAGTCCGCGCTCACCCTGAAGGACGCCAGGACATTCCTGTTCTTCCCGCGCGACGCCGAGGGCAAGCGGGCCGCGAAGGACTACCTCGCCCGGCTCAAGGAACGCACCCGGAATCGCGACGAGAAAATCTCGCTGCAGGCTCGACGCGCGCAGCTGAAGGCCATCCGCGCGGCCGGACTGCACACACCCGACGACCTCTCGGTGATCACCCAGCCGGTCTTCGTCGCCAACGGTGATCACGACCTCATGGTGGCCAGCAACAACTCGGCCGACATGGCCCGCCGGATCCCGAACGCCCGGCTGAAGATCTATCCGAACTCCGGGCACGGCGGCGTCTTCCAGTACCACCGGGAGTTCGTCCCCGAGGTTCTGGAGTTCCTCAATGGCTGAGAGATCCGACCGGTCGATCGCCGGAAAGGTCGCCCTCGTCACTGGCGGCGGCCGGGGCCTGGGCGCGGCGGCCGCGCGGTCCCTGATCGCCGCCGGTGCCCGGGTCTTCGTGGTCGATCTGCACCGTCCGGCCGCGGGCGAGGCGATCGACGATCGGATCACCTACCTGGTCGGTGATGTGACCGACCTCGGCGACATGACCCGAGCGGTCGAGACCGCCGTCAGGGACGCCGGCCGCCTGGACATCGTGATCGCGAACGCGGGTGTGGTTGCGCGGGGCGTGACCCTCCGGGCGTCATCGCCTGCGGTGGTCGACCGACTCTTCGACGTGAACGTCGGGGGTGTGCTCAACACGGTCCGTGCTGCCCTTCCGGGCCTCATCGAGAACCGTGGCCGGCTCGTCCTGGTCTCGTCGGTGTTCGCCTTCGTCAACGGGGCCGGCACGATCCCGTACGCGATGAGCAAGGCAGCGGTCGAGCAGCTCGGCCGTGGACTGAGGGTCGAGCTCGCCGCCCATGGCGTCAGCGTCACGACCGCGTACTTCGCGATGATCAACACGGACATGATCCGGCAGAGCATCGACGAGGATCCAGCAGCCCAGGCGCTGCTCGACACCCAACCGAGGTTCCTGCGCAAGCGCATCAGCCCCGAGCAAGCGGCGCACGCCATCGTCGAGGGCCTGTGCCGCCGCGATGTGCGGGTCTTCCGTCCGCGCAGATGGACAGTGGTCTCGAGGGTCCGCGGCATCGTCGCACCCGCCCTGGACTCCGGCTTGGCGCGGGATCGCACCGTCCAGAGCATCCTCGGACGCCTCGACGGACGTGAGGGCGAGGACTTTCTCACCACGTGATATCAGCAACAACGCGGTGCCCCGACTACGCACGGGCCAGGAGCCATTGATGACGAGTTCGACCCGGAACGTGTCCGGTCTACTGACCCGCACCGCGTCGGAATACCCGGCGCGCACGGCGATCGTCTTCGGTGGCGATCGGATCTCCTACGCGGAACTCGACGCGGCGTCGAACCGGGTGGCGAACCTGCTGACCGAGCGCGGCATCCGCCCTGGCGAGAAGGTTGCCCTGTCCTGCGCGAACATCCCGCAGTTCACGACGATCTACTTCGGGATCCTCAAGGCCGGCGCGGTCGTCGTGCCGTTGAACGTACTCCTCAAGGCGCGGGAGATCGCCTACCACCTCAACGACTCGGACGCGACGGCGTACTTCGCCTTCGAAGGCAGTCCAGAACTCCCGATCGGGCGCGAGGCATGGTCGGCCTTTCAGGCTGCCGACCGGGCCGCGCACTTCTTCCTCATCGGCAGCGGCGCGTCTGTGGACGGCGTCACTCCGGACCGGATCTTTGCCGCAGCCGTCGCCGGGCAGCCAGAGACGTTCGAGACGGTCGAGCGTGCCGACGACGACACCGCGGTCATCCTCTACACATCCGGTACCACCGGGCAGCCCAAGGGTGCGGAACTCAGACACCGGAACGTGTACGACATCGCCCGAGCCGGTGCCCAGCTCTTCGAGTCGGACCCCGCGACACCCGACGTCTACCTGTGCGTTCTTCCGCTCTTCCATGCCTTCGGCCAGATGGTCATCCAGAACGGCGCCCTCGGGTTCGGCGGCACACTCGTCGTGCAGGCAAGGTTCTCCGCCCGTGAGGCGCTGGAGCTCATGCTCGACCATGCCGTGACGTTCTTCGGCGGCGTACCGACCATGTACTGGAGCCTGCTCGAGGCACTCGACGACAGCGTCGACGTCGCCCGGCTGGCCGCCAACTTGCGCATCGCCGTGTCCGGTGGTTCCGCGCTTCCCGCGAAGATCCACCAAGAGTTCAAGAAACGCTTCGGTGTGACGATCCTCGAGGGCTATGGGCTCTCGGAGACGGTGGCCATCGCGTCATTCGCCACGTACGGCGAGGAGCCCCGAGTCGGATCGATCGGCCGGCCCATCGCCGGGGTCCAGATGAAGCTCATCAACGACGACTGGTCGGATGTGGAGGACGGCCCCGGCGCGGTAGGGGAGATCGCGATCAAGGGCTACAACATCATGAAGGGCTACTACAAGCGCCCCGAGGCCACCTCGGAGGCCATCGACCAAGGATGGTTCCGCACCGGAGATCTGGCTCGCAAGGACGCGGACGGCTTCTACTTCGTCGTCGACCGGTCCAAGGACATGATCATTCGCGGCGGGTTCAACGTCTACCCGCGCGAGCTCGAGGAGGTGCTCATGGAGCACCCCGCAGTCTCTCTGGTCGCCGTCATCGGAGTTCCGCACCCAAGTCACGGGGAAGAGATCAAGGCCGTCGTCGTCAAGAACGCCGGCGACAGGACGACCGAGGCCGAGCTGACAGCCTGGGGAAAAGAGCAGTTCGCCGGCTACAAATACCCGCGCATCGTCGAGTTCGTCGACGCCCTGCCCATGACCGCCACCGGGAAGATCCTCAAGCGCGAACTGTCCTAGTGGACTCGCTCCGACTCCAGCATCGCAGAAATCGAACGGAAAGCGATGAAAAAGGGAGCTGTCAACTACGATTTCTTGAGTTGCAGTGGTCGATGAGCCGCCTCGGCCGACCGGGGGCGGCAGACCGCTGACACCGGATCAGGGAACCTTCTGACCGTGCGGGGGCCGCCCGATACGACTGCCGATCATCACCGACGTACGCGTTCGAGCGCGTCGCCGCCGAGGCAGAACCGGGAGCCGCGCCGGAACGTCAGGTGCTCTACACACACCGCAGCGCCTCGGACCGCGACCGGGCCTCCCACAGCCACTTCTCATCTCTTCTGCGGGACGCGGCGACGACGGGGACCACGACATGCTCGCTCACGCCGCCACCTGGGTGAACCCGGTACGGCGGGTGTCCCAAGCCAAGGGACGGGAGCCACAGCGGGGGCTGGGGATGTGGTGCGTCAGACGCGCTGCCCGGCGTCCAGCAGGGCGAGGGCGTTGTCGATCCCCTGATCGAGAAGCTCATCGGCGAGTTGGCTGTCGGTCAAGGCGCGGGCAAGCTGGAGGGTCCCGGCCATCAGGCCGAGGAGGCTGAGCGCCTTCACATGTGCGGAGGACGGGGCCTCGGGCGCCATGCGGGCCGCAATGCCCTCGATGAGGACCAGCACGCCGTCGGTGTACGCCTGCCTGGTTGCGTCGGTGCAGCGCCCGAGTTCGTCGAGCAGAGCGGCGTTGGGGCAGCCCTCGCCGAGGCTGTCGCGGTGCCAGGGCGACAGGTACCCGCGCACAATCTGCTCGATTCCGGCACGGCCAGGCGCGGCCAGCGCGACGACGCTCTCGGCCTGCGCCGTCAACTGGTCGGCGATTGCCGTGGCGACGAGGTCGTCCTTGGATTCGAAGTGTGCGTAGAAGGCCCCGTTGGTCAGCCCCGCGTCCTTCATGAGCGTCGAGACCCCGGAGCCGTCGATACCGTCTTGCTTGAACCGGCGGCCCGCGGTCTCGATGATCCGCCGCCTCGTCTCCAGCTTGTGCTCCTTTGCGTACCGCACCACCGCACATGCTCCTTCGCCGGCCGGAAGGGCCGGTCGCCCTTTCTCCGACTCGCCAGTCTATGGTATTGCGGACGTAATCCAAAGAGTTGGCGGCAGCGCCGGTCGGCAGGAGGACGAGGGGCAAGCGTCGGGCTTTCATCAACGAGGGCAACCACGGACCCGACATCTGGACTCGCCACCCCAGCTGTGACCGACACTGCTCCTCAACCGGGCGGACACGGGCAACGCCACCCTCGCCAACACATCGAAGACGACCTCGCCGACGTCATCACCGCCGGCACCGTGGCCCTCGCCACCCCCGACCTCGTCGAGCGCGTACGCGCCAACGCCCCCTGCGAAGGCCGCGCCGAGTTCACCTGTCACTTCGTTCATGGTGAAGGGCTCGCCGCAGCCTTCGCACACGGTGCCGCTCAGGCCCACCCAGCGACCGCATGTCTTGTAAACGTGGTGGACGGCAATGCCTTCCCCGGGTTCCTTGCGCCAAATCTCGCCCCACGCCCGTACGACGAGCGGCACCGAGGCGAAGGCTTCACCCTTGAGGGTCGGTCAGATGTTCGCCTTCTCGCGGACCCACGCGCCTATCTGTGCGATGGCGGCGTCGGCCTCCGGAACGCGGCCGGCTCCGTAGACGTACGAGTGCTGGCCTCCGGGGACGACCACGGTGGTCGTGTCGATGCCGGCGTCCTTGACGCGGGCGGCGAACTCCTCGTCCTCGCCGGCCAGGACCTCGTACGTGCCCCAGGAGACGAGGGTCGGGGGCAGACCGCTCAGGTCCGCCCGGTTCAGGTTGATCCGGGTGTCCGTGAACTCGATGCCGGTGCCGCCGAACCAGGACTCCCGGAAGAAGGCCAGCAGTTCCTTGCTGAGTATCTTGTCTGTCCCGGCGTTGGTCTCCATGGCCTCGTTGGCGATCTCGAGGTCGCACCAGGGAGAGATCGACACGATGGCGCCGGGCAGGGGCAGCTTCTTGTCGCGGAGGCGAAGGGCCAGGGCGACGGCGATGAACCCGCCGATCGAGTGGCCGATCGTGATGATGTTTCCCGCCGCATACCCTTCGGAGAGCAGCCAGTTGAAGGCCGCCTCCGCGTCGTCCACCTGAGCCGGGTACTTGTGTTCCGGTGCCCGCCGGAAGTCCAGGACCAGGACGGGAGCCCCTGCGGCCTTGGCGATGTGGCCGGCGAGCTTCCGGTCGACGAACGCCGACGACAGGACGGAGCCCCCGGCGTGACCGTGCAGGAGGACGTAGTCGGTGTTGGCGTCGACCGGTTCGCACCAGATACCCAGCACGCCACCCGCGTCCACCTCCCGATAGGTGACGCCTTCCGGTTCCCGCGCCATGAGATGGGAGCTCTCCACCCGGGTGCGAATCGCGTCCAGTTCGGACTCGGGAATCACCATCGCGGCGAAGAAGTCCGCGAACGCGGTTGCTTCCGGGCTCAGTTCAACTGCAGCGTGATCAGACACGTGGCACCTCCGTGGGGCCATCTGGGCATACCGGCCCGCCAGGACCGGTATCTCCGTGATTTGTCAGGCAGCGAGGGTGGGGTAGTCGGTGTAGCCGGCCTCGTCGCCGCCGTAGAAGGTGGCGGGGTCGGGGGTGTTCAGTGGCGCGCCGGTTCGTACGCGCTCGACGAGGTCGGGGTTGGCGAGCGCCATGGTGCCGACGGTGACGATGTCGGCGACGCCGTCTTCGACGTCCTTGGCGCGGGTGGCGATGTCGGTGCCGGCGCGGTTGAGGAGCAGGGTGTTCGGCCACAGCTTGCGGAGGGTGTGCAGGGGTTCGTCGTCGCCGCCGTGGAGGATGTGCAGGTAGGCGAGGTCGAGCGGAGCGAGGGCGCGCACGAGGGCCGGGTACAGCTCGTGGGTGTCGCTCTCCGCGATGTCGTTGAACGGGTTGCCGGGGGAGATCCGGATGCCGGTGCGGCCGGCGCCGATCTCGTCGGCCACGGCGGTGGCGACCTCGACGGCGAAGCGGATGCGGTTGTCGAGGGAGCCGCCGTACTGGTCGCTGCGCTGGTTGGTGTTGGTGGCGAGGAACTGGTGGACGAGGTAGCCGTTGGCGGCGTGGATCTCGACACCGTCGGCGCCGGCCGCGATGGCGGCCGCGGCGGCGCGGCGGTAGTCGTCGACCGTGGCGGCGACCTCTTCGGTGGACAGTTCACGCGGGACCGGCATCTCCTGGAGCCCGGACGCGGTGAACATCTCGCCCGTCGGCCGGACCGGGGAGGGGGCGACCGGCTGCCGGTGGTGGGGGGTGTTGTCGGGGTGGGCGATGCGTCCGGCGTGCATGAGCTGGATGACGATGCGTCCGTCGGCCTTGTGCACGGCGTCGGTGACCTTGCGCCAGCCGGCGATGTGCTCGTCGGTGTAGATGCCGGGCGTCACCGGGTAGCCCTGGCCGTCGGCGGACGGCTGGGTGCCCTCGGTGATGATGAGGGCGTGTGAGGCGCGCTGGGCGTAGTACTCGGCGTTCAGGTCGGTCGGCACACCCTCCGGGGTGGACCGGTTCCGCGTCAGAGGGGCCATCGCCAGGCGGTGCGGCAGGGAGATCTCCCCGGCGGCGATCGGGTTCCACAGGGCGTTCAACATGGATGTCTCCTCAGATGAAAGGGTGAGAACTGCGGGTGTTGGGCTGCCGCGAGTAGCGCCTACGCGGCAACCGGCCGGATGGGCCCGGTGACCTTCCACCGTGGAAGGCAGACCGCGTGGAGGGGCCGTCAGCGCACGGACGGGGTTGCCGCACACATGACCGCGACCATTGCGGTGTTGAGCCCCGGCTGTTCGTACAGGGCGAGGACGCCGAGCGCGTCGTCACAGAGGGACTCACGGACCGGAGTCGGAGCGGCGGTCAGCCGCGGTAGCGATCGGCCGGGACCCGCTGCGAAAGGTTCGGGACGAGCGCCTGCCGGGCCTTCTCGTACGACTCCCAGTCGCTGATCCGGGGCAGTGACGGGATGGTGACGGGCTCACCGGCGTCGAGGCCGGCGAGCGCCGCGTCGACGGCGTCGTCCACACTCATGATCCACTCGTCGGGAAACGCCTCAAGGTCGGCGCCGGAGCCGTCCCAGAACTCCGAACGGACAGCGCCCGGCAGCACGGCCTGCACCGTCACGGGGCTCTCCGCGAGTTCCTGCTGCAGGGCCTGAGTGAACGTCAGCACGTAGCTCTTGGTGCCGCTGTAGACGGCGCTGACGGGCAGGATGTTGAGAGCCAGGGCAGAGGAGACGTTCACCACGGTGCCGTGCCCGCGGGCCGTCAGGCCCGGCAGGACCGCGGTGGTCAGCCTGGTCAGCGAGGTCACATTGAGGTTGATCAGCGCCTCGGAGGCCGCGGCGTCGGAGGTCGCCAGCGGCGTGAACAGCCCCCCGCCGGCGTTGTTGATGAGTACCTCGATGCTCTCGTCGGTCCGCAGGCGTTCCTCGACCACCGAGATCTGTGCCGCATCGGTGAGGTCGGCGGTGACGATGTCCACCGCGCGGCCCGTGCGGCTGCGGATGTCCGACGCCAGCGTTTCCAGCCGCGCGGTGTTCCGCGCCACCAGGATCAGGTCGTAGCCCCGGTCGGCAAGCCGCTGCGCGTAGGCGGCACCCAGGCCGGCGGACGCGCCGGTGACGACGGCCGTCTTGTTCTGCGTGGTCATGGGAGGGATCTCATTTCTGATGGCGGATGAGTAGGGGGCCAACGCCTCGAACCGACTTTAGATTACGATAGGTATCTAAAGTCGTCCAGTCAACGGCCTCCCGATGCAGTCCCCCACGCCCGCGGCCGGAGACTGCTCGACGTACGTGCAGGCGCCAGGGCCGGCCGCCGATCAGGTTCGGATGGACGACCTGTCTGCCGCATGGTCACCCTGGACGCGTTTCACGCACTGTCGCCGACGCGGGCACGGTGAACGCCTCTCCTGCGGAGACCCGCACCCCGCACACACTCCCGGTGCAACGCGAGCCACCTTCAGCCGGCGTCACTCCCCCGGCCGCTCGACGAAGGCATCGCACGTCGGAAGCCGCTTCCGGTCCGGGAGCGGGTCCGCGAGCTCCTCGCCTTGCGGCGGCGAGAAAGAGCCGTACGGAAAGAGTCCACGCACGGAAAGTCGAGGCGACGGCCGACCGACCGGCACTTCACGTATGATAGATGTACTTCAGTATCTAACGTGGGCAGGTGAGCGATGAGTCGCGTTTCGCAAGCACAAGCGCTCGAGAACCGCAGGCGCGCGGTCGCCGCGGCTTCCCAGCTCTTCCGGGAGCGCGGCGTGAACGGCATCAGCGTCGCCGATCTGATGAAGTCCATCGGGCTGACCACGGGCGGCTTCTACAAGCAGTTCGCCTCCAAGGAGGCGCTGATCGCCGAGGCGGCTCAAGCCGCGTTCGGAGACCTCGGCCAACTCCTGGCCTCGTTCGACACGGACCACGGCGATCACGACACCGCGCGCCGCGCCCTCGTCGACTTCTACCTGTCGGCCGAGCACCGTGACCAGCCCGGCACCGGTTGTCCCACTGCGGGACTCGCAGGGGACATGGCCCGCGAGCCCACAGCCGGGGAGGTACGCGAAACGTTCGCGGCCGGAGTCGAGGAATTCGCCGCGTGGATGTCCACCGACGCCACCGACGGCCTTCCCGTCGTGGCCACTCTGGTCGGCGCGATCCTGCTCGCCCGGGCCACGGCGGGCACAGAACTGTCGGAACAGATCCTGGAGTCGACCCACAAAGCCCTGACCGAACCACACGGGCCGTGACCCAAGGCCGGGTAGTCAAAGGACTTGCAGGCTTGCAGATCAATGACGGCTCGTGCAGCAGGCACACGGCAACACCGAAGCGTGCCGGATCGTCGGCGTAGATCGCCGGACGGGCAACAAGTGGCGTAACGGCCGCTTCGGATACCGGAACCGGATGCCGGTACCACCGATCCGTGCGGTGGTACCGGCATCCGGCCCGTCCTGGTATCTGCGTGCGGACGAGCGGATCCACATCGCCGACCGGCTGCGGGAGAAGGCCACCGTCCCGGGCGATCGCCGCGGAACTGGGCCGCAGTCCCTCCACGATCAGCCGGGAGATCCGCCGCAACCGCACCGGCGGCACGTGCCCCCCCCCCACGTCCAGGGCAGAGGCCAGCTGCGGCGCGAGCTCGCTTCTGTGCGCCCACTTAAGTCGCACCGCAGGTGCATCGTGATCCGCCAACTCACAACCGGGTCAGGATCCGGGTCCGGAGAAGCGCCGCCGCCGCGGCTGGGACCGGGCGAAGCCGGCTCTCTCCGCCAACGGGCTGTCCATGTCGGGCGACTGCACCAAGGCCCTCCGGGGCGGCACCGCGGCGCCGCGTCCGCACGCCGAGCACCTCCGACGGCCGGACCCCGCGACCCCGCCGCCTACCGAATCCTGGAGCCCGCGCACCAACCTGGGCCGGTTTGGTGCGCGGGCGTGGGGGCGTGGTTTCAGAATCGGCCGGGGGTGCGGCCGAGGGTGTTCTGGGGATCGGCGGGGTTGGGGCCTTGCACTGCTCCGACGTACAGCTCGACCTGGGACTTGAACCGGTCGACGGCGGCGCGGTCGCTCATGAACTTCGGAAAGTCGAGGGGGTCGGTGGTGCGGTAGTCGGCGAGGGGCTTCAGTCCCGCGGGCGGGGCGACATCGGCGCGTACCGACCAGGTGAAGCTCGCGATGACGTCATGCTGAGCCTGTCGGGAGAGGAGCCAGCTCAGGATCAGTTTGGCGGTGGCCTGGTGCGGGGACCGCCGGAAGATGGCGGCGCGCTGCGCCCAGGACGGGAACCGGTCGTGGGCGGGCAGCACCTGAACGCTGTTCGGGCCCGCGCCCCCGGCCCCGGCCGGGCTGGCAAGGTACGTGCCGCTGACCACGCCGCCGATTGATCCCCCCAGGCCGCGGACGTATGTGGGCCGCTGCGCGGCGAACTTCTCCAGCCAGCCCCAGCCGTACTGGTCGATGAAGAGCTTGTACTGGAAGAGCACCGCGTCGTCGTCGTTGGGCCAGGTGGAGATGATCTTGTCGGTGAAGACGGGGCTGAGCAGGTCGGTGGCACGGAAGTCGTTCCGGTCGGCCGGCGCCTGATGGATGCCGACGATCGGGGCGAACGCCCCGTAGTAGGCGCTCGCCCAGTAGCCGTCGGGGTCCTTGGCGTTGTCGAACACGTTGTCCCAGCCGACAGGGCGGCACCGCAGGAGTTCGCCCATGGCCTTCCAGCGGTCGAAGTCCTGTGTGGTCTGCAGGATGGCGATGTCGGCGACCAGGTTTCCGGTGGCGAGCTGATTGTCGATGCGCGCGTCGT
This sequence comes from Streptomyces sp. NPDC102259, assembly GCF_044766465.1. Classification (NCBI taxonomy): domain Bacteria; kingdom Bacillati; phylum Actinomycetota; class Actinomycetes; order Kitasatosporales; family Streptomycetaceae; genus Streptomyces; species Streptomyces sp. NPDC102259. The sequence continues at coordinate 75,296 of NZ_JBIWMA010000002.1, read as the reverse complement.
GGTACTTGCTCAGGTCGGTGATCGTGTTGATCTGGATGCCGGGGAACTGCGCGAGGAAGGCCTGCGGGATGAAGTCGAAGAATCCGGGCGCGTCGCCGCCCATGTAGAGGGTCGCCCTTCCGCCCTCGTCCCTGGCCGCGCGGTACAGGGCCTGCAGCTGTTCCTGTTCGCCGGCCATCGTTCGGCCGGCGGGCGCGGCGGAGGCCGCGTTCGATGTCATGGCCTGAAGACCGGCCGCGGCCGTGCCGAGCGCCCCGGCCCGGAGGAGCGTCCTTCTGGTGAATCCCATCGTGGGTACCTCTCACTACGCCATCGACTTCAAATTTGAAGTCGATGGCCAAGGTACTCTCCACTTAAAATTTGAACAAGGAGGAGGCGACGTGGGTCACACGCGATGGTTGACCGGCGATGAGATGCGGGCCTGGATGGCGTTCTTCAGCGCCGCCGCGCTGCTGAACCGGCGCCTTGACCAGCAGCTGAAGGACGACGCCGACCTGACGCACGTGCAGTACGAAATCCTGTCCAGGCTCTCCGGAGCCGCGAGCCACGAGCTGCGCATGACGGAACTCGCCGAGTCGGTGTACGCCTCCCAGAGCGGTGTGACGTACCAGATCAGCCAACTGGAGAAGGCGGGGCTGGTGCGGCGTCGGATCTGTCCGAGCGGCCCCCGTGCCGTGTATGCCGTCCTTACCGACGCCGGCTTGGCCACGCTCGAGCAGGCGGCCCCGAGCCACGTGACCGCGGTCCGCGAGCTGCTCATCGACGTCCTGACCCCCGAGCAGCTCACCGCCTTGGCCGACGGTCTGGGCAGGGCTCGCGACCGCATGCTCGGGCGGTGAGCCGGTACTCGGCACAGCATCTGGATGTGGAGGTCAGGCAGACGCGATACTTTCGTCGCCGTCGCCGAGAAGCCGCGCTTCGGCCGGGCGGCGGCTCCCCGGGTACAGGTACGCCCCCGGACGTCGGCCGGGGGCGTACCCGTGTGAGCGCCGGCACCCATCGGCCTGCAGATCTTCATACGGGGTCTACCTGATCCTGGACATGCAGGAGGAGAAGGCGGCCGTGCTGTGGGCCCCGTCCGCCGAGGGCTACACGTCCCGTCTCACCGAACCGCTCGGCGAGAAGATCGAGATCCCCGCACCGTTCGGCTGCTCGACACCGCTTGGTTTCCAGGCACCCGAGGCCCCCGAGGCGTGACACGCAGGCGTGTGCCGTCGGCAGACGGGATCCCGCATGGCTGACGACTCCGCGGCCGTAGTGACCCCGAGGGGGTAGGTCAGGTCGGGCGGGCCTCGGCGTCCCGTCCGGCGGCTGCGCTCCTGCCCTCGCGTTCCCGTGCGAAGGCCGCGCTGAGTTCACCCGTCACTTCGTTCATGGTGAAGGGCTCGCCGCACCCTTCACACACGGTGCCGCTCAGACCCACCTCGCGACCGCATGTCTTGTGAATGTGGTGGACGGCGACCCCTTCCCCGGGCTCCTTGCACCATGCCTCGCCCCATGCCCGCAGGGCGAACAGCACCGGGGCGAGGGCTTCGCCCTTGTCGGTGAGGTGGTACTCGTAGCGGCGGGGCCTCTCGCTGTACGCACGGCGTTCGAGCATGCCGTCGACCTCCAGCCGCTTGAGGCGGTTGGTCAGCATCTGCGGCGAAGCCAGGGTCTGGACCTGCAATGTGTCGAAGCGGCGGTTGCCCATCGTCAGCTCCCGCATGATCACGAGCGTCCAGCGGTCCCCGATCACCGCGCTCGACCGCGCGACGGGGCACTGCGTGCTCGTGATCTCTGACCAGCCACCCATGCCGACGTCCTCCTCGTGAACTCGTTCCGTCCCCATCATCGCAGAGATCGACGAGTTCCTATGGAAAATAGAGTTGGTAGCTATGTTTTTTTGAGTTACTCTGCGGATGAGCCGAGAGAGCGTCCATGTGACAAGACGTGGACTCCTCGGCGCTTCTGGAGGCACCACTCATGACCGATACGCAGTACGACCCGGCGCACACAGGGCTGCTCCTGATGGACCCCTACAACGACTTCCTCTCCGAAGGGGGGAAGCTGTGGCCTCTGGTCGAAGAGGTCGCCACGGAGGTCGGCCTGCTCGACAACCTGCGCGCGGTGACGGCCGCCGCGCGTGCGGCCGGCATCCAGGTCTTCGTCGTCCCGCACCGTCGCTGGCGCGAGGGCAACTACGCGAACTGGAACTTCCTCACCGCGGACCAGGCCGGCGGCAACCAGAACCGGGTGTTCGAAGACGGAGCCTGGGGCGGCGACTGGCACCCGGACTTCGTCCCCCAGGAGAGCGATGTCGTCGTCCACGAGCACTGGGGACAGAGCGGGTTCGCCAACACCGATCTCGACTTCCAGCTCAAGAAGCACGGCATCACCCACGTGGTGACCGTCGGCATGCTGGCCAACACCTGCATCGAGTCGACCAGCCGCTACGCCATGGAGCTGGGCTACCACGTGACCCTGGTACGCGGAGCGACCGCCGCGTGGACCCGGGAAATGCTGCACGCGGCCCACGAGCTGAACGGTCCGTCGTACGCCCACGCCATCCTGAACGCCGACGAGATCGTCACCGCCTTCAAGGGCGCACACGTCTGACGCTCACCACAGAACCGTTCCAACGGGGGCGACCTTTCCCGATTGCACATGCACGGGTGACTCACGAGCGAGACAGCGGAGACGGCTACCGTCGACGCCCCGATCAAGGCCGTCGACATCGCTGACCGGGTGCTGAACCTGCCCGACGCGCAGTACCGGCGCTGCGCGCCGGGTGAGCACATCGCTGCGGGCCGGACCACCACGGATGACCGGCGCCCGATGTCGATCAACGTGGAGAGCATCGGCGGCACCCTCGTCATCCAGCACTACGTGGCCGAGGTGCACGAGCCGCACCACTGCCACCTGGTGTCACTGTCCGATGCGCAGACAGAACAAGTCTGGACCGCGAGCTGATCTCTCCGTCTCCACGGCCACTGCTGCGCCGGCACGGCTCTCAGCACCCCTGACGCGGCCGACCTCACGTGGTCGCCGACTCGCGGAAATCAGCTGGCTGCAGGAGGACGGATCGGTGATTCCCCCCGTGAGTACTCGGGTCACGAGCGCGGTGGCGAAGCCATACCGAGCCGCATGAACGGCCCGACCGTGGAGACGACCACATCGCCCGACTGTTGTTGGCCGGCCTGTGCGGGGGCAACCAGATCTTCGCCGCCGCGACGGACCGGAAGTCCGCCCTGGCCAGGACGTTCCGTGCGACCATCCTGTTGATGTCGGGCCTGGCGGCCGACACCGTCAGCGCCCACGGTCGACCTGGGCCAAGGCCTGATGGGCTGCGTCGGCGCATGGCGACCCGCTTCGGTCGCCATGGCTTGTCGCTATCGTGCCGCCCCGGCCGCCATCGCCTGTTGTTACGGTGCCGCCTCGTCCTCGATGTCGCGGACCAGGTCGATGGCCCGGCCCAGGGTCGCGAGTCGGGCGTCGAGGGTCTCGCCGGCGGGGTAGAAGCGAACAGTGTCGACACCGGCGTCGCGCCACACGCGAAGCCGCTCGCGCACCATGCCCTCGGTTCCGATCAGCGTGGTCGCCAACACCATCTCGTCGGTGACCAGGCCGGCCGCGCCGTCCCGGTCCCCGGCCTGCCAGCGTGCCCGGACGTCGGCCGCCACCTCGGCCCATCCCTGGCGGCTGTAGGCGTTGTGGTAGAAGTTCGTGGTCGCGGAGCCCATGCCGCCGAGGCTGAAGGCCAGCTCCTTCTTGCGTCCGGCCACCATCGCGCGCAGCGCGTCCTCGTCGTCCGCGAAGGCGACCTCGGCACCCTGGCAGATGTCGAGGTCGGCACGCGTACGACCGCCGGTGGCCAGGCCCCGGTCCAGGTGGTCGAAGTACGCCTCCTTGGCGCCCTCGGGTACGAAGCTGGTGCCCAGCCAGCCGTCGGCGATCTCACCGGTCAGGTGCAGCATCTTCGGCGAGAGGGTCGCCAGGTAGACGGGGATGTCGTGCTCCGCGCGCATCGACAGACGCATGGGCTTGCCCTCCCCGCCCGGCAGGGGGATCTGGAACTCCCGCCCGGGGTAAGCGACTTTCTCCCCCGAGGCGGCCTGCCGCACGATCTCGACGGTCTCGCGCATCCGTGACAGCGGCCGGGCGAAGGGCACGCCGTGCAGCCCTTCGATCACCTGCGGTCCCGAGGGGCCGAGCCCGAGGAGGAAGCGCCCCTGCGATATCTGCGACAGTGTGATCGCGGCGCGGGCTATGGCCATCGGAGTGCGGGTGCCGAGCTGGATGATTCCTGATCCGAGAAGCATGCGCTCGGTCTTCGCGGCGAGATAGCCCAACGGCGAGGGCGCCTCGGAGCCCCACGCCTCCGCGACCCAGCAGATGTCGAGGCCGAGTTTCTCCGCCTCGGTGACGAAGTCAACGATCTCCCGCCAGTCGCCCCCGGAGGCTTCGATCGTGGTGGAGGTGCGCATCACAGACCCGCCTCGTCTGAGCCGTGGGCACTCTCGGCCAGCTTCTTGATCTCTGCGAGGGTGACGGTCATGTTGGTCTCGAACTCCCGCATGCGCACGAAGACGATCTTCTGTTCCTTCTCCGGCATGCGGTCGATGGCGAATGAGAGACCCGACCGGGCCGGCCCCATCTGCATCCATTCCCGCAGCAGAGTGCCACCGTCCTGCGGCTGCAACGTGAACCGCCAGATCGCCGTCGGATGCCGGGGGTCCTCGACCGCCCAGGCGAGCCTCGTCGGCGGTTCGTACTCGACGATGTGGGACGTGGTGGCCCACTCGCCCAGCGCTTCATGCTTGCTCCGGCCGACGAACCGGGCGCCGAGCGCGGGGCCGCTCCTGCCGTCCAGCCATTCCACCGACCGCAGCTCGGGGCTCATGCGCGGCATCAACGCGATGTCGGACACCAACGCCCACACGTGCGTCGGCGCGGCGGCGATCCAGGTGTGGACCTCCACCGTCGGCTTGTCCGCATAGCGTGCGCCCGTCCACTCCATGATCCCGCAGCCTCCTGCCCACCAAGAACACTCACGTGAATACCTGACCAGTAAAGTTGCGTAGATAGACTTACTTGTCAAGGGAGTCGTGGCTACCGCGGGGCTGCCGATTCAGCCCGCGAATCGCTCCCGCACATCCGGTCGTTCGGCCAGATGCGACGGATAGCCGGGACCCATCCGGGGGGTGGTGTTGGCTGCGGTCATGGGCTCGCCGCAGGCGGCGCACACCACCTCGGCATGGGTCTCCTGCCCGCACACCTCGTGCCGCATCGCGACCGGCGGGCCCGCCTCACCGGCCAGCCAGCGGTCTCCCCAGCGGTTCATCGCCAGCAGCACGCCGAAGAAGTCGCGCCCCTTCTCGGTGAGCACGTAGTCGTAGCGGACCGGCTCCGTCTGGTACGGCTGCTTCTCCAGCAGCCCCTCCTCCACCAGTCGGCGCAGCCGGTCCGTCAGCGTGTTGCGGGCGATGCCCAGCGACTCCTGGAACGCGTCGAACCGCCTGATCCCGTAGAACGCCTCGCGCAGCACCAGCGGTGTCCACCAGTCCCCGAGCAGGTCCATGGTGCGCGCGATCGAGCAGGGCCACTGCGCAAAGGATGTCCGTCTCATGGCAGCCAGCATAGGTTCGTCCAGTGGTGAGACCCAGCAGGTGAACCGAGCGGTGGCCGGTGCGCGGTCTCTTGTGCTTCATCAATAACGAAGTTATGTTGCCGCCATGAAACGTGACTTGCTGGGCAGGAAGCTGGTTGTCACCGGAGCGGCACGCGGCATCGGAGAGAAGGTGGCCCGCCTGGCCGCCGCCCGAGGGGCCCGGGTGACCGTGATCGGCCTCGAAGCCGATCGGCTGCGCGCCCTCGCCGACGAGCTGGGCCCCACCGCTGCCTGGCGGGAGGCAGATGTGCGCGACGGGGCCGCTCTACGGTCGGCGATCGACGAGGCCGCGAAGGTCATGGGCGGCATCGACCTCGTGGTCGCCAACGCCGGCGTCGTCGCGTACGGGACGGTGCGACAGACGGACGAGGCGTCGTTCGAGCGGGTCCTGGACATCAACCTGAACGGCGTGTTCCGCACCCTCAAGTACGCGACGCCCCATCTCGAGCGCAGCCGGGGCCACGTGCTGGTCGTGGCGTCCGCGCTGTCGTTCATGCCGCTCGCCGCGATGGCCTCCTACGGCGCGAGCAAGGCCGGGGCCGAGCTGCTCGCCCTGACCTACCGGCAGGAGGTGGCGCACCTCGGAGTCACGGTCGGCCTCGTACACCCCTCCTGGATCGACACGGACCTCGTCCGGGGCGCCGAGGCGGATCTCCCCTCCTTCCAGAGGCTGCGCGGGCGGCTGCCTTATCCGGGCAACGTCACCACGAGCGCCGACCGGGCGGCCGCCGCGATCGTCGAAGGGCTCGTGCGCCGACGCAGCCGCGTGTACGTGCCGCGCGCGGTCGTCGTGGCCAACTGGGCGAAGGGAGCGCTGAATTCGCCCCTGGCCTGGCCCTGGGCAAGGCGATTCGCGGCCCGGGCGGTTCCCTCCCTCGAACGGGAGGTCGCGGCGTTGGGGAGGCACGACCAGCTCACGCCCGGCACCGACACCCCTGCTGCCGAGAGCAGGTCGTCGTAGCCGTGCAGGGATGCACCCGGCCACCCAGCCTCTCAGGCGCCTCGGATGATCGAGTCATACAGGCGCGCGCCGGCCTCGTGGGAGGCCTCGGCACGTTCCCGGCTGTCACCCAGCCCGACGGAGAAGTTCACGCCCATCGGTCGGAGCACCTGCGTCACGGCGTCCTCGAACTCGACGAAATGCTCGGCCAGTTCGAGGGTGATGTACCCATGCACGAAGCTCCACAACTGGGCGGCGATGACTTCGGGTTCCTGCCGCTCGACCCTGCCGGAGCGCACGAGCCGGTCGCACGCGGCAGTGACATGAGCGTGGGCTTCACGAAAGGCCGGGGAATGCCCGCTCAGGCGAAGGTCCGCATCCGAAAGAGGCCGGTACGTCGCCCGAGTGGACAGGCCGAACATCAAGTCATAGAGGTGAGGGTTCTCGTGGGCCAGCCGACGACAGGTCAAGGCCATGGCGAAGAGATCCGCGATCGGGTCCTCCGTCGCCGGTACGTGGGCGAACGCTCTGCCGAGTTCCTTGAACCCGTGGTCGGCGACAGCACTCATGAGCTCGGGAATGCCACCGAAGTGGCTGTAGACCACCATCGTCGACAGTCCGCTGGCAGAAGCCACCGTGCGCGCCTTCAAAGCCGACGGCCCCTGCTCGGCCAGCAGACCGATGGCCGCCCGCACAAGCCGTTCCGGTGCGTCATCAACCCTCGCCCGCCCTGCCATGTCTCGCACGCCTCCATCGTTGACACATCTGAAATAACTTGGTTATGTGAGTCTTCACGGCAATAGTACACATCGCGCGTGACATGCCGTCCCGGATCCACGCGTCCATGCCGGACACGACATCACGCGCTGGCCCAGTCTCCTGCCGCCGGTGCAGACCCAGCCCCCGTCGGGGGCAGGCACGCCCACATCGCTGCCACCCGCATCCGCGGCTGTCCCCCACGCACTCGCACTTTCATCCCATGAACTGAGCACGGGAGAAGAAGCCATGCCATACAAAGACAAAGGACATCTGGAGATCGAGGAGCGCGGAGCCGTCCTCGTCGTCCGGGTGGACGGCGGTCCACACCAGGTGTTCGGCCTCGACATCGCCAACCAGCTGGCCGAACTGGTAACCCGGGCCGACCGCGATCCGCGCATCCGCGCCGTCGTCTTCACCGGAGCGCACCCGGAACGGTTCGTCAGCCATGCCGCAGTCCGGTGGCTGCAGGAAGAGGGCGCCGCGAGCCCTACGGTCGGCCGACGCGGTGCCGCCGCCGTCGTACGCGCGGCCAAGCATGTGGACCGGTCCCGTCTCCTCGGGCCCGTGCTGCGCAGGACCCCGATGCGGGGAGCCCTCCAACTGGAGCGCCTGCACACGACCTTCCTTCGGATGAACGCCAGCGGTGTCCTCTTCGTCGCCGCCCTCAACGGTTCGGCTCTCGGCCTCGGCGCGGAGTTCGCCTGGGCGTGCGATCTGCGGGTCATGGCCGACGGGGACTTCTTCATCGGCCAGCCTGAAATCCTCCTCGGCATCATCCCGGGCGGCGGCGGCACCCAGCGGCTGACCCGCCTGATCGGCACCCACCGGTCCCTGGCCGCGATCCTCGAAGGCAAGCCGTTCACGCCCGCGGAGGCTCTCGCCAACGGGGCAGTCGACCAGGTCGTTCCGCAGCACAAGGTGCTCGCGCAGGCTGTCGAACTCGCTGAGCGCTTCGGCAAGCGGTCGAAGGGTTCGGTGGCGGCCGCCAAGAGGTCGGTGTACTTCGGCGGCTCGATGTCGCTGGAGGACGGCCTGCATGTCGAACGCGCCGAGTTCTTCACGAGAGTCATGTCGGAGGAGGGGCAGGAACTGATGCTCGGTTACATGGAGGCGACGGACGCCACCGGCGAGCTCCCGCTCTACCGGCCGGACACCTACGCGCAGGCGCTCGCCTCGGGCAGCGTGCCCGGGCGCCGCTCGGCGAACGGACGGTGAGCCGACGATGACCACCGCGCACTCCTTCACCCGTCACGACATCACCTTCCCCTCCGGCGACAGCTCCTGCGCCGGGTGGCTCTACCTCCCCACCGGCGTCGTATCGCCGCCCGTCGTCGTCCTGGGGCACGGCCTGGGCGCAACCCGCGAGATGCGCCTGGACGCGTTCGCCGAGCGTTTCGCGCAGGCCGGCATCGCCGCAGTGGCGTTCACCTACCGGCATTTCGGCGACAGCGGCGGCCACCCGCGCCAGCTCCTGTCGATCAAGCGGCAGCTCGCCGACTGGGACGCCGCCCTCGCCTACGTCAAGGCCCGCCCCGACATCGACCGCTCCCGCGTCGCGGCGTGGGGCAGCTCCTTCGGCGGCGGCCACGCCATCACCGTCGCCTCACGCCATCCCGAACTGCGCGCGGCCGTGGCCCAGTGCCCCTTCACCGACGGCCTGGCCTCCGCTCTCGCGCTCGGCCCGCTCGGCTCACTCAGGATGACCCCCGTACTCGCCCAGGATCTGGCAGCCAGAGTACGCGGCAAGGCACCCGCGATGGTTCCCATCGCCGCCGCCCCCGGCTCGCCGGCCCTCATGAACGCGCCGGACGCCCTCCCCGGATACCAGGCACTGCAGCCTCCCGGGAAGACGTTCCGCAACGAGGTGGCGGCACGGGTGATCCCGACCATCGCCGCCTACCGGCCCGGGCGCGCGGCGAGGAAGGTCACCATGCCGATCCTCTTCTGCGTCAGCAACACCGACTCCGTCACGCCCCCCGCCCAGACCCTCAGGTACGCGGGCACCGCGCCCCGGGGAGAGATCAAGAGGTACGACGCCGGCCACTTCGACTTCTACACCGGCGAGACCTTCGAGGAACTGGTACGCGACCAGATCGAGTTCCTCACCCGCCAGCTCCACCCGGCGCCCGTCGCACCGACTCCCTGACCTGCCCGCCGAACGGACTGCATCACACCGAGACAGGTACGCCTCGCCATGAATGTCGCCTCTCTGCCCGACCGCCGCGCCGAGCTCGACCCCCACGGAGCCGCGGTCTCCGACCGACACCAGTCCCTCACCAACACGCAGCTGCTCAGCCGGGTCCGAACGGCAGCGCGTCAGCTCCAGGACCTCGGAATCGGTCCCGGGGACGTCGTCGCCCTCAAGCTGACGAATCGTGTCGAGTTCGTCGTACTGCTGTTCGCCGCCTGGCGGCTCGGCGCCACCATCACACCGGTCAACCCGAGCATGACCGACGTGGAAGTGGTGCGACAGCTCCAGGACTCCGGTGCGTGCCTGCTGGTGGTCGAGGACGGCGCGGCCGTAGCGGCGCACGGTGTTGCCGTACTCGCCGTCGGCGGACTGCGCGAAGGAGCGGTGGAGCCGGATCAAGCACCTCTTCTGGACCCGGCCACGCTGGCCCTGCTCATCTACACCAGCGGTACGACCGGGGTACCCAAGGGCGTGATGCTCGACCACACCAACATCGACGCCATGGTGGAGATGGGGCGCCGGGCGCTGGAGTTGGGGCCGGCGGACCGCTGTCTGCTCATCCTGCCGCTCTTCCACGTCAACGGCATCGTGGTCAGCGTCCTGACGCCGCTGCTCGCCGGAGCCGGTGTCGTCATCGCGGGCCGCCGCTTCGATCCCCACAGCTTCTTCGACCTCGTCGAGCAGGAGCGCCCCACCTTCTTCAGTGCCGTGCCCACGATCTACAGCATGCTCGCGGCGCTCCCGGACGACGTTCAACCCGACACGTCGTCCCTGCGGTTCGCGGTCTGCGGCGCCGCACCCGCCTCCGCCGAGCTGCTGGCCCGCTTCGAGGCACGGTACGGATTTCCACTGGTCGAGGGATACGGCCTGTCCGAGGGAACCTGCGGCTCCACCATCAACCCCGTCGGCGGCCCTCGTCGCGCCGGAACCGTGGGGCTTCCCTTCCCCGGCCAGGAGATCCGGATCATCGACGCCGACGGCGGCGAGGTGGCGCCGGGCACGGACGGTGAAGTCATCGTGAGGGGCCCCAACGTCATGCGTGGCTATCTCGGCCGTCCGGACGAAACCGCCAGAGTCGTAGTCGACGGCTGGTTGCACACAGGCGATGTGGGCCACCTCGACGCCGAGGGCTATCTGACCCTGGTCGGGCGCTCGAAAGACATGATCATCCGCGGTGGGGAGAACATCTACCCCAAGGAAATCGAGGACGTGCTGACAGGCGACCCATCGGTACTCGAGGCCGCGGTGATCGGCGTGCCCGACGAACAGTGGGGAGAGGTGGTCGTCGCCTACGTCCAGCCGTCACCGGGCGCGAGCGTCGATCCGACGGCACTGAAGGCACTTTGTGCACGCAGCCTCACCGGCTACAAGCGCCCGACCGCGTTCTTCGTGGTGGAAGTCCTCCCGAAGAACGCGGTCGGCAAGATCGACAAAGCCTCATTGCGTGCCGATCACGCCGCCCTCCCTGCCCGGTCCTGATCAACCCAGATGACTCTGTGGGCTGCCTCGGCTGACGGCGCGCAGCCCGCCAGTCCGGGGCGAGTCCGGTTCCCGAGGCGACCCACAGCATCGGAAGTCCGCGCACGCCCAACTCGCGCGGACACGATGGGATGCTCGGCCGGGCCTGACCGATCAGCTGTTCCGCCGCCCGGATGACCTTCTCCTCGCGGGGTTGTGGCGCGTGACCCGGCGCGGCACGACATGGCATGGCACCTCTCCGCCACCGGCACGCAGATCTCCCAGATCGCGACCATGCTCGGCTACTCCGAGACCAGCCACCACACGCGAGCCTGCCGACGGTGCACGGCGCATCGCCCGGACAACTGCGCACCTCGGTGGGGCACCCCTCGGCCGGTGCCCGCCGGGCGTGCCGAACACAGGGTGCGGGAGGGCCGACACGACGCATGAGTCAATCGCCGCGACCCTGCTGACCACCGGTCGAAGGAGACGCGTTCAGGCAGCTCCTCCAGCCCTCCGGGACGGTGACGCCAGCCCGGTGGACAGGGAGTCGGGCATCGCGGGAAGGAAGGGTCTTGCGAACCTGTGCGGTCGTGGACTCGGCCGCCTTTCTCCGACATCGCTGCCGGCCTCGGCGGCGATGCAGAAACCGGCTCGCCCAAGCCCGGACCGATGCCCGCCCAGAACCGCTCACCGCGTCAGCCCGATGTTCACCTACCCGCTCAGAGTGCGGGAATTGGTGAGAGCACGGACACCTGCGCGCCCGCTCGGCGGGCCGGCGCGGAGTCCATGGCCCGCATTGTCGGACGGGTCCGGCCGTCGGCGAAGACGAACAGGCGCAGCACCAGGAAACGGCCGATACCGGCGAGCCCGGCGGCGCCGAGGTAGACGGCTTGCTCGTAGAGAGTTGCGGCTGACGGCCGCACCAGATGCAGGACGAACACCGCGGCGGTGGTCACCGCGTAGGCTGCCGTGGCCGACCCCGCCGACTGCCAGTGCTGGCGCCATCCGGCACGCCCTGTCCCGAAGGTGAAGCGTGCGTGGAGCTCCGTGCCGAGGGCAGTGGAGGCGACGGTGATCAGCGCGTTCGCCACAGCCCAGGGCATCAGTCCTGCGAGCACCGCCACGGCGGCGCTGGACGCGACCCCGACACCGCCGCCGAACAGGACGAACCGGGCAAAGGAGGCGAGTGGACCGGAGGCACCCAGACCGTGTCGCGCCGCAGCCGCATCGACCTTCGTCTGCTCCGCCTCCCGCACTTCGTCCACCGATACCGGCGTCAGCTTCGATGCGACCAGCAACTTCACAGGAAGTCCCTTTCGGATGGGGAGGGTGAACCTCCTGAACCGGCGGGGCTCACGCAACTCTGCCGCCCGATCGCTCCCACCTCTTTACATTACGACCATACGACTACAGCGCCGATCCCCGGCAAGAGTTCCGGTCGTTTTTAAATTATGACCGTACTCACATAGGCGGCGGACTAGCAGAACGCGGCTCGTGGACCCCCGCCCCCATCAACTGGTGACGGAAGCAGACGCGACGGTCCGAGCGCTTGGTGAGTGGACCCGAGTGCATCGCCCCGTCCGACGCGACCACGTCGAGGCCGAGGCGCCCCGTTCAAGGCGTTGGCCTGCGGCTCCGGGAGCGTGCCGATCCGCTCCGTCACCGGCCGCAGCAGTTCGTGCAGTGCGGCGAACGTCAGCCCCGACCCAAGGCGAGTGCCCCCGCATCGCAAGACGGTGAAGTCCGCCGCCGCGGACCCGGCCGCGGATTCCAGCAGGGCGGTCTTGCCGACGCCGGGGTCGCCCCACAGCACCATGGTCGCTCCGCGTCCCTGACGAGCGGCGTCAAGGATCCGGTCAAGGGCTGCCTGCTCCTGGCGCCGTCCGTACAGGTCCCTTCGCCTGGAAGCTTCATGGCTGCTGCCGCCGGAGCACTCGTCCTCCTGCGTTCCGAACTTCGCCGTCTCCGTGACCGATCCGATGACAGATCAGATGACGGATCCGCTTGCAGCTCACCGTCCGTAGCGTCGGGCGTGGTCAGCAGCGTCGGGCGTGGTCAGCGCATCGCGCGCACCGCGGGAGACGGCACGGCGACCGCGATCATCGAAACCGGAAGCAAGGACAGGACGTTGGCGGATCTGGTGGTGCGGGGGTCGAAAGCACCGCTCTTCAGCATCACATGCCTCCGCGACCGGTCCAGGGCCTCGTACCACCGCCCTCCAGCCGGCGAAGCATCTCGGTGCGAGCGTGGCCACGACCGCGAGCGCGACCAAGACCGACCTGGAGAAGAACCTCGGCGCGGACGTCGTCATCGACTACAGAAGCAGGCATTCGAGACGGCCCTGCACGGCTACGACGTCGTCATCGACACGGTCGGGGGCGAAACCCTCGACAAGTCCCTGTGGGCGCCGAAGCCGGACGGGACCGTCATCGGCATCACCGGGCCACCCGACCCCGCCTCCGCCTGCCCACCGCCGGACACAAGCGCGCCGTACGCGCCTGGGTGCGCGACCTGGCCGCCGCGGCCGGTGCCCCGGACCCCGACACGCTCGCCCGAAACCCCTCGGTGTCGTACGGATCCCGACCTCGACGGCCGCACAGAAGAAGCGGTTGCGATCACCGACTCGCCCGACTTAACATTATGATCGTAATTCAATGGTTCCGGCCCTCTCGGCCACGCCATTGGCGCTCTGATCTTCACCCTCTTGCTTCACCAGGAACTCTCCATGGACCTCTCCACCAGCACCGCCCTAGTCACCGGAGCCAACCGGGGCTTCGGCCGCGCCCTCGCCGCAGAACTGCTCGCCCGCGGCGCCACCGTCTACGCCGGCGCCCGCAACCCCGACCAGGTCGACCTGCCCGGCGCCAAGCCGATCGCGCTCGACATCACCGACCCCGCCTCCGTCACGGCCGCGGCCAAGGCCACCGGCGACGTGACCGTCCTGGTCAACAACGCGGGGTCCTCCACCGGCGCCGACCTGCTCACCGCCGACCCGGACGACATCCGCCTGGAGATGGACACCCACTTCTTCGGCACTCTTTCCGTGGTCCGCGCCTTCGCGCCCCAGATCGCGGCGGGCGGCGGCGGGGCCATCCTGAACGTCCTGTCCGGACTGTCCTGGGTCAGCTTCCCGGAGATAGGCGCCTACTGCGCCGCCAAGTCCGCCGAGTGGTCGCTCACCAACGCCCTGCGCCTGCAACTCGCCGACCAGCACATCCGCGTGGCCGGACTGCACGTCGGCTACATGGACACCGACATGGTCCGGGACGTCGCCGGCGCCAAGTCCGACCCCGCCGACATCGCCAAGATCGCCGTCGACGGCATCGCCGCCGGCGCCTACGAGATCCTCGCGGACAACGCCGCCCGCCAGGCACAGGCAGCCCTGGCCGGAGGCGTCTCCGCGCTCTACCCGCAACTCCCCTGAGAAGCGACCGCCCAGGAACCCGCACCGCGCCGACTCGACGCCGATGCTCGCTGTCGCACTCCATGCCGTCACCCGCCGGCGTCCACGTCCATTGATCCGTCACCAAGTGTCTTCTTGGGGAATGTAAGGAACGCCATGAAAGAGCAAGGCAAGCAGCGGGTTCGGGGCGGCAGCGCCGTCTGGGCCGTGGCCATCACCAGCATGGCCGGATTCATCACCGCGCTCGACAACCTGATCGTCACCACCGCCCTCCCCTCGATCCGCAAGGACCTCGGCGGCGGCCTCGAAGACCTCGAATGGACAGTGAGCGCCTACACCCTCACCTTCGCGGTGTTGCTCATGTTCGGTGCTTCCCTCGGCGACCGATTCGGCCGCCGGAGGCTGTTCGCCATCGGGCTCGCGATCTTCACCACGGCCTCGGCCGCCGCCGCACTCGCCCCGGGCATGGGGGAACTGATCGCCGCCCGCGCCGCCCAGGGCGTGGGGGCCGCGATCGTGACGCCGCTGACGCTGACCCTGCTGTCGGCCGCCGTCCCCGCCGAGCGGCGCGGCGCGGCCCTGGGTGTCTGGGGCGCGGCCAGCGGCATCGCCGTCGCCACCGGACCGCTCATCGGCGGCACACTCACCGAGCACCTGTCCTGGCAGTGGATCTTCTGGGTGAACGTCCCGATCGGCCTGGCACTGATCCCGCTTGCCCTGCTGCGGCTGGACGAGAGCCACGGCCCGAACCCGACTCTCGACCTCGTCGGCACGGCCCTTGCCAGCGGCGGTCTGTTCGGCATCGTCTACTCCCTGGTGCGCGGAAACACCGACGGCTGGACCAGCACCCCGGTGCTGGGCGGCTTCATCGCGGGTGCGGCTCTGCTCGTCGGCTTCGTCCTGTACGAAGTGCGCACCGAGCACCCGATGCTGCCGATGCGCCTCTTCCGCCACCGCTCCTTCAGCGCCATCAACGCCGCCAGCCTGCTGATGTTCCTGGGCATGTTCGGGTCGATCTTCCTGCTCAGCCAGTACCTGCAGACCGTCGGCGGCTACTCGCCGATGGAAGCCGGCGTACGGATGCTGCCCTGGACCGCCATGCCCATGATCGCCGGACCGCTGGCCGGGGCACTGTCCGACCGCATCGGCGGCGCACCCGTCGTCACCGTGGGCATGGCCCTGAACGCCGTCGGTCTCGGGCTCTGGGCCATCACCGTCGAGCCGCACGTCGCCTACACCCACCTGCTGCCCGCACTGATCGTCTGCGGCATCGGCATGGGCATGTTCTTCGCACCCAGCGCCAACCTCGTCATGGGCACCGTCCGCCCGGAAGAGCAGGGCATCGCCTCCGGCGCCAACAACGCGATCCGCGAGGTCGGCGGCGCCATCGGTGTGGCGTCGCTGGCCGCGGTCTTCTCCGCCCAGGGCGGCTACGGATCCGCCTCACAGTTCGTGGACGGGCTGGTCCCGGCCCTCTGGGTCGGAGCCGGTGCCGTCGCCCTGGCAGCGGCTCTGGCGTTGCTGATGCGCCGGCAGCGCAAGGCCGACAGCTCGGCTGCCGGCCTTGCTGCAGGGAGCGCTCCGGCCGACGCGGTCGCGACCTGAAGCCCGAACCGAGGGGCGGCCCCGCCGGTTACGGCGGGGCCGCCCCTCAACTTCCCTGCCCTACAGGTGCGTTCGTCGTGCGGGGTCATCACACCCTGGTCGAGGCCCCTCGGACAGCGCGCCTTTCGGGTCGGCGCTCGATCGGCTGAGGGGCAGTGTGTCCCTCACCGTGGGGGTCACCGGTTCGTCTTGCCGGCCAGGAAAGGCCACAGATGTGCCAACAGTGCCTTCGGTCGCTCCTCCGGGATGAAGTGGCCGCACTCCGCGATCTCGGCACCGGTGACATCGTCCGCATAGTCCCGCCAGATCTCCAGCGTCGGCAAGCGGGCAGGCAGCCCCTCGGAACCCCACAGGGCCAGCAGTGGCATGGTGAGGCGGCGGCCTTCGGCGGCGTCGATGTCGTCGAGCGCGGTGTCCTCCTCCATGGCGCGGTAGTCGTCCAGGCTCGCACGCAGGGCACCCGGGCGGGAGAACGCACGGACGTAGCCGTCGACCGCATCGACCGTGAGTCCGTGGCGGTTGTAGGTCCACCGTTCGAAGAAGTACTCGAGATACCCGCGGATGTCGCGCCCCACGAGGCGCTCGGGCAGATCGGGCTGCATGTGGAACAGCCAGTGCCAGTACCCGGAGGCGAGCGAGGCGTCCAAACGGCGAAACATCTCCCGTGTGGGAACGATGTCGAGCACGGCCAGCCGCTCCACCTGGTCCGGACGGTCCAGCGCCCAGCGGTGCCCCACGCGAGCGCCGCGGTCGTGGCCCACGACCATGGCCCGCTCGAAGCCGAGCGCCTCGACGAGGCCGGCCATGTCGGCGGCCATCCGCCGCTTGCCGTAACCCGTGGTGGGCTTGTCGCTCAGGCCGTATCCACGCAGGTCCGGCGCCACAACCGTGTGCTCGGCGGCCAGATCCGCCAACACCGGCCGCCAGCAGTCGGAGGTCTGCGGCCAGCCATGGAGCAGGACAAGCAGAGGTCCGGCCCCGGCTCGGACGTAGTGCAGGCGGACCCCGTCCACCTGCGTCACTCCGGTCGTCACCGTCGGCTGTCCCATGGATCCGCCTTCCCGACACGGGCTAACCCTCTTAGACGGTTAAGCTAGCGGGCAGAATAGAGGCGTGCCAACAGACGACGTGTGGATCTGGGACGGCGGACGGGTCGGCCTGGACTTCACCAACACCCTCCGAAGCCGGTGGAGAACCACTCCCGAGGAGACACTCCGGGGACCGGACGACCTGATGGGCTGGCTCCGGGAGGCCCGTCTGCTCGCACCGGGGACCACCGACGCCGCCACTGCGGCCATTCTCCTGTCCGCCCGACGGCTGCGCGAGAGCGTCGACCGGGCCGTACTGGCGGTCGCCGCCGGCCGACTGCCCGCATCCGGCGACGTGACGCTGCTCAACCGATCGGCAGCGGCGGCCCCCAGACCCGCCCTGCAACTCGTCATCACCGAGGACCGCCTGGAGCCCGCCGGCACCGCGCCCCTCGCGGACGACCCCACGCTCGCGCTGGCGCTCATCGCCCAGGACGCCGTCGACCTCCTTCTGTCCGCCGACATTCGGCGCGTACGCGTCTGCGGAGCGGACCGCTGCGCACTGCGCTTCCTGGACCGCTCCCCGGCCCGCAACCGCCGCTGGTGCTCCATGTCCCGCTGCGGAAACCGCACCAAGGTCCGCCTCCACCAGGCGCGTACACGGCAGAGCGGCCGGATCACGGAAAGCTGACGGAGGAGTCATCAGCGCACTCGGGCGACCTCATACGAAAGGCCGGGCCGGGAACGCTCTCGATGTCGTTGGCCTGACCGGGTGGCCTCGCTCGCAGCGGATCCGGGCGTTGACGCGCCCACCGCAGTCGCGGTGTCGCGCCACTACCGCCGGCCCCTCCGGGTCAGCACGGTAACGGTCACGCCACTGCGGCAGCCCCATCACGGCCGGCTCAGTGAACCGGGCTCCTTGTACGTCTCGGTCGCGAGGATCCCTTCCCCCACCAGCATCCAAAGCCGCGCGCCGCGAGGAGGTTGCGAGGACAGTCCAGGACCCGTTCGAAGTCACCGAAGCCGAAGACGATCGGCGGCGCGAACGCGCCGGGGAATGCGGGCGGAGTCCATGTCACATCCCGACACCATTGAATTACGTTCGACATAACATACAGTGAAGGGGCAGGCGGAGGGCGAACGGCCCTTCTGGGGAGCGAAGGAGCATGGGGTGCGATACGGGAGCGAGCACAAACCGGTGACCCGGCAGCGCATCATCGAGACGGCCGGACGCCGGCTCAAGCGGGACGGCATCGACGGCTCGAGCGTCGCGACACTCATGAGGGACGCGGGGCTGACCAACGGCGCCTTCTACACCCACTTCGCTTCAAAGGACGAGCTCGTCGCCGCTGCCGTCGCCGACCAACTGCACGCACAGAACGCGAACATCGTCGCGCACGCGGCACCCGGTCGCGACGGACTCGAACAGATCGTGCGGTGGTACCTGTCCGCTCGGCACCGCAACAGCCCTGACGAGGGCTGCCCGTCCGCTGCCCTGCTCGACGAAATAGGGCGCTGCACCGACCCCACCAAGCAGGCCTACACGGACGGCGTACTCGTGGTCACCGACGGCATCGCCGCCCGCCTGGCGCCCGTCGATCCGCTCTCGGCCCGCACCAGGGCGCTGAGCGCCTACGCCATGATGGCCGGGACGCTGCAGCTCTCCCGAGCCCTCACCGACCAGCGACTTGCCGATGAACTCCTCGAACAGGGCATCCGCAACGCCCTCAATCTGCTGGGCGTAGAGAATGAGCCCGACGAGGAGGAGGACCTCGGACTGCCGCACCCACCCTCGTGGCAGCAGCCGCTCCCCCGCAAGCACGATCATCCGCGCCCCATGGCGCCCGCCGCCACCGACCGGCACATTGCCTGACCCCACGACTCGTCACCTCTCACCACAGGGGTCGAGCGTCTTCACGTGAAGCCGCGAGCGCCGCTCGATCGCAGACCCGCCTCACCGACGGGCGCCGCATCCACAAACGAGACATGGCACACGGGAGAAGAGTTCCCTTGCGGGCCGCCGACCAGCCCCTTAAGATTATGAATGTAATTCAATTGGCGGAAGACTGGTGCCGAGACTGGCGCCCGTCACGCCGGCGTCCATGACGCGAAGTGAGCGACGAACACCGCACCACCATGCCCGGCGCGCACTCGTCACCGGGCTGCCGCCATCTGTCGGCAGCCCTGCCGAAGCAGAGCACTTTTCAGCGTCGGGAAGCCCGGGACGAACAGCACACGCAGTCCACGTGCAGACATCGGAAACAACCATGAGGGCCGAGACCGGCCTGACACCCCTACCAGAAGGACCCGGACATGAGGGCATCGCGGAACTCCTCACCTCCCTCACGAACGTCGTACAAGTTCGCGCCGACGCGCTCCGTGTCCGTGGACGGGGTGGACTTCGTCCATCGGCAGCTCGGCCCCGAGGACGGCGTGCCGCTGATCCTCCTGATTCACATGGCCGGAAACCTGGACAACTGGGATCCGCGCGTCGTCGACGGACTCGCCGCACGACGCCGGGTGATCACCTTCGGAAACCGCGGGGTGGGCGGGTCGGGCGGCTCCACGCCGGACACGATCGAAAAGATGGCCGCCGACGCGGTGCGGTTCATCCGTGCCCTCGGCTTCGACCAGGTCGATCTGCTCGGCCTGTCGATGGGCGGCTTCATCGCACAGGTCATCGCGGCGGAGGAACCGCGCCTTGTCCGCAAGGTCATCCTCGCGGGCACCGGCCCCGCCGGAGGGCCCGGCATCGACAAGGTCCCGGCGCTGGCCATCCAGGCCACGATCAAGGGCGCCCTGACCCGCCAGGACCCGCTGCTCTCCCTCTTCTTCACCGACACCGCCGGCGGCCGGCAGGCCGGGCGCGCCCTCCTGGAACGGCTGAAGGAGCGCACGGACCATCGCGACAAGAACGTCTCGCCGCCGTCGCTCCGCGCCCAGCTGAAGGCCGTCAGGCGATGGGGCCGCCAGACACCGTCAGGCCTGTCGGCAATCCGCCAACCGGTCCTCGTGGCCAACGGTGAGAACGACCGAATGGTGCCCAGCCAGAACACGATCGACCTGGCCGCTCGTCTGCCCAACAGCGAACTTGTCCCTCTCTACCGTGACTCCGGCCACGGGGGGATCTTCCAGCACAACGAGGACTTCGTCGCGAGGGCGCTCGGCTTCCTCGGGTCCTGAGCTTGGTCGGATGCCGTTGGAGCGGGCTTCACATGCGCCGGCCGCGTCTCATGTGCCCCGGGATTCGCTCCTCAACCCGTCATGCACGCTCGGCGCACCTTCCCGTCACGCTTCGGGCGCAATCGAAACAGCAGGCCGAGTGATGTCCCGCCACGGCACTGCACGAGGGGCACCAGCCCCTCTCGGCTTCCGGGCCCGCCACATCAGCACCTACAGAAACGAGGCTCTCCGTGCGTGATCTCCCGTTCCAGTCAGCCGTGGACCAGTTGAGTGCGCTGGCCTCGGGTGAGGTATCGAGTGAGGAACTGCTCGAGGTCTACCTGAGCCGCATCGACGCCCACAACCAGACGCTCAACGCGATCGTCACCCTCGATGTCGAACGGGCGCGGAGCGCGGCCAGGAAGGCCGACGCGAAGCGCGCGAGCGGGGCGGAACTCGGCCCGCTGCACGGTCTGCCGATCACGCTGAAGGACAGCTACGAGACCGCTGGTCTGCGGACCGTCTGCGGCCGGCCCCACCTCCGGGACTACGTGCCCGAACAGGACGCCGAGGCGGTGCGACGGCTGCGTGCCGCGGGTGCGGTGATCATCGGCAAGACCAACATGCCCGCGGGGAACCAGGATGTCCAGGCGGACAATCCGGTATTCGGACCAACGCTCAACCCGTGGAACACCGCACGCACGTCCGGAGGCTCCGCAGGGGGCGGCGCCGTGGCTACCGCCGCAGGGCTGACCGCTTTCGACTTCGGCTCGGAGATCGGCGGGTCCACCCGGATCCCGGCACACTTCAACGGCCTCTACGGACACAAGGCGACCTGGCGGTCCATCCCGCTCATCGGCCACGTGCCGGGCGGACCCGGTGTCGGGCGGTGGGGGGAGATCGACCTCGCCTGTGCGGGCGCCCAGGTGCGCGCGGCGCGCGACCTTGTCCCCGTCCTCCACGCCACGGTGGGACCGCCCGAGCGTGACGGCGGCTTCAGCTACACCCTCGCACCACCCAGGGCGAGTTCACTGGACGGCTTCCGGGTCGCGGTGTGGCCGGAGGACCCCTCGTGCCCCGTCGACCACGACGTCGCCACGGCGATGGACGACGCCCTGAGCGCCCTCAAGGCGGCCGGCGCGAAGGTCGAGTTGCGGCCGCCCGGCCTCCCCGGTGACATGGCGAGCAGTCATGACATCTTCCTGCGCCTGCTCTTCGGCGCGTTCACCTACGACCGATCCGGGCTGACAGCCGCCTCCAACACGGCGCTCCTCGCGCGTCTGGTCCAGCATCCTCGTGGAGAGGCGCTGTACGCCTTGCGAGGGACTTTCCAGTCCCATTACAGCTGGCTCCAGGCGGACGTGGCACGCCATGAGCTGCGCCAGCGGTGGACCGAGTTCTTCCGGGACTTCGATGTCCTCCTCATGCCGGTCACACCGACCACGGCACCCCCGCATCACAACAAACCGATCGACAGGTTCGGACGCCGGATCCAGGTCGACGAGCGGTCTCGCCCCTACTGGGACCAGGTCAAGTGGAGCGCCATCGCCAACGTGGCCGGCTCTCCGGCGACGACCATCCCCGTGCGAACCGGCCGAGACGGCCTGCCCGTCGGGCTCCAGGCGATGGGTCCGAGCGGCGGCGACCTCACCACCATCAAGTTCGCCGAGCTCCTCGGCCGAGAACTCGAGGGCTACCAGCCCCCTCCGGCCTTCCTGTGACGACCCGCCGACCCGCACTGCCGACGAACCGGACCCCTGACCGCCGCCCTGGCTGGCGCCGACCACACCGAAGAAGGCCCCGATGACCACGCTGGATGCCCCCCTCACTCTCCCCAACGGCCAGATACTGCCCAACCGCCTGATGAAGTCGGCGCTCAGCGAATCGCTCGGGGACAAGAACAACGCCCCCGACGAGCGCCTGGGCCGTCTGTACTCCACATGGAGCCGAGGCGGCTACGGCCTGATGATCACCGGCAACATCATGGTCGATCGCGGACAGCTCGGTGAACCGGGCAACATCGTCATCGAGGACGAGCGTGATCTCGACGCGCTCTCTCGCTGGGCCAAGTCGGCCCAGGACTCGGGCGGTGCGATCTGGGCGCAGCTCAACCATCCCGGCCGCCAGGCCAATCCCCTGGCCCTCGGACACACGCCGGTGGCACCCAGCCCGATCCCGACGAAACTGCCCGGAGCCACGACACCGCGCGAACTGCGACCGGCCGAGATCGAGGAGATCATCGAGCGCTTCGCCACGGCCGCGGCCGTGTGTGAAACGGCCGGCTTCAACGGCGTACAGGTGCAAGCAGCCCACGGCTATCTCATCTCGCAGTTCCTGTCACCCCTGTCGAACCGGCGCGACGACGGCTGGGGCGGCGACCTCGAACGGCGGATGCGTTTCGCTCTCGAGGTCGTCCGCCGCATCCGCGGCCGCGTCGGGCCCGGCTTCGCGGTGGGCGTCAAACTCAACTCGGCGGACTTCCAGCGGGGCGGATTCACCGAGGACGAGTCCCAGGCCGTGCTGGCCGCGCTCGCCCACGAAGGCGTCGACCTCATCGAGGTCAGCGGCGGTAGTTACGAGTCCATGGCGATGAGCGGCTCGGCGGCCCCCAGCACCAGGGCACGCGAGGCGTACTTCCTGGAATACGCCCGCACCGTCCGCAAGATGGTGGGCGACATCCCACTCGCCGTCACAGGCGGATTCCGCACCCGCGATGCCATGCAGCGAGCCGTGCAGGCCGGCGAATGCGACGTGGTCGGCATCGGCCGGCCGGCGATCACCACCCCGGACGCGGCCCGGCTCATCCTCGAAGGGGAGGCCGAGACACTCACGGCACACCAGGCGCGCTACGGCATGAGAACCCTGCTGGGCAAGATCACCGACCTCAAGGTCCTGGACGGGGTACTGGACATCAGCTGGCACACCGACCAGCTGCATCGCCTCGGCAACGGCCTGCACCCCGACCTGAACCGCGGCAGCCTTGCCGCCACCCTCGCCATGGTGCGGCGAAACGGCCGCACCTCGTTCCGCGCCAAGCGAGGCGGGTCGTGAATCGCTGCGGCTGCAACGGTCGGAGCCCTCGCTGAGCCCCTCGGGGTTCAGGCAACAGACTGCGCCGGCCGACGGAGCATCTCGCCGTCGGCTCCGACAACGGCGCCCGCCTGTCGCCTGAACCCCGCTGAGACGGACGCGACCTCACCGATCCACGATGACGGTCGTGCTTCCTGGACCGCTCCCTCCGCCCGCAACCGCCGCTGGTGCTGCATGTCCCGCTGCGGCAACCGTACGAAGGTCCGTCTCCGCCAGGCCCGGGCCAGACGCGGCGAGCACACCTCGGCAGACCGAGCCCACCACGAGCCCCCGGCGCAACCGCGCTCAGTCACTCGGCGGGCCTCATCCGAAATGCCGGGCCGGGGATGCTCTCGATGTCTTCCGCCTGCACGGCGTGGCCCCGTTCGCAGCGGATCTGGGCGTCGACGTGCGCACCGCATCCACGGTGTCGCGCCAGCACTGCCGGGCCCTCCGGGTCGGCGCGGTAACGGTCGCCCCACTGCAGGAGCCCCATCACAGCCGGGACCAGGTCCATGCCCTTGGGCGTGATCACGTACTTCGGCCGACTCCGCGCGCCAGGCTCCTTGTAGGTCTCGGTGGCCAGGATCCCTTCCTCCACGAGCATCCGGAGCCGCGTCGCGAGGAGGTTGCGAGGGCAGCCGAGGACGCGTTCGAAGTCGCTGAAGCGGGACGAGCCGTACCAGACCTCGCGCAGGATCAGGATCGTCCACTTCTCACCCACGACCTCAAGGGTCCGGGCGATCGAGCAGTTCGACATGTCCCGGTCGAGACGGGGGTCCATTCCGGCGTACTGAAGTGCTTCGGTCCTCGCTTCCATAGGAGTGATCCTAACCCCACCTGAGTTTACTTTTCTATACTCAGTAGGTAGCGTCATGACCAGCACATCAACCCGGCCGCACGCGAGAAACGGGCGTGCAGGGGGGCCTGCGCGAAGAATCACATCGACCACCCCACACAGAAAGGCGGCCGGCATGAAGGCATTCGTCGTCGAGAAGTACGGCAAGGACGGCGCGCGCGCCGCAGAGGTACCCGAGCCCACGGTCGGAGACCGCGACGTCCTGATCAGAGTGAGCGCCGCCAGCATCAACCCGCTGGACAAAATGGTCCGCAACGGGGAGTTCAAGCAGCTCCTGAAGTACAAGCGCCCGTTCGTGCTCGGCCACGACTTGGCGGGCGTCGTGACACAGGTCGGCTCCGCCGTACACGGCTTCAAGGTCGGCGACGAGGTCTACGCCCGCCCGCGCGACCTGCGGATCGGAGGCTTCGCGGAGTACATCGCGATCGACGCGGACGATGTCGCACCCAAGCCGGCCTCCCTCTCCCTGGAGGAGGCGGCCGCGGTGCCGCTGGTGGCCCTGGCCGCCTGGCAGATCCTCGTCGACCGTGCCCACGTGAAGCCGGGTCAGAAAGTGCTCATCCACGCCGGTGCCGGTGGCCTCGGGTCGACGGTCATCCAGCTGGCCAAGCACCTCGGCGCCACCGTGGCGACGACCGCGAACACCAGGTCCGAGAAGCTGGTCAGGAGCCTCGGTGCCGACGTGGTCGTCGACTACACCAAGGAGGACTTCTCGAAGGTGCTGTCCGGCTACGACCTGGTGCTGGACTCCCTGGGCGGGGCGAACCTCGAGAAGTCGCTGACCGTGCTGAAGCCCGGCGGCCTGGCCATCAGTGTCGTCGGCCCGCCGGACGCCGCCTTCGCCAAGCAGCTCGGCGCCCCCTCCTTCCTGGGCCTGGTCATGAACACGCTCAGCCGCAAGGTCCGCAAGCAGGCGAAGGCGCTGGGCGTGCGTTACCAGTTCCTCTTCATGCAGGCCAACGGCTCCCAGCTGCGCAAACTCGGCGCCCTCTACGACAGCGGGAAGCTCCACCCGGTCATCGACAGCACCTTCCCCTTCGACCGGACACTCGAGGCGATGGCGCACGTCGAGCAGGGCCGCACCAAGGCCGGCAAGGTCGTGGTGTCGATGGTGCCCGGCAACGACTGAGACGCGACCGGACACGCTTGCACCGACGGCGTACCGGCTGTCGTGGACAGCATCCGCCCGCATGGCTCCCGAGGGTCCGCTCGCGAGGGGCGCTCCGGATTCCTCCCGGCCCCGTCGGGTGTCTGCCGCGGCAGTCTGCTGGGCCCTCGCCGACGACGGCGCCCAGCTCGGCCGCCGACTCGCGGACTTCAAGGTCACCTCCGATGTCCACCCGCTGCCCGACGGCCGGCACTCGTTCGTCCTGGGCGCCGGTCGGGTACCCGAGGTGGATCAGGCAATCCAGCAGGTGGGCCAGTGGCTCCACAAGCACCTCGGCGCGTGAGCAGAAGCTGCACCTGACGGCCGGGCCGCCGCACCACCGACATTGCCGGTGACAGGTCGCCGATCTCCGGCGTCCTGCTCCGCATACCGGCCGGCATGCGGTACTTGTGTCCGACACTGTTCCGCACGCCCCACCACCGTCCCTCGATGCCACAAAGGAGTGCGCGATGGGAACGTACGAGGATGTCTTCCGCGCCAGTACCGAGGACCGGGAGAGCTTCTGGCTGAAGGTGGCCGAGGGCATCGACTGGGATGTCGCTCCGCACCGCGCCCTGAACTCCTCGGGCGCCCCGTTCTACCGCTGGTTTCCCGACGGGCGACTCAACGTCTGTTTCAACGCGCTCGACCGGCACGTCGAAGCCGGCCGGGGCGAACAACCCGCGCTCGTCTACGACTCACCCGTGACCGCCACCCGCCGCACCTACACCTACGCGCAGCTGAGGGACGAGGTGGCGGCCTTCGCCGGAGCGCTGGCAGGACTCGGCGTGGGGCGCGGCGACCGAGTGGTGATCTACATGCCGATGGTCCCCGAAGCCGCCGTCGCGATGCTGGCCTGCGCACGGATCGGCGCGGTCCACTCGGTCGTCTTCGGCGGCTTCGCCCCGCACGAACTCGCCCTGCGCATCGACGACGCCGCCCCCAAAGTGGTGGTCTCCGCCTCCTGCGGCATCGAGGGCACGCGGGTCATCGCATACAAGCCCCTGCTCGACCAGGCGATCGAACTCGCGGTCCACAAACCCCAGAAGAGTGTGATCCTGCAACGCCCTCAGGAGCGGGCCGAGTTGGGTCCCGACGATCTCGACTGGGCCGCCCTCACCGCCGCCGCCGCGCCGGCCGACTGCGTGCCCGTCCCCGCCACCGATCCCCTCTACATCCTCTACACGTCCGGAACGACCGGAAAACCCAAGGGAGTCGTACGCGACTGCGGCGGCTACGCGGTCGCCCTGCACTGGTCGATGGGGGCCGTCTACGACATCGGGCCGGGCGAGACCATGTTCACCGGCTCCGACGTGGGCTGGGTCGTCGGACACTCGTACATCGTCTACGGCCCGCTCCTGGCCGGCGCCACCACCGTGCTGTACGAGGGCAAGCCGGTCGGCACCCCGGACGCGGCCCAGTTCTGGCGCGTCGCCGCCGAACACCGCGTCAAGACGATGTTCACGGCGCCCACCGCCTTCCGCGCCATCCGCAAGGAGGACCCGAAGGGCACGCTCACCGCGGGCTACGACCTCTCCTGCCTGCGCTATCTCTTCCTCGCCGGCGAGCGCCTCGACCCCGAGACCTATCACTGGGCCGGCGACCTGCTGGGTGTGCCGGTGATCGACCACTGGTGGCAGACCGAGACCGGCTGGCCCATCGTCGCCAACCCGGTCGGCATCGAGGCCGCGCCCGTCAAGCCCGGCTCCCCCACCCGCCCGCTGCCCGGATGGGACGTCCGCGTCCTCGACCCCACCGGGCAGCCCGTGCCACCCGGCGTCGACGGCGCGATCGTCGTCAAGCTCCCCCTGCCACCCGGCGCGCTGCCCACCCTGTGGAACGACGACGCCCGCTACCTCGCCTCCTACCTGTCCGCCTTCGACGGCTACTACCTCACCGGCGACAGCGGACACATCGACCACGACGGCTACGTCTTCGTCATGGGCCGCACCGACGACGTCATCAACGTCGCCGGACACCGCCTGTCCACCGGCGGCATGGAAGAGGCCCTGGCCGCCCACCCCGACGTCGCCGAATGCGCCGTCATCGGGGTCGCCGACGAACTCAAGGGACAGATCCCGCGCGGCCTCGTCGTCCTCAAGGCGGGCACCACCCGCGAACCGGCCGAGGTCGAGGCCGAACTCGTCCAACTCGTGCGGGAGCGGATCGGCGCCGTCGCCTCCCTCAAGGACGTCACGGTCGTCGCCGCCCTGCCCAAGACCCGCTCGGGCAAGATCCTGCGCAGGACGATGCGCGGCATCGCCGACGGCCGTGACGAACCCATTCCCTCCACGGTGGACGACCCCAGCGTCATCGAGGTGCTGCGCCCCGTTCTCCGCCGCGCCGGTCACACACCGTGAACGCCCGACACTCTCGACCCGGCCGACGCCGGGCGCGTTCACCGGACCGGCGTCGGCACGGCTCGTCGACCAGGCCGGGGGTACATTTCCAGTGTGGGAACCGACACCCGCGCCTTCCTCAGCGACCTCGCTCGAGGGCTCGCCCCGCGAGCGGATCACGTGGTCGACGTGGTGCTGCAACGCTTGCGCGGCGAACTTCCTGAGGTTTGGGGGTACGAGGACATCGCCGCTCTGGCGCCTTTGGCGTTGTCCGAACACGTCACCGCCGTTCTGGATTTCCTCGAGCGTGACCTTGACATGACCGACGTCGGGACGCCACCCGCCGCCATCGAGTTCGCCTGCCGCCTCGCCGAGCACGGGGTGCCGATAAGTCAGCTTCTTCGCATCTATCGGCTCGTCCACGCGGGTGTGCTTCATGAGCTCTACTCGGAGACAGCCCGTGTCACCACGTCCCAGGAGCTGATCAACGCGACGACGGTCACCCTGAGCGCGATCGGCTTCGAGTTTGTCGATCGCACGGCGGAACAGGCTGTCGCGGCGTACCAGAGGGAACGCGACCGCCGGCTGCAGCGGCGGCTGATCATGATCAACGAGGCCGGGAGGCGGATGCATTTCCACTGGTCAGGTATGGGGGGCGACGGTTCAGTCGCGGTGACGAGCCGTCGAGTTGTCGTTCCGGTGGAGGTCGGAGACGCGCCTGGGCGAGGGCGGTTTGACGGCCCTCGCTGACAACTGTGCCAATGGCACGCACCATGCCCGTGTCCACGGTGATCCGCCGCAGGCATTTCACCGTGAGGTCGAGCGAGGTGTACGCCATTCCTTGCGGGAGGGTGGACTGGACGGCAGGCTGCTCTCCCGGCGAGGGCGACATGTCGCGAGGCCGTCGAGCCCGGGCCATGACATCTGGCGGTCGTGCGCAAGGAGGTGCCGCCGCCACCAGCCGGGGCATCACCGCATAGTGGGACGCCCCGGGTGTGAACGGCGACGAACTCCGCCCAGCGCAGCGCTGGGCATCAGCGGGGCCCCGGTCCAGCGCCGAAGGCGGCCCGTCAGCCGATCAGGTGCAACCCGTCCCCGAAGTCGATGCGGGCGAGGTCGGCGCGCGAGACGATACCGAGCTTGGGGAACACGTTGGCCAGGTGATGGGCCACGGTGCGGGGACTGATCAGCAGCTGTGCCCCGATCTCCCGGTTGGTGAGCCCCTGCGCGGCGAGCCGTGCGACTCTCAGCTCCTGCGGGGTGAGGACGGCTGCGCTGTCCCGGGCCGGTGCGAGGTCGCGGTGCAGGTGCTGCCCGGCCAGTTCCTGTTCGGCCTGGCTGCGGGCGAGCAGGGGCGCCGCGTGCAGTCGCCGGAAGATCTCCGCGGCTTCGGCGAGCTGGGTCCGGGCGTCGGTACGGCGGCGGGCCCGCCGCAGCCACTCGCCGTACAGCAGGCGGGTGCGGGCGTAGGTGAAGGGCCGCGACCGGGCTCCGGGGACGTCCAGCGCGAGCCGGAACTGCTTCTCCGCATCCGCCCCCGACGCCAGCAGGGCATGGACCAGGTGCGTCGCGGAGATCGCCCACGCCGCGTCGGTCCGTTCGGCCCAGCGTCGCAGCAGCCGCGCCTGTTCCTCGGCCGTCGCCCGCTGTCCTGCCTGGAGGGCGGCCTCGGCGGTGTCCGGCGCGGCGAGCACCGCGATGGTGGGGTGCGCCGCGTGGTGTCCGCCCTCGGTCAGGCGGACCAGGTAGTCCAAGGCCTCCTCGGCCCGGCCGGCGAAGAGCGCCGACATGCCGAGGGTCCACTGCGCGGCGGCGCTGAGCAGGCGCACACTGCGCGGCACGGAAACCTCGAAGGCCCGGGCGGCGTAGTCCGCGACGGCCGACTCCTCGCCTCGGACGGCTGCCAGCCACCCCAGACAGTTGCGGCACTGCGACGCCAGGTGGTCGTCACCGATCTCCCCGGCCACCTGGAGCCCCTCCAGGGCGTTCGCCGCGGTCGACGTCCAGGAACCCTGCGCGATGCCCAGCGCAGCCGTCTCTGCCAGCGTCTGGGTCAGGGCGGTCACCCGGTCCGTGGGCCGCAGCCGGTCGATCTCGAAGCGCAGAGCCTCCTCCTGGGCGGACTCGATTCCCCAGGCGATCGCCACCGGAGCCGGCGGCATCAGGAACCAGGAACTGCCGCTGAGCCGGCTGAGGACCTCGGCGTCGGGGGCCACGGCCTGGTCGCTGTCGTCGGCTCCGTCGCTCAGGTCCTGCGTCCACCACTGGCGCAGCAACGGCAGCAGATCGGCGTTCGGGAAGTTCCCCTGCGGGAGCCGCCGCGCGAGCCGCTCGAGCGCCTCGCGCTGCAGCTCGCCGTGCCCGGCCGCCCACGCCGCCCGCAGCGCCATGCTGCCGAGCTGGAACGCCTGCCCGGCGTCGGCCACCCGCTCCATGTCCCGGAGGAGCCGACGGCAGGCGATTCCCAGATCGCCGTGCGCGTACTCGATCAGCCCGCTCAGCCCTTCGCTGAGCTCCCCGACCGTGGCTTCGGAGGACATCCCTTCCGCCCGCTCCAGCATGCCCCGCGCCGCATCGACCTGTCCGGCCTCCCAGGCCGCCCTCGCCCCGTAGGACAGTCGCCGTGCCGCGTCGTCCGCGGCGGGTGACAGCCTCGCCGCACGCTGCAGGGCACGGGCAGCCGTGGCACAGCCGCCGCGCGCCCAGGCACGGCGGGCCGACTCCTCCAGCAGGCGGGCCACCTCCTCGTCGGTTCCGCCCGTGGCTTCCACAGCTGCGGCGAGATGCCAGGGCCGCAACTCGCCGGCGTGCTCGCCGCTCAGCACGGAGGCGAGAGCGTGATGCACAGCCTGCCGGTCCACGGGCGGCGCCACGTCGTAGACCACCGCCCCCATGAGCGGGTGGCGGAAGCGGATCCGCCCGCCCGAGCCCGTGGTGAGCAGGCCCGAGTGCTGGGCCTCGTCCCACGCGGCCGCGTCGAGGCCGAGCACGCCACCGGCCTGGCGCACGGTGTCCCGGTCACTGCGGTCGTCGGCGGCGGCGAGGAGAAGCGCGGTGCGGGCAGGCGCCGACAACCTCTCGATCCGGGCGTGGAAGGAATGACGCAGGCGGGGCCCGACGGAGATCTGGTCGTCGCCCAGCGGATACGCCGAGAGGTCGCCGGCCGCTTCGGACGTGGGCAGCTCCTGGAGTGCCAGCGGATTTCCGGCCGCCGCGCGGACCGTGCGGCGGATCACCGTCTCGTCCGCGTGCGGGGCGAGGGCACGGGCGAGGAGCCGTGCGTCGTCGTCGTCCAGCCCGCGTACCTCCATCGCCGCCAGTTTCTCCCAGGGGCTCTCGACGGGATCGTCGTGGCCGGTGAGGAGCATGACCACGCCCTCGTCGCGCAGCCGGCGAGCGACGAAGGCCAGGCACTGGGCGGACGGCTCGTCCAGCCACTGGGAGTCGTCGGCGACGATCAGAACCGGCCGCTTGCCGGCCAGCTCGCCGACGAGCGTCAGTACGGCCACGCCGATCAGAAACCGGTCCGCCGCATCGTTGCTGGTACCGAGCGCCCCGTTCAAGGCGTTGGCCTGCGGCTCCGGGAGCGTGCTGATCCGCTCCGTCACCGGCCACAGCAGTTCGTGCAGTGCGGCGAAGGCCAGCTGTGACTCGAGGCGAGTGCCCCCGCACCTCAGGACGGTGAAGTCCGCGGCGGCCGACTCAGCCACGTATTCGAGCAGGGCGGTCTTACCGATGCCGGGGTCACCCCACAACATCACGCTCGCTCCCAATCCCTGACGGGCACCGTCAAGGATCCGGTCAAGGGCTGCCTGCTCCTGGCGCCGTCCGTACAGGTCCATTTGCTTGAAAGCCTAATGGGCTGCGGTCGCCCGGAGCCACTGCCGCAACCCGAGTTCCATGACACCGGGCCGTATTTGACGGACACGGTGACGGACACGGTGACGGATCCGCTTGCCGCGCTTCCTTCGTAGCGTCGGGCGCGATCAGTGAACTCGCGCCTCACCGCAGGAGAAGGACATGGCGACAAGGACATGGCGACGGTGAGCCGGGATCGGGAGCGTCGGCAGGACAGTGGCTCGCCCGGCACAAGAACTCGTACAAGGCCCGACAACGGCCCGGCTGCGCAGGACACCAGAAGGAGTGGACCAATGAGGGGCACCGTCACCATCATCGACAAGGGCGACGTGCGGGTGCACAGTTACATGGCTCCCGACGACAACATCAACGTCACCACCCAGCTGATCGAGACCCCGGGCCGGCTGGTCGCGGTGGACGGCCAGATCGCGATCACGGGTGCTGACGAGGTCGTCGCATACGCAAGGGAACTCGGCAAACCGCTGGACCGGCTCATCATCACCCATGAGCACCCGGACCACTTCCAGGGCGCGGCCCGCTTCAACGCACCCATTCACGCCATGGCCGTCACGCGCGATCAGATGGCGGCGCGAGGCGACCTCAAGGACCCCACCGGCATCCCGGTCCCCGCAGTGGACGTGGCCCCCACCGTTCTGGTCACCCCGGGTACCGAGGTCATCGACGGCGTTCCCTTCGCCTTCGAAGCCCTTTCCGGCGGTGAGACCTCCGACCAACTACTGATCCGGCTGCCCGAGCACGGGGTGCTGGTGGCGCAGGACGTCGTCTACCACAAGACCCATGTGTTCGTCGGAAACCACGACATCGACCGCTGGCAGGTCATCCTCCAGGAACTCGCCGACCCGGCTTACGACACGATCCTGCCCGGACACGGACTGCCCGCGGGACAGGCCGTTTTCGCGGAGATGGCCGAGTACCTGAAGGTCGCCGGTGAGCTCCTCGGCGACGATGGTCAGGCCTACAAGCAGGCCATCATCGAACGCTTCCCCACCTATGCGGCTCCCTTCGTGATCGACATCAGCAACTTCTACCTGTTCGGCACCCCGATCGTCATTCCTTCCGCCTGACCGCGCCGGTCCGCCCCAGGCCCGACGCGGCCGGCTGGTGCTTCACCCGCGGATCGCGTCTCTTGCCTGCCGAGCACTTCCCGGCTTATTGCATTACGCTCATAAGTCAAACGGGTCGAGCAACGGGTACAGACAGCGACTCGGCCAGTGGCGAACGACAAGCGCACGGCCATGACAGGCAAGGCGGCCACCTCGGCGCTCGTCATCAGCCCGAACGGCGCGCACCACATGCCACACAGTGCGGGCCCACCGCGGCCGATGCGGCGCCGACGGACAGGGCGGCGGCACCCGCACCAGACGCAACAGCCCCGTGGTCATCGGACGCGATCACAGCCACGCAAGCCCCCTACGAAACGGAACCACGCCATGAGCCAGCCCAGCACGATCCGCCTGGAGCGGACGACCCCGCGGACCGCCAGGATCACCTTCGCGAATCCTCCCGCGAACCTGGTGGTTCCCGAATCCGCCGTGACGCTGCTCAAGATCGTCAAGGAGCTCGAGAACGACCCGGACATCAAGGTCGTCGTCTTCGACAGCGACCTCCCCGACTTCTTCGTCAACCACTACGACGGCGCCGCTGCCGCCGACCTCCCCCAGCCCGAGCACGAGGACGACAACCCGGTCTGGACCGACATGGTCCTGCGGCTGACCAAGGCTCCGTTCATCAGC
Organism: Streptomyces sp. NPDC102259; assembly: GCF_044766465.1. NCBI lineage: Bacteria > Bacillati > Actinomycetota > Actinomycetes > Kitasatosporales > Streptomycetaceae > Streptomyces > Streptomyces sp. NPDC102259. Next base: position 42,071 of record NZ_JBIWMA010000002.1, on the reverse strand, counting down.
ATCGCGGCCATCCGGGGTCGCACCCGTGGCGCGGGCAACGAGCTGGCCCTCGCCTGCGACCTGCGCTACGCCAGCCGCGAGAAGGCGTTCTTCGGCCAGCCCGAGGTCGGCATCGGCATCGTCCCCGGCGGAGGCGGCGGTGAGCGGCTCCCGCGCTCCATCGGCCGCGACCGCGCACTGGAGGCGATCCTGACCAGTGCCGACTACGACGCCGACCTGGCCGAGCGCTGGGGGTGGGTGACCCGGACCCTGCCCGACGCGGAACTCGACGCCTTCGTCGACGCGACGGTCGCCCGCCTCGCCTCCTTCGACCGGCAGGCACTGGCGACCGCGAAGGCCCAGGTCAACCGGGCGACACTGCCGCCGGACGCCCACCTGGTCGCCGCCTTCGGCGAGTTCGCGGGCACACTGACGCAGCCGGGATTCGCCGCGCGTGCGGTCGGGCTCGGCGCGCTGGTCGCCGAGAAGGGCCTCGACGTCGAGTACGAGCTGGGCGAGTACATCGGCCGCGTCAACGAGAACCTCTGATCACCTCCTGCCGCGGCACGACCGGCCCCGGCGCCCCACAGGGACCCCGGTCGGCGCCGCGGCACCCTGGTGGGTTCCGGCCCCGCCCCACCAGGCGCCCTGCGGTGGTCGGGTATGCCTCGACGGCAGCCCGGCCACCCACGAAGCGGGCGTCATCGCGAAACCGTGCACGGCGGCTTCGTCGGGCCGTGAGCTCCTCTCCTCGGCTGCACGAACCGCCGCACTTCACCACCAGGCAAGTCCGCCGGCCAGGACATCCCCTTTCCCTCGCGTCCGCCCACCCGAGCCCCGCGCCACCCCACTGATCCTCACCCACGGCGCGAGCGGGGCTCCCCCGGGCGGATTCCCGCACACGCTCGCCACCTGAGCGACCCGCACGCACGGCGACATCCCGCTGCCCGTCGCACGGTTCCAGCAGGGAGCAGGCGCCTCCGACTCGCAGCACCATGACCGAAGGCCCCTCCGCATCATGCCGAGCCACGACACGCCCAAGCCCATCCGCGCGGACGCAGCACGTAACCGCACCCGCCTGCTCGACGCCGCGCGCCATGCGTTCACTTCCGGACAACCACCGGTGTCGATGAAGCAGATCGCGCGGGACACGGGGGTCGGCATCGGCACGCTCTACCGGCACTTCCCCACCCGGGAAGCACTGGTCGAAGCGATCTACCGGCACGAACTGGCGCAGCTGTGTGCCGACGCCGAGGCGCTCCTGCACACGAGGCATCCGGCCCAGGCCCTACGCAGCTGGATGGACCAGTTCGCCGACTACGCGATGACACGACGAGAGACCGCAGACGCCCTACGGGCAGTTCTCGCCTCCGGCGCCGGGACCGTGTCGCCGGCACGTGAACAGCTCTCCGCAACTGTGCGAACCATTCTTGCCGCCGGAATCGCCGCCGGGACGCTGCGCGACGACGTTCACGCCGAGGACGTCGTCATCATCCTCGTCGGCATGCTCACCGCTACCTCGCCGACAGACGGGCGCGACCAACTGGGCCGCATGTTCGACCTGCTCATGGACGCCGTCCCGCGGGGGGGGGGGGGGGGCGGGGGGGGGGGGGGGGGGGGGGGGGGCGGGGGGGGG